>CAZDJZ010000014.1:0-77570 GCA_964505785.1 uncultured Eubacteriales bacterium
TGATAAAAATGGAATTACAAAAATATCGCAATATTTTTATGAATAATTCAGGTTAGATAATGTCTACTTCAATATTCCCAAAGGATATGTGATGGGGCTTATCGGACCCAACGGAGCCGGGAAGACGACTCTCATCAAGCTGATTATGAATTTGATCCGGAAAAATGCCGGCCATATTGAGCTTTTCGGCCTGGACAACATTCAGCATGAAACAGAAATCAAATCCCGGATCGGATTCGTCTACGATGTGCCGCAATTTTATGAAGACATCAAATTAAGACAAACCGCCAAAGCTATTGCTCCCTTTTATCCCAAGTGGGATCAAAATCGTTTTCTCAAACTCATGGATGACTTCGAACTGCCGCTGAGTAAAAAATTCAAGAAGCTTTCTCACGGCATGAAAATGAAATTTTCCCTGGCATTAGCCCTTTCTCATGACGCGGACCTTATCCTTATGGACGAACCCACCGCCGGACTTGACCCGGTCTTCAGGCAGGAACTTCTGGAGCGCATAGCGGAAATCATACAGGATGAAGAAAAAACTGTTCTCTTCTCCACCCATATCACCTCTGATCTGGAACGAATCGCGGATTATATCACTTTTATTCATAACGGCAGCATTGTTTTTTCAACTGTGATGGATGATATTCTGAGCAATTGGGGCATTATCAAAGCCGGGGCTGACCTGCTGAATGAAATAGATATCCCCGCCATGATGGGATATCAGAAAACCGGTTATGGAATCGATGTTTTGTCTGCAAATATTCGCGCTGCCTCCTCGCAGGTGCCTCATGACGCGGTTATAGAAAAGGCGACTTTAGAGGACGTGATGTATTTTATCGGAAAAGGAAACCCCAATGCTTAAACACATCCGCAAAGAATTGATCTTTAATCAGACTCAACTCTATATCTTCGCAGGATACACAGTCTTTTTCTGGATTTGGATTATTCTGCGGGATACTCCCGCCCAATTGTCTCTCGTTTTCCTGGCATTCATCCTGCCGCTTTTCTGTGCGGTAAGTCTGCAGGCAAGGGAAGAGAAATTCAAAGCCTGGATTGTCAACTGCAGCCTGCCGACAACCCGCAAAACCATCATTCTGGCGCGTTTTCTGACTTCCTGGATGCTGATTCTGGCTGCCTTGGTCTATGGAATTATATTTATATCCATCTTCCAGAAGAACAAAGAATTTATTTATCAAATTGGAAATATTAAATCCATCTTGGTCTTTCTGCTATTTGCCAGTTTTTTCCTGGCTTTCCTGTGGCCCTTCACTATCCGCTTTGGTTTGTCCGGAGTCATGATCGGACTTGTGGCGTTCCAGGTCCTGGGAGTCTTCGTTTTAGTCCTGTCCCGGGCGGTAAGCAGGGAAAACAATATTCTCCGTTCTTTTATCGGTATTGTTGCCGATGGAATCAAATTTTTGTTAAATCATGATCCGACCCTTATTTATTTGTTTCTTATCCTCCTCGCTGCCGCAGTGGTTAATGGTTTCACTTTGAAATTTTCTCAGTTTCTCTTCGCACGGAGGGATTTTTAGGAGGGGGACCATGCAGGATACATTGGAAATCAAGGGGCTCTGTAAGGAATACCCCGGCTTTGCCTTGAAAGATATATCTTTCCGGCTGCCGTCCGGTTATATTATGGGGCTTATCGGCCCAAATGGCGCCGGGAAGACCACCATCATCAAATTAATCCTCAATATGATAAAGCGCCAAGCCGGTGAGATCAGCGTTTTTGGTTTAGATAATATTGAGCATGAAACCGCCATAAAATCCAGGATAGGATTCGTCCATGAAGAACCCCGTTATCACGGATACCTTAAGGTCAGGGAAATCGGTTCCCTTTTTGCCCGTTTTTATCCACGGTGGGATAAAGATGAATTTTCACGATTGTGTGATGAATTTTCAGTCCCGGAAAACAAAAATTTTTCCGCCTTTTCCAGAGGGACGAAAATGAAGCTTTCCCTGGCCTTAGCGCTGGCCCATAACGCTGACTTCCTGCTTATGGACGAGCCCACCACCGGACTTGATCCGGTTTTCAGGCGAGAGTTATTGATGAAACTGTCCCGGCTCATCCAGGATGAAAACAAGGCCGTCTTATTCTCAACACATATCACCTCCGATCTGGAACGGACAACGGATTTTATCACCTACATCCAAAACGGAAAGATCCTGTTCTCAACGACCAAAGATGAACTGTTCGAAAAATGGGCGGTTGTCAAAGGCGGAAATGATATTCTTAATCCGGAAACGGAAAAGCTTTTTCTGGGTATTCGAAAAAGCAAGGTCGGATTTAAAGCATTGACGTCTAATAAAGAACACCTCCGGCATGCCTTTTCCGGCAAAGATTTCCTCCTTGAGAAACCGTCACTTGAGGAACTGATGTTTCTGCTGAGCAAAGGAGAAATTAATGCTTAAACTGTGCTGGAAAGATTTTTTCATCACCCGCCGCTTCTGGCCGCCCGCTTTGTTTTTCTTTGTCATTCTGATGAATATGTTCGTTTTTTCTTTATCACTTTTCCTCCTGGCATCCGTTCTGCTTTCATTTCTCATGATTATTGCCGTACCGATGATTGAAGAGAAATACAAGACAGAGTTGACCTTCTTAAGCCTCCCCATAAAAAAGCAAACCATTGTCACGTCCAGATACATTTCTTCTTTTTTCATCGCTGTCATCGGATTGGGTCTGAGTCTTGTGTCAAGTTATTTCTACAGCTTTGTATTTACCGAATACACCGCCGCTATCCGTTCGGTCATCAGTCTGCAGGGAAGTATCCTGCTTATTTTTTTTACTTTGATTTTAGCGGCTGTTTTTTTCCCGTTTTACTATCGCTTCAGCATAGGAAAAGCGCTGCTGGTTTTCCCGGCTGTTTTTTTCGGTTTTTTCGCGGTTTTATGGCTGGGCTATAACCTGGTTTCCCTTTTTCTGAACCGGCCTGGTCCGCTGTTTACAGCACAGTCAGTTATATTATTTTGGAAGGATATACAAAATTCGCTCACTTTGCCAGTATCTCATTTGTTAATGATTCTTCTTTTAGCCGCCCTGGTCAGCGTGTCCGCTTTTATCTCCATAAAAGCCTACCAGCATAAAGACCTATGAATAAAATCATACTCATTCTTGTCCTGCTGCTTCTATTCGTCCTTCTCTCTTTTTAACGGAACAATACAGATCCGATTACACCTTTAACGGAGATTCACTTTATTTCTCCCGGAACAAATCGGGATATGGGTTTCCGTAGGGATACCAATCTGCATAAGCTGCCAATTCTTGTCATGCTCTTTGATCACATGCCGGATTACGGCAACTAGGAGAAGCAGACAACAGAGGATGGGTTCCGATAGGTATGTATCACGGTATATTGTAAGGATAAAAGTGCAGGAATGACAGGATTATTTGATTCACTAGAACAAACCGCCGGATGAATCTGACCTCCCTTGGATAAACCAAAGGAGAGGCTTCTGGCGTTAGATGGTACGCCCGGAGAGATTCGAACTCCCGACCTTCTGATTCGTAGTCAGACGCTCTATCCAGCTGAGCTACGGGCGCACGCATGAAAACATATAACTGGTAGTCAAGAGGTATAAATATAGCGGATTACAGGATATATTTCAATAGAAAATGAGTTTGCGCTTCTTTATTAGGGCATGGAATTATCAATCTTTTATTTTAAGTACGGCGGCACCATCTATCCGGCTGTCCTTGATCAGCTTAAGAACTTCATTGGCTTCTTCAAGGCGAAATATCTGCGTGGTAGTACGGATAGGAATCTCCGGGGCGATCTGGATAAGCTCTTCTCCGTCCTGGCGTGTGGCATTAGCCACGCTCCGCAGGTTCTTTTCATAATACAAAGATTTTTTATAGTCCATTTCCGGGATAGGGCTCATATATACACCGGCGCAAACCTGAATGCCGCCTTTATCCAAAACCCGCATGCCGTCAAGAACAGTGGAACCGGCTGGAGTAAAATTAATGATGCCGTCCAGTTTTTCCGGAGGGTCATCTTCAAGTGTGCCGGTCCAAACCGCTCCCAGTTTTTCTCCCAGCCTGCGGTGTTCCACAGCGCGCGAAAAAACGTAAACCTCGCAGCCCCAATGGACCGCGACCTGGATAGCCATATGAGCCGAGGCACCGAATCCAATTAATCCCAGGCGCTGTCCAGGGTCGATCTCACTTAGGCGCAAAGCCCTGTAACCGATAATACCAGCGCATAACAGCGGTGCCGCTTCTTCATCCGGAAAGGCTTCCGGCAGAGAATAAACGAAGTTTTCAGGAGCAGCAATATATTCGGCAAATCCCCCATCGACATGGTATCCGGTAAAAGTTGCATTTTCGCACATGTTTTCCATTTCTTTTTCACAGTACCGGCAGGTCTCATCCGTGGAATACAGCCAAGCCACACCCACCCGGTCTCCCTTTTGGAACCTTGAGGCAATGGGGCCGTTGCCTACGACTTCTCCGACTACCTGATGACCGGGAATTATTGGAAGCTTCATCTCAGAAAGTTCGCCCTCCGCTTCATGGAGGTCAGTGTGGCAAACTCCGCAAACCCTGACTTTGATCAGTACTTGATCGTCTTTAGGTTTAGGGCGGGGCAAATCCACAAATTTCAAGGGTTTTTCTTCAATAGGTCCGAATTTCTGAAGCTGCATGGCTTTCATGGCCTGATGACTCCTTATTTATTAATTTTCTTATTATACGCTTTTAATTTATTTTTCAAACGTTCTTTTCTGTGCGAGAAATCACTTTCATAATAATTGGAAAAACCCATGGAGACAACATAGCCTTCTTCAGCATATTTAAAGGCGGCCGCAAAATCTTTCCGCTGGTGTTCATAATACATAGCCAGCTCTCGGAGAGAGAACAGCAAGTCGCGGGAGGGTGACTCTATATCCGCCATCTCCCTCCATAACATCAACGCTTGTTTCCAGTTTTGCGTCCGTTTAAAATGAAGGGAAAGACGCCGCCGGGTGGACATGCCGGTCGGCTCATCCAAATCCCCATCCAAGGCTTTAGTGAAAAAACGGGAAGCGGCTTTGGTATCTCCGCGTCGCTCCATGACTTTACCCGCTCCGAAAAAGTCCATGGCATCAGCTATACACATTTCTTCATCCTCGGAGAAGATAGAAGCTCCAATCACTACGACTCCCAGCAGGGAAAGAATATCTTCGGCATTGTGGTATAAAACAGGTTCGATTAAATCATAATTTCCGGTCTTGAGATATTCGAAATAACGCCACGGCACCTCTGAGGAAGGAATATCATCTTCCCGGTAAGTCCCTACGACTTCTTTAGCCAAATAAGTCAGACGGCAGGATTCAAATTTATGTTTCCAGAGGCACCGGGCCGGAAACAGAAAATCCAGATGGGGCAGAGCTCCTAAATTAAACGGTATTCGGTGCAGGATATAGCGGGTTTCCAACAGCGGCAGATCAAAGGATTTTCCGTTATACGTTACGACCGATTGAAAATTGTGGTCTTCCAGAAAGTGTTCCAGTTCCTGAATCATTTTTTCCTCAGACCCGAGTTCACCAAGAAAAAATTGCCCCACCCAGAATTTATCATCCCGGTAATAGCCCATGCCGACATTGAACGGAACAACACCGGTCCCGCCGGAAAGGCCCGTAGTTTCAAGGTCGATAAAAAGGGCTGAAGACAGATCCAAATTTTCAAAAGCAGGGTCATTGCTTAAATGTGCAAGGGTTTCACTGGAAATATTCAATCCCTGCCCAATACGAATATTCCCATACCGGGCTTCCAGAGAATAAGGGTTTTCCGTAAACTGAATATCCTCTCGTTCCAGAGGCAGCGGATGCGGTTGGGGCGAAGGCTTTTCAGATTTAATCCGCCCTCTGAGTGTTATCAATTGCTCCAGTTTTTCTTTTGTAGTCAGACCCTCTTTCTCATCGATTTCCGTCCAGATTTCCTGAAACCCTGCGGAACGGCTCCGGGCTTTCCGTTCCTGTTTGAGGCGCTCCAGTTTTTTCTTAATATCACTCATTTCATTTCACTGCTGTATTGCTTAGCCTAACCTATTAGTTCGAAAATGACCCGCCCGGGTCATCCTGAGGCCTGCTAAGCAGGCCGTAAGGATCTCATGCTGCATCCTCTCCTCCTCCGGCGCCAAATAAATCGTCTCCGTTTCCTCGTGCCAGCGCCGTCTGAGATCCCTCCTCGCTAAGCCCCTCGGGACGGCATTGAATTAAAAAATGTCGTCGTCTGCGGCCATCCCGGCCTGTGAATACCTCAGGACTATTATAAACGAATCTCATTGAATAACAATGCTGGGGAGGTCTATTTTTCTCCCATTATTTGAACCACCAGCTCACGGTCGCGGGAACGGTTGTCAAAATCAATAAATACAATCTGCTGCCAGGTCCCGAGCGTCATCCGGCCTTTGACCACGGGAATCGTCAGGGAAGGGCCCAGCAAAGAGGCCCGCACATGAGAAAACCCATTTCCGTCGCCCCAGCGCGCATCATGATGATAGGACCGTCCCTGCGGAATGATCCGGTCCATCATTTCTGCAAAATCCTGCTCAAGGCCGGATTCATATTCAATTGCTGTGAGTCCTCCAGTGGAACCGGGCACAAACACAGTAACCGTGCCGTTTTGTATTCGGCTGAGAGACAATGCTTCCGCAACTTTACCGGTTATATCCTGCATATCATGGAATCCCTGCGAAGAAATGCGGATTATTTGTGTTTCTATGGCCATATTAACCTCCTTAATTCAGGTTATTACTTTTCGAGAAAAATTTCACCCCGCAAATCACCCTTTGAGGGGTTGCATCAAAATTGTTTTCAAACTAAATTATTTATTGGTTAGGGTAGAATATTAATGCGGAAAACAAAGACAATTAGAGGAAAATTGTATGCACAGAAATTTTTTCTCTCATTGATTTTTCTGTTTTTTTTGTTTTATTCTCTCTACTCCCAGGAACTTCCGGTTGTCCACTACGGTGTCAACGAAGGATTGGATTCAGTGGTTATTAACCACCTCGCCCAGGGTGAAGACGGCCGTTTATGGATCGCCCATCACGCAGGTATTTCTGTTTATGACGGACATCTTTTCCAGAATTGGAATAGAAAACACGGAATGCTGAGCAACTCGCCATCCAGTATTATCGCGGATAACAACGGAATTCTCTGGATTCTATATGCAGATATCGGGCTGCAGTTTCTAACTCCGGATGGTCAAATCCACACTGTGCCGGATACAGAAGGCTGCTTCCGCCATGACAGGATTCCGTTTTTATTTAAACTCAACGACGGCCGTATTCTTGCCGGAGGGAAAAAAGGGTATTATCACATCGATCGCCAAGGCATCCGTGGCCCTGATTATCCGGTACCGGAAAAATCCGGTGCCGTCAATGCCATTCTCGACATGGAAGAAAAAAGTGTGATAGCCGCCACAACAGACGGCATATATCAATTGGAAAGTGAACCTGCAACGAAGCTGCCTCTCCCCTATGACCGGCTTGGCACGGAACTCATGACGGATTTGTCCCTGGATGAAATGGGAAACCTATGGCTTTTAACAAAAAACGGCCTTATTGCCAGGGTCGGTCCGGATAATACAGATATTTGGGAGCTCCCATTTGAGAATAATGGAAATCCCAATGTATTCGCTTGCCGCTGCGGACCGGCTAACAGCGTATGGATTGCTTCTGGTAACGGGCTTTTCCGCTGGAAAAATGGAGAAGTGAAGCGATTTACTGAGGAGGAGGGACTTATCGGCTCTTGGATAAACTGTCTGTTGGTAGACCGGAACGGTGTAATTTGGCTTGGGGCTGAAGGCGGATTGGACAAAATTGCGAATATGGGATTCCGCAATTACTGCTATCGCCGCGATTTCCCGGTCAATGCGGTGTGGGCGGTAACGGAACTGCCGGATGGTACAATCTGGCTGGGAACCAACAAGGGAATTGTGTCCATCCCTCCTAATGGCGGGACACACCGGATATATACAACTGATCACGGCCTGATTGACAACAGTATAATCGACCTGGATATAACGGAAGACGGAAAAGTATGGATTTTAACCTATAATGGTGTAAACTTCTGGAACGGCCGGACTTTCATTTCGTATCCCTCAGATGAATTAAGAGCTCTCGGTCTTTACAACCTGCTGCCCGTTTCCGCCGAAGAGGTGTGGATCTCAACAACTCAGGGGTGGTTTATTCTCAGCCCGGAATCCAAAGTCATACGGCCTCATTCCCTGAATGATAAAATCGATCGGTCGGACAGCCTGAATTTTATTTATCAAACCCGCGACAGGATGATCTATCTCTTGGGCCGGTCTGTATACACCTACGCCCACACCAAAGGGCTGGAAAAAATCCAGTTGCCCGAATGGGCACAAGACGTCAGCCTGTTTAAGGTTGTTCAGGGGGATGAAAAACTGTGGTTTTTGTCCGATTCCGGCCTCATCTCTTTCGACGGACGATCTTGGAAAAACTATTTCACGGAAAATGATGTGTTTTTCGACATGGTGCATATTTCCGATTCGGATATTTGGGTCGGGCTTAACTCCGGAATCGCTCATTTTGACGGACAAGATTATCAGTTTTTCGGACACCATGACGGAATTGCCGTCGGCGAATGTAATCTCGGCGCCTCGTTACTCGACAGCCGCGGCCGTATCTGGCTCGGCGGCCAGAATATGACGGTCATCTCCTCTTCAGAAACTCGTGAATTTCCACCTTCAGAACCCCTGATCACCCGGGCAGTCGTTGATAACGAAAATCATATTATGCCCAGACAATTGAGCTTTTCATCCAAGTCCCGGGGAATTGTTTTCCAATTCTCAACCCCAAGCTTTTTTAATGAACAAGATCAAGTTTACCGTTACCGTATGAACGGGTTGGAATACTTCTGGTCTGATCCCACCTTGGAACATTCCATCCGCTATGCCAGCCTTCCTCCCGGTCAATATAAATTTGAGGTCCAATCCCGTCAGAAACACGGGCGCTGGAACGGTCCTATCCAAAGAATTTCAATCCAAGTAGAGCCGACATTCACTCAAACGCCTCTAGCTAAAGTTATTCTCGGGCTGGTCCTTTTAGTGGCCGGATTCACGGTTGGTGCCATCCGGGTTGCCCGATTAAAAAACCAAAGGGCAAAATTAAAACATCTAGTAGATGAACAGACAGAAAAGATCCGCACCCAGCGAGACCAATTGGCAGAATTAGCCCGCATGGATGATTTAACCGGGATTCCCAACCGAAGATACTTCTATGAGATCTTTGAAAAAGAAATAAAACGTGCTCACCGGCATCATCACCCTCTATGCCTGGCAATTTTTGATATAGATGAATTTAAAAAATTCAACGATCACTACGGCCATACTTTAGGGGATCAAATTCTTCATGAAATCGGGGAACGGGCAAAAAAACACACCCGGGAATCCGATACATTCGCACGCTGGGGAGGAGATGAATTTATTCTCCTCATACACGCAGCCTCAAACGGAAATGCCGTTGATATTTGCCGGAGGGTCAAATTCCATCTGCAAGAATATCCTGTCCTGGCGGAGGAAGAGCCGTTAAGTTTCACTTTATCCGCGGGAGTGGTTTGCTGGAATCCGGACGAAAAACCGGAATTGACCCATCAGGATTTGTTCAGATACGCTGATACGGCCCTCTACCGGGCTAAGGCAATGGGGCGTAACCGCATTGATTGTTATTCTCCATAAATTTTAACAGCCGCACTCAGCCAAAATTCCTTGGGCCTCAGTCCTGCTTGGCAGACTTTGCAGCGAGATAAGGTGACAATCACTTTTTCAGCAAAATTTCTTCAAAAAATTGCAAGGCTTCGGCGGTGGCTTTCTGGCCCAGCCAAAAAACGGCTTGTTTGCGTACTTCGGGGAAAAGGTTGGTCTTGGCGATATCAATCAGGATGGGGACAGACTTTTCTTCCGGTTGCCGGCTTAAAGCAAATACAGCGCTTTCTTTAACTTCTATATCTTCTTTTTGACTGCCTACAACATCTTTTAATGCTTGAACACTTTTTTCCGATGCTTTTTGACCCAGCCAGAACACCGCTTTCTTACGCACCTCAGAATTGTTGTTTGTTTTAGCGATTCGAATCAACTCACGTACGGCTCGATCGGAATCATTTAGCTGGATAGCGAAAATTATATGTTCGCGGACTTCACGGTCATCCGTCTGCTTGAAAATATTCTGCAGCATGGTAAAACTTTTGTTATCCTTATAGGTTCCGAGCCAAAAACATGCATTTTTGCGAATTTCCCTTGTTTCTTTACTCAAGGCCGTTTGTTTTAGAAAATCATAAGTCCGGTCTCCGGGATGGAGACTGACAGCGAAAAGCAGGGCTTTTTTCACATCTTCCGCAACGGCGCCATTAAACTTTTTGGTTACAAAAGTGAAGCTTTCTTCATTTTCCCTTTTTCCCAGCCAGTAAACAGGTTCATTCTGAAAATAGTATTCCTGTTCGAGATCGATTATAAACAGATCTTCAATTATCGGATTTTTTTCTCTCCGGCAAAGCAGCAGAATGCCCGCGGGTCCTTGTTTATCTGCATCAGTGGACCGAGAGAACCCAGAATGATCTCCGGATTGCTTGCGGACTTTTATTTCATTGCCCTTTGCTTCAATTTGATATGACTGGTCAAATTCATCACAATGGCCCAGATGAACCTGATGGCGGGACATCATTTCGTATCCGACAAAATAAAGCTCCCCCTCGCCGGATTCATGGAATAGGCGCTGTGCCTGTTCCAATCCTGCTGCCAGGGACACCGCCCCACTCAGGTCATGGACACGCTCTTTAAGAAAAGGAAAGGCTTCGGTCCCGGCAAATCCGGTTGCCAGCATGGTGAAGAACAGAACGGCCGCTGGTATTACCGGAAGTCTTTTTATTTTTATCATGATAATCGCTCCTGACTTTTGTTATTTATTAATGATTTCCTGCAAAAACATCATGGCCTTTTCGTCTCCGGACTGACCCAGCCAAAAGATGAATTGTTTCTTAAGTTCGGGATCTGTTTCGTTCCTGGCCAGCTCGATCATCACATCCACCTTTTTTTCAGAATCATTCATAGACATAGAGTGGATGAGCTGCTGCTTGAGTTCCCGGTCATCGGCCGAGCGGTAAATATCTTTCAAGGTACCTAGAATTTCAGGGCCGCTCCTGCGTCCCAGCCAGAAGGCAGCCTGACGCCGAACCTCGATGCTGTTGTCGCTTCGGATCACTTTTAATAGAAAATCACGGGCTTCCTTGCTTTCCTGCCTTCCGATGGAAAAGACTAATCTGGTCCTGAATTCCGGGTCATCCACTTCGGTATAGATGTCTTTGAGTAAATCCAGGCTGGCCTCACCGCTGTGCTGACCCAGAAAAAATACCGCTTGTTCGCGGACTTCTGTATTTTCGCCTTTTTTAGCGATCGCGATAAGCTTATTCCGAACCCGATCATCATCGATTTGAGAAATAGAAAAAATGATCTGTTTTTTAATCTCCGGATTATCTGATTTGTCATATATCTTTATCAACGCATCCAATGCTTCCTTATTCTTCCGCTGCCCCAGCCAAAACACAGCGTTCTTGCGGACTTCCGGATTGGGGTCATTTAAAGCCAGATCCATCATCAAAGGACCGACCTCTTCTTTATCCGACCGGCTGAGAATAAACAAAGCCTGGCTGCGCAACTCCGGATGGTTATCCTGCTTTATCAATTTAACTAAAATGGGATAGGCCTTCTCTTCATCTACCGACAGCAACGCGTTGAGGGCCACCAGTTTAAGCTCCAGTTCCGGATCTTCCTCTTCATCGATTTTTTCCAGCTCGGATTCCAGGCTGCCGTTAATGTACTTGCGGTAATCAACAATACCGCTTTCGACAAGGCTCTTGGCGATTTTCACCCTAAGCACTCTGGCGTCATCAACCCAGGAACTGGATTTGTAATTTTCGATCAGATGGTTCAAGCGTTCAACTGCGCTTTTCTTTGCTTCCAATTGATTTTTCAGCTTCCCCATTTCACTGCTCAGTTTGTCCACACTGTAGCCCAGCCAATACAGGGACTCATCCAAATAGCGGCTTTCCCGATATTTTTCCACTAAGGTTTCAAACCGGACAATCGCTTCCTCCCAATTTTTCTCATATAAAAGTTTCTTCGCTTCACGGTAATATTTCTCTGCCTGGTCGTCCGTCTGCATCCAAGCAGAAGCAAAAGCCGCCGTCAGCATGGCCATTACAACTGTAAAGATAATTTTTTTATTCATTTCTGTTCTCCTATATTTTCTGTAGAACATCCATTTTAAACAAGATATTCCGCTGTTTTATTAAATCCCGGATCATTTCGCTATTCCCAGGATCATCCTCTGTTTTATTAATGACTTCCCGCAATACCAATTCCAGGTCTTCCAGCATTTGTGCAGCTTGCGGATCTTGTTCCGCAACCATTTGTTTCAGTACATAATTCTGCAGCAGCATGGTTGTCAGGAAAGCCGCATCAATAACCACTGTCTCTCCATTTGGCTGCGCCTGATTGGAGTAATCCAGCAGAACCGGTTTAACACTGCCGATATAATCACGCAGCTGCACCGCATAGGCGGATTGTGATGAAACGGTTACAGGACCTGAATCCGGGCCGGAAATCCACATTCGGCCGAAAAAGATACCCAAGGCAAAAACGATTAGGGCGGAGGCCGCTGCCAGGGTCCACCGGAGAAACGGTTTAAACTTGGGTTTGGGTGATGTCCGGGTCAAATGGGTGCTGATTCTGTGCCAGCATTTATCCCAATCCGCTGAGGGCAAATGCCCGGAATGGGTTTTATCCACCAGATGGAACACATTCCGCATTTCCGTCATCTCCAGGGCACATTCCGGGCATTCGCTCAAGTGCGCTTCCAACTGTTCTTTATCTTTATTATTCAGTTCATCATAAAGATAAAGCACAATATCAGGACGAAATTTTTTGCATTTCATTGTCCTTCCTCCGTCATCAAACCTTTCAGCTCATTTTTAACCATGGAAACGGCCCGGAAGAGCTGTTTTTTGACGCCGCCGGTAGAACAGTTCATGTGGAGGGCGATTTCCTTGAGAGAAAAATGCTGGAAATGCCTTAAAACAAAAACCATACGCTGTTTTGACGTCAACTGATCCAATACAGCGGCAATCCGCTCACGGGCATCCCGGATCACATCGGCATCGGCCGGATCATCTGTTGCGGTTTTAGCATAAGCCTGATCCTGCAGATAAGGATTGGAAAGTTTGGTTTTCATTCTCTTTTTTTTCCTGAGAAGATCAATGCTGGTATTGATGGCGATACGGTATAGCCAGGAAAGAAGGGCGGTGCCGGATTGATCGTTGAATTGTTCGAGGGCATCAAAAGCTTTGATAAACGTGTCTTGAACCACATCTTCGGCATCCTCTTTGTTGCGCATGTACCGGTATGCCACTGCATAGATTTTCTTCTTATTGGATTCAAACAAAGCCCGGAGGGCGTCGTCCCTGCCCTCCCGGGCCGCTCGTATTAAAACTGTTTCTTCCATTGTTTTTTCACTGGTAAAACGAATGGTCAACTGGAAAGGTTGACAACGATTTATTTACTATTATAATCCTTTTCCCTCTTCCCCGAGTAATTTGACTGATCTGAACTTTGCCATGCTTCTTTGTATATCTCAAAACTTAAAACTTAAATCAAAAAAATATATCGAAGTAAATTAAAATGAAACAACACCATCGGTCTGCGTGAATAGACAAAACAGACCGAAAAGACATGATAGTTAGAAAAGACTTAGATAGACCTGAATAGAATTAGATGGACTCAATAAACGCAAGCGGGCTTAATGATGCACTCTAAGATTCCCATTGCTCCGCTCCTGGAATGACATGGGGGAATCATTCTTCCATCTTATCCACAAACATATACCCGGTCCCCCTTATACTTTGGATATATTTTGGATTTCCGCGGTCCGGCTCAAAATATTTGCGGAGCCGTGCAATAAAATTATCAACAGTGCGGGTTTGAACTTTGGGACTCATTCCCCAAACATGCTCCAGAAGATCTTCTCTGGAAACAATATGATTTTTATTCTGGATGAGATATCTAAGGACAGCCGCTTCTTGATAGGTGAGATTTATTGTTTCATTTTCGGTCTTTGCCGTCAAATTCCTAAAATCGATTTCATTATCACCGAACCGGTACTGGGGCATATCCGCTGCAGAGGCCTGGTACCATTGTTTTCTTCTCAGAAGGCTTTTGATTCGGGCCAGCAGCTCCTCCAGATGAAACGGTTTGGTCAAGTAATCGTCGGCACCGGTTTCCAGACCTTTCACCCGGTCTTTTAATCCGGTCCGTGCTGTCAGCATGATGATAGGCACCTGCGGCGTTTTTTCTCTTATTTTCCGGGCCACCTCAAAACCATCGATAAATGGGAGCATAATATCAAGGATGATCAAATCAAAAGCCCTGCTTCCGAAGAACTCCAGGGCCTCTCGACCGTTTTTCGCCCAGACTACGCTATAGCCTTCTTCATTCAGATTGTACTCAACGCCGATCGCCAAGGTTTCTTCATCCTCCACCAACAGAATCCGGCTTCCTGCAAAAACATTCCGGTTCATTTGAATCCCATTCTCAGTTTCCGGCTCATTTTCAATATTCTTTTTAAATGCCGTTTCTTGGCTGCATTATAAACCGGAAGTTCAATCTGGAAAGTGGCGCCGTTTTCGTGGTTGAAAGCTTTTACTTTTCCCCCATGGTACTTAACCACCTCCCTAACCCAGTGAAGCCCCAGGCCGGTTCCTTTTACATTGGGAGCATCGCTGCGATAAACCCTGTGAAATTTAGAAAATATTATTTTCAGATATTTTGGAGGAATACCGATCCCATTATCAGAAAATTCCATAACAAATTTTTTGGGAGCGCACCTCAGCTCAACATTGATACGGACTTGTCCCCGGCTGTATTTGACGGCATTATCCATTAAATTATCCATTAAAATATGAAAAGAATTTTTATCGATCACACATTGACAATCCGCCTGACCGGAGACCGTCACAGCGTCTTCCGGAAGATTCAACTGCTCCCTTGACTCCCTGATCAAGTCGCGAATAACCGGCCCTGCGGTAAAGATCCCGCATTCATACACTGCTTTTTTTTGTTCCAGACCGGCGACCTCCAGAATAGTATTGATTAAACGCTGCAGCCGTCCGGCGTCTTTCAGCATCAAATCAATGAATTTGTCCTGATGCGGCCGGGCTAATTCCCGGTTTTTCAGGGTTTCCAGATTGAGCTGAATCGACGCCAGAGGCGTTTTTAATTCATGCGTAATATTCGCGATAAAATTATCATACAGGCTTGTCATTTTAAATTGAACCGTAAAATTCCGGAAAATTAGAGACATACCAATTGATATCCCCAGAAAAAGTATACAGCCGAGTATCAGCGTAAAAATATTGGCGCTTTCCGACATAACCCATGAGGATAAACTCTCATCCACTTGCTTTAAAATCATGCGGGAAGATATAAACCGGTAGATCCATAACCCCAGCAGCGAAAACCAGGCAACCTGGGCCAGGACAAAAATGACAACATAGCGGGTTAAAGATCTCTGCTTGCTCATTTTTTTTATTATAACCTCATTGCCGGACTTTTACATTACTTTTACATATCAAACCCCAAAAGCCCGGATGAATTTGGTAATATAATTTTAACCTGAATTTTTTATGAACAATCCAGTTGAGGAGATTAACATGAATATTTTATTGGTTTACCCCCAAACGCCGCCCACATTTTGGAGTTTCGCCGACGCCATAAAATTCATTTCCAAAAAATCCTCTGAAATCCCTCTGGGATTGATTACCGTTGGAGCCATGCTCCCACAGGATTGGAATAAAAGATTAGTCGACACAAATGTCTCGCCGCTTATCGACCGGGATATCCTGTGGGCCGATTATGTTTTTCTCAGCGGTATGAGTATTCATTTGAACTCTTTTAAAAAAATTGTCAAACGCTGCAATCAACTGGGAGTCAAAGTTGTGGCCGGCGGTCCTTTGGCCACCACCCATTATCAGGAAATAATGGGCGTCGACCATTACGTTTTAAATGAAGCTGAGCTGACTTTATCTTCATTCATTGATGATGTAAAAAAAGGCTGTCCTAAACCTGTTTACAAATCTAACGGGTTTCCAGGCCTGAATTCAACCCCTCCGCCAAAGTGGGACCTGCTCGAAATGAAAAAATATGCCGGAATGAGCATACAATATTCACGAGGCTGTCCATATAATTGTGAGTTCTGCAGTATCACCTTGCTTAACGGCCGAAAACCCCGTACAAAATCAAGACAACAGTTCATCCATGAATTGGAATCCCTCTATCAAGCCGGATGGAGAGGCGGCGTCTTTATCGTGGATGACAATTTCATCGGAAACAAACGCAAATTAAAGTCGGACATACTACCGGCGATGATCGGCTGGGCGCAGAAAAGACACTATCCTTTTGAATACATCACGGAAGCCACTATCAATCTGGCCGATGACGATGAACTGCTGGATCTCATGGTCAGCGCCGGCTTTGACAGCGCCTTTATCGGAATTGAAACCCCAAACAGCGAAAGTCTGGCGGAATGCGGCAAATTTCACAACCAAAAACGCAATATGATGGAGTCGATCAAAAAAATGCATCAAAAAGGATTGCAGGTGGCCGGAGGATTTATTGTAGGTTTTGACCATGATACGCCTTCCATTTTTAAAAGCCAGATGGAATTTATTCAGAAAAGCGGAATTGTCACCGCAATGGTCGGCATGCTTAACGCACCGACTGGTACGCGGTTATACAAAAGATTAGATTCTGAAAACCGGTTGTCCAATATTTTCACCGGAGACAATATGGACGGCTCCATCAATTTTATTCCCAAAATGGGCTATCAGAAACTGGTTAAAGGCTACAAAGAATTGGTGGAAACACTTTATTCTCAGAAAAAATATTATGAGCGGCTGAAAACATTCCTCAGTGAATACCGAAGGCCTCCCTTAAAGGTTCCCTCCGTCAAGTTTCAGGATATCAAGGCGTTATTTAAATCTGTATGGAAACTGGGATTTCTGGAAAGAGGAAAACGGTACTACTGGAAGCTTCTTTTTTACAGCCTGTTCAATTTTCCAAGAAAATTCCCACTGGCCGTGAAAATGGCGATTTATGGATTTCATTTCCGCAGGGTAGCCCGCCGCATCTAATCTGACCCGTTCATAAAATAATTGCGATGTTTATTTCTATTTTTCTAACTAAATGTATGAATTATAATTATTAAAACAACCAAATAATCGCTCTTGCCTTCTAATTTCTTATTTAAATATCGCAATTATTTCACCCTCCGGGCGGGCCGACTCTCGGCTCATTCAGTGAATCGTGAGTCGGAAATCGTGAATCGATTGCTTGAAATTTATTGTTTCTGTGTAAGCAATAATAGGATGTTGGAGAACCTGCAAAACGCAAAACGCTTGAAACCTTGAGGATAAATATCTATGAATCGAGAATGCGATTCTTCACATCCAACATTGGTTTATTTTTGATATTTGATTTCTCTTTATTCCTCACTCTTCACTCTTTACTATCACAATTTACAACAGTGTCTCCAAAGACTCTGCTTCCTTATTATCAACCGTCCTTCGATATGGTTTTAGATTTGAGTTTTGAGATTTGCGATTTGAGATATTCACTTCGCTCCTCAGGACAACATTTAATTAAAGGTTTGTCGTCGTTTACAGCAATCTAGGCTCATTCAGTGAATCGTGAGTCGGAAATCGTGAATCGATTGCTTGAAATTTATTGTTTCTGTGTAAGCAATAATAGGATGTTGGAGAACCTGCAAAACGCAAAATGCAAAACGCTTGAAACCTTGAGGATAAATATCTATGAATCGGGAATCGGGAAACTCAGCATAATGAACTTGTAATTATGGGCGCACCGGAATAAGGTTTAGTGCGGCGGGCTTTTTTCGGAGTCCGGAAAACCATGCTGGAATAAAAAAGAAAACAGCGAATACCCGAGAACGGTTAAAAAATCTTTTTGTTCGGGAAAAAAACATCTTCGAATAAATCCAATGCATACAGGTCAGTCATGCCGGCGATAAAATCCACGACTCTTTTCTTTTGGCTGTCCTGTTTTGGAAAATTCTTCACATATTTCCCTGGATGCCCCATAACATAGTCAAACAGGTCGGTTAAAATCTTATCAATTTTCCCATGCTGTTCTTTGGCCGCCACTGAAAAATAGACTTCTTCGTACAAAAAATCTCTCAAATCCACAATCGCTCGGTTCATTTCCGGACTCAGAGAAATTTGTTCCAGTCTGTTCTCCATCGTTGCTTTAATCACATCTTTGACCATACAGTCAATACGAAGGGCATGATAACGGCCTAAATATTTTACCAGTCTTTCCGGAATATCCTCATGCCGAATAATACCGGCTCTCACAGCATCATCCAGGTCGTGATTCACATAGGCAATGACATCCGAAATCCGGACAGCCTGTCCTTCTAAAGTGGCCGGCATTTCTGATGCAGGTGCATCCAGAATCTGACCGCGGCCCTTAGAATGTTTGACGATTCCATCCCGGACTTCCCAGGTTAGATTAAGGCCTTTTCCTTCGTATTCCAACTTCTCTACAACCCGCAAACTCTGAGCATAATGAGTAAATCCCGGCATAATTTTATTCAACGCCGCTTCTCCGGCGTGGCCGAATGGAGTATGCCCCAGGTCATGCCCCAGGGCAATGCCTTCAGTCAAATCTTCATTCAGCTGCAGAGCCTTAGCGATCGTCCGGGCGATCTGAGAAACTTCCAAGGTATGGGTCAGGCGTGTCCGGTAATGGTCTCCGTACGGCGCCAGGAACACCTGGGTTTTATGCTTTAGGCGGCGAAAAGACTTGCTGTGAATGATCCGGTCCCTGTCTCGCTGAAAAGCTGTCCGTATGGAGTGGGGTCTTTCCTTGCGCTCACGTCCTCGGCTGAGCGAGCTCAGGCTTGCCTGGGGAGCAAGATTTCTAGCCTCCTCTTCCTCTTGCCGCTTACGAATATTTTCAAAGGATGAGGTCACTCCCTTTTCTCCAAATCCCAGAATTTATTCTCCCGGACTTGATCGATCAATATTTGCGGAATAGGAAAATTGATTTCCTTCCGGTGGGACAGCTCCATTTTCTCAGTCACCATATTCATTGCTTCCGGAATCCCGGTTTGATTCATCAACGAAAAAGGCCCTTCTTTCCATAGCAGTGCTTGACGAAAACTTGTTTCCGCTTCTTTCACCGTCAGCAGGCCGGCTTCAACGACTTCCGCCGCCACCATAAAAGCCACAGCTTGAAAACGTTTGATTAGCAGGTTAATCGTGAGTGCGTCCGACGGGGTTTTCTGGGTCTCTTCAGGAGTCAGCCATTTAATTCCTTTTTTCCCAGTCTTTCCGGTTTGAGCCAATCTCTTTTTCAGAATCTCCGGAGGGGAAAAAAAATTGTCGTATTTTTGATAAAGACTATCTTCCTCTCTTTCTCTCCGGGCAAGATGAAAAAAGAATTTCACCGAGTCCAGCAGCCCGACTTCGTCCATCCAGGATAAAAAGCCCTGCTCCGATCCGAAAGCAGCTTTCCCGGCCTGCTCGACAGTAGGAATGTCATATCCCCCCTCCACCATTCTGGCTGCCTCCAGCATTAATGCCGCAAGCATCAAATTGGCGGCACCGCCTTTTCGTTCCTGATGGAGTTTTACCGGTTCAGAGATAAGTTTTTTCATATCCTCTATCCTTTTCTTATCCATTACGGTCACGGGATCCAAAAATTTTTGTTCCGATACGAATCATGTTCGCTCCTTCTTCGATTGCCACCCGGTAAGAATTCGTCATTCCCATGGAGAGATAACGCATTTCCACATTAGGTAAATCCAGTTCTTTCATTCTTTCAAACAGCCGGCGGGTCTCAACAAAAAAAGGCCGTGCGTTTTCAGGGTCACCGAACATGGGCCCCATTGTCATCAATCCTTGCACGCTGATCTGTCTCATCTTTGAAATTTTTTCAACAAAATCTTCCACATCCCCGGGTAATACGCCGAATTTTTGTTCTTCCTTCCCGCTGTTCACTTCAACCAAAACCGGCACCACCCGGCCGCGGGAAGCGGCTCTTTTTTCGATTTCTTTGGCCAGAGACATCCTGTCAAGTGTTTCGATCATATCGAAAATTTCCAGCGCTGACTTGACCTTGTTCCTTTGCAAATGTCCAATAAAATGCCATTTAACACGGGGTCCTATGGCCTTGTAAGCAGCTTCAGCTTCCTGAACATAATTTTCTCCTACGATTTGAATTCCCGCCTCTACAGCACGCAGAACTTCTTCGGGTTTAAGGGTTTTCGCGGCGGCAACCAGCTTAACGCCGGGAGGAATTTCTTCCAATAGTATTTGGATGTTTTCTTGAATGTAATCAGACATGGTTATACTTCCTTAATTGCTTCTTTATTTATTTTATTATGAGGGTCAAGTTATGTCCAATCAAACCTGAATCAGGAATCAGCCGGACTCGTTATTCTCATGGCATGCGGGTGGATCCCAAAGCTGCATTATCCAATTTTGCGGCTTCCCCCATTTACGATTCGCGATTGAGCATTTTATAGAACAAGGCAGCCAAATTGGTTTGCAGCTCCGGATTCTGATCCAGCAAAAAACGGACATAGACCTCCCCTCCAGAATAAAAACTCACCCGGCTAAAAGGCTTTTCCCGTCCGCCGGTATTCTCCGACAGTTTCACTCCCCTGCGGATTTCGTTTTCAATATAACGGGCGAAACCTTCTTTCCATTCCTGCCAGATCATGTATTCATAATCCTTGGTATCCAAAATACTTTTCAACTCGTTCCGGATTTCCCGCCTTGACTGGATATCCAAGTCGGCCTCCAGCCACTGCGTATATAAATCAACAAATTCAGGTTTTTCAAAGGGAAAGGGATGTTCCAGTTCCCACATAAAATCCCCCTGTTCCATAGCTTCTGCCGCCACTTGAAGTTCTGCTTTTAGTTCCTGCTCATGATTCTCCGCTTGATAACAATGGACAAATTCATGAAAAAGACTGACGTATCCTTCTGTGGTCTCAAAAGCATCGGGAGTGATAACGCCTGCTGATTTCCCCTGATAAAAATCCAGGGGAAAAGCAGCTCGCAGCTTGTCGGGAAGCTCCATCCCGCTGGCTTGACTGAGAACCGGCTCATACATCACAGGTGAAGATATGTTATCAAAGATATAAAAACAATTGCCTTCAACCAGCGCAACCGGATATAATCCTGCAAAAAGAGGATGAATGTCGCTAATTTCCTGTCTCATTTCCTCTATTTTTTCTAAATCTGCGGCATACTGTTCATACACGTCCGTAATCTTACGGCAGGGTAAATCCGCGGTTTGACCGAACATCCACACAGCCGCGGCTAAGCTCAAAAAAATGATTATAGTTTTTTTCATCCTAACCTCCCCAATTCACTTTTGCCTTCTCAAGCCCTGGCTTATATACATCTCCATAAACGCTACAGCCCGGTCACATTTAAAAAAAACCGGGACGCCGTTCTTTTCCAGCATGTCCGCAAGCGGAAAATAAGGCCGCCCTGCATCCAGGTTAACCACCCAGGGCTTATCTGTCATCTGAAACAGACGAATCAAACGCTGTCCGATACCTTCCTCCCGCCGAATATCTTCTTGGTGATATGAAGAAGCAGGCAGAGTATTGAGAGCAGGCGTCATAGGCAAAGGAGACACGATGGCACAATCCACGGATTCGTCCTTCAAAATAACCTCAGTACAGCGGCTGAAAACATTGTCATCGGCAATGGGCGTGATATCCAGAGGATTCTTGATATCCTGAAGGCGGTTTATCCCCAGTGGTTCCAGAATGCATGAAAGCGCATCGGCTGTAGAATCTGAAAACTTCGCCAGCTCCAAACCGGCCTCTTTGTCCAGCCCATCCGCCATTATCACACACTCAAATCCGGCATTAGAGATCAAGGCCACTCTGCGGCCATATACTTTCCTGTTCTGCAAAAAACTTACATTTTGCATTATACTTTGAAATTCATGGATATTTTCGGCGATGAATGCTCCCGCTTGACGAAAAACATCCACATTGACTTGATAATCTCCAGCCACAGAAGCAGTATGCCCGGCTGTAGCAGAACGTCCTTCCCTTGTTCTCCCGGCTTTATATATAACAACCTTTTTTCCCTGTTCGGTTATTTCCCTAACGGCCTGCGCCGCCCGCAATCCGTCACCGGATTTAAAACCTTCCGCATAGACCGCAAAGACGCTGGAACCGGGATCATCTTTCAAATACTCCAGATAGTCGGATATGGTTAAATCAATTTGATTTCCGATAGAAACCGCATATCGGGGATACAGCGCCGGCATCTGCGCCAAACGCGATATCATAAACGCGCCGCTTTGACTGATCAAAACCAGCCCCGATGAACGCGGTTTTTCATGAGGCTGCTGGAATATCTTGTGCCCGGGGATAAAGGTGGTGTCATACTGTCCGGGCTGGGAGATAATCCCCAAACAATTTCCCCCGTTAATGACTGGAGTCAAGCGTTTTTCATCCCGGGAACGCATAATCATATCCCGAATATTCTCTTCCAGGTCTTCCCCTCCCTTTTTCTCAGCCATACCGCCGGAAATCAAGATCACGGACCTAGCTTTTTCTTTTTCCAGTATTTCCTCAATGACATCCCGGCTTTGTTCTGCTCCAATTGACAGTACAAACAAATCCACAACTTCGGGAAGTGATGCAACATCCGGATAACAGCGGCAGCCGCTGATCGCTTCACATCCGGGCTTAACCACATGAAGGCGATGCTTGGGAAATCCTGATTGGATAATATTATTGAGAATATTATGCCCGGGATTCATATCCCTGGAAACACCAATAACAGCGATGCTTTCCGGCTTCAGTAAATGATGAATCTGAGCAGCAGGTCTGAAAGCCTGCAAACGTTTATTTTGTGAAATGCGGCACAATCCATCCAGGGGAATCAATTTTTCTCCGCAAATGACAAATGGATTGACTTCCGCTTCCTCTATGACAAATTTGCTTTCCCTTGTAAGAGCTGAAAAATGAACAGCCAATGCTAAAAACCGCTTATACGCATCAAGTAATTTTTCCCCGGAAATAAGGGGAGCCTCGCCCCGGAACCGGGCAGCCAGCCTATGATATACAGCCAAAGATTGCAGCCGGGAAGAAAGGATTTTCGTGTCAACGGCGTGCGCAGCGGAAACAGCCTGTGCCCGCCCCGGTTTGAGCTGCACCGCCATATATTCCACATCCAGACCTCCTCCGCCCATCATGACCACCGGTCCGAATTCCCGGGCATGACGGATACCCAGCAGCAACTCAGAGCCGAAACCGGTTTTTTCATAATCGACGGATTCAGTGATAAGGATTCCCTTTATGGAGGCTGAAATATCATTTTGGGAAATGGTGGTTTTTTTGACGGAAGTATTCGCAATCCAGGCAAGGTACCGGGCGGGAACTGCTGTCAGCATAGATTCCACAGCCTGCTTGACTTCCATATACTCTTTGGCAGCAAACTTGACGCCGCCTACATCTGACTTATGGATAATCAAAGGAGAAACAATTTTCAGAACCACCCGGTCTCCTGGAAAACCCTCCAGAATCTCCGGACGCATCTCTTTCCCTTTTTCCAGAAAAAACCAGACAGGAGTCGCAATCCCGGCCGCATTTAAAAAGCGGTATACTTGATGCTCCAACAGCCAAGGTGATTCTGCACCGGAAAAAACGGATTCCACCGTTTTAAAATCAATATTTTTCATATTTTATTTGCAGATCACTTTTGTCCCGCAGCCGATTCCCGTCCAAGCCGGAACGCATTCAGGTTAACCTTCACCATCTGTTCGCCCTTATCCTTAAACAGCAAGCGAATGCTTTCCATCAGGGTCTCATCATCCAGAACCAAATCGGATGAGGCCGCGCCCAGCATAACCATATTCTGAGACTTGGGATGACCGGCATCCCGGCTGAGTCGGTCGGACTCGATTATAACAGCTTTGCCCGTAGCCTGAATGCGGGAAACCAATTCTTCCTCATCCGGATAATCCGGGATGTTTTTATAGGGGACACGGCTGGTGATAATGCGTCCCTCCGGGCTGAGAAAATCCAAATAACGCAATGACTCTAAAAGCTCTACACATAAAAGCAAGTCAGCCTTCCCTTTGGGAATAAGATCGCTGTATATCTTTTCATCCGAGAGACGGAGATGTGATTGCACCGCTCCGCCTCGTTGGGCCATGCCGTGAACTTCAGCCTGTTTGAGGTAAAGATTCCGCAGCAAAGCAGCCTGGTCAAGAACATAGGCGATGGAAAGAATTCCCTGTCCTCCAACTCCCGCTATAATAATGTCCTGTTTCATGTCAGCTCTCTCCTTTTTTTCTCCGGCGGGCTTCCTGTATGCACTCCCGGGACGATATGATAACGGAAAGGCCGTTATGCTCCATTTCTTTTTTGAGAAGGCGTATATTATCCTCGGAATATTTTGCCAGCGGGGTCATAATCCGGATATGTTTCTCATTAACTCCGCATCCGGCAACCAACTTGCGCAGAGTTTCTCCGGTGGCAAACGTCGGCTGCCCTCCGGTCATAGCCACCGATGCATTGTCCACAATGACCAAAGTCATATTGCTGTCAGCTGCGGCTGCATCCAGGAGAGGCGTGACGCCGGAATGAGCAAAAGTCGAGTCGCCGATAACACCGACGGAAGGATGGATTCCGGCTTCGGATCCTCCCTTGGCCATACTGACACTGGCGCCCATGCATACACAGGTGTCCACTGCCCGGTAAGGAGGAAGCGCTCCCAAGGTATAACATCCGATATCACTGAAAACCGAGGCTTGCGCATAATCTTCCAGTGCGGCATTTAACGCCTTAAAGGTATCAATATGCGGACAGCCGCGGCACAACTGTGGAGGACGAGGAGGAATCATGGGGGAATTATCTATAGGCTGCTCTCCGGATACCGTAACAGCCCTGCTGATAATACCGGGATTCAATTCGCCTGTCACCGGTAAATGTCCGCTTAATTTTCCTTGAATGATTTTCTCCGGTATTCCAAACAATCCTTTAATCCGCTGTTCCATAAAAGGATAGCCTTCCTCGACCACCAGCAGTGTATCCACGTGCTCCGCCAGACGACGAATAAGACTGTCCGGCAAAGGATAAAGAGAAATCTTAAGAATGGAGGGCCGCTCTTCGTCACCAGAGAATTTCTCCATGACATAATTATATCCAATCCCGGATGTGATAATTCCAAGATTTCGGTTTTTATTATTCATACTTAACTGATTGAAAGCGGATTCCTCGGATAGCTTGATCATTTCCTGTTGGCTTTCAGCCAATTCTTTAAAACGGCGGCGGGCATTGACCGGCAGTAAAGTCCAATCCCGGCTTTCGGGCAGCTGCAGAGCATTCTGTTCCTTAGGGGCGCTTATATCGACCCGTGCTCGGCTGTGTGCCAGCCGGGTGACCAGGCGGACCATGACCGGAATATGCATATTCTCAGAAATGTCAAAGGCTTTCTTCGTCATTTCATAGGCCTCCTGGTGAGTTGAAGGCTCCAGACACACAACATGAGCAAAATCTGCATAATAGCGGCTGTCCTGTTCATTCTGCGAACTGTGCATTCCGGGATCATCGGCCACAACCAAAACCAAACCTCCGTTTATCCTGGTTATCGCGGAATTCATAAAAGGATCCGCAGCCACATTCAGTCCTACATGTTTCATGGAAACGAGAGCTCGTTTCCCGGAATAGGAAACTCCCAAAGCCTCTTCATAAGCGACTTTCTCATTGACGCACCAATGTGCTTGATGCGAACCTTCCTTTCCCCGTATCCGGATCAAATACTCCATGATTTCCGAAGCAGGGGTGCCCGGATAAGAATAGCCGGAGGTTAAACCAGCGTGGACAGCCCCCAAAGCAACAGCCTCGTCCCCAAGTAATATCATATCTTGCATGCAGCACATCCTTTTTCCTGAATCATTTAAGAATCTTAAGCTGCTTCGCCGAATGAGACGATATCGATTCATCAGGCGATGACTTTGACCTTCACAGCCTGCATCGCGAGCCTCAGGATGACATGGTCATTGTCATTTTCTTAACAGCATGCTGAAAAATTAGGATATAATCTCCTCACCCGGCTGTCAATACACATATTTATTCACACCGGCCATATCGATTCATCATAATCCGACAAAGTCTATAAATTTATGTTGAAATATATGTATTTTTTAGTTAACATGAAATTTGATTATTTAACCTGGATTATTCATGGGCTGGGATTGCCGCAGATGCAAGGCACAGGGTATGAAGCTGTGGCTTCACCGTTTTTGAATAGGTCAGGTTAATAAATAATGATCCGGGTTATGCATCGAATCAAACTGCCGCCTGCAACAAGCGGTTCCTGCACTCATTGTTGGAATAATCCCGGATTTTGTGAGGTAAAAGCATGATAAGACTTTCAACAAAAGGACGTTACGGAACCCGGCTTATGTTGAATCTGGCGCGTCATTACAATAATAACGGCAAAAAAGCCATCATCCTGAAGAACGTATCCGATGAAGAGAAGATTTCCATTCGCTATCTCGAACAGATCATTATTCCGCTGAAAATCCACAAACTGGTCAAAAGCATCCGGGGGGCAGGCGGCGGATATATTTTAGCCCGCAACCCTGAAGAAATCCATTTGAGTGAAATCCTGCATGCCCTGGAAGGTGCCTGCTGCCTGGTGGAATGTGTCGATGACGAAGACTACTGCGACCGGGTCCCCTTCTGCGCAACGTATGAAATCTGGAAAAAAGCCAGCCGCATGCTCAAAGATTACTTCAACAGTATTTCTTTGGCGGACCTTGTCAATATCGCTGAAGACAAGGAGTCCTGTTCCTGATTTGATCCAGGGGGCATATTACGGATAAGAAACCGGGTTAAGGTTTCAAATAAATGCCTGCGTGTGTTTTCTCCTTCATGAATTCCATGGGAACGGTTGGGATACGGCATAAACGAGAACATTTTATTGTGCCGGATTAATTCATTGACCAGTGCCTCGGCACTCTGGTAATGGCAATTATCATCCCCGGTGCCGTGAACAACCAGTAAATTGCCTTCCAATTTGCTGGCATGAGTTATGGGCGAGCCCTGCTTGAATCCTTCCGGATTATCCTTTGGAAGACCCATATACCGCTCTTGGTAGATGGTATCATAAAAACGCTGGTTGCTGACCGTTGCAATCGCCATGGCTGTACTGTATAGCTCCGGATAGCGAAATATCATATTCAAACTCATAGACCCTCCCCCGCTCCATCCCCATATTCCAATACGGTCAGGGTCAACATAGGGACGATCTTCAATGATCGTCCGGCAGGCGGCCGCCTGGTCCCTTGAAGCCAGGATTCCGATCTGACGGTAAATGCTTTTCCTCCATGCACGCCCCCTGGGAACTTTGGTTCCGCGGTTATCCACGCTCATAACCAAATATCCATGCTGATTCAGCATTACGTGCCAGAGATAGTTCGATCCGCCCCAGCTGTCTCTCACCGTGGAACCGGCGGGTTCTCCATAAACATGAAAAAGAAGAGGATAGGATTTGTCCGGGTCAAAATCCGCGGGCTTCATACAATAGGCATCCATTTCCACTTCTCCGGTATCCACCCGGAAAAACTCCACCGGCTGTTTATCCAAGGCTTCAACCTTGGCATGCAATTCTTGATTCGCTTCCAAGACACGGATGGATTCATGAGAAGGGAGGCGAACTAAATCGATGACCGGAGGAACTCCAAAGGAAGAGCAGGTATGGATCGCCCAGCCGCAGCCGGGGGATATCTGGTAAGAATGTGAGCCTTCCATTTCATCAGGCGTGATTCTCTCCGCGGTTCCCTTCCCGTCCAAGCGGCAGCGGTACAGAAAACTCTGCGTAGGATTATCCGGAGAAGCGATGAAATATACCCACCCCCTGTCCGGATCCAGGCCGGCTATCTTGATCACATCATAATCCCCGCGTGTGATTAGTTCTGTTTTTCCGCCGTCCCTGGAAGCAAGGTACATATGATTCCATCCGTCCCGTTCGCTCATCCAAGTGAAATTTTTCCCTGCATTCATCCAGTTGAGGTCATTGACCACTTCTACCCAGGCGTCATCCTTTTCCGTTAGAATCGTATGGATTTCTCCCGTTTCAGCGTTCCCCAACATCAATTCCAGCGTGTTTTGAAGGCGGTTAAGATGCTGAAGCACAACTTCTTTGGAATCAGCTGCCCATTCCATGCGGGCTATGTAATTATTTCTCGGGTCCCCGGGAACTTTCAGCCAGAGGGTCTGTCCCCCGTCCGCTTTCACAATCCCCGCCCGGCAGGCTGAGTTGATGGTTCCCACTTTTGGATATTTGAATGTCGTCAGCTTGGGATACAGCCCGTCCGTGTAATTCACCATGGTGAATTCCCTGACGCCTTCTGTATCCAGCTGCCAGTAGGCAATCCTGCGGCTGTCCGGGCTCCAGCGAAATCCGTCGCGCAAGGAAAACTCCTCTTCATAAACCCAGTCGAATGTCCCGTTTATAATCCTCTCAGACCCGTCCCAAGTCAAACGGACAATGTGATGATCCGCAAGGTTTTCCACATAAATATCATTATGATGGACATAACCGGCTTTCTTACCGTCAGGAGAAAACTTGGCAAACATAAGTGCAGCCGGTTCGGCTTCCCCGCCGAGCTGATGCAGCACCCCAGTTTTTAAATCCAGCACCCAGTAATCCCCGCGGGTATTTTGCCTCCAAACTCTTTTGGAATTGGTGAAGATCATCAGCTTGGAGCCGTCCTCCGACCAATGATAATTATCTATTTCCAGGGGATTCGCTGACCCGGAGGGAACCAGGTCTTCTGCTGAGACCAGGATTTTTCTTTCCCCGCTTTCCGGCTCATACCAGATAATATCACGGCCTTTATCCAGTGTTTCCGATTTTTCCAGGGTGGTATAGCCGGATTTGTGTTCCAGCCAGCGGGCCGGACCGAAACGGTTGGCGGAAAATTCGTCCGTTGAATAAATTCTTTCCAGTGTCAAAATCGAGGGATCATCTTCCGCAGCGGCCAGCGGCGCCAAAAAAACCAGTAAAATACCACATAAAATCCACACAGCTTTTTTTTTCATCGGGACTCCTTATTCATGGCTTTGCACAGCCTGACTTATAATTCCGTAAAAATCGGAAATTATCATCCTGCTTCATTAAATAATAAAGAGTGAAGAGTCAAGAGTAAAGAGTAATTTAGCCTGAATGATGAACGGGTCGAGATTGCCGCAGACGACGACAAAATGAAAAACTTTTCATTTGAACTTTCAATGAAAATTATGTTAATCGCTGATAAAAAAGAAATTGCAAAAAAAAATCGCAATTTTTATATGACTAGTTCAGGTTAGGCGTTTTGCAATATTTCGACTCATTGAAAATTATGATATATTAGGCATCAAAAAAGAGTAATTCCTGATAAGAAGGAGCGGATCGATGAAAAAATACGTATGTTTATTCATTTTAATAGGTCTTTCAGGTGGTTCTTTCCTGTTTTCCACTACAGCAGAGCAGCGTATGGAATCCTGGCGGCTCCATGCGGACATGGAGAAGGAATCCATTTTCCGGAATATGCCCTGGCAGTCGGTGGGGCCTAAATTGCAGGGCGGCCGCATCGAAACGATTGCATCCCTGCCGGGAAATTCCCCGGTCATCTTTGTTGGTGCCGGAGCGGGCAATATCTGGAAGACCGTCAATAACGGCGTGACATGGAAACCGGTCTTTGAACATTATGAGACTTTCACCATCGGTGATATCGATATCGCTCCATCCAATCCCGATATCGTCTGGGCGGGAACCGGTGAAAATCTCATGGCCCGCAGTTCATTTGCCGGAACCGGGGCTTATAAATCAATCGACGGAGGAGAAACATGGACCCACAAAGGTTTGACGGAAACCCATCACATAGCGCGGGTAGCGATACATCCCGAAAATCCGGATGTCGTCTATATCGCCGCTCTCGGCCATAATTACACGTATAACCCCGAAAGGGGATTATATAAAACCACGGACGGCGGTGAAACCTGGGATAAATGCTTGTACATCTCGGAAAAAACCGGGATCACGGAAGTTGTTATCGACCCTTCTGATCCGCAAACCCTTTATGCCGCTGCCTGGGAGCGTGACCGGAAAGCCTGGAATAATGTAATAAGCGGAAAAGAAAGCGCTATCTATAAATCCACAGACGGCGGAGATACGTGGAAGCAGCTCACCAATGGTTTTCCCACCGGCGAATTTGTCGGCCGCATCGGGCTGGATATTTCCCGTTCCAACCCCAGCATCCTCTACGCCGTCCTGGACAATCAAAAGGAACGGACAAATGATCAGGGCGAACCAGCCGGCAAAATCGGCGGTGAAGTCTACCGCTCTTCCGACCGCGGGGAATCCTGGGAGAAAGTCAGCCAGGGGAAACTCAACGCCGGTGTTAATTACTCCTTCGGCGATATCCGGGTTTCACCTGAAGATGAAAACATAATTTACGTTTTGGGCGTCAATCTTCTGATGTCCAAGGACGGCGGCCGCAGCTATCAGAGAATCGGCGGTACCGTATCCCACCTTAATTATCACAGCACGCGTGCCCTTCATCTTGACCACCACGATATGTGGATCGATCCTCAAAATCCTGAGCATATCCTGCTGGGCAATGACGGCGGCTTGTACATAACCCGGGACCGGTGCCATTCTTGGCTGCATGTTAATAATCTGCCGATTGCGGAATTCTATGCCATTTCGCTGGACAACCGGAATCCCTTCCTTATTTACGGCGGGACTCAGGATGATGCCGCCCTTTACGGCCCGCATAACCAGGAATTGGAATTCGGTATTGAAGACCCATGGAAACATGTCTGGATCGATTTCTGGGGAGGAGGTGACTCATATTTCACCTACCGCGACCGGCTTGATCCCGATATTTTCTATTATGAACAGCAATTCGGGAATTTGAAACGCAAAAACATGGCAAGCGGACAAAATGTTTCCATACGGCCTCATCCGAAAGAAGGCGAGCCTGATCTCCGCTTCAATTGGATGACCCCTTATTTTATTTCCCATCATAATCCCCTGACGTTATATTGCGGTGCCAATAAATTATTCAAATCCTTAAATCGCGGCGACACCTGGCAATGCATAAGTCCGGATCTAACCTCCCAGCCCGGCCCGGAAAAACAAGGAAACGTTCCTTACGGGACAATCACGATGGTGTCTGAGTCCCCGCTTCAACCGGGATTGCTTTATGTAGGAACCGATGACGGACGCCTCCATGTCACCAAAAACGACGGCCATACATGGACACGCATAGATCAAGAACTTCCAGAAAAATGGGTCAGCCGGGTGGAGGCATCGCCGCATGCCCCCAGCCGGGTATACGTGTCCCTTACCGGATACAGAGAGGATGATTTCACCACGTACATTTACAAGTCGAATGATTTTGGAGCAACCTGGAAAGATATAGGAACCGGACTGCCGGATGAACCGGTCAATGTCATCAGGGAAGACCCGCGGATAGAAGACATTCTCTATGTTGGAACGGATCACGGCGGTGTGTATGTTTCGTTAAATCAGGGGCAGTCCTGGCATGCCCTCTCCTCCAGCCTGCCGACCTGTGCTGTGCATGACATCCGCGTCCATCCCCGGGACGATAAATTAGTCATCGGCACCCATGGACGCAGTGCATTTGTTTTCGATGTACTGCCGGTCCAAATGTTTAAAGCAGAAAAATTGGACGACACACCTTTCCTTTTCCCAGTCCGGGATGCCGTGCTGCCGCAGCAGCGGGATTATGCCAGGGATTGGGCCTTGGAAACACGGGAGGAAGCGAATATTTACACGTACCTGCCTCAATCAGCTCCCGTTAAAGTGACCGTCCTTGACAGCGATAACAATACTGTCTGGACATGGGCGGGATCCCTTGAAGCCGGCATCCATTGCACCACTTGGGACTTGGTTCCCAAACAGGAAGAAAACACCGCCGCCGTTTATTTCCGCGGTGTGACCTTAGTTGATCCGGGGACATACACCGTGCGTTTCCATGCCGGCGATAAGACGCTCGAAGCTCCGCTCATTGTTCAGTCCCGTTTACCGCGATAATAACGCGCCTGGCCATTCAATGGTTCCGATTCATTCGGAGATGCAGTCTAAGATTGCCGCACGGACTGTGTCCGCCCGCAAGGACGAGGAGGACAGTTCTCAGGATAGTTAACTAAAAATTTAAACAGATTTAATTCAAATCTAACAAATTCCGCTTATTTTGTCAGCATGACTTATAAAAATATAAAAGTATACCTTTTTTACAGTGAAATAATCATCATAATGAAAGTGTTGAGGACAACAATCCATTATAATTATTATTAAAATATATGTCCCCACAAAGTATGGACAAACCGGCCGCTCCTGCTGTGTCAAGGAAAAAAGTCTTTATTATTGACACCAATGTCATTCTTCATGATTACAAATGTATCCATAATTTTGAAGATAACGACATCATCATTCCCATTACCGTTCTGGAAGAAATTGACGGCTTTAAAAGGGGACACGGACAGATCCATTTCAATGCCCGTGAATTCATTCGTATCCTGGATGAGCTTCCCGGAGAAGATCTGGTTAATTCCGGTGCATCCCTTGGAGAAAAAAAGGGTAAAATCAAAATCATGACCAATCATCAGCTGGAGCCTAAAGTCAAACAAATTTTCTCCGAAACAAAATCCGACCATCGTATTCTTAGTGTCGCTTATTATCTCACCAAAAAATTTCCTGAGCACAGCGTGGTTCTTGTCTCCAAGGACGTCAATCTGCGTTTAAAAGCTAGATCACTAAACGTTCTGGCCCAGGATTATTTTTCTGACCGGATAAAAGACCTTGACACCCTTTACATTGGCAAGCGCTGCCTAAAGAATATTGCCTCAGCCCTGGTCGACAGACTTTTTCAACCCGATGGGGCTCTCCGTCCTAATGAGCTGAACATCGATAAACTTACGCCTAATGAATATTTTATTATTAAAAACGAACATAAATCCGTCCTAGGTCATTTTAGTTCCCGCCAGAACAAAATCACCAGAGTGCTTAAAGAAAAAACATTTGGTATTTCTCCCCGCAATGCAGAGCAGACATTCGCTTTCCATGCCTTAACGCATCCCCAAATTCAATTGGCTACGATTACCGGCAAAGCTGGAACCGGAAAAACATTAATGGCCTTGGCCGCAGCACTCAAAGTAAGAAAAGAATTTAAGCAGATATTTGTTGCTCGTCCAATTATTCCTTTATCCAACCGGGACCTTGGTTATCTTCCCGGGGATTTGAATGAAAAAATGGATCCTTACATGCAGCCGCTGTATGATAATCTGCACTTTATCCGCGATCGTTTCCCAAGTCAAAGCAAAGAATATCAATTATTTGAAAAAATGTTTGAGCAAGAAAAATTATTTATTTCTCCACTTTCCTATATCCGGGGACGCAGTCTGGAACGAATATTTTTTATTGTCGATGAGGCCCAAAATTTGACCCCTCATGAAGTGAAAACAATAATCACCCGTGCGGGAGAAGGCACAAAAGTTGTTTTTACCGGTGATATCTATCAAATCGACACACCTTATTTAGATTCTCAATCAAACGGTCTCACGTATCTAATCGACCGGATGAAAGGACAGGAAATTTACGCTCATATCAATTTAGAAAAGGGAGAACGGTCCTACTTATCTTCATTGGCCGGAGACTTGCTTTAAAACGTGCTATAATAATTCAAAAAGGAAAAAACGATGTTTATTGCTTCATTAGCGATTTTCCCGACAAGTGAAGGCGCTTCTGTCAGCCGGTATGTGAAAGAAGTCATCCGAATCATCGAAGATTCCGGGCTGGAAAATCAAACCGGCGGAATGAACACCACTATTGAATCCCCTGATTTGGACTCCTTATTTAGAATAATTCAGAAAGCGCATGATAAGCTGGCAGACATGGGCGTGTCCCGTATCCGGATTGAGATGTCCGTGGACCACCGCCTGGACAAAGAAGGATCCATCTCACAGAAACTTAAATCTTTGAAAAAATAGGAAGATCAAGCGGGTCAGGTTCCGCTCACAATCGTTCCGCCCGCAATCACCTCGCTTCCCTGATAACAGACAACAGCCTGTCCAGGAGTGACTGCCCGCTGCGGCTGTTCAAAATCCACATAGAACAGGTCGTCTTTTTGAGGGATCAATCTGGCCGGCTGCGGCTTTTGATTATAACGGATTTGCGCCGTGACCGGGAGAGGCTTGTCGGCAGGAGGCAAAGAAACCCAGTTGATCCGCTCCGCTTTAACCGTTTTTTGATATAAATAATCAGATGGACCCACTGTAATGCTATGTGCTTCCGGATCAATGTTCAACACATACAGCGGCTGTTCAGCCGCAATTCCCATTCCTCTCCTCTGGCCGATTGTAAATCCTGCAATTCCATCATGGCGGCCCAAAGTGCGTCCTTCCCTGTCAAGAATATCGCCGGGAACAAAAGCATCCGGAATCCGGCTGCGTAAAAAGCTTGTATAATCTTTTCCGGAAACAAAACAAATTTCCTGGCTTTCACTGGATGAGGACAAACCCAGGCTTTTGGCCTTGCTGCGGACGAACGGTTTGGTCAAATCTCCCAGCGGAAGAAGGGCGGCATGTAATTGGTCCTGCGTTAAGCCATAGAGAAAATAAGATTGATCTTTTCTGGAATCACGGCCTTTTTTCAATAACACCCGCTCCCTGCCCGGATCCCGGACAACCTTGGCATAATGACCGGTGGCGATATAGGGGATTCCCTTGCGGGCTGCCTCCTGGAAAAGAATTTCAAATTTTACAAAACGGTTACACCGGATACAGGGATTAGGCGTGCGGCCATGCTTATACTGGGAAATAAAATCCTCAATGACGTCTCTTTCAAAAATATTCTTTAAGTCTATGGTGGTATGCCGAATATCCAATTTATCAGCGGCTCCGGCCGCCCTGCTCTTCATGCCCTCCACGAGGACAAAGGTAACTCCGGTAACATCAAAGCCGCTTTCTTTTAAAATAGCGGCGGCAACGGTGGAGTCAACCCCCCCGCTCATGGCAATTAGTACTCTTTCTTTGTTCACCGCTCATTTCCTCTCAAACGAACAGCCTGGTCCATCGCAAACGCAAAGAATTCATTACTACAGACACCGAACTGAATGCCATGGCGGCAGCTGCAATCACCGGACTAAGTAAAACACCAAAGAAAGGATATAAAATCCCTGCGGCTACAGGAATGCCTATACTATTGTAAAAAAAAGCCCAAAATAGATTCTGCTTGATGGTGCGAATTGTCAAGCGGCTGAGCCTGAATGCGGCCGCAACACCGGATAAATTTTCTCCTATCAACGTAATATCAGAGGCCTCCATGGCCACATCCGTTCCGGTTCCAATAGCTATCCCCACATCCGCCTGAGCTAAGGCGGGAGCGTCATTGATTCCGTCTCCAACCATCGCTACCTTTCGCCCTTCAGCCTGCAGATCAAGAATGACCTCCACCTTATCCTGCGGCAGCAGTTCGGCTTGATAATCCTCGATTCCGGCAGAGCGGGCGACCGCAGCCGCTGTGCGGCGGTCATCTCCAGTCAGCATAACCACCTGCATACCCATCTCCTTAAGGCGCTGAATGGCTTGCGCGGATCCCTTTTTCACAGCGTCCGCAACAGCAATCAATCCGGCAAGGCTGCCGTCAACTGCAGTTAAAATCACGGTTTTTCCTTCTTGAGAAAAATCCTCCATCCAGCTGTCAACTTCATTAAAAGAAATCCCTTCTTTTTTCATCAACCTCGGGCTTCCCGCCAGGACTGTCCGTCCATTCACTTGGGCTTTCAGGCCCATGCCTTCCAGTGCTTGAAATTTATCTGTTTCCCAAAGCTTGATTTCCCTGCGTCCTGCTTCTCTGATAATGGCTTCGCCCAATGGATGCTCGGATGTCTTTTCTGCAGATGCCGTAAACCGCAGAACTTCTTCCTCATTCATGCGCCCTAAAGCGATCACATCGGTGACCACCGGCTCTCCTTGAGTGAGTGTCCCGGTTTTGTCAAAAATCACAATATCCAGCTTACGTGCGGTTTCGAGACTTTCTCCGCCTTTTATGAGAATTCCGTTTTGGGCCCCTTTCCCTGTTCCGACCAGAATAGCAGTCGGGGTGGCCAGCCCTAAAGCGCAGGGACATGCTATGATCATGACCGCTACAAAGTTTAATAAAGCCGGTGTCAGGGCAGGCTCCGGACCAAAAATCAACCAGATCAGAAAAGTCAGGACGGCCAGAACAATGACGACGGGAACAAAATATCCCGCTGCCACATCCGCCAGCCTCTGAATTGGCGCCTTGCGCCCCTGGGCTTCCCTGACCATCCGGATAATTTGGGCTAAGGCGGTTTCTTCCCCGACATGGGTAGCGCGAAAGCGAAAACTTCCGCTTTTATTGATTGTTGCTCCGATAACTTCATCGCCCTTATCCTTTGAGACCGGGAAACTCTCTCCGGTGATAATGGATTCATCAACAGCAGATCGTCCCTTGACCACAACTCCATCCACCGGAATTCGCTCTCCCGGGCGCATAATGACAATATCGCCGGCTAAAACCTCCTCAACCGGAATATCCTGTTCTTCTCCTGACCGGACTACCCGGGCGGTTTTGGGCTGCAGCCCCATAAGCTTGCGAATGGCTTCGGAAGCACGGCCTTTAGCCCTCGCTTCCAGCCAGCGGCCGAAAAGAATCAGTACAATAATCATGGCCGATGTATCAAAATAGACATCCGGTTTGATTCCGCCTGCTTGAAAAAACTCAGGAAACACTGTAGCGGCAACACTGTAAAAATATGCGGCTGATGTCCCGACGGCAATCAAGGTATTCATATCCGCACTTCTATTTTTGAGCGCACTCCAAGCTCCCCGGTAAAATCTCCAGCCGATCCAGAACTGCACAGGAGTCGCCAGCGCCCACAGCACCCATGGGCTGGATAGAAAACGCGGCGACCAAGGAATCATATGCGGCATGCTCCCCCAAAAAATCAGCACACCGATCAGCCCCCCCCAGAGCAGTCTATTTCTCAGATCCCTCGTCTCTCCTTCACGGGCCAATCTCTCCGCATCGCGCCCTTTGCCCGGAGATGAACGGATAACCTTGTATCCGGCTTGAATCACCGCAGATTCCAGATCCGTCTCCGACACCATGTCCGGCAAGTATGTCACCCGCGCAACCTCCGTATTTAGGTTCACAGCGGCATCCGCCACACCATCCACGCGCCGCAAAGCCTTTTCAATGGTCTTAACACATCCGGCACATTGAATCCCCCGGAGCTGGATATCACGCGATTCAAACGGAACCTTATAACCCAGTGCTTGAATGTCCCCGATGAGGACCGGAAGCTGTATCTTGCCGGGAATAACATCCACAGCAGCCCGGCTTGTCATGAAGTTCACGGATGCCCGCACAACTCCTTCATGCTTAGCCAAAGATTTTTGAATCCTGGCGGCGCATGCAGCACAGCTCATTCCCAGGATGGGAATATCCCAGTGGCGGGAACTCATTTCTATTCTTTTTTCCGAGTAGATGCGTTAACAAGTTTATACAACGGACAAAATCCGAATAAGCTGGTTAACAAGAAAATCAAGGCGATAATTCCAAGAATAACGGCCGCCGTTCCGGTTATTTGTCCGGCAAAATAAAGAATAATAACCACCACAGCCAGGAGTGTTCGAATTAATTTGTCAGCTGCTCCCATATTTTTTTTCATCTTTTCCTCCGCAAATGAATTATATGCAATTTTCCCTAAAAGGTCACCCTAAAGCAGCCACGTTATCTTTTCTATTTAGTTCGGATATAACAGCTCCGTTGTTATCCTGAAGAGCAAAACGACGCAGGAATCTTGTGCTGTCTCGCGAGGAGAAATGGAACCAATTCCGATTCTTTCGGCGAAGCACCCTAAGATCCCCACGGCCGCTAATGCGGCCTGGGGATGACATTTATATGCTGCCTCAGGCCTCGGGATGACATAGGGAGAACGCGACAGCAGCGACGTGATCCGGAGAACAGACAGAAAAGACCGAATAGACTTAGATGGACCTAGATGAACTAAAAGAACGCGATGAACGCGAGCAAAACAAGCCTGACATTGACTGAATAAAACATCGCTTTGAGATTTTGGCTGTCCTTTAATTAAATTGCAGTTTATGCTAAAATTTCCCTGATATAAGAAAAAATCCAGTATCCAGCAGCACGCAAGGAGCGATTATGTCAGGACATTCTAAATGGCATTCCATCAAGCATAAAAAAGCCGCTCAGGACGCCAAGCGGGGAAAAATGTTTACTAAAATCATTCGGGAAATTTCCGTTGCGGCCCGCATGGGCGGAGGAGACCAGGAAACCAATCCCCGTTTGCGCAAAGCTATCGCTGACGCCAAAGCGGTTAATATGCCGAATGATAATATTGAACGGGCGGTAAAAAAAGGAACCGGACAATTGGAAGGCGTCAGTTATGAAGAAATCAGTTATGAAGGATATGGTCCTGGCGGAGCAGCCGTATTTGTCCAGACCTTGACAGACAACAAAAACCGGACTGTTTCCGAGTTGCGCCATGTCTTTTCCAAGAACGGCGGCAATATGGGAGAATCCGGCTGTGTAGCCTGGATGTTTGACCGCAAGGGTTATATCGTTGTGGATAAATCTCAGGCGGATGACGATGAGCTCATGGACATTGCAGTGGAAGCCGGAGCCGAAGACATGAAATCAGATGACAACAACTGGGAGATTTTTACGTCTCCTGAAGATTACGAGGCGGTGGATAATGCTCTCCGTAAACATGATATCCCTGTGGAAACATCCAATGTGGGTTATGTCCCCAAAAACTATGTCAAGCTCGAGGGAAAAGAAGCCCAGCAATGCCTGCGTTTAATGGATGAACTCGAAGACCATGACGATGTTCAAAATGTCTGGTCCAATTTTGATATTGACGAAGAGGACATTGCGCAATATTCCAGTTGATCCGGGCTTTTATCCCCAAAATAACTGAAATGAGGATACTCGGAATCGATCCCAGCCTTACAGCCACCGGTTATGGAATTATCGATTTTGATCAAAACCGGCATCATGCTCTCCTTCACGGTGTTATCAGGCCGCCCGGCCGTCTTTCCTTCCCCGAACGAATTACCTGGATAAAAAACAAACTCGATGAACTCATGCAAGATTATTCGCCGGATGAAGCGGCCATCGAAAACATGTTTTATGCCCGCAATGTGAAAACCGCCATTATCCTAGGTCAGGTCCGGGGAGCGGTTCTTGTGGCGGTGACTTCAAATAAGTGTCCGATTTATGAATACTCCGCTCTGGAAATCAAAAAAGCGGTTACCGGCTATGGACATGCTGATAAAATTCAGGTCAAGGACATGATCTCGATCCTGCTTCATCTTGAAGAAAAAAATATTCCGGATGATGCATCCGATGCTTTGGCCACGGCCTTTTGCCACATTAACTGCCGGGTCTTTCAGCAAAAAACCAATCCTCAGAATAAAAGCAAATGATTTCATATCTAAAAGGCAACATTATTGAAAAAAAAACCGGCCAAGTTGTAATGGATATCCATGGAGTCGGATACCAGGCCGGAATTCCTTTATCCACTTATTTAAAACTGGGCGAAATCGGGGAGGAAGCCGCGCTTTATATCCATACCCATGTAACCGACAGCAGTATATCTTTATTCGGATTTTCCACACGAAAGGAACGCGGCCTTTTCCTGAAGTTAATCGGGATTTCCGGTATCGGACCGAAAATCGCCCTGAATATTTTATCCGGAATCGGTGTTTCCGACCTTGAACAGGCCATTCGCAACAGTGACATTTCACGGTTATCCTTGATTCCCGGAATCGGAAAAAAAACCGCTATGCGTATCGCTCTGGAGCTTCAGGAAAAACTGGGATTTGAAATACCGGGAGCTGAATCAAACGAGAGCCGGGAAGATTTGATATCCGCTATGGTCAATATGGGATTTAAGCGAAAAGAAATCGAGAAAATTTGCGACAGCACGATCAAAGAACTCGGGGATGAGGCTGATTTTGACCAACTCCTTAGAGAGAGCCTCCGCCGCCTCGCGAAGTTGTGAATTTCTTGCATTATATTCCAAAATACGTTATTAGAAAATAAGTCATTAAAAAAAATGAATAAAAACAGCTTTGGAACCGTTTTGAACCCGGTACGGACTAACGAAGACCTGCAGTTTGAAGACAGCCTCCGCCCAAAAAATTTCAATGAATTTATCGGTCAGGATAACATAAAAAGCAATTTGAAAATTTTCATCCAAGCGGCATGCAAACGGGAGGAGCATTTAGACCATGTTCTTCTTTACGGCCCTCCGGGTTTAGGCAAAACAAGTCTGGCTTTCCTGATCGCCAAGGAAATGGGAGTAGGAATCAAGCCCACAGCCGGACCGGTCATAGAAAAACCCGGCGATCTGTCCGCCATTTTGACCAACCTTCAAGAAAAAGAGATCCTTTTTATCGATGAAATCCACCGGCTTCACCCGGCAGTCGAGGAAATTCTCTACTCCGCTATGGAAGACTTCAGTTTAGATATCATCATCGGCCAGGGTCCGAGCGCCCGCAGCCATAAGCTGCAGTTAAAAAAATTCACACTTATCGGCGCTACCACCCGGGCCGGCCGCATCACCGCTCCATTGCGAAGCCGTTTCGGAATCATCAACCGGCTGGATTATTACGATAAACCCGATTTGAAAAAAATCATCCAGCGCTCAGCTTCCCTGCTGGATGTAACAATCACAGGCTCGGGGGCGGATCAAATCGCGCTCCGTTCCCGCGGAACCCCGCGAGTAGCCAACCGGCTGCTGCGAAGAGTTCGTGATTTCGCCGAAGTGATCGCCGATGGAAAAATCACACTGGAAGAAGCCGATAGAGCCTTGGATATGATGGAAGTGGACGCCTGGGGGTTGGATGATGTAGACAGAAAGATTCTGGCCACGATTATAGAAAATTTTTCCGGCGGGCCCGTAGGAATCAAGACAATCGCCGCGGCGATTGAAGAGGACCAGGATACCATCGAATCTATCTACGAGCCTTTTCTTATGCGCATGGGATTTTTAGAGCGAACTCCACGCGGCCGGCTGGTCACTCCCCGGGCTTATGAGCATCTCGGTTTCAAGACAACCAGCCCTCCCCAAGGGAAACTGTTCAAAGACAATTGAATTCTTTATGCCGAAAACCAACATTCGAGATTATGATTATGTTCTTCCCCGGGGCCTGATCGCTCAAAAACCGTTGGAACATCGTGATCAATCCCGGATGATGGTGGTCGAGCGCCGCAGCGGACGGATTTTTCACCGCCGGTTTAGTGACTTTCCAGATTTTTTGGATGCTTCGGATTTGCTGGTTTTAAACAACACCCGGGTCATTCCCGCCCGGGTTTGGGGCCGAAAAGAAAACCGGGACATCGAGTTCCTCTTTCTTCGGGAAATTGCACCGCAAACATGGGAAGCCCTGTGCCGCCCGGCGCGTAAAGTCAGCTCCGGAGACCGTATTGCTTTTTCTCCCCATCTGACAGCAGTCGTGCAGGAAGAAAAAGAAGAAGGCAAGCGCGTCCTTCGGTTTGAATCAGGGGATGTCCTCTCGGAGCTGAAAAACATCGGATACGCCCCCCTTCCGCCGTATATCAAAAGGGAAACAGGCCGGGAAAAATGGCGGCCCTTTGATTTGGACCGGTACCAGACTGTGTTCGCTGAACACGAAGGCTCTATCGCCGCTCCCACCGCCGGGCTTCATTTCACCAGCCGGGTGCTGAAACGAATCCGGGAGAAAGGAATACAGTTAGCAACTATCACATTAAATGTCGGGTTGGCGACATTTCAGCCGGTCCGGGTCAGGAACATTAAACTGCACCGGATGCTGAATGAAGAATTTCATATAAGTCCGGAAACCGCCGAACTGATAAATACGGTCCGTAATCAAGGCGGACGGGTAACAGCTGTTGGAACAACTTCCGTTAGAACACTGGAAAGCTCATTCCAAGATGGAAATATCCAGCCCGGAAGACGCTCGACAGATCTTTTCATTTATCCGGGTTACCGGTTTCAAGCCGTCGATGCCCTCCTCACTAATTTCCATCTGCCTCGTTCCACACTTCTGATGCTGACTTCGGCGTTCGGCGGCTATGAGCTGATCCGCCGTGCTTACCGGCTGGCAGTTCAAGAAAAATACCGTTTTTTCAGTTACGGTGATTGTATGTTGATTATATAACCTGAATAATTGTTTTGCAGAGCCTTCATTTGACAAAATGAACCGATTGTCTTATAAGTGAGTGAACACGGTAAACAAACAATGAGTCAATGGAAAAACCCTGATCAAGACCCGGTTGAAGAAAAAAAACTGCAGGATATCCTGCATCCATCCACAACTGCGGATAACTTCATCATAACCATCAGATTCGGATACAAAGTTTCTCCTAAATATGGAATGGCTGTTGACCTAGCCAGACGCATGCCGACATACCAGGAAGCCGGAAGCGGTGAATGGATCGAGCATTCAGCTGACTTTACTCCTGAGGATGTCGAAGAACTTTTCCTTTTGTTCAACCTGGTCCATAACTGGGACAAAACCGAAGTCCTGGTCAACCATAAACGCCTCCCCTACTCCCATCAGCTGTGGATCCCCTTGATGTGGTTCTACCGGATTTAAACCCCAATTTTCTCTTTACTCTTCACTCTTTACTCTCTTCAAGACAAGGCCGCTTGGGATTTTTTGCTTCGCCCGGGATGAAAAGCCGGTGTCAGATTTTCGATTCCCCCTCAATCCATCTCTTCCATTTTAACCGTAAAATGCCGCAGGTAGGGAGCTTGTTCAGCAATACGGAAGCCATTGATCTGATCCCGTTTTTCATACAAACGGATTAAGGCTTCGGCAATATATTCCAAATGAGAAACAGTATAAACTCTGCGGGGAACCGCCATTCGGACAAGTTCCAATTGAGGGAAAATTTCCCGGCCTGTTTCCTCGTCCGTTCGCCCGAACATGACGCCTCCGATTTCCACGGCCCGGATACCGGCTTCCCGGTAGAGGGCAGCACTGAGCGCCCATCCGGGATATTGTTCCCGTGGAAGATGGGAAAGAAAACGATCGGCCAGAAGATAGACAGCATGTCCGCCGGCCGGGCTGTAAACTGGAATCCCTTGATTGTTAAGCCGGGACCACAAATATTTAACCTGCCCGATACGGTGTTCGAGATATTCAGCCTCCACCCCTTCCCGCAGGCCTTGGGCTACGGCTTCCAGGTCCCTGCCGGATAAGCCGCCGTATGTCGGAAAGCCTTCACCTAGAATGAGAATGTTTTTGAGTCTGGCAGCCAGGGCATCATCATTACAGGTCACAAACCCGCCGATATTCACCAATGCGTCTTTTTTTGCGCTCATTGTGGCGCCGTCCGCACAGGCAAACATTTCCCGCGCAATTTCCTGGATGCTTTTTTCAGCATAACCCGGTTCCCGCTGCTGAATAAAATAAGCATTCTCGGCGAAACGGCAGGCGTCCAGAAAGAACGGGATGTTGTTTTCCCGGCATATCCGACTGACTTCACTTAAATTCCTCATGGACACAGGCTGTCCGCCTCCACTGTTGTTGGTAACAGTCATCATTACCAGGGGAATCCGGTCTTTTCCCTTTTCCCGGATAAAAATCTCCAGCTTCTTCAGATCCATATCCCCTTTAAAGCGGCCCTGATCATCCGGATCATAGGCATTGTCCCGGACCAGGTCGAATGCATCTGCGTTACGATATTCGATATTGGTACGGGTGGTATCAAAATGAATATTATTGGGCACAGAATCTCCCTGCTTCACCATCACTTCAAACAGAATCCGTTCCGCCGCTCTCCCCTGATGCGTTGGAATAACATGCTTGAATCCAAATACGTCTTTCACGGAATTCTGGAACCGCTCAAAACTTCGCGATCCCGAATATGCCTCGTCCGCTTCCATCATCCCGGCCCATTGCTTTTGGCTCATGGCCGCAGTCCCGCTGTCTGTCAGAAGATCGATAAATACAGCCGGCGCGGGGAGACCAAAGACATTAAACCCGGCTTTACGGAGAAGCTCTTCTCTTTTTTCCCGGGGCAAGAGTCTAATGGGCTCAATCGATTTTATTTTATAGGGTTCAACCGGTATCCTGGTCTCAGCCATCATCGCCTCCTCAAAAGGTCACTAAATCCCGGAATAACTCAAACCTGTCTTCAATTTCTTCATCAGAAAGAGATTTGAGCCGCTCTATACTAAAATCTTCTATGGTAAAAGATGCCATAACACTCCCATAGACAGAAGCCCGGCGGAAATCTTTTTCCTCATGGGATCCTATTTTATCCAGATAACCCAAAAATCCCCCTGCAAAACTGTCGCCGGCTCCGGTTGGATCAACAACCTCCTCGCATGGATGCGCCACCATGCCGAATATGAAATTTTTTTCCATCAATAAAACTCCATGTTCACCCTTTTTGATGACAATGAGCGATGGGCCCATGTCCAGGATTCTTCGCCCAGCTTTGAGAAGATTCTTTTCCCGGCCGATTAAGCGGACCTCCTCATCATTGGCAAAAAAAACATTAACTTCTTTGATCACTTTTCTTAAAGATTCCGGTTTGCTTTGAATCCACAGATTGATCGTATCCATGGCGACCAGAAGGGGATTTTCAGCCTGGTTGAGAATATCCTGCTGCAGGTCGGGATCAATATTCCCCAAAAAAAGAATATCCGCTTGCCGGTAGTCAGGCAGCAATTGCGGTTTAAAATCCTGGAAAACATTTAAATCTGTTTTGACCGTAGTCCTCTGATTGGGGTCTTCCCCATAAGCACCTTCCCAATGGAAAGTTTTGCCTTCTTTTATTTCCAGCCCCCGGATATCCACGCCGCGTTTCTTAAAAAGAGTGATTATTTCTTCAGGGAAATCTTTGCCTGCCACAGCCACCATTTTTGGATTGGTGAAATAGCTGGCAGCCAGGGCTGCATAGGAACAGGATCCGCCAATGATTTTTTCCCGTCTTTCCCGGGGAGTGGCGATAGTATCAAATGCCAGCGAACCGATAACAACTAAACTCATGAACTTATTCCTCCTAAACCTGCATCATTCATGAAATGAAGTATCTGCAGATATTATGTATATTTTTTTAGAATATGATGGAGCCTATGCCTGGTCTCTCCGGATATCATTTCCGGGTTGGTGACCAGACAGTTTTTCAAAGCCCCTCCGCATTCACATTCGGCTTCCGTCCTCCGGGGAAGCCCGGCAACAGCCTTTTTTAAAATGTTTTTTGCATGCTGAATATTCAGTTTTAGATTTTCCAGTATCATTTCCACCGATACCGTGCCTTCTGTCTCGTGCCAGACATCATAATCAGTAATAAGATTCATGGCAGCATAACAAATCTCCGCCTCCCGGCAAAGTTTAGCCTCGGTTGCCGCCGTCATGCCGATAACATCACATCCCCAGGATCGATAAATCTTGGATTCCGCAATGGTTGAAAAAGCGGGCCCTTCAATACAAATATAGGTTCCGCCAAGATGCATATCCAAGTTTAATCCTGTTCCGGTTTCATACAAATGACGGGACACCACCGGACAAACAGGGCGGGCCAATCCTACATGCGCAACAGCTCCTTCCCCGAAAAAACTGGCGCGGCGATGAACAGCCCGGTCAAAAAACTGATCAGGAATGAAAATATCACGGGGTTTGATGTTTTCTTTCAATGAACCGACTGAATTTACGGAAATAATCCGCCGGGCTCCCATCATTTTAAATCCGTATATATTGGCCCGGTAATTGATTTCTGAAGGCGGAATTGTATGCCCCTTGCCGTGCCGGATTAGAAAAGCGATTTCCCGTCCTTCCAATGTTCCCACGATATAGGCGTCCGACGCATTGCCGAAAGGGGTTTTTAATGCGATTTCCCGGAGATTTTGGATTCCGTCTATGTCATAAAGCCCGGTTCCTCCAAGAATTCCAATTTCAATTTCGGGGCAAGATGTTGATTTAGCGCTCATATATCCTCCTAATGTGATTTATGTGTCTGTTTCGGATATCAATTTAAAATAACCTGGATAAATCATCATGAACATAATACATCACGAACGAACAAAAATAAAATACCGGCTCTACCCGCTTTGTGCGTCCATCTAAGTCCATCTAGGTCCACTTAAGTCTAATCAGTCTTTTCGGTCTTTTCGGTCAACTCGCTATTATAACGTTTTTTCTTGTTTCTCTCTGAGGCCTTTGGCGGCACGGAGGGACCCCCTGCTGCTTGGAAGATGAGATGATACTGATTCATCTTGGAAGGCAACACAAGTTCCTCAGGTCGCTGCGCTCGTATTACTTGGCTTGCTAGGGATCATTTTTTCGCTTTATATCAAATTTCAATACAATCTGCTTCGCTATGGTTTTAAAATTTGAGACTTGAGATTTGAGATGATTTCGATCTTTGGTTTATTTTTGATTTTTAATTTCTCTTCACTCTTCACTAAATTATAATTCAGATCCTCATATCTATAAGAACTTTAAGACTGCCGGGATCTCGCGCTCTTCCTACGGCTTCGATTCCCTTTTCAAGGGAATAAACGGAGGAAATCAAAGGCATGACATCAACACCCCTTTCCAGGGCCCGCAAGGCAGGTTCGAAACGGCCGCACCGGGACCCAATCAGGGTGATCTCATTCACAACGGCTGCATTGACATCCCATCCCTTTTGTTCAGCGACCGTGCTCTTTAAAACCAGCCGGCCGCGGGGACGGACCAGTTTCAAAGCTTGTTCTCTTCCGCTCGGGGAGCCGGTGGCCTCTATGACGGTATCAAAGCTTTCCCGGATATCCCAAGAAAATTCAGTCCTGATGGGCTGTTTATCAACAATCTTCATTTTATTTGGATGATGTCCACCCAATGTCACCCGCGCTGCAGTCCGGCTGAGAACCAGGGCCGTCAGAATGCCCAGCCGGCCGTCGCCGAGAACTAAAACATTTTCGTCAGGCAGAATATGAACTTGTTCCAGAATTTCAAGAGCTGCAGCTAAAGGTTCACAAAAAACCGCTTCTTCATCCCGCAAACAGTCCGGAACCAGAATCAAATTACGGACCGGAAGAACCGTATAGCTGCTGAAGCAGCCGTCACGGTCCTGTATTCCGAGAACACTGCGGTGAGGACAGTGGCGAGCCATATCCCGGGTACACCAGACACAAGACCCGCAGCCGCAATTTATTTCGCCGACCACACGCTTCCCGATAAGCTGTTCATGAGAGGGTGCATTGACATCTTCCACAAGGCCCACAAATTCGTGGCCTAAAACCCCCTTGAATCCCATATATCCTTTGATAATTTCCAAGTCCGTATCACAAATACCCGCCATCAAAATCCGGATTTTTGCTTCTCCGGAAGGCGGCTCAGGCTCCGGATAATTGGATACATATCGAAGTTCAGTGTCATAAACCAATGCACGCACATTTTCCTCCCTTCCCTTCCCCTTGATTCTGCCAGGAAATCAGGGACAGGTCAAATCCTGATGATTTGTAATTTCCCTCTAATTTGGTTATTCTATTCAAGTTAATAGACAGAACCGGCATTATACGCAAAAATCTGCAATTAAATGTCTAACCTTGATTAGTCTCAGGCCGATATTGCAGCAGATGACAGGTAGAAGGCATGGAATATAAATGAGCGAATCAAATAACTTTTCTTCCCTAGCCGCGTCTTTAAAAAAAGCTGTTAAAATTTCAGTCCTGACCGGTTCGGGCATCTCAGCTGAATCCGGAATCCCCACGTTCAGGGGAAAGGAAGGATTGTGGAAGCAATACCGGGCCGAAGAATTGGCTACACCTCAAGCATTCGCAGATGACCCGGCTATGGTCTGGGGATGGTACGATTGGCGCAGAGGCCTTATTGCATCAAAACAACCCAATCCCGGTCACCGGGTCTTGACCGAATGGGAAAACATTTTCCCGGAATTCACACTTATCACCCAGAATATTGATGGGCTCCACCAAAAATCAGGCTCTCATAATGTGATTGAACTTCACGGCAGCATCTGGAAACTCCGCTGTGTTGGAGAAGGCATCATTACGGAAAACCATGCCCCTCACCTCGCAGAGCTTCCTCCCCGCTGTCCTCAGTGCGGAGCATTACTTCGTCCGCACGTGGTTTGGTTCGGGGAAGCTCTGGATATGAACTTGCTCCAAACCTCCATCAAGCAAGCCTCTGAAAGCGACGTCATCCTGGTAGTCGGAACATCCGCGATTGTCTACCCTGCAGCAGCCATTCCTTTTTCAGCTGCAAAGGCTGGAGCCAGGTTAGTGGAAATCAATCCAGAGCATACCCCCTTGTCGGAATACGCTGACTGGTCTTTCCGGGGAAAAGCCGGGGAAGTTCTTCCAATAATAAACCGGCATCTCGAAAAGATCTCATCTCCGCATAAGGACTAATCCTAATGAAATATATCTATTTCGATGCTTCTTCCGGGCTGAGCGGTGATATGATTCTCAGCGCCATGCTCGATCTCGGAATCGATCCATCCTATTTTATCCGCAGCATGAAATCACTCGAACTTCCGGTTGACATCAAAATCTATGATACCCGGAGAATGTCACTGCGGGGGCTTAAGGTCGATGTCAATGTCAAACGCCGGGATCACCTCCATCGCAAATGGACCCATATCGGCGAACTGGTCGAAAAAAGTTCATTCCCGGACAAGGTCAAAAAAAATTCTTTGCGCATTTTCCATAATTTATTCGAAGCCGAAGCCCGGGTTCATGGAAAGAATTTTAAATCGACTCATTTGCATGAAGCCGGTGCGGATGACGCGATTGTCGATATTCTCGGTGCATGCTTTTTGATGGAAGAGCTCAAAATCAAACAAGTTATTTGCTCTCCCTTGAATATGGGGAGCGGATGGGTAAACGCCGAGCATGGACACCTTCCCGTCCCCCCTCCGGCCGTAGGTGAATTACTGAAAGGCATACCGGTTTATTCAGCTCATGTGGAACATGAACTGGTCACCCCTACCGGTGCTGCCATCATCTCAACTCTGGCCGATCGTTTTGAGAAATTTCCGCAACTGTGTTATGACGCGGTTGGTTATGGAGCCGGATCGCGGGATATTCCGGATTTTCCCAACCTGCTTCGGGTTTTTTACGGTGACGAAAAGAAAGCGTCTTCCCAAAAAATTATTCAACTCGAAGCCAACATCGATGATTCCAATCCGCAGATTCTAGCGGAATTTATGGACAAGGCCCTCCAGACAGGCGCATTGGATGTCTTTTTAACACCGGTCGTCATGAAAAAAAACCGGTTAGGCTCCAAATTGACCCTTCTGGCGGAAAAGCATAAAATAGATACACTGGCCGGTTTGGTCTTCCGGGAAACAAGCTCAATCGGAATCCGGTATTTCCCAGTGGAAAGACAGGTCCTGAAAAGAGACCATGCCACCGTCACTGTTTTAGGGGAAGATCTTTCTATCAAAGTCTCCACCTATCAGGACTGCGAAGTGCACGCACAACCTGAATTTTCCGATTGCCATCGGATAGCGGAAAAAACCGGAGTCCCTTTGAAAAAAGTTATGCAGCTCGCCCTGCATCAATATATGTCTAAACAAGGAGAAACAAGTGGATCTCAAAAAAATTGAACAAGGTGTCAATCTGATCTTGCAGGGAATCGGAGAAGACACAGACCGCCCCGGCATTATAAAAACCCCTCACCGGGTGGCCCGAATGCTGGAGGAAATACTCGGAGGTATAACAGAGGACCCGACTGAACTGTTACAACCCATCAAAGGGGAAACTCATGATGAAATGGTGCTGATTAAGAACATTCCCTTATACTCTATGTGCGAACACCATTTGCTCCCATTCGCCGGCACGGCCCATGTAGCCTATATTCCCAAAGGCGGGCGGATTGTAGGACTCAGCAAGATCGCACGGGGCATTGAAATATTTTCACGCCGCCTGCAGGTTCAGGAACGCCTGACCAAACAGATTGCCGATCTCATCAATACCTCATTAAATCCTTTGGGGGTTATGGTGGTCATTGAAGCTGAGCATATGTGCATGTCCATGCGCGGTGTCAAAAAACCGCGCTCGCTGACTGTTACGTCCGCCGTCCGGGGCTCCTTTCGCACCAGCAGCGCAACCCGGGCGGAAGCTATGAATCTCATAAGAGGAGGACTCCCCATTGGCCGAGAAACTTAAGAAATCATTCTATATAACCACACCCATATACTATGTCAATGATATTCCTCATATCGGGCATGCCTACACCACAATCATTGCCGATGCAGTCAGCCGATTTCATAAGCTGGCAGGATATGATGTTTTTTTTCTCACGGGAACAGACGAGCATGGACAAAAAATCGAAAAATCAGCCGGGGAAAAAGGCATTGAGCCGATTCAATTGGCGGACCAGGTCGTCGGCCGTTTTAAAAACCTGTGGAGAGAGCTCAATATCGAATATAATTATTTTATCCGGACCACCCAGGACGAGCATGAAAAGGGTGTTCAAAGACTGTTTAAAAAATTAATGGATAAAGGGGACATATATAAGGGACAATACAAGGGATATTATTGTGTCAGTGATGAAAACTTTCTGTCCGAAGATGTGCCGATTGAAGAAGGCGGTTATAAAACATGTCCGGATTGCGGGAAAAAAGCCCATGCGGTCTCAGAGGAATGCTATTTTTTCAAGCTTTCCGCTTATCAGGAAAAACTGCTTGATTTCTATAAACGCAATCCTGGATTTGTCCGGCCCCGGAGCCGCATGAATGAAATCACCAGCTTTGTGGGACAAGGGCTGAAGGATTTAAGCATCACCCGAACTACCGTTAAATGGGGAATCCCGGTTCCCGGCGACCCCGAGCATACGGTTTATGTCTGGTTTGACGCCCTGCATAATTATTTAACCGGAATCGGATATGGATGGGATGAGGAACAGGTCAAACGATTCTGGCCGGCGAACATACATCTTATCGGAAAAGATATTCTCCGGTTTCATGCGGTTTTTTGGCCTGCATTCCTTATGGCCGGAGATTTTGAGCTCCCCAAAACTGTATTCGGGCATGGGTGGTGGCTCAAGGACAAAACCAAAATGTCCAAGTCCAAAGGAAATGTTCTGGACCCGCATGTTATTCTGAAAGGCTTTGGAACCGATCCCCTCCGCTATTTTCTCCTGCGCGAAATCCCTATCGGTTTAGACGGCAATTTTTCGCATGAAGGGTTCATCCACCGGGTCAACTCAGATTTAGCCAATGATCTAGGAAATCTGGTGCAAAGAACCATCACGATGATTCATAAATATTTCAACGGCCGGATCGAGGCGCCGGGCGAAGAAACCGAAACGGACAAAGACATTAAGCATGAATTTGAAATTTATAAAAAGCAGATTGTTTTTCATTATAAAGACATGGCGATCAACCGGGCTTTGGAAGTTATTTGGTCTTATATAAATATGACCAATAAATATCTGGCCGCCCAAGAACCCTGGAATCTGGCCAAAAATCCGGTTGACCGCCCCCGCCTGAGCAGGATTCTATTCCAAACCGCTGCCGCCCTTCGGGCAATCAGCTACTTCCTTTATCCGGTGATGCCTTCCACAGCTGAGAAAATCTGGGAACTGCTGGGAGAAGAGAAATCTCCGCAGGACGAGAAGCTGCCGGAGCTTAAATTCGAGAATTTCACTCCAGGCAGAACCATTAAAAAATCAAAACCTCTCTTTCCCAGGGTGGATCTTAAAGATTTCCTGCAAGATGAAAGACAACAATCGTCTTCTTCTCAGGAAAAAACCAAAAAGGAGAAAATCATGAGTCAAATTTCTTTTAACGAATTTAAGAAAATGGACCTGCGTGTCGCTGAAATAAAAGCAGCAGAAAAAGTTGAAGGGACAGATAAGCTTTTAAAGCTTCAGTTGAATTTAGGGGAAGAAAGCCGACAGGTCGTTGCCGGTGTAGCGCAATCATATTCTCCGAAAGACCTGATCGGGAAAAAAATCGTGGCTATCGTCAATCTGGAACCCGCCGTGATCCGCGGCGTCGAATCCCAAGGAATGCTGTTAGCGGGAGTAAAAAAAGATGGGACTGCGGTGATTCCTTTCTTTACTGAAGACATTCCAGCAGGTTCCAAAGTGCAGTAAGCGGCGCATCTGCGGCAATCCTGAAATAATTGTGCTTCCAAAAAGCTCTTCCTTCGGGCTCTAAGCATTATGCGGTTTCCGGTTTTTACAAATCACTCTTCTCAAAAAAACGGAATCAATTGTGAAACCGGAACGGCACCCTTCCTGAGAATAACTGGCTTTTCTTTAGTTAAATCCACAATAGTAGATGGTTTTCCTCCAGGGGTCGGGCCGCCGCTGACAATACACTCCACCCGGTTGTTAAAAACCTTTATTGCATCCTCAGGACGGGAAATTTCAGATTGGCCCGAAAGATTGGCGCTGGTCGCTGTGAGGGGAAAACCGCATTCTTGAAGCAGCTCTTCTATCCAAGGACAATTCGGCCAACGTATTCCCAGGGTCCCCGCTGAACCCAGGATGGCTTCTGGAATGCGGGGTGCGGCTTCCAATATTATTGTGAGGGGACCCGGCCAGAATTTTTCAGCAAGCTCAAAAAAAACCGGCGGCTGGTTGATGGTGCTGGATTTCACCATCTCCATTCCGGCTGCTATAACGGACAGGGCCTTTCCGGAATTCCGCTTTTTTAATGCGTATATCCTGTTAACGGCATCAGCAGAAAAACAATCGGCTCCCAATCCGTAAAATGTATCGGTGGGGTAAACAATGATCCCATCTCTCTTCAGCACACCGGAAATCCAGCGCAAAGAACTGGATTTAATAATCTCCGGATCTATTTCTACGATACGTGTCTTCATGTCTGATATCATTCTCCCATCTTAGTTTTACCAGGTCAAATTCTTTGACGGACCAGAATGCCGCAGAGGCCGATTGACTCTTGCTGCCGTTCTATTTCATATCCGCCAGGAATGAATTCGGCTCGTTTTAGAGCTAACAGGCCAGGCTAAGTAAATGAGGAATCGATTAACACTGGAAAATCCTGTTGCATTTATGGCACAAAGATTGCATTATTAAAGTGAACCTGAGTTGTTGCCGCAGATGCGAGCGCAAGGAGAGGAAATTATGAAAAAATATATTATGCTGTTTCTCATTTTAATGTTAATGGGCCCCGGTTTTATCTTTTCAGATTTGGTAAGCTTTCAAATCGGATATTATATTCCTCGCGCTGAAGGGGGTCTATGGGATTTGGAATTTGAAAATATGACCTTCACCAAACCGGATTTCCATAATACAATTTTCACTTTTTCTTATGAATATTTTATAAGCAATCAAATCGGTTTATGCCTGGCCGTTGACGCATATAATAAGCAGAAAGTCGGTTCATATAAAGGGTATGTGGGATATCAAACTTTTTCTGGGGATTGGGCGTACCCGGATACATATGAAGGACAATTCATCCCAAGCCATGCTTTAGCGGTATCGAATACTCCCATCCATGCTTCCGTAAAATTTCTTCCGTTCGGACGAACCGGAAAATTCATTCCATATGCCGGAGGCGGCGTGGGGCTATATGTCTGGAGTCTCAGTATCCGCGGAGATGTCTTGGATTTTTCTGATGAGAGATATGATGCGGAAGAAGAAGTTGCCGTTTACCCTATATATCAGCTGACCAGCCGGGGATCAAGCAATTTTGCAATCGGATATTACGGTTATGGAGGAGTTATGATTCCTGTCGCCAATCGAATAAGCTTAGACGCAGGCTTCAAGTTCAATGTTGCCGAAGCAAATTTCAACGACGAACTCTATACTGAATTTTTTGACGTCAATACCTTCGATTTAAGTGGATATATTATATCTATTGGAATAAATTACTGGTTCTGACCATTTCAAGTGCTTCCTTGCTTTTTCTAAAAAAACAGGACATTTGACCTTTTTTCTGCACAGGTCCACGTTTTATTGACCCGGAAAAAACGAACCTAATTATGGCACGAAAATTGCAATAAATATTTATAAAGGAGAAGATGAAATGAAAAAATATTTCATGATGTTTTTGGTTTTGTTGTTAATGACCCCTGGTATCATTTTTTCTGATGTGGTAAGTTTTCGCCTCGGATATTTTACTCCCCGGGCTGAGAGCGATCTCTGGCAAATTGAACTTGAAAACATGACCTTTATTAAATCGGATTTCCAAAATGCCATGTTCTGCTTTTCATATGAATACTTCATCAATCCGCAGATCAGCTTCGCATTAGGTATTGACGCCTATAACCAGCAGAAAGCAGGCTTCTACCAAGGTTATGTGGGATACGCCGATGCCGACGGAGATTGGGCTTATCCTGATATTTACGTGGGAGATTTTGATCCCAGCCACTCTTTTTCCGTTAATATTACTCCGATCCAGGCATCCGTTAAACTGACGCCGTTCGGCCGGGCCCAGAAAATCATCCCCTATATCGGCGGGGGTGTAGGAATTTATATTTGGAGCGTCAAACTGCAGGGCGATATGATCGACTTTTCCGATGAATGGTACGATATACAGGAAGGCGTGACCATATATCCTATCTTAACAGTCGATGCCCGGGAGGAGAGCCGGGTGGCTGTCGGCTTTCACGGCTTCGGCGGAGTTATGATTCCAATCGGCCGCCGGCTCAGCCTGGAAGGCGAGTTTAAATACAATGTGGCCAAAGGCGATTTTTCTGATGACGCCTATACCGGATTCGGCGGCTTTGAAGCGTTTGACTTGACCGGATACACCGCATCAATCGGACTAAATTACTGGTTCTAATCCATCTCCATCAAAGGGGGTGCGGCTGATCTGCGTTAAGGCCCGCCCCCTTCTATCAGTCAGCGGAGAACCAAACCCGCTTGTCATCCCAAGGGCCCGGCTTCGCCGTTTCCCCTCAGCTCCCGGCTTGCAGAAGGCTGAATTTTCAAGTCGTATCAGGCATACTTATCATATGATACGATTTCTCCCAGGCTCTTCCTTCCCCTGTCCCGGGACTCCTGGGCGGGATAACCCAGCGGCGTCAGTGCCAAAACCCTGACATTTTCCGGAACATCCAGAATCATCTTGACCTGCTGCTCGTCAAACGCTCCAATCCAGCATGTACCCAGTCCTTCTTCACAGGCCTGCAGCATAAGGTGTTCGACGGCAGCAGCTACATCTATGGTCCAGGATGTCATATAGTTTCCCTGCTTCTGGTAACTTTGGTCGGGGTAGCCGCAGGCAGCAATGATGACCGGAGCATCCGCTATGAATTTTTGATTGCAGGATGCTTCGGCCAATCTAGCTTTTAAATCACGGTCCCTGACAACAATGAATTTCCATGGCTGAAAATTCTTTCCGGAAGGGGCCAGCCGGGCCGCTTCCATCACCCTGTCGAATACATCACCCGGTACCGGATCATCTTTATATTTTCTTATGCTGTGTCGTTTTCTCATTACATCCAGAATGCTCATAAATTCCTCCTTATGGTTGACATCTCAAGATCATTATCTCGATTTTTGTGCGGAAATTCAAATTCGCCGCCAACTCAAGAGATAAAATGCCGCATTCGTTTCCGGTAAGCTTCAGCACGCCTGTGTTTCCCTCTTTTATCAGCGCCGGCAATCAGTACTTGATATTTTTTTTTCAGTTGCCGCTTCACCAGCCGCTTTTGTTCTGGATAGAGGCCTGAAACCAGGGCTTTTTCCAGGACTTGCACCCGAAACCGGTCCATTCCCCAGTAAGACCTGGATAATTGATCGCCGTGGCCTCCCCGTTTTATGATTAAAGGCTGTTCAAGAAAACTCATTGGGTGCCGCGCGGCAATGCGTATCCCAAGGTCATAGTCTTCGCATACGGGGAGTGTTTCGTCGAATACTCCGATTTCATGAAATATCCTCCTTCGAAATAAAGCAGATGACAGGCTCAATAAACACAGAGGCAAAACTTTGTCAAAAATCATGCCGGAATATTTCCGGTGCTTCTTTTTGGGATTGACGAATTTCCCATGGCGGATCCAAATTTCTCCTGTACAGCAGACTACGGCTTCCGGATACGTTTGCATAAATTTCATCTGTTCACAAATTTTTTCAGGTTTCCATAAATCATCCGAGTCCAGAAATGCAATAAACCGGCCTGAAGCCCGGATCAATCCCCGGTTTCGCGCAGCACTGACTCCGCCATGCGGCATGTAATGATAATCAATCCGGGGGCCATAGGTGCCCGTTACCTTCCGGGTAGAATCCGTGGAGCCGTCATCAATTACAATCAGCTCCCAATCATGTTCGGGAATGGTTTTTAGATAAGTCTGGTTTAGTATTGAATTCAGTGATTCCTGTAAAAAGTCCGCCCGGTTGTAAGTGGGTATGATTACACTGATCAGCGGCTTTCTTTTCACCTGTCGCCTTTCCGGATAGCCGCCCTGTCACTGAAATTATACGGCAGTGATAAACGTCCCCAAATGGTACGAAGTTTCATCTCCCCTTTAAAAGAGCATGCGGCACTATCCTGCTGCAAGAGGGCATGAACATCTTTACCGACTTCATAAAAATTGATTAAAACTGGTAATGAAAATTTCTTTTCTCCCCTTTTGGGAATGTTCTTATCACCCTCAATCCGGCCGTCATTGATGGAATGTCCGCCGATTTTCACGGAATAAATTATCCCATCAACCATTAGTTCAAATCCATTTGGATTGGAAAAAGTGACTTCAAAGCTGAGGTCTGCCCCCCCGACGGTCAAAGTTTTAACATGTACAGCATCGAGGCGAACTTGCGGCTCCTTAAAAATGGGAAATTCCCCGCTAAATGAAAAGGGAATCCGGCCCCGCTCTCTTCGTCCATCGGAAAAACCCAGTTCTCCTCTCATAAAGCATTGGACCATATCCTTATCCGCTGTTTCAGGAATCTCCCGGAACAGGAGGTCATAGGTGATTTTTACGGGAATTGCGATCATGGTATCTTGTCCCGCCGGAACCTGCAGGCCCTGATCCATAGGAAGGGAAAGATTTACATAGTCATCCTGGCCTATCAAGAATTGATACATGTAACCGGATAAATAATAGGAATCAGAAGACGTATTGGACAGATTGACATAAAAAACCAACTTTAATCCTGAAGGGCTTAAATCCTGGACTTGTTTTTCCACTAAAGTCAGCTTGATGTCTTTTTTAGGATTTGCATGTAATGCCGGCAAGATTAAAATCAAACAAATCGCCGCCGGCCATATTGTTTTTTTCATCATGACAACCTCATTCGTTTTCGGTTACGCTCAATCTAAATTTAAAGTTCTATTATAGCTGTATTTACTTTATTCGCAAATCCTGATTATTCATAAAACCGCCCACTTCCTTCTTCTGCTTTCTCAAATGCATCACCCGCTGGGGCACGGCTCAATAACACGGAGCCCCTTGAGACCTTTTGAATGAACGCATCCATAATGGGGTTGAGGTTTAAGTTTTGAGATAATAAGATAAATAGAATATGGCTGAGTCCCGCATAATTTTTCACGAGGGTTACAAAGGAAAAGAAACTCCGCGCATTTTTATTCGCGGCAATAAGCAATATGAAATTCAAATCAAAAAACGGGAACGCCGGCTGGATGTTTTGACCGGCAATACAATGGATTTGTTTTTCTGTCAGGCTGGGCCATATGCGTTTCAAGTGAGAGTTTTCCCCAGCGGAGAATACAAAATAAATGAATAAACTTCAGATTTTCATTTTTATACTTAAATCTTAATCGCAAGTTTTCTCCCCTTTGGAGTTGAGTAAAGAATTATCGATTTCTTCAATTTCTTTTGTTATCATAGGGCAGGATACAATGATGGAATCAAATAAAATCAATTTTCCGCATCGAAAGCTGTTCGTTGATTTATTCCAGGATCATGTTTATGCTGTCGGCGGCTTTGTGCGGGACAGCCTTTTAGGCCGGAACGGTAAAGCTGAAGTGGATCTTGTAGTTACCCGGCATTCCGTAGAAGAGATTTCCGAAGCTTTAAAGCCGTATGGCAAGGCCAATTTAGTCGGTAAAAGTTTCGGTGTCATTAAATTCACCATTAACAGCATCACATATGATATTGCGTTGCCGCGTAAAGAATCCCCCCGGGCTGCATTGAAACGGGGTCATAAGGACTTCGATATCACTTCCGATCCCGAATTGCCCCTTAAGCATGACCTTTACAGAAGAGATTTCCGGTGCAACAGCATGGCCGTCCGTCTGAGCGACGGAGAATTAATTGATCCTTTTTCAGGTAAAACGGATATCAAACAGAGAATTCTCCGGCTGACAAATCCTGAAACGTTTGCTGAAGACCCATTGCGCGTTTTGCGCGCCGCTCGATTTGCCTCCGTTTTAAACTTTTCTGTGGACCCTGAAATTTATATGATTTCTAAATCAATTGATTTATCCGGACTGAGTGCAGAAAGAATCAATGAAGAATTATTCCGTATTCTGCTGGAATCAGACCGCCCTTCCAGAGGGCTGGAAGAACTATTCAAATTAAGCGCACTGAAACAATTATTCCCGGAACTCTACCATTTGACCTTGACTATTCAGGATTCATATTTTCACCCCGAAAAAGACCGCTTCGGTCATCATACAGTATGGGTGCATACGAAAATTACGGTTGATCAAGCAAAGCGCCTGGCCGAAAAATTCATCGAGCCTCTGCCGAAAAAGCTTGCCTTTTTATTAGCTGCCTTATTTCACGATGCCGGCAAATCCGTGACTGCGGAATGGAGCTTTAAAAAAGGGCGAATGGTCATCACGAACAACCGTCACGACATTCTCAGTGAACAAATCACCCGTGCTGCCTTTATTAGAATGAAGATTTTTTCCTGGAAGGGCCTGGATCTTAGAAAAATTGTATTTCCTCTCATCCGCTGCCATCACCGTTCCTCCGAACTTTGGCAAAGACGGAATGAAACCACAAAAAAAGCATTCAACCGGCTGGCGGCAGATGTTCATGGTGAAATTGAATTGTTGGTTTTCTTGGATATCGCTGACCGGGCCGGAAGAAATGAAACTCCTGTCAAAGGCTTAGACGAAGAAGCCAGGTGGCTCCTAAATAAATTTGATGAGCTTAATGTCAACCGCGAAACTATTTCGCCTCTTGTTATGGGTCGAGATTTGATCAAACTCGGAGTAAAGCCAGGTCCGGAAATGGGACGCCTTCTCAAACACTTATATCAGCTGCAACTCGATAATGAGTTTGAAACCAGGGAAAAAGGACTCAAAACAGCCAAAGCTTTAATCAACCGGAATTAGATCTGAATTCATCATGTGCATAATGTTCGATGAAACTTTAATTTCAGACTTTTGCAATGGATAAGGAGAATCAAGACATGAATATTTTAGTTACAGGAGGCGCCGGCTACATCGGATCGCATACGTGCAAGGCTTTGTTAAACGAAGGTTTTAATCTTATAATACTGGATAATTTTTCCACCGGCCGTGAGGAACTGATAACCGGTGGAAAAGTTATTCGCGCAGACTTGCAAAATTTGGATGCCGTCCGTAAAGTTTTTTTTGACCATGACATTTCTGCCGTATTCCATTTCGCCTCACTCATTCAAGTGGGCGAATCCTACAGGGATCCCCATAAATATTATTCGGCTAACCTGCTGAATTTCCTCAATCTTCTCGATCCAATGCTGTCCTGCGGCATAGATAAATTTATATTTTCCTCAAGCGCCGCTTGTTATGGAATTCCAAATAAAATCCCCATCGATGAACAGCATTCATGTCAACCCATCAACCCTTACGGCCAAACCAAACTTTTTATAGAAAAAATACTTCAGGATTACACAAGGGCATATGGAATAAACTATGTATCTCTTCGATACTTCAATGCCGCCGGCGCAGATCCTCAAGGGAATTTAGGTGAAATGCATGACCCGGAAACTCACCTTATTCCCAATATTCTTCTTTCATTATTAAAGGGAAACAGCGAGCTCGAAGTGTTTGGAATGGATTTCCCCACTGAAGACGGAACAGCAATCCGTGATTATATCCATGTTTCCGACCTGGCTGAAGCCCATGTCCTGGCCTTGAGATATCTTTTAGAGCACGGCCAAAACCAAGTTTTTAATCTAGGGTCCAATCATGGCTTTTCTGTTCTGGATATCATCCGGACCGCAGAAAGTGTGACCGGCCGAAACATAAAATATGAAATAAAGCCGAAGCGTCAAGGAGACGTCCCGGTTCTTCTGGCATCAAATACAAAAGCCAAAAATATTCTGAATTGGAATCCTCAATTTTCTGATATTGAAACCATCATAAAAACCGCCTGGCAGTGGCACAGACGGTCTTTGCGTTTTGCGGGCTAACATGTTATATTTTTTTATTATGCTCTTATTCCGCCGTAAAGGAAATTCATATGCAGAAGGTAAAATCGAAAATCGTATTTATATTGTTACTTGGCATAAGCTTCTGGGGAACAGCTTGCGTAAAGCAGACACCTCCACCTCAAACTGAGCCATCCGTTTCTGAGGATAGAATGGAATCAACAAAAACGGAATCCGAGAGTGATTTAGATATCGAAGAAATTCAAACGGATCCGGAAATTCTTCAAGCGGATTGGATTGAATCCGGTCCGGAACAAGAAGAACCAGAAGATAAATCTCTGACTCCTCCCGAAATCCTGGAAGAAGCCATGCGCGCCTATCGCGAATCTATACAGGCATGGGACTGCGGAGATTTAGATGATGCGCTTGTATTCCTGGACGAGGCCTACAGCTTAATCCTTCGCATGGAAGTTTCCTCTGATTCGCGTTTTATTCAGGGCAAAAATGATCTGCGTTTGCTTATCGCTCAACGAATCCAGCAGATTTATACTTCACGGGCCGGCGCTATAGGGGGAAACAATGGATCAATTCCTTTTATTGAAAATGAACACGTACAAAAAGAAATTAAAAGTTTTCAGACTAAAGAGAAGAAATCATTTTTGGCGGGATATAAACGCTCAGGCCTTTATAAAAATATGATATTAAAAGAATTAAGCGAAGAAGGTTTACCTGAAGAATTGGTCTGGATGCCTATGATAGAAAGTTGGTTCAAAGTCCGCGCATACTCCAGGGCAAGGGCTTTGGGGTTATGGCAGTTTATATCTTCCACCGGGTATAGATTCGGATTAAAAAGAGACCGCTGGATTGACGAACGAATGGACCCTGAAAAATCAACCATTGCTGCAGTAAAATATTTAAAAGAACTGCATTCTTTCTTCGGAGACTGGACGACGGCCATCGCCGCCTACAATTGCGGTGAATTTCGTGTTCAGCGAGTCATAAAAAATCAAAGGATCAACTATCTGGATAATTTTTGGGATCTTTATCCAATGCTTCCCCGAGAAACAGCCCGGTTTGTTCCCCGTTTTATTGCCGTAAACTTGATTATAAACGACCCGGAAAAATATGGGATGGACCTTCCGGAGCCGGACCCGCCTATATCATACAGTAACATCCCGGTGAATCAGCCTGTTAAACTGGCTTCCTTATCGCAAAAACTCGGACTTTCTGAAAAAACTCTGGCGGAAATGAATCCTGAATTAAGACATTATTCCACCCCTGATCACGAGTATATGCTTAAAGTCCCGGTTTCTCTGGCGGATAATGCCATTTCTGCCGTCAAAGAACTTCCCCGCTGGATTCCCCCGGAAGCCACCTATGTCATTCATTATGTCCGCAGGGGTGAGACTGTATCTCAAATCGCATCCCGTTACAGCACTTCTATTTCAGCCATCGGAAGATTGAATAATTTAGGAAGCCGTTATTTGATACGACCCGGCCAGCGCTTGAAAGTCCCCAGCCGCAGCGGCAGCACCCAATCCGCATCCGTACGCTCACGTCCGCTCAGTAAGGATGGGGATAGATTGATCTACGAGGTCCGCCGCGGGGATTCGCTCTACGTTATCGCAAACGCCTTCAATACCTCTGTCAACACATTGAAGAATCTCAATAATCTTAACGGCGATCTGCTTAAAGTTGGACAAAAACTGGTTATCAGGAAGGGTGCCCCGGAAGGATCTGCGTTTTATGTCGTCAAGACTGGTGATACTCCGTACGAAATTGCCCATAAGTATGGGATGAGTCTACAGGAATTTTTGACTCTTAACGGATTAACTGTGCGATCAAAGATCTATCCCGGTCAAAAAGTCTGGGTTAACCCTATCGGTAATAATTCTTCTGAATAATTTTTTACCTGATCTTTTTTTCATCCCTGAATTGCCTCAGATATAGATTAAGATCAGGTTAATCAACGCCGTTTCGCAGCCGCCTTGGCTTTTTCAGCTGTGCTTTCTTTTTTCTTGGATTTTTTTTCAAATTCTTTTCCGACCATCTCTAATACCGCCATGTCTGCTCCGTCGCCGACTCTTTGTGCAAGCTTAACAATCCGTGTATATCCGCCTGGACGTTCTACAAACCTGGGACCGATATCCTCAAATAATTTCTTCACTACATCTTTTTTATAAATATATCGTAATGCACGGCGTCGATGATGCAGGTTGTCTTCTTTTCCTAATGTAATTATTTTTTCCGCAACCGGTCGTGTCGCTTTTGCTTTAGCCAGTGTTGTCGTGATCCTTTCCTTTTCTAAGAAGGATGTCACTAAATTCCGCAGTAAGGCTTTCCTCTGTGAACTGGGCCGGCCCAGTTTATGTCTTTTCTGATGCCTCATTCTTCTTCTCCTTCCTCTTCACTTTCTTTCTGGAGTTCTTCAATTCTTTCCAGTAAATTGGGTTGCAATTCCATATTCAGGTCCAATCCAAGATCAGTCAACGTTTCTTTGATCTCCGTCAAAGACTTCCTGCCGAAATTTTTTGTTTTAAGAAGTTCTTCCTCGTTCTTTTGGACTAATTCATATATATATTCAATTCCGGCTGACCGGAGACAGTTGTTCGATCGAACAGAGAGTTCCAGATGATCAATTGACCTGGAAAGGATATCAATCCTTTCGTAATGAGGAATTTCGGTTTTTTCTTTCTTATCTTCGCTTTCTGAAGGCTCATCCACAACATCAAGAAAAATGATTAAATGGTCACGAAGAAGCTTGGCTGCTTTGGAGACAGCATCTTTAGGGCGAATCGCTCCAGTTGTCCATACTTCCAGATCCAGCCTTTCATAATCAATTCTTTTCCCCACACGTGCAGGTTCGACCTTATAATTCACACGGCTGACCGGAGAATGCGAAGAATCAATAGGAATAAAATCCACACCTAAATCTTCTTTGAAATTTTGATCAGCCGGAACATATCCCCGGCTTTTTTCTACAATCATCTCAATATCCAAAGAGCCATCTTTATCCAAAGAAGCAACATGGACATCAGGGTTCAATATTTCTATATCCGCATGATGCGAAATATCGCTGGCCTTGACATCGTTTGGCCCATCTATTTTGAGAGTCATTGTATTTGTTCCGCTTCCCTTCATTTTCAGCCGTAAATTTTTCAAATTCAGAATAATATCAGTGACATCCTCAACAACTCCGGGAATGGTAGAGAATTCATGCAGCACGCCTTGAATACGAACATTGGTAATAGCGGCTCCTTCTATAGAGGCCAGAAGAATACGTCTCATTGCATTGCCTATTGTGATTCCATATCCGCGCTCAAATGGCTGTGCATAAAACTTTCCATACACCTCCGATAATGTATCTTGATCGCATTCCAAGTATCTCGGTCTCTGAAATCCTGTTTCTGTCATGATGCCTCCTGTTTCCGTGCCTCAGTTTAATATAATCCGGAATGCCAAAAAACCGGATCAAACTTGCTTATCTATTTTTTCCTTATTTCGAGTATAACTCGACTATGAGCCGTTCTTCAATCGGAATGGTTACATCTTCCCTGGAGGGATATGAAACCACACGAATCTTCATGTTTTCCCGATCAATATCCAGCCAGGCTGGAACGACTTTCCCTTCATGTGATTCTATCACCGCGGAAATGTCTTCATTTTTCTCCGAATTCTCCATTACAGTGATCACATCTTCTTTTTCAACCATCATTGATGGAGCATTGATCTTATGTTCATTGACCCGGAAATGCCCATGAACGATCATTTGGCGGGCATGCGGACGGGAATGAGCAAATCCAGCTAAAGCGAGTACATTATCCATCCGTCTTTCCAGCATGGACAAAAGATTTTCTCCGGTTACACCTTTTTTACTGTCAGCACGGGTAAAGAAAAGATGAAACTGGCCTTCATTCATTCCATAATATCTCTTAAGCTTCTGCTTTTCTCTTAGCTGGATTCCATATCCGAGAATTCTCCGTCTCCGCCTGCCATGTTCGCCAGGAGGATATGGCCTTCTTTCAACCGGACATTTATCCGTCAGGCATTTGTGCCCTTTAAGAAAAAGCTTTGTTTTTTCAACTCTGCATAATCGACAAATTCGTTCTCTATTTCTTGCCATCCTTATCTCCTTAATTAAACCCGGCGTCTCTTTCTCTGGCGGCAGCCATTATGAGGAATAGGAGTTACGTCCCGGATGGATTTAATTACCAAGCCGGCAGCCTGCAGCGATCTGATAGCGGATTCACGGCCAGCTCCAGGTCCCTTTACCTTAACATCCACATAACGAACACCGCTTTCCTGAGCTCTATCCCCAACCTCTTTGGCTGCGATCTGAGCGGCAAAAGGGGTTCCTTTTCGCGCACCTTTGAATCCTGCAGTTCCTGAGCTGCCCCAGCAGACTGCATTTCCTTCCTTATCAGATATCGTAATTATCGTATTATTAAAAGTGGACTGTATATCCGCTGTTCCGTATCCAATATCTTTTCTTATCTTCTTTTTCTTCGTTTTTCGTTTTGGCTTGGGCATATAATTCTCCTATTTCTTTATACTGCGGCCATGCGGTCCCTTCCGCGTCCTGGCATTAGTTTTTGTTCGCTGACCTCTCACCGGCAGTCTCCTTTTATGCCGAAGTCCCCGGTAAGATCCAATATCCATAAGCCTCTTGATGTTTCCGGAAATTTCTTTCCGTAAATCACCCTCGATCTTTTCCCGTTTTTCGATAATCTGACGGATTTTATTGATCTCTTCTTCACTGAGGTCTTTGACTCTTTTGTCCTTATCAATATTGACTTCTTCCAGGATCCGGTTGGATTTGGAGCGGCCTATCCCAAAAATATAGGTCAGCCCGATTTCGATTCTTTTATCGTTGGGAAGGGTTATTCCTGCTATTCTTGCCATTTTAACCTCATTTAACCTTGTTTTTGTTTATGTTTTGGATTTGTACAGATTATTCGCAACACTCCATTGCGTTTAATAATCCGGCAATTCCGACACATTTTTTTTATTGATGATCTTACTTTCATAACACTTATCCTCTTTTATTTATATCTATATATAATTCTTCCTTTAGTGAGATCATATGGAGAAAGCTCTACCATTACCTTGTCTCCGGGCAAAATCCGGATAAAATACTTGCGCATTTTCCCTGAAATATGCGCCAATATCTGATGTTTATTGGCTAGCTCAACCTTAAACATCGCATTCGGAAGTGTCTCGATAACGGTTCCTTCCGTTTCGAAAACATCCTTTTTAGGCATGTTTTGACTCCTTTTTAACCTCAGATTCCTTATCATTAACACTTAAAATTTTTGGGCCGTCCGCGGTCACAGCAATGCTGTGTTCATAATGGGCGGACAAGCTCCCATCCTTGGTAACGGCTGTCCAGTTGTCTTTCATGATCTCGACTTCCCAATTTCCTAACGATATCATGGGTTCAATCGCAATAACCATCCCCGGTTTAATCTTTGGACCCTGTCCGGAGGCACCAAAATTCGGAACTTGAGGTTCTTCATGCAAAGAAAATCCAATCCCATGTCCAACAAAATTCCGGATAACATTGAATCCATTTCTCTCAACATAATCCTGAATCGCAGCAGATATATCCGAAATTCTATTTCCAGGAACAGCTTTCTCTATTCCACAGAACAAGCTTTGCTTGACTGTCTTGATCAGCTTATCAGCGGCCGGGCTTATGTCACCAACCGGCACGGTTATTGCCGCATCGCCGTAAAATCCATTCAAAACCACACCGAAGTCAAGACTCAATATGTCTCCATTCTTCAGAGCCCGCTTGGATGGGATTCCATGAACGATTTCCTGATTGATTGAGGTACACAAGGAAGCAGGATAACCTCGATATCCCTTAAATGCAGGGGCCGACCCCATTTCCCGGGCTCGTTTTTCCGCATACAAGTCGAGTTCAAGAGTCGTCATCCCGGGCTGCACCATCCCTGACAGTTCGGACAAGACTTGTGCCACAATCCGGTTGCTTTTCCAGATTTCCTGGATTTCATTATGGCTTTTATAAATAATCATGCATCTTCTTCCGTCTTGGCTAGTCTATTATCCAGGATAATTTTTATGCGTTCAAAAACCGTATTGATGTCAACGTTTCCATCAACGGGATGATAAACACCTTTGTTTTTGTAGTAATCGGCCAGGCCCTCTGAAAAATCATGATAAACACTCAGCCGGTTCTTAATAACTTCCGGCCGGTCATCATCCCTTTGGATCAATTTTTCCCCGCAGTTATTGCAAATATTCGGATTTTCCGGCGGATTCTGGTTGAGATTATAAACAGCCCCGCAATGGGTACAGATTCTCCTTGAAGACAGACGCTTAATCACCTCTTCGTTATCGATTTGGATATCCAGAGCGATCTCTTCTTTCCCGGCATCGATTTGTTCCAATGCCCGGGCTTGCTGAATGTTTCGGGGAAATCCATCCAAAACATAACCGCTTTCAGTGTCTTTTCTTTGTATTCGTTCTTTTATCAATTCAATCACAATTTCATCATTGACCAATTCTCCGCGGTCCATAGCCGCTTTGGCATGGCGGCCTAATTCATTTTTTTTCTCCACAGCTTCCCTTAAAAGATCCCCGGTTGAAAACCGCGGGATGCCGTATGTTTCCGAAATTCGTTCACCCTGGGTGCCTTTTCCGCTTCCTGGGGGACCGAGAAGGATAATTCTCATCAACGGCGCCCCTTCATCCTTCCTCGCCGCATGAATCCGTCATAATGGCGCATAACCAGCTGGGCTTCAACTTGCTGCAATGTATCCATCGCAACACCCACAACAATCAGAATAGAAGTGCCGCCGAAATAAAAATCAACATTCAATCCCTGCGTGAACCAATCCGGAAGGTTCTGGTCTAAAAAATTTCCAATCAACGGAATCGGCTGGACATTGAATCCGGTCATTAATATTTCCGGCAATATGGCCACAGCCGCCAGGTAAACAGCACCCACCAAGGTTAACCGGGAAAGCACTCCGTCGATATAATCTGCTGTGTTTTTTCCCGGCCGAATTCCCGGAATAAACCCACCATACTTCCGCAGATTGTCCGCTACATCGGAAGGATTAAAAATAATGGATACATAAAAATAGGTGAAGAATATAATGGATGCAACATAAAAAAGATTATAGAGCGGCATTCCCATAGAAAACTGCTCAGCCAATGACTGCATAAAAGGAATTTGAATCATCTGCGCTATGGTCGACGGAATGGTAATGACCGAGGCCGCAAAAATAATCGGAATAACTCCTCCTGTATTCACCCTTAAGGGTAAATGTGTACTCTGGCCTCCGTATATTTTCCGGCCTACAACACGCTTTGCGTAAGAAACCGGCAGTCTCCTCTGCCCCCTTTCCACAAAAACAATAACCGCCACTACGGCTATCATTAAGACAACCAAAAATATCAAACGCAATGCGCTCATATCTCCGGTCCGGAGTCCTTCGATCAAACTTTGCATTCCGCGGGGAAAATCTACGACAATCCCGGCAAAAATGATCAAAGAAATTCCATTTCCGATTCCACGTTCGGAAATCTGCTCGCCTAACCACATGATAAAAACCGTTCCTGTGGTTAAAGTTAGAACAGTTAATAATTTAAATCCCAGTCCCGGGTTTGGAACAATAGGTGCTCCCCCGGGGGTTGTGATTTGTTCAAGGAAAATACTGATGCCGAAAGACTGGATAAGACATATTCCCAGTGTTCCATAACGCGTATATTGCGTAATCTTTTTTCTTCCTAATTCGCCTTCCTTTGACAATCTTTCCAAATACGGCCACACAACCTGCAGCAACTGTAAAATAATGGACGCACTGATGTAGGGCATGATTCCCAAGGCAAAAATAGTCATCCGGGACATATTTCTCCCGGTAAACAAGTCGACCATTCCGAAAAGCGTACCCTTCTGTGCCTGCCAAAATTCAGCTAAAGCCTGTCCACTGATTCCGGGATTCGGAATCTGAGCCCCGATTCTGTAAACAGCCAGCAGGAGTAAAGTAAAAATAACCCGTTTTCTTAAGTCAGGAATACTAAATATATTTCTTATACTCTCGAGCATCTTAATTTCCAATCAAAATTGCTTTGCCGCCCGCATCTTCGATTTTTTTTCGGGCGGTTTCTGAAAACTTGTGCGCATGAATAGTTTTAGCTGAAGAGATCTCACCTTTACCAAGAATCTTTATCATTTCTTTTTCATTCTTTATTAATCCGGCCTCAACCATTTCCTTTAGCTGTACCGTATCACTTTGTATCCCGTCGATGCGGTCCAGGTTCAGAATACGATATTCTTTTTTGAATATATTCGTAAAACCTCTTTTCGGAACCCGGCGTACAAGGGGCATCTGCCCCCCTTCAAAGCCGAACTTACGAGAGTATCCGGATATGGATTTCTGGCCTTTTGTCCCGCGCCCGGATGTCTTTCCGCGCCCGGATCCGGGGCCGCGCCCCACCCTCCGTTTATTTTTCCGGGATCCATCAGCTGGATGTAGTTCGCTCAATTTCATTTTGTCTTCAACTCCTTGACTTCTAACAGATAAGATATTTTATTGACCATTCCTCGAATCTCCGGACAATCCTTGCGAATAACTTCTGAATTCACTTTCCGCAACCCCAGGCCTTTAACCACATCCCGGTGTTTCCGGGGATGCCCGATCAGGCTGCGTTTTAATCTTATTACCAGTTGTTTTTCAGCCGAATCATCCTTTTTAGATTTCGACTTTGACTTTGGATTATCTTTTACTGCCATATCTGTTCCTCATCTTTATTTCTGATTCGGGAAACCAGTTTCGGGTCTTTAAGATTATTTAAAGCATTTAAAGTGGCATTCGCTACACTGAGGGGATTATTGCTGCCGATTGATTTCGTCAGTATATCTTTGACCCCTGCCAACTCCATAATAATCCTTACAGCACCTCCGGCAATAACTCCTGTTCCTCGGGAAGCCGGCCTAAGTACCACTTCACCGCCGCCATGACGGCCTTTGATAAAATGAGGAATAGTTGTGCCGCGCAAAGGAACCGGCATCAGATTTTTTTTGGCATCCTGGACAGCTTTTTGAATAGCCGGAGGCACTTCCCTGGCTTTTCCTAATCCGATTCCTATAAGGCCGTTTTCGTTTCCAACGGCGACCAGTGCGGAAAAACTAAGATTTTTTCCTCCTTTGACTACCTTCATGGTCCTGCGGATAGAGATCACCTGATCCTTAAGTTCCATGCTCTCATCTTCGACTGCTTCTTCTATTCTTTTTTTTGCCACGCTATGTCCTCCTTATGGTCTCCCGTTTAGAAATTGAGGCCTGCTTTCCGCATAGATTCCGCAAGCGTTTTTACACGTCCATGATAAGGGTACGATCCCCGGTCAAAAACGATATGCTTGATTTTCTTTTTTTTGAATCTCTCGGCTGCAATCTCTCCCAATTTTTTTGAGGCCTCAATATTTTTCAAATTTTTATTCTTATTCCGAAACTCTTTCTCCAATGTAGACGCGGACGCCATGATTACTCCACTGGCATCATCAACCGCCTGCACGTAAATGTATCGATTGCTTCGTGTCACAATCACTCGCGGCCGCTCTCTGGACCCGGATAAGTTTTTTCTTATTCTTTTTCTGATTTTCTGCTTGCGATTTTTTTTGAGTTCCGTTTTATGCTTATACACCGCTGACTCCTGCTTTCCGTTCTTTTTTGATCAGACGTTCACCTTTATACCGGATGCCTTTTAACTTGTATGGATCCGGTGTCCGAAAACTGCGTATCTTTTGAGCTTCCTGCCCCACACGCTGTTTGCTTATACCCATAACTTTAATGTTATTAGGATTTTCCATTTGGATTTCTATATCCTCCGGGATATCATAAATCACTGGTTTGGAATATCCTAAATTCAGTTCCAATTGTCCTTTATTGATCTTACCTCTGTAGCCAACTCCCACAATTTCCAACTCCTTGATAAAACCCTGACTGACTCCCATGAGCGCATTGGCAGCCAGAGCGCGGACAAGTCCATGAAAGGCCGGAAGCTGACCGGAATCATCTTTTCTCGTTAAAACCATCATATTTTCTTCAATTTTTCCGCTGATTCCAGGAAACAGAGGAGATTCCAGTTTACCTTTTGGTCCTTCATACAGGATTTTGCCGGATGCAAATTTCACTTTAACACCCTCAGGAACAGGGATTGGTCTTTTTCCAATTCTTGACATTTGAACTTACCTCACTTTCTCTGGAGTTACCAGATCTCACAAAGGACTTCGCCTCCAATTCCTAATTCATCACATTTTTTCCCGGTTAATAAGCCTTGAGACGTGGAAATGATCACAATACCCAGCCCGTCCAAAACTTTTGGAATCGAATCTTTATCACAATAGATGCGGCAGCCCGGCCTGCTGACCCGGCGCGATCCACTGATTGTGTTTTTGTGATCATCTGTGTACTTTAACACGACATTTAATATGCCCTGTTTGTTGTCATCCACTACCTTAAAATTTCGAATAAAGCCTTCTTCTTTTAGAATTTTGGCGATTTCGACTTTCAGCCGGGAAGAAGGAATACTGGTTTCTTGCTGCCGCGCCATTCCTGCATTCCGGATTCTGGTTAACATGTCGGCAATCGGATCTGTAAAAGTCATATCTCAACCTCGCTTTGGCATTACCATGAAGACTTAGTGATTCCGGGGATTTCTCCTTTTAAAGCCAATTCCCGGAAACAAAGCCGGCATAAATCGAACTTCCGGTAATATCCCCGGGAACGTCCGCAGATCCGGCAACGATTATTGTAACGCACTGAAAATTTTGGTTCTCGTCTATGTTTTGCTACTGATGATGTCTTAGCCACTTTTTATCTACCTCCTTCTGGTTCAGCAAAAGGCATCCCCATTTTTTGTAAAAGCAGGTGAGCCTCTTGGTTTTTTTCAGCTGATGTCACTATTGTGATATTCATGCCCCGGGTTCTCTCCACTTTGGTGTAATCGATTTCCGGAAAAACCAACTGATCCTTAATTCCCAGAGTATAGTTCCCTCTTCCATCAAAAGCCCGCGATGATACTCCGCGGAAGTCCCGGACACGGGGAAGAATGATATTGAAGAGTCTGTCTAAAAATTCATACATGCGTTCTCCCCGTAATGTCACATAGCATCCTACAGGATTTCCTGCTCTGAGCTTAAATGTAGAAATAGACTTACGCGCCCGTCCTACAGCCGGCCACTGGCCTGTGATCAAACTTAACTCCTTCTGGGCGGCATCCAAAAATTTTATATTTTCCAATGCTTCCCCAACTCCCATATTGACGATCACTTTTTCGACTTTAGGAACACCCATCTTATTTTTAATGGATAAATCCTTCTGGAGTTCCGGTAAGATTTCTTTATTAAATTTTTCTCGAAGTCGGCTCATTCTTTATCCTCATTATTCTTTTTCAAAAGTTATATCACACTTTGAGCATACTCTAACACGGGACCCGTCATCTAATTTTTGGGTTTTCGTACGAACTCCTTGTCCGCATTCAGGACAATAAAGCATAACATTCGAAACATGTATTGGAGCTTCTTTCTCCATAATGCCGCCCTGAATATTCTTGCTCTGGTCGCGCCGGATAAATTCTTTAGTGAAATTCAATTTTTCTGCAATAACACTCCCTTTTTCCGGAATCACTTTCAATACTTTTCCGGTCTTCCCTTTGTCCTTGCCGGAAATGACAACAACTGTATCGCCTTTCTTTATGTTCATCTTATTCATCACAACACCTCTGGAGCCAGGGAAACAATTTTCATAAATTTTCGTTCGCGCAACTCCCTTCCCACTGGACCGAACACCCGCGTACCTACCGGTTCCTTTTGATTATCGATAATAACAGCTGCATTATCATCAAACCGGATATAGGATCCGTCTCTCCTCCGTACTTCCTTATTCACCCGGACAATCACTGCCCTGACAACTTTTCCCTTGGGAATCTTGCTTTCCGGTTCCGCCTCTTTAACGGTAGCGGAAATGATTTCTCCGATAGTTGCTGTCGCTCCAACTCCTCCTCCTAATGGAGTAATGCAGAGAAGTCTGCGGGCGCCGGAATTATCTGCCACCTTTAGTCTTGTTTCGGATCTAATCATTTCTTTTCCTCGATAGGTCTTTCTTTATCAGCCGGGGTCAAATCAACGATTTCATGGACTCTCCAGCGTTTATTTTTACTTAAGGGCCGGGTTTGTACCAACCTAACCTTATCTCCGATTTTACACTTCTCATATTCATCATGCGCCAGATATTTTTTCTTTCTCTTAATCGTTTTTTTATAAAGGGGATGCCTGACCAGCCGTTCCACTTCCACTGAGACCGTCTTTTTCATCTTGTTTCCGGTGACAACGCCGACTTTAAAATTTTTGTTCACTTTTTGATTGTCATTCATTTTCAGCACCTCTGGTTAATTCAGTTCGAATCGTTTTGATTCTGGCGATGTCTTTTTTGATCAGCTTGAGACGGCTGTTGTTTTCCAGCTGACCCAATGACTGCTGGAATTTCAACTTAAACAGCTGATCTTTAAGTTCCTCTTCTTTGATGTCTAATTCATCAGGTGACATGTCTCTAATTTCTTGAGCTTTCATCGCAATTCCTTAATTTCACGTGAAATAAATTTTGTTCTGATCGGAAGCTTATGGGCGGCACGCCTCATCGCTTCACGGGCCTGATCTTCCGGCACACCCTCTACCTCGTAAATCAGGCGTCCAGGCTTGATCACTTCAACCCAGAATTCCGGATCTCCTTTTCCTTTACCCATCCGGACTTCCGTCGGTTTCTTCGTGACCGGCTTCCAGGGAAAAACACGAACCCAAAGTTTTCCTTTTCTTTTTAAGTGCCGGGATATCGCAATACGTCCTGCTTCGATCTGGCGGGCGGTCATCCAGCAGGGTTCTAAAGCCTGAAGGCCATATTCTCCGAAATTGAGTGTACCTCCCCGCTGGGCTTTTCCTTTCATTCTGCCTCTCTGCTGTTTGCGGTGCTTGACCTTCTTTGGCATCAGCATGGTTAAATCTCCTCTATCTCCGCGGCCTCGGTGGCTTGGGATGTCATTCTTTCTTTTTCCTTATCGCCAGTATAAATCCAAACTTTTATGCCGATCTGCCCATAATTGGTAAATGCTTCGGTAAATCCGTAATCGATATCCGCCTTGAGGGTTTGCAGAGGAAGCTGGCCCCGTAAATACCACTCAGACCGGGCAATTTCAACTCCGCCCAAGCGGCCGGAACACATAACCTTGATCCCTTTTGCACCCATTTTCATGGCCATTTCCACAGCCCGGCGCATCGCGCGCCGGTAAGCAATCCTTTTTTCCAGCTGAATTGCAATCCCCTGCCCAACAAGCAGAGAATCCAATTCCGGCTTATCGACTTCCCGGATATCAATATATATATCCTTATCCACCTTGGTCTGCAGATAATTTTTCAGGCTCTCGATTTCTTTTCCGCCCCGGCCGATGACAATTCCCGGCCTGGCTGTGAAAATAATTATCCTTATTTTAGGTCCGACCCGCTCAATCGCGACCTCGGATATACCGGCATGCTTATACCTGTCCCGGATGATTTTTTTCATCTCAAGGTCTTCATGCATAAGACGGATGTAATCGCCACCTTCTGAATACCACCGGGAACTCCACTGCTTATTCACTCCCAAACGAAACCCAAACGGATGTGTTTTCTGGCCCACGGTTAACTCCCCTTCCTTTCTTCTAAATAAATATGGACATGACTGGTCGGTTTAAGAATCCGGGCGGCTCGTCCCATAGGAGCTGCCCGAAATCTTTTCCACTGCGGTCCCTGATTAACGAAAATACTCGAAACATAGAGATCATCGACATCAATTTCAGGGCTTCTTTGCTGGGCGTTGGCAATGGCGGAGCGTAAAGCCTTTTCAATAATTCCACTGGTTTTTCTTTTTTTTGAGTATTCAAGAATCGTCAAGGCCTCACCCACATACCGCTCCCGAATGAGATCGGCAACCAAACGGCATTTATATGGTGAAACCCTTACGTGCCTGGCAATAGCATGAGAAATGTAATTCTTTTCTTTCATTTTACTTCTTTATCCTGATAGTTCTTGCGGTTTTAGTCGTATGTCCTTTAAACGTTCTCGTTGGAGAGAACTCACCCAATTTATGACCCACCATATTCTCAGTGATAAAAACGGGAATAAATTTTTTTCCATTATGAACGCCCATTGTCATACCGACCATTTCAGGAATAATGGTGGACCGCCGCGACCAGGTCCTGACAACTTGTTTTTTCCCTTTAGGGCCGGATGCTTCATCTATCTTTTCCAGGAGGTTATCATCAACAAACGGGCCTTTTTTTAACGATCTGCTCATAATTATCGACTCCTTCTTCTAACAATATATTTAGTCGTTCGCTTATTCCGCCTCGTCCGATAACCTTTAGTGGGTTTGCCGGTAGGAGAAACAGGATGTCGTCCACCCTTAGCCTTTCCTTCACCGCCGCCATGAGGATGATCAATCGGATTCATGGCCGTTCCCCTTACATGAGGACGCCGTCCTTTCCATCTTTTTACGCCGGCTTTTCCTAACGCGATGTTTTGATGATCGGGATTACTGACTTCCCCGATTGTCGCGCGGCAATCCAAATGAACCTTGCGTATTTCCGAAGAAGGCATACGCAATTGAGCATAGTCGCCTTCCTTGGCAAGGACTTGGGCACCCGCCCCGGCGGATTTAGCGATCTGGCCGCCTTTCCCCTTTCTTAATTCAATATTATGAATAATCATTCCCAAAGGAATGTATCTCAAGGGCATAGCGTTCCCCGGCAATATATCCACTTGTTTTTCGGATGAAACAATGGATTGCCCGACCTTTACTTTCTGGGGTGTAAGGATATATTTTTTCTCTCCATCCAGATATGTCACCAAAGAAATAAAGGCGGAACGGTTGGGGTCATATTCAATCGTATCAATTCTTCCAGGAACATTCAATTTGTCCCGTTTGAAGTCTATCACACGATACTGCCTTTTATGTCCTCCTCCCCGGTGGCGGACAGAAATCCGCCCGCGGGAATTGCGCCCGCCACTGCTTTTCAGCGGCTCCAATAAAGGTTTATAGGGACGATCGGTGGTTAAATCCTCATAATTCAGTCCGACACGATGGCGTAAACTTGAAGTTGTAGGTCTGTATGTTTTCATTCCCATTTTATACTGCCTCAAAATATTCAATCATCTTTTCGCCTTCTTTAAGTTTACAATAGGCTTTTTTCCAATCCTTGGTCCGCCCTTCATTGCGGCCGACTCTTTTTACTTTCCCTCTTTTTTTTACGATACGAACCCTCTCGATTTTTACATTGAACAGTTTTTCCGCTGCTTCCTTGATTTCAATTTTATTGGCTCGCATATCCACTTCAAGACAAATCTCCCGGTTTTTGTCTTTCATAATTGTGCTTTTTTCCGTTATAACCGGTCTATGGATAATTTGATATGGGTCTTTTATGCTCACTTTAATCTCTCCATTAAAGTCTCGAATGCCTGATGGGAGAATACCAGATTGGAATAACTCAAAACATCATAGATATTCAAATACCGGGAATCCACAGTCCTGATCCTAGGAATATTCCGGGTTGAAAGCAGAAGGTTTTTGTTTTGGGCCGAATCAACAAACAGGACATCATCCAATTTCATCAGTTTCAGTAATTTGATTGCTTCCTTGGTCTTAGGTTCCGGAATATCCAGCTTTTCTACAATCCGGATTCTTTCTTCAGCCAGCTTCTGGGTTAAAACTGATTTTAATGCAGCAAGCCTTGCTTTCTTGGGTATATTATAGGAATAGTCCCGGGGACGAGGACCAAAAGTGATGCCGCCGGAACGCCACAAGGGGGAACGAATACTCCCAGCGCGGGCCCGACCGGTGCCTTTTTGCCTCCAGGGTTTCTTGCCTCCACCCCGCACCTCTTTCCTGATTTTTGTAGAAGCGGTCCCTCTTCTCTGATTTGCGCGGTAATTGATAACCGCTTCATAAACCAAGTGCTCTTTGGGGGGGGTCGAGAAAACACCTTCCGGTGCGTTTATTTCTTTTACTTTTTTTCCGCTTTTATCGAATACCGGTACTTTATTCATTTTTTACTCTTCTTTCGGCCGGTTTGATCCTGAAAATCAGCTTTCCTTATCAGGACATATCCGCCTTTGGCTCCAGGGACTGCGCCTTTGACCACTAGAATATTTTTTTCTTTTTCTTTATCCATTATGACCAAATTTTTCACTGTGGCCCGCTTGTTTCCTAATTGTCCCGGCAATTTTTTGCCCTTCATGACACGCGATGGATCAGCCGAACACCCAATTGATCCCGGCCTTCTATGAAACATGGAACCATGGGTCTTTTTCCCGCCATGAAATCCCCATCGTTTCATTACTCCGGCAAATCCTTTACCCTTGCTCTTTCCCAAAACACTGATCTTCTCTCCGACATCAAACATATCGACAGTCAATTGATCACCGGGATTGACTTCCGCAGATTCATCAAAACAGAATTCTCTCAACACCTGAGCCGGCGGAATACCGGCTTTTTTATAATGTCCCGCAGCCGGCTTGTTCATTTTGCCCGATTGGTCTTCTTCCGAAAAACTAACTTGAACTGCTGAATATCCATCCTTTTCCAAGGTTTTTTTCTGAATAACCGTGCATGGCCCGGCGAGAAGAACGGTAACAGGAACAGCTTTCCCGTCATTATCAAAAATTTGAGTCATGCCGATCTTCTTTCCTATAATTCCTTCAACCATTCTTATTCTCCTCCGGTGCTAAAGGCTTGGATTTCGACATCAATTCCTGCAGGTAAATCCAGTTTCTGCAGCTCTTCAATAGTATCGTTATTGTATTCGCTGATATCAATCATCCGCTTATGGACTCTCATCTCAAAATGTTCCCGCGATTTTTTATCCACATGAGGAGAGCGAAGAACGCAAAACTTGTGGACACGGGTAGGAAGCGGGATGGGACCGGAAATACTGGCTCCGGTTCTTCTGGCCTTAATTACAATATCTTTCACAGACTGGTCCAGCAGCCGGTTGTCAAACGCTTTGAGCCTGATTCTTATTTTCTCCATTATCTTTCCTCGTCTTTCCTCATATGCAAACTAAGTTAAATTTTACTCGATGACTTCCGTCACGGTACCGGCGCCGACTGTGCGGCTTCCTTCACGAA
>CAZDJZ010000015.1:0-74987 GCA_964505785.1 uncultured Eubacteriales bacterium
TAAATACAAATCAGTATAAACTTGAGTGTGCGGATGTTTGGAGTCGGTGAATTCGCAAAACGCAAAACGCAAAATGACGACCTTATACTTATTCAATGTCATCCTGAGCGAAGCGAAGGACCTTAGACTGCTTCGTCTCGTAAATAGTGAATTGTAAATAGTGAATGGTGAATTCGCAAAACGCAAAATGCAAAACGCAAAACGCTTAAAACCTATAGTATTCGATTCGTAAATACAAATCAGTATAAACTTGAGTGTGCGGATGTTTGGAGTCGGTGAATTCGCAAAACGCAAAACGCAAAATGACGACCTTATACTTATTCAATGTCATCCTGAGCGAAGCGAAGGACCTTAGACTGCTTCGTCTCGTAAATAGTGAATTGTAAATAGTGAATAGTGAATTGGTGAGTGGCTAATGGTGAGTGGATTGCGTGAGACGAAGCCGTTTGAGTTTCTTAGGCCGCTTCGCTCGATGAGACGGTATGTCATTTGCTAGTGTGAATTATTCACAGGTCGAGATTGCCGCAGATGCGAAGCGCAGGGCATGAAGCTGTGGTCCTTCATCGAGAATGCCCTGCAGCAAAGCAGGTGCTGTGAAAGTCAGCTCACCTATAAGGTAAAAAAACTGCGATTAAAATAAAAATTTAAAAATGAAAAACTTTCCCATGGATCTTTCTCTAAAAAGCATATTTAGCGCAGATAAAAAAGAGATTGCAGAGATATTGCAATTTTTTTATGAATAATCCAGGATTGAATAATCTGAACAAAGCATATAAAATCAATATTTCCAAATGACAATGCAATTTAATCCTTTTTTGGGGGCTTCAATGAAAATCAGACATTTTTTTCTTTATTTTATGGCATTGAGTATTTTTGCCATGACAGTACATTTTCCGCTTTACGGGCAAGAGAAGACATCCGGATATCCCCTGGATGAAAGTCTGTACAGCGCAATGCAGTGGCGGGGTATCGGACCTTACAGAGGCGGACGGGTTACGGCCGTCACCGGGGTTCTCTCTCAGCCGTTTACGTATTATTTTGGTGCCTGCGGCGGCGGCGTATGGAAATCGGAAGATGGAGGCCTAAGCTGGAATAATATCTCAGATGGATACTTTAAAACCGGGTCGGTGGGTGCGGTTGCCGTATCCGAATGGGACCCAAATGTCATATATGCCGGAATGGGTGAAGCCCCAATCAGGGGAAATGTTTCTCATGGCGATGGAGTTTATAAATCTGTTGACTCGGGAAAAACCTGGAAGCACATGGGATTGGAACAGACCTATCAGATTTCCCGCATACGGATTCATCCGCGCAATCCGGATTTGGTTTATGTCGCGGCTTTGGGGCATGTATATGGGCCCAACGAGGAACGCGGGGTTTTCCGCAGCCGGGACGGAGGATCTACCTGGGAAAAAGTTTTGTACCAAAGTGAGAAGGCCGGAGCCATTGATTTGATTATCGATCCAAAAAATCCCCGGGTCCTCTATGCTTCTGTGTGGGAGGCATACAGGACTCCTCACAGCCTGGTCAGCGGAGGCCCTGGCAGCGGCTTGTTCAAATCCATAGACGGGGGAGATAACTGGACGGAAATCTCCCGGAATCCTGGGCTTCCTAAAGGAGTTTTGGGAAAAATCGGAGTAACGGTATCGCCGGTCCGGGCGGACCGTGTTTGGGCTATTGTCGAAGCTGACGAAGGCGGAGTATTTCGCTCCGACGACGGCGGAGAAAGCTGGACGAAACTCAACGATGAAAGGCGTCTCCGGCAGCGCGCATGGTACTACAGCCGCATTTATGCCGACACTCAGGACCCGGAAACAGTGTATGTTTTAAATACCGGTATGTACCGTTCAGTCGACGGAGGCCGGAGTTATTCCTATATCCGGGTTCCCCATGGGGACAACCATGACCTGTGGATCGATCCCAATAACCATAAAAGAATGATCAACAGTAATGACGGCGGAGCCAATGTTTCCTATAACGCCGGTGAATCCTGGACCGACCAGGACAATCAGCCGACCGCTCAATTTTACCATGTGACCACCGATGACCAGTTTCCCTATTGGGTCTATGGAGCCCAGCAGGACAATTCCACGGTCAGAATAGCCAGCCGGACGGCCGGGGGCGGCATAGACCGGGAACACTGGCATTCCGTCGGCGGAGGCGAAAGCGGCCATATCGCTCCCCGGTATGATAATCCGGATATTGTCTATGCGGGAAGCTATGGAGGATTGATCACCCGCTGGGATTACGAGACGCGGTCCACCCGTATCATTTCACCCTGGCCGGAAAATCCAATGGGCTGGGGAGCTGGTGATTTAAAATACCGATTTCAGTGGACGGCCCCTATATTGGTGTCAAAATTCGACTCTGATGTGCTTTATCACTGTGCCCAGGTTGTTTTTAAGTCAACCAATGAAGGTCAAAGCTGGAATGTGATCAGTCCGGACTTGACAACCAACGACAAGTCCAAACAAATGCAATCCGGAGGCCCGATTACGAAAGACGACACCAGTGTGGAGTATTACTGCACCATATTCGCCCTGGCCGAATCTCAATTCAACCCGGACATTCTCTGGGCGGGAAGCGACGATGGTCTTGTTCATATCACCCGGAATGGAGGACGGAATTGGGAGAATGTAACACCAAAAGAACTTCCGGAATGGAGCATGATCAGCATGATTGATACGTCAACCTTTGCCCCCGGACGGGCATATATTGCCGTCGACCGGCACCGGCTGGATGACTTTGCTCCTTATATTTACAAAACCGAAGATTTCGGGAAAAGCTGGGAAAAAATCACTAACGGCATTCCCGGCAGCGCCTTTGTCCGGGTGGTGCGAGAAGATCCTGAACGGAAAGGCCTCTTGTATGCCGGAACTGAAACAGGAATCTATGTTTCTTTCGACGACGGAAAAAACTGGCAGTCTCTGCAGCTGAATCTTCCGGTGGTGCCGATACGGGATCTGGTGATAAAGGAAGATGACCTGGTTGCGGCGACACATGGCCGGTCTTTTTGGATTCTGGATGATTTGACGCCGCTTCATCAATTAAATCCTGAAGTAGCCGGTTTGGATTTCTATCTGTTCAAACCAAGATATGCCTACCGGATGCGGGGAGGAAGTTACCCGAGTGAAAACGCCGGCCAAAATCCGCCGTCCGGTTCGGTCATCTATTATTATCTGAAAGAAAAACCATCGCAGCCCATTACGCTTGAGTTCAGAGATGGTCAAGGACGCATTATTAAGAGCTTTTCATCCGGCGGCAGTGAAGAGCGGGAAAAGCTTCCGGCTGAAACCGGGATGAACCGGTATGTTTGGGATATGCGTTATCCGGATGCCGAGCGGGTTCCCGGTGCTGTTCTGTGGGGAGGGTCCGGACAGGGCCCGGTGGCCCCCCCGGGGGAATTCGAGGTTAGACTTATCTCCGGAGATCAAACTCAAATCCGCACCTGGGAGTGGCGAAAAGACCCGCGCATTGACGCTTCGCAAGCCGCCCTGGACAGGCAATTCGATTTTTTGATTCAAATCCGCGACAAGTTCACCAAGGTCAACCAAGGCATTATCACCTTACGCTCTATGCGGAGCCAAATCCGGGAAGTTTTGGATAAGGTCAAGGAGAGGGATGATGTAAAAGATGTGATCAAATCAGGCCGTTCCTTGATCGATAAGCTGACAGCCATCGAGGATGTTTTGATCCAGTCAAAATCAAAAAGCCCGCAAGATCCCCTGAATTATCCTATTAAATTGGATAATAAGCTGGCTGCTCTGATGTCAGTGACTGCAGCCGCGGACGCTCGGCCAACACAGCAGTCCAGAGAGGTATTTCAAGAGCTGTCATCCCGGGCTGATGCCCAGTTGGGGCTTTTGGATCTGATTGAAAAACGCGATCTTCCTGAGTTTAACGAAAAGGTGAAAAAGGCCGATGTTCCAGCTGTGTTGATAAAATAGCAAAAAGTAAAGAGTAAAGAGTAAAGAGTGAAGATAAATTCATTGAAAAGTGAAAAATAAAAAGCGGGAACGCAGCTTGTCATCCTGGGATGTGAAGCGCGAAGAATCTCCTCGTGCTTCGGTTTCGAGAATGTGAATAAGCCAGGATAATAAGGAGGTAATGTGTGAAAACAAAAACAGTGGAAAATAAAATAGGCCAAGCGATAATAGCGGAATTGCAGGACATCGTCGGTAAGGAGAATGTGCTGACGGACCCGGAAAAGATCGTTGACTACAGTCATGATGAATTTACCCTGGACGATATTGCTCATATGCCGGATGTTGTTGTCAAACCTGGAAGCACCGAAGAAACGGCTGAGGCTGTCAAGGTGGCCCATGAAAACAAAATTCCAGTTACGGCCAGGGGGGCGGCGACCGGACTTTGCGGAGGATGTGTCCCCTCCATGGGCGGGTTAGTCCTTTCTCTTGAAAGGATGAACCGAATCATTGAGGTCGATGAAGCCAACCAGATGGCGGTGGTGGAAGCCGGAGTCAATCTTATGGATTTTTATGAGGCGGTTAATGAGGCCGGGTTGTTTTTTCCTCCTCACCCCGGTGATGAAAGCGCAATGATCGGCGGTTTAATTGCCACCAACGCCGGCGGTGCGCGCGCCGTCAAATACGGGGTCATCCGTAACTATATCCGCGGTGTGGATGTGGTTCTTGCATCCGGTAAAATTATCCGGCTGGGCGGAAAAATAATGAAAAGCAGCACTGGTTATAATCTGCTGAACCTTTTTATCGGGTCTGAAGGAACTTTAGGGATAGTCACCCGTTCAGTGATTCAGCTTATGCCGCCTTCTCCGGAAACACGGTCTTTGATTATTCCATTTGAAACCCTGGATGCGGCGATTGAATCGGTTCCCCTTATGGTTAGAAATAAAATTCTTCCTTTGGCTGTGGAATTCATACCAAGGGAAGTCATTATCCGCACCGAGAAATTATTGAACAAAAAATGGCCGTGTTCCATGGGAAAAGTTTATCTGCTGGTCATTTTGGATGCGGCGGGAAAAGAAGAAATGGACCGGCTTTCCGAGAATGTCGCAGAGGTTTGTCTCGATAAAGGAGCCTTGGATGTTTTTGTGGCGGATAATCCTCAAAAGCAGAAACAGGTCCTGGATATCCGGAGTAAAATGTACGAATCAATAAAAGACAATAATGTAGAAACGCTTGATATTGTTGTCCCCAGGGCGGAAATCGCTCAGCATGTAAAAAAAGTCCAGGAAGTGCAGGAAAAATACGGTATGTGGCTTCCCACATACGGGCATGCAGCGGATGGCAACGTTCATACACACATCATGAATGTCCGCTATGAAAACGGCGAAACCCGTTTTTTACCTGAAAAAGAATGGAAATCAAAGCTGAATAAAATAAGAGCGGAATTATACCGCGACTGCCGGAAGCGCGGCGGTATGATTTCAGGTGAACACGGCATTGGTTTGGTTAAAAAGCCATATCTTTCCTATGTGCTTGACGAAGAGCAGATCCGGCTTATGCAGGAAATAAAGAAAGTCTTTGACCCGGAGAATATTCTCAACCCGGATAAAATCTTTTGATTCAATCCGCAAACAGGGAATGCCTTTTCCTAACCTGAAATATTCGCGGGCTGGAAATGCCCGGCGCTCAGAGGCTGAATTTTCAAAGCCGCTTCCGGCCAATCCGAATGCCGCTTATCCCGGGCTGTTGACAGGACACGTGTTCTCGCCGCTTTGCTTCACAGGGTGACATTCATTTGAACTTTTCCACATTCTATTATATTATCGTTTTATTCATGGATTTAATATAGACCAGTTTGTTTTCATCGCGGAGGCAGTTATGAAATGCCGAGTTTTTTTTATTCTGATGCTGGGCTGCGTTTTGTCTGCGGGCACGGCTCCCTTTCAGGGCACGGACAGCTTGGATGCATCAATATTCCGGAATTTGCACTGGAGAAACATAGGGCCTGCGAATATGATGGGCCGGGTCACGGATGTGGAAGGTGTTCCGGGAAATCCGGACCTTGTATATGTCGGCACGGCTTCCGGTGGGGTATGGAAAACGGAAAACGGGGGCGTCACATGGACTCCGATTTTCGATGACCAGCCGGTGGCGTCCATCGGAGATATTGCGCTGGAACCGGGAAACCCGGATGTCATTTATGTCGGGACCGGCGAGTCCAATGTCCGCAACTCGGTATCATTCGGACGCGGAATCTTTAAGTCTACAGACGGAGGCAAAAACTGGAATTTCCTGGGTTTGGAGAAAACCGAAAGGATATCGCGCATTGTGATCAACCCCAAAAATCCGCGGATCGTCTTTGCCGGAGCTTTGGGGAAGGCCTTCGGCAGTAATCCGGAAAGGGGTGTTTTCATGTCCCGGGACGCCGGAGAAAATTGGAGAAAGGTTCTCTATATCGATGATAAACATGGCGTGGCGGATATGGATATCAATCCCGCCAACCCTAATATTTTATTCGCTTCCATGTGGCGTTTCGAGAGAAAACCCTGGACTTTTATCAGCGGAGATACAGAGGGAGGCGTTTTTCGTTCCATCGACGGCGGTCTGACCTGGAGTAAAGTAGCTCAAGGATTGCCGAAAATGGCGGGACGGATCGGCGTGAAGGTCGCACCCAGCCGGCCGCAAATTGTTTATGCTGTAACGGAATCTCAGGAAGGGACTCTGTATAAATCCCGGGACGGAGGGATCAGCTTTAATAAAATTTCGGAAGACCCCGAAATTGTTTCAAGAGGGTTTTATTATTCTGACCTAAGGGTCGATCCCAGGGATGAAAATAGAATTTATGCTGTTTCTTCCCGGCTGCTGCTGTCCATTGATGGCGGAAGAAGTTTTAAGCGGATTTCATCATCAACACATGTCGATTTTCACGCACTCTGGATTGATCCGCAAAACCCTTCCCGGATGTGGCAAGGCCAAGACGGCGGAATCTGTGTTTCCTATGACCGTGGTGAAAAATGGGATTATGTCAATAATTTTTCCGTAGCGCAATATTATCAAATTCATGCCGATAACCGGGAACCCTTTTATTTCATTTCTGGGGGATTGCAGGACAACGGCACATGGGTGGGACCCTCTCGCACCAAAGAACCCATGGGGATTTTAAGGGCTGATTGGAGAATGATCAGTTTCGGTGATGGATTTCATGTTATAGCCCATCCCGATAATCCGGATTTATTTATCAGCGAATCGCAGGGCGGCAATATTATGCGGACCAGCATGATAACACGCGAACAGCAGAACATCAGTCCACAGCCGCGACGTTCTGACGGCGACCCGGTTTCCACGTTACCGTACCGCTTCAACTGGAATACTCCAATTATTCAGTCACCCCATGATAAAAATACGGTTTATGTTGGTGCCAATGTTGTTTTCATGTCTCAGGATTTTGGGAACACCTGGGAAAAAATAAGCGGGGAATTGACAAAAGATGATCCGGAGAAACAGAAGACTGCGGGCGGTCCCGCCTGGCCCGAAAATACGACCGCGGAATATTTTTCTACGATTATCAGCCTGGCTGAATCCCCGGTACAGCCTGGAGTTTTGTGGGCGGGAACGGATGACGGCAATCTGCATGTGACCATGAATGGAGGGGAGGATTGGAAAAATGTTGTAAATAGTATACCTGATCTCCCGCAGGACAGCCCGGTTTCCCATGTTGAACCCTCTGTAACTTCCGCAGGATTGGCTTACTGTTCTTTCGACCGCCATATGCTGGATGATTTTCAGCCTTATATATACCGGACAACGGATTTCGGCCGGACCTGGATTGATATTAGGGGAAATCTTCCCAAGGATGCTTATATCTGGGTTGTGCGGGAAGATCCCCGTGACCCTAAGGTGATTTATGCCGGAACGGAGTCAGGCATATTTGTTTCTTTTTCAAGGGGAGGAAATTGGGTGAAGCTCCATATGGCCAATCTGCCTAATGTGGCTGTCCATGATATCCTTGTCCATCCAAAAAAGAATGACCTGATTGTCGGGACCCATGGACGCGGAATTTGGATTTTAGACAAGATCGCATTTCTCCAGGAAGTTTCTCCGGAACTACTGGGGGCTGAGCCCTATATATTTTCTGTTGACACGGCCATGCGGTACACCTCTAAACCAACCCGTTATGGAATCGGTGACCGCAAATACCGTGGTGAAAACCCTGAATACGGTGCCCTTATTACGTATTTTCTTCCGGAGGAAATTTCTGATTCCGGTTCCATCCGCATGGATATATTGAATGAAGAGCGGAATAAAATCCTGACCTTATCGGACATTCCCCGGAAGAAAGGATTGAACCGGGTTGCTTGGGAACTGCGCGGGGAACAGCCTTTGAAAAGAAAAGGCAGTGAAGCCGATGAAGATTCATTTTTCGGCGGTCTTTCAGGACCACAGGTGCTGCCGGGTGCCTACACAGCGCATTTGGTCGTCGATGAAAAAGTCTATGAAAAGCCTGTCAAGGTAACGCTGGACCCGAGCTTGAGTGTTACCCTTGAGGAATTGAAAATTCAGCGCGAATATGCGGTTAAACTCAGGGATATGCAATCCAGCATCAACCAAGGCATAACATCGCTGAACGCCCTACGTGACCAAATACTGGACCGGAAAGAAGCCGTACAGGATCAGCTTGGAAAATTCCCCGATACCCTTCTTCAGTCCATCAACGACAATTTGGACAGGCTCAGTCGAATTCAAAAAATTTTAATAAAGCCGGAAGACGCCCCGTTTTGGAGCATTGGACCGCGGTTGATCGAAAGACTCGAAGGTCTATACCGTTCCATTGACAGTGGCAATGCCGCACCAACAGAAGCACAGATTGAATATTTCGACAGCCTTACAGGTGAATATAAGTCCATATTGGACCGGTTGAATAATTATTTTGAAAATTCCGCACCGGAATTGAATAAAATTCTCACCGAGAATGCTGTTCCTTCTGTGCTGATTCCGGAAACCATTAGGTTTTAAAATGAAAACAATTATCCGAAAGAAAGGAGACGAATATGGCTGACTTATCCACCAGTTACATGGGAATGAAATTGAAAAATCCCATTATTGTGGCCAGCAGCGATCTTACCAGAACCGCTGATGATATGAAAAAATGTGCCCATGCAGGAGCCGGGGCGGTTGTGATTAAATCAATATTCGAAGAACAGTTTTTGGTTGATGAGGATAAAAATGAAGGCTATTCTAATTATCCGGAAGCAATTGATTATATGCGTCGAGGCGGACTTTTGGAATATGCGCCTGAGGCTTTGATTAAGGAAATTGAAACGGCAAAAAAAGAAGTGGATATTCCTTTAATTGCCAGTATCAATTGCCAAACTCCGGAGTTATGGCCGAAATTCGCGCGACAGCTTCAGTCTGCAGGAGCCGATGGCCTTGAATTGAATATCTATGCTCAGCCCCTTGATTTAACGGTTCCAGGTGATCAATTTGAAAGAATTCATATTCAAATTCTCAAGGAAGTCAAAGATAATATCAGCATTCCTGTCTCTGTTAAGCTGATCAATCAGGTTTCCTCCCTTCCATATTTAAGCCGAAAACTGGTGGAAACCGGCGCGGATGGACTTGTTTTCTTCAACTGGTTTTTACAGCCGGACATTGATATTGATAAGCTGACCACGCGAAACCTTAAGGGAAAAGGGGATTTTTATGAATCCTTGAAATGGGCGGCGCTTTTATCCGGCAGGATTGAATGCGATATTGCCGCCTCAGGAGGAGTGACTTCTATAAAGGAAGTTATCAAGCAAATTTTGGCTGGTGTATCTGCAGTCCAAATTTGTACGTTATTCTATAATAAAGGCTTGCAAGAGATACAGAATCTTCTCAGCGGATTGACCGAATGGATGGACCAGCACAGATTTGAATCCATTCCTGATTTTCAAGGAGAATTGTCTTTCCGTAAACAGGAACTGACTTTTAAAGATATGGGAGAAGCTAAAAATTATTTTCGGGCCCAATACCTCAAAACCTATTCAAAAAAATGATTTGCATTTGTAAGATAATATGCGGGGTTATTTTCTGTGCATGCTTACAGCCGGCCCCGGCAGCAGGGCGATAAATTGACTGAAAGGGGGAATGAATATGAACGAAGAAAATAAACGCAAGGGCGGGCTGTTAAAATCACTGCCTCGAACTTTTTGGGTCGCGAATTTGATGGAGCTTTTTGAAAGAGGCGCCTATTACGGAATGAATGCCGTTTTGGCTGTCTATTTAGTTGATTATTTGCAATTCACAGAGTATTCAGTTGGTTTTCTCCAGGGTTTTGTCTATGCGTTGACCTATATTATGCCGATTTTCGGGGGAGCTTTGGCGGAAAAAATGGGATACCGGAAAATGCTGCTGACGGCTTTTTCCTTGTTAACTGTCGGTTATTTTGCCGCTGGTAATTTTTCCTCCTACGGCTTGATTTTCTTATTCCTGCTGGTGATGGCCACGGGAAGCGGACTGTTTAAACCGATTATAACCGGAACCGTAGCTCGGACAACCACCAAGGAAAATTCCGGGTTTGGGTTTGGGGTGTATTATTGGAGTATTAACCTGGGTGCGTTTTTAGCCCCCTTCTTTATAAGCTGGATTCGCGGATTTGACTGGCGATATGTCTTTTTCTCTTCAGCTGCATGGTGTTTCCTCATGCTTTTACCTGCGGCTTTTCTTTATAAAGACCCGGGAACCCCGCAGAAATCAAAGAAAGGCCGCCAGGTGATAAAAGAAGCCTTTTTGGTTTTGGGTGATTCACGCTTCATGTTGATGATCCTGGTTTATTCCTGTTTTTGGATTCTCTATTTTCAAATGTTCGGTTCAATTCTTTGGTACCTGCGCGATTTTATCTACCGGGCTCCGGTAACAGAGTTTATGTCTAAAATTCCTTTTTTAAAAATATTCACATTTGACGCGGAGTTTGTGACCATCATTAATGCCGGAACCATTATTCTTCTGGTTGTGTTGGTCAGCCGGATTGTGAAAAATTTCAAGCCGCTCCCAGTCATGGCCGCCGGCATCATCATTGGGTCATCCGGTTTTCTTATTTTGGCGTTTACCCGTTCGGCTTGGATGTTTATTCTCGGAATTGCGGTGTTTTCTTTAGGTGAGATGACAGCGCATCCCAAGTATTACAGTTATGTCGGCATTGTCGCTCCCAAAGATAATGTCGCCGTTTACATGGGGTATGCTTTTCTCTATGGAGTCATCGGAAGTTTGTTCGGAAGTAATTTCGGGGCGGTCCTGTATGAAAGAATACTGAAACCGGTAGTTCCGGCTAAAGACCTGCTGAACTCCGGCGCTTCTCTCTCTCTCGAAGCGGTCAGCCAGGCCCGTCTATTCTGGTTGATTTTCGCAGGTTTGGGAATCATCTGCCTGATGGGAATGCTGCTTTATAACCGCTTTTTATCTGAAGATACGCCCGCATCCAACCGTTTGGCTTGGCGGATTATGCTGGGTGTTTATATTCTTTTAACCGGGTTCGGAATTTATTTTATGGTTTACGCCCTATTTCTGTCTGACCAGGTCCAATGGAAAACATTTATTCAGGCTTTGATCATGCTGGGAATAGGCGGAGGTGGAATAAGGATAAGCTTCAGGAGGCAGGAATGAAATCATTGACCGAATACCTGACGCTTAAAACTGAAACCCGCCGGGCGTTTATCAATATTACATCTCAAGTGGAATCTCTTGTTAATAAAAGCGGGATACAAGAAGGATTTTGTCTGGTCAATGCCATGCATATCACCGCAAGCGTTTTTATCAATGATAATGAGAGAGGCCTTCTTGAGGATTTTGAAGAACTTCTGGAAGATATCGCTCCGCATGAGCCGGTTTCACAATATCAGCATAATTTAACCGGGGAAGATAATGCGGATGCGCATTTAAAGCGGACCATTATGGGAAGAGAAGTCGTGGTCGCAATCACAAGGGGAAAACTGGACTTTGGTCCCTGGGAGCAAATCTTTTATGGTGAGTTCGATGGGAAAAGACCAAAGCGGGTTTTAGTCAAGATAATAGGAGAATAACCGCGAACCAGTCCCATGTGATCCCTCATGCCATTCGCTTCGCTCAGGACAGCCCTTTCGGGTCGTTTTTGAACTAACAGGTCAGCCTGGGTATAAAGGTTGATTGGATAATCAGTCCAGTCGATTCTTATGGACGGCTTTGGAAATCATTTCCGACCTGCTGTCCAGGGATTCTTTAAGCACCTGACTGATTAAATCAAAGGCCTCAATAATTTTTTTATTGGCAAGAGAATAATGTATGTTAATTCCCTCTCTTCGGGATGTGACAATTCCTTTGGCCCGGAGTATGGATAAATGCTGGGATATATTCGCTTGGGAGTTTCCGGTTTTCTCAACCAGTTCATTGACAGTCATCTCGTTTTCTCTAAGGCAGTCCAGGATTTCCTGGCGTTTAGGATTTGCCAGGGTTTTACAGACTTCCGAATGGAGCTGATAAAAATTTTTACTTTCCATTAAATTAAGTCCCTAAAAAAAATTATAATATTCGAAATATATTATATAACAACTGCCTGAATATTTCTAATGAAATTTGATTGTTATTCACTCTTCTTCCGGATACAGAATACCGTTCAACAGGAATTTGTAGGTGCCGTGCGATTGGGCCCGGTGTTGAGACCGGATGCCTATCAGGATGATATGTCCTTTTTTAAACCGGGTGTCGACAACCGCTGCTTTCCTCGAAATGGTATCCTCTCCCAAAAGCCAGCCGCTTAGAAGAACATCTTTTTTAGGAAAAGAAGCCACAACGGAACGGTCCCATTCTCCACTCGGGATGGAGGTCTGGAAAGCCAGGGACCGGGAAAACACAGCAGCGGCTTTCGAAGGCATTCCGTAGCCAATGGGTTCAAGATTATTCACTTCTATGCTCAAAATAGAAGTGGGACAGAAAAATTGATCCCGGCTGACATCATCCAGAATATTGCTGACCGGCGGATCAAATTCAGCAATAGCGAAATCGGAAGCGCTGTTAAGGGTGATCAGACGGCCCCCTTTAGAAATAAAATTTTCAACGGCTTTGACTCCTTCTTTTCCTATGCCGCCTTCATATTCAGGAGGACCTTCCGTATAGTAGCGGGCGTAGCGAGAGCCGGGCTTTGGTTTTCCATTAACGATGATGTCCGGGTTTTCATCGGCGAAAATAAGAACATCAAAACGTTTGCTTAATTCTTTTCCAGATTTAAAATCTTTGTTATGTAATGTGGTATAGGAAATTCTAAGGTCATCTAAAACATAGCGCGTCCATCCTTCATCCATATTTGCTTTCCATGACTGGTAAAGACCGATGCGGGGAAGCTTTAAGTTGGATTTTTCAATAGCGGTGATGTCATCTAATCCTTGAGCTTGGAGATTGGAGGATTCAAGTAATTCCGGAAGTTGAGCTTGAACTTTTGAATCATTCACTATCAAAAAACTTCCGGAGCATGCATGAATGTTTCCGCTGTTGACCGGATTTTTGGTACGGTAAATTTCAGCTCCATTTTCCAGCAATGAAAACACGGCCGAATACGAAGCATTGATTTTGGAATCGAGAAGAATGTATGCAGATTCTCCGGACGGAAATGTGATTTCCGGCTGGGGAATGGAGTCTAAAAGCTTCAAATCTGTCTTGAAGGGAGAATCGATGCGGTCGCAGCTGACGCCCATCTGAAGGGGCAGGGTCCAGCCGGCATTATCATACGGGGGAACAGGCGGACCACCGGGATACTGCCGCATATCCGGATATTCCTGCTTCTCCAAGAGAGCTTGAGCATACGGCCGGTAGGGCTGGGAAAGATTGATGACAAAAGAACCCGCCGGATACAGCTTGCCGCCGGCTGCGAAGTCTTCTTCAGCCTGGTGAATTTCCACGCCGCCATGGCGTAAAATTTTAAGCATTCGGAGGGTTGTTGGATAATCCCGCTGCTTTTCGGGAATGACAAAAGCAAAAGGCTCTCCATCCTGCCGAATCTCGATGGCATCTTTGTTCATTTTGTAAAAATTGTAAAGAAAATCTTCTTTGTGCAGGTAAGCCGTTTTGACCAGGCTGTTTGATAAAGCCAGTTCGTATTCCACTATGTCGCGCAGCCGCCACCATCCTCCCAGCCAGGGGTCCGGAAACTGCATGCGCTTCTCAACGTATGAGTCGGGGAGTTCATTGGGTTCGATATATATAGGTGTCGCGGTTTTCACGGATGCCATTTCACTGAGAAGTCCGATGGAATTGTGCAGCCAGGATGTATCGTCGCAGGCGCCGATCCACCATCCGGTAAATGAGCGGCCATGGACGACACCCTTGAAATTTTCTTTTTGAAGGTCATAAGACATATTCATTCCCAGCAGGCCGACCCCTCTCCAAACCAAAGGATGGACAGAAGGAATCGGCGGGTTATCAAAGGGAGGTACGAACAGCCGGGCTCCGGTTGAGCCCATCTGATGCTCATCAATATGAATTTGGGGAATCCAATCATGATAGAGGACTTTGGTCACCGCATGGCTTTCAGGCAGATTGAACATAAACCAGTCGCGGTTATTATCATGTCCGGCATAATGGTGATACAGCCAGGGCATACTGCTGCCTTCATATTTGGTTCCGACATATTTCCGGTACCATTCCGTAACCATTTGTTCACCATCGGGATTGATGGTGGGAGCCAGCAGGACTATGACGTCTTCCAAAACCTTATTGCTGTCAAAAGGTGTGTTGCCGGTGACCAAATTGTAAGCAAATTCCATGGACATCTGAGAAGCGGCGATTTCACTGGCATGCAGGCTGCAGGTAATCAATACGATAAGCTTGCCTTCCCGGGCGAGGGCCTTTGCCTCCTGGGCAGTCAATCCCCGTGCATCACGCAGTTTTTTTGCGATGTTCCGGTAGCGGTCGAGTTCCGCCATGTTGGATTCCGATGTGATAACCGCCATTATTATCGGCTTCCCCAATGTCGATTCTCCGATGGAAAGAACCTTGATTTTTTCAGATTCCTGATCCAAACCAGCGAAATATTTTTGAATTTGACCGTAATCCGCCAGTTTGCGATCAGCCCCTGCTTTATGACCTAAAAATTCTTCCGGCGGCGTTTGTGAGAACGCCGTAACTGGAAATAACCAGAAAATGATAATTAGCCAAGTCCAAGTTTTTCTTGTCATTCATCCCTCCTGTTTCATCCTGAGGAGCACAAAAAGGAGGATTTCAGAATGCTTCGTTTCCTGGAAGCAGTCAAATCTCATAAAACGAAGCACCATGGAATCCTTCGGTATATTTTGCAGGTCTCAGAATGGTATGTGAGTATCATATTTAATAAGATAAATTTCTATCACTTACATGAGGGTCTGTCAAGAAAAGAATAACCGGACCGTGCACCTGCTTCGACTGGCGCCGCCCCTGCGTTACCCGGGCAGTTAGCTCAGGTGAGGCTGTCCTGCAGCACAAGGTACGGCTTTGCTGCCGCTGCTACCTTCCGGTCCTGACGGGATTCACAAAGCGTCCTTTGCACAGGGCCCGCACCGTCATCGCCACTTATCCGGGCACAGGCCAGAAGAAGCTCAGCCTCGGACAGGCGTTCGACCCCACTATAGCGGATTGTGAGTTACAGGGCACCGCTGGCTCCCCGTCTAGCACGGTCCAGATAAAATCGAGTGACTTAAAACCGTCCGGATATTCCGGCACGAAGAATAAAACCGTCCCAAATTCCGGCTCCGGCTTTAATATATAGATGCGGTAGGATTTCCGCACGTACGCCTAAATTTAATTGAAATAGAGGAAGAATATTCGGGATGTTGGCATTCATTTCTTCCTCGGCTTTTTTTATGGACCGGACGCTGTTTTCTGAGATGGTCTCAGTCCCATGAGAGGTGCTGTATTGTCCAGAATAAACATAGCTGACTTCGCCGTTCAGCTGGGCAACGCCGGCACCAAAAATCAGATAAGGTGTCACCCTCCATTCCGGGAACAAGTCCCACCGGAAACTCAAGTTGGTGAAAAACGGATCCAGAATGATTTCTCCCAGGGCATCCGCTGTGGCGAAAGTTCCGTCACTGAAATTCTGCTGGACCGTTCCTTCAACCGACATGCGCATATGGGCTTGCTCAAAGGAAACCCCCAAGCTGAAAGGGCCCAGTCGTCCCTTAGGATAAAAACGCAGCTCAAGGCCGTAATTTTGTCCTCCGGAATCAAAATTAAGCTGCTGTTCATAGGTTGTCTGAACAAGGTTATATTGAAGATCTTCGATTTGGCTGGTGATTTCATCCCGGATTTCTTCTCCCAACTCACCGCCGAGCTCATCTTCCAAAATACCTTTGATTAAATTCAATGACCAAAAGGAATAATGCACGCCGATTTCAAAACGGTCAGAAGGCTTCTGAAGGCCAAGTTCCGGGATTTGAGACTTGCTGGCTGCTGTTTCCTGTGCGGTCCCTGGTTTCTGGAGCCAAAGAAAAGCCGCAAGAGCGATCAATAGCCAATTGAGTATTTTTCTTTTATGCATGGTTTTTTTATTTCGTCGGCTTATTATAGCATGGTTGGAAAAAAACATTCAATTCAGCTCCCTAAACCACTTTAAGGATCGAACCGGGAATGGAAAACCGATGGTGTATCGCAGGCCTCAAGACGAGAGAACGGCATGCGCATAGCGCAATTTTTCTCTTATCGGATACCGGTAGGGGCAAGCGGGCTCGCAGCGGCCGCAATTCCGGCAGGAGGCTCCGTTTTGAGAGTCAGGCAGGCTGGAATAGGCATCCCTGGCCCGCTGGGTTTTTCCATAACTTTCATGATAGGCCAGGTACCGAAATACCTTGGAGGTTTGGATTCCAGCCGGACAGTGGCTTTGACAGCGGGCGCATAAGCGGCAATAATTTCTGGAATTATCTGAGACATGCCGGTATAGAACCTGTTTTTCCGCCGGGGTCAGTGAAGAATGGACAACATCAAGGTTTTCTCCAAGCTGCTGGAAATTGAGCATTTCCGTAACCACGGAGCTGATGTTTTGATTCGACAGCACCCATTTCAGCATGGCCTGATAGAGCGATATGCCGCTGGATAGATACGTATTCATTGTCTGCCGTTTGCCGCCCACCTTCAGGGTTTTCATGGCAATAACACCGATGTCTTTGGCGGCGGCCTCCCGGATTAAGCCCTGAAGCCCGCATGTCTCCAGGTAGTTGTCATAGGTTTGAATTTCGGCGGATTCGTCTTCAATATCGAAAACATTGTAACCGATTTGGATCATGTCATAGTGACCGCATTCCAGGGTTTTTTTAAATACGGGCAAATGGTTGGAGTGGCATGAAAGCCCGGTATACCGGCATTTTCCAGCCGCCTTTAAATTTTCAAAAGCAGATAAAACTTCTTCATGACTCAAATGTTCCGGATTTTCTGCGCCGTGGATCATCAGAACATCAATCGTATCCGTATCCAGCCGTTTTAAACTTCCTTCGGCGGACTGAATGATGGATTGGCGGTCCCAGCTTCCACGCAGATGAAATTTAGTTCCGACATAAACGTTATCCCGTCCGACTTCCCGGAACAAACGCCCGATCATGCGTTCGCTGTTGCCGTTCTGGTATGTATGTGAAGTATCAATATAGTTGACACCGCCTTCGATCGCCTTAATGAGGACAGACCAGTCGGGTATAGGGCTTCCGCCGAGAGAGATCTCCGAAATCATCAGGCCGGTCCGTCCAAGCCGCCTGTAATACATCGAATTCTTTTTAACTCTTTTTTGGTTTTGAATTTCAAGCGGTGAGGTTTTTAACAGGGGCAGCGTAACCATTCCAGAGCAAAATTTCTGCAGAAATTCTCTTCGGCTTTTTTCGGGTAAGGGTGAAAGTTTGGACATGAATCCTCCTTAAGTTAAATCTAGATCATTCAAATAGCGGCGGATGTCGTCTCTGCCTTTTTGACTCAAAGGAAGCAGGGGAGACCGGGGAGGTCCCCCATAAAAACCGCGCAGATCGAGAGCGTATTTTGCTGCGGGAATACCGTATTTGACGGTAACAGCCTGGTTAAGGGGGATTAAAGATGTCTGCAGCCGGCGGGCTTCCTCCCATTTTTTCTGCTGAAATAAATCATGAAGCCGGAGACAGACTTCAGGCGCCACCGCCGCCAGTGTTAATATTCCGCCGTCCGCTCCCATCATCCACCCGGATAAAAGCAGGCTTCCCGCGCCAAGCAAATAGATTTTGTTTTTGGGAAAATGAGGACGGGTCTCTTCCAAAAAAGTGAGGTTTCCCGAGCTGTCCTTAATTCCCAAAATATTGGGATGGCGGCTGAGTTCAATTATTAACGACGGATCCGGGAAAACACCGGTGTTTCGGGGAATATTATAAATAATAACGGGAATACGGCACATGTCAGCCACAGTCAAATAATAGCTTTTCAGTGCTTCCGCAGTCATAAGAGACCGGTAATAATGAGGAAGCATAATGAGAGCGGCATCCGCTCCCAAATCCGCGATGCGGTTGGTAAACTCAACTGTGTGACGGGTGGATTCGCGTGCGGTGCCGGCGATGATTGTTTTTTCCGCGTCCGCGTTTTTTTTGACGACAGTGACCGCGGAGGCGCATTCATCATCATTTAGATACACAAATTCCCCGGTTGAGCCTCCGACAACATAGCCGGATAATTCATATTGATTGTATTCAGCCACATTTTCTTCCAGTTTTTCAGGAAAAAAACGGTCTTCATGAAAAGGGGTGGTCAATGCAGAAAAAATTCCATTAAAGGTATCGGGCATTAGGATCCTCCACTTCGATTTTTTTTTATTTCCTTTTCCATCGCATGCAGTTCACGGTCGGATTTTCCGAAATAATGGCCGATTTCGTGCCTGACGACTTCCCGGACTTTTTCCTTGATTTCCTCATCATTCCGGCAGACCCGTTCAATCGGCTCCTGGTAAATGGAAATGACATCCGGGGGAACATTGCCGTAGTAGGGACCGCGGTGTTTATAAGGTACGCCGTGATACAGACCTAAGATCAATCCGTGAGGAGGAACGCCAAGGCGCTGATAGACTTCACGCGAAGGACGGTCTTCGACAATTACGGTAATATTTTTCAGATATTTTTTAAACTCGGAATGAATCTCCTCCAGGGCTTCCCGTGCCAAATCTTCAAAACGCTCTTTATCCATGTCTATCTTTCAATCCCGTCCCGTGCCGAAACATTCCTGGTGAAATAGTGTTTGATTTCCTGCATTTCTGTCACCAGGTCAGCCCGATGAATAAATGATTCCGGAGCATATCTTCCTGTTAAGACGAGTTCCACTCCCTTAGGTTTATCCTCCATTAATTCAAGAACCTTTTCTTCATTTATCAGATTGAAATAGACAGCCACGTTTATTTCATCCAGAATGACCAGGCGGAAATTTCCGGATAACATGGCCATCCGGCAGCAGTCGAGGCCTTCCTCCGCTTTGACTATATCTTTCGGGTTCGGATTTTTATTGACATGAACAAAGGCATTGCGACCGAATTGTTCAATCACAACCAGGCTGGAAAGTCCGGCCAAACCGGTCAATTCTCCATATTTCCGGCCTTTCAAGAATTGACCGATATAGGTGCGGTAACCATGACCGGCCGCCCGGACCGCCAGGCCTACAGCCGCCGTTGTCTTACCCTTTCCGTTTCCGGTATAGATCTGTATATATCCTGTCCAATCTTTCCCAACAGGTGGTTCTGTCATCCCCGTTTTTTTCTTCATGCTTAACTCTTTACTCAAATTATAATAGAGAAATTTCCGGGCAGAGTAAAGGGGGAGGCGAATGGGAATTTTCAAACATATATTCATATGCTATAATCGGGCACATGCTGGATAGAAAGTTTGTTGAAGACAACCCGGAATTTGTGGCTGAAAAAATGAGGAGCCGGGGTGCGGATTTCGACCTCTCCGGGTTCCTTGAAATTTCTGAAAAAAAGAACAGTTTTTTAACCCGAATTGAAAAGCTCCGTCACGAACTGAATACTAATTCCAAAGAGATCGGCCGTTTAAAGAAAGCGGGTGAAGACGCCGCTTTACTGATCAGCAAAATGAAAGACGTTTCCAACCAAATAAAGGAGCTGGAAGCGGAATACAAACACATTGACGGCAAGCTCAGGGATCTCCTGTTGGGGATTCCCAATATTCCTCACGATTCAGTTCCTCCAGGCCTGACTGATGCAGATAATGTAGAGGTTCGGAAAGCCGGCGCCAAACCGGAATTTACATTCAAACCAAAGCCGCATTGGGATATTGGGGCCGATTTGGGCATTCTGGATTTCGAACGGGCTGCCAAGCTGGCTGGAGCTCGATTTGCGGTTTATATGGGAGCCGGGGCGAAGCTGGAACGGGCTTTGATCAATTTTATGCTGGATATTCATACCGTGGAACACGGCTATCAGGAAGTTCTGCCTCCTTTTATCGCTAATCAGGAAAGTCTGACCGGTACGGGAAATCTTCCGAAATTTGAAGAGGATTTGTTTAAGCTGAAGGGAACGGATTGGTACTTGATACCTACGGCCGAAGTGCCGTTGACAAATTTATACCGGGAAGAGATTCTTGCCGGCAAGGACCTTCCCCGGCGCTTTGTTGCTTATACCCCTTGTTTCCGAAGCGAAGCCGGATCTTACGGAAAGGACATCCGGGGGCTGATCCGGCAGCATCAATTCAATAAAGTTGAGATGATGTGTTTTGTCCTGCCGGAAAATTCCTACAATGAATTGGAAAGGCTTACATCCCATGCCGAAACTGTTCTTAAGCGGTTGGGACTCCATTACCGTGTGATCGAACTCTGTACTGCGGATTTGGGTTTTTCCGGTGCGAAGACTTATGATCTCGAGATATGGATGCCCAACCGAAATGGGTATGTGGAGATTTCATCCTGCACCAATTGTGAAGATTTTCAGGCCCGAAGAGCCGGTATCCGTTTCAAGCGGGAACCGAAGGCGAAAACTGAATATGTCCATACACTTAACGGATCCGGTGTTGCCGTCGGCAGAACAGTCAGTGCGATTTTGGAATCTTTTCAGCAGGAAGATGGATCTGTCGTCATTCCCGAAGCCTTGCGGCCGTATATGCATGGAATAGACGTAATAACAAAATAAATATGATTATCTGAAATTTCAAAACCAGTGAAAAGAAAAAAGCGGAACAATTAACGATTCACAGGTAAATAACAGTCAGCGGATTTCAAAATCGATAATTTTCGTGGCGGTTTTGCCGCTCAATTGATCTTTTAAGACAGCTTTGAATTTGTATTTTCCAGGCGGGACTTGTCCTCCCAATGTGATGCTGTTTTGCGCAAAAAGGTCTAGAACCGGTTTTTGCGCGGTATAATGAAAATCAACGATATCCGGCCATTCCTGAAGGACCTCTCCATTTTCTTTAAGGAGGACCATGTCTTCCTTATACCATATCTCATAGAGGCCGCTTCTCCGGTTTGTGAAAATATTTGCCGGCTCAAAATAAACCAGGAGCTCTCCGTCCTTATTCACAAACGGTTCCTGAAGCGCAACATATGAACTGAATCCGAATATTTTGGAACACAGCACCGTTTCTTTAAATCCCAATTCCCCGTTGTTCTGCAATTCAATAATTTTTTCTTTAAGCTGGAGGATATCATTATCCTGGCCGAATGAAACCGGAGAAATAATCAGGCACGCTGTTAATATAAACAGCAATTTTTTCATTTTAACCTCCTTCACAGGTTGACAGCGAAAGTTATAGAGTGGCGGAGGGAGAGGGATTCGAACCCCCGTCACGATTTCTCGTGATGCGGTTTTCAAGACCGCCGCCTTCAGCCACTCGGCCATCCCTCCGTCGGAAAACTGTTATTTTAGCATTTTTTGCCGGATTGAGTAAAATATTCAAGTTGCACGAACGATTCACAACCCTTCTGAAAAAAGAGGCAGCACAAGATCCTTACGTCGCTTCGTTCAGGATGACAGCGAAGCTGTAATTCTCAAACCAATAGGCATGGCTGGGAGTGAGGCGAATGAGATAGTACATAAGCCTGGGTCTCTTGAAATCGAAAAAGGATATTGCTATCCTAATCAACCAATAATAAAATCAGGCTTCACTTGTACCGGCCATTATCAAAATCAACTAACCTGAATCGTTCAGGCTGATAACAAAGAGAGGTTTGAATGCGAAATCACTTTCTTTATACGTTTTTTTTAATGTGCTTCATAGGTTTTTCTCCAGCCCGGATATTCGGCCTTACGGCTGATGAAAAGAGAAAACCGGAATATTATTTTCAAATAAATGGAGGATATACACTTACGGGGGTGCAGGATGCGGCATCCAGTGAAAATATTATTTTGTTTATCAGAAGATTGGTTGATTTATCTCCGGTGCAATGGAATATTAACGGGCCGGCTTTTTCCGGTTCCTTTCATATCGAGGGAAATAAGTTCCATCATAATATGGCCCTGGAATACGCCGCTGCTTCAGGGGGAGAATATAAAAATGCTTTATCCAGCCTCAGCCGTACCGGGGACAGCCGGTGGCTTCTTCGGGCACGTTACCGGATGGATCATTATCTGGGGAAGGACTTCCTTGTATCCGGCCTTGATTTTGCTTTCGGCCCCCAGGTGTTTTTTCTATGGGAAAATACCGCACGCGAGCTTGGCAGTGCAGATCAAGTGAAATTTTCCGGAAAGTATATTGCGCCGTCATTTCTGGGAACACTCCGGTATAATCCCGGAAAAAAAATAGACATGAAAGTACGTCTCTCCACTGGAGGGATAATCGGATTCGAAGGGATCAGCCATCCTCAATCGGGAACCCGGGAGGACACATTTTTTGTCAATGGGTGGAGAACGGCTCTGGACATTTCTATTCTCTGGTATTTGTCTGAAAAGGCCGGATTCCAGACCGGATGGAGACGTTTCTGGAGAATGGAGGGCGGAACTTTTTCATCCCGTTTTTTAACGCAGGATCTATGGTATTTCGGAATCAGGTGCCGCATCGGAGGATCGAAATGAGGCGCAAAATATTGATTTTAACCGTTATTCTTTTAAGTGCATCCGTCTCATGCCGTCAAATTTTTGCTCCGGATTACCCTGAACAGGACAAGGATTGGGAGGTTAGGGAAAATGATCTTTTTGTCGTCTATTACCGTTCGGATTCCCTGGCAGAAGAGCAGATGGAACATATACTTGCGCAGGAAATAATTGCATGGGAGCATATCCTGAACAGTCTCCAGCTCAGCTATTCCGGACGGATCAATATTTTTATATACAATTCAGCCGAAGATGCCGGGTGGGATAGTGTAGGCGGCCGGGCTTATCCCAGGACTGAAACCATTGAAGCAGTTTACGGGCCTCACGGGAAGTCGATCGGTGAACCGGGAGTATCCGCTCATGAGATGGCACATGTGATCACGCATAACCGGATCGGTATCCCAGGAACTTCGTTCATGAGTGAAGGAGCGGCTGTCGCCATGGACGGCGTGTGGTACGGAGCCGGGAATCTGAAATTAGATTTACATGCCTGGGTAAATGAGTTTTCAAGGGAAGGAAGACTTCCGAAAATAAGCACGTTAATCAATGATTTCCATGATGTGCCCAGCCGGATTTCCTATCCGGTCAGCGGCTCTTTTTCTCTGTATCTGCTGAATCATTATGGAGTGGAGAGTTATAAGCGGCTTTTTTTTGAAGCGTTTCAAAGAAATTTCCTCAGCAAATTTGAAGAAATATATGGGATGTCCCTAAAACGGGCTGAACAGGATTGGATACAATACTGCCGGTCATATTAACTTGTCTGTCTAGGGCTGTTCGGTCTAATCAGACGGCTCGCTGGGCTCGCGTTACTAGAGTTACTTGGGTTGATTGGGTTCGATAACCCTTGTCATTCCGGAGAGCGGTGCGACGCCGGAATCTTAGAAGCCTTCTTTTAGAGAGACGGAACCGTCTCATTAGGCGAGAATCAGTAAAAAATCCTTACGGCCGGCTTGGCCGTCCTCAGGATGATCCTATAAATGGTGAATGGATTGAGAATGCGTATGCGGTTATTAAAAACGCTGTAATAAGATGTGCGAGAATCCGCAAAACGCCTAAAAACAGTGAATCATGATTTGTCAATGGGGACTGGGGAATGAGAAATGGCGGAGAGGGTGGGATTCGAACCCACGGTACCGATAATTGTCGGTACAGTCGCTTAGCAGGCGACCCTGATAAGCCACTCCAGCACCTCTCCGGCCAGTGTTATTTTAACATTTTTTATAATCAAATCAAGGCAAACCGCTGGGATTTTGATCCGGCTTGAAATAATCAGGCAGATTCACGATAATTAAGATTCTATAACCTGGATTATTTACGGGCCGAGATTGCCGCAGGCGACGATTATTTTTGGATTCAATGTCGTCCCCAGGAGCTTAGCGACGAGGGATATCAGAATGCCTCGCATAGGCAGTGCACTGAGCTGCAAAAACAATGCTGCAGCGGCTTGCGGTGAAGGGTTTAGAATGACATGGAGATGAGATAAAAATGAAATTAAGAACAATCACGATTGGAATCAATCTGGAGGCGGACCGGATTAAAGAACAGGTGGAGGAAGCCGGACAATTTGCTGGACAAGCTAAAGATGTGTTTGAAGATAACGGCATTCAGGTCCAGACACTGAGGCTGGCGACTCAGCCCTGGGAGCAATATTATTCATCCAAAAACCAGATGATATCGCTGGTTAGAAAAATATCAGAATTGACAATCCAAAACGGTATCGACTATTTCAATCTCGGAACCACCTCAAACCCTGAACTTATTCCGTTATCGGTTGATTTGGTCGGAGAAAGCCTCAACAGCTTTTGTACTGTCACGACCGCAGGAGAAGGTCAGCTTTATTACCAGGCAGCGCTGGAGGCTGCCGCAGTGATCAAAGCCTTGGCGCCAAGAGAGAAAAACGGGTTCGCTAATCTCCGCTTTGCGGCCATTTCAAATATCCGCCCCGGATGTCCTTTTTTCCCGGCCTCTTATCATAGCGGTCCTCCGTCTTTTGCCATCGGGACGGAAAACAGTGATCTGGTTGTCCGTGCTTTCAGGGAAGCGGGCGGAATTGAGGCGGCTGGAGGAATTCTTCAGGATATTTTGGATTGTGAATTCCGGGCCGTGGAAAAAATCGCGGATCAAATTGCGGCAAGGGAAAAATATTCCTATGGCGGATTGGATGTTTCGATCGCTCCTTCAGTCAATAAGGAAGAAAGCCTGGCCTTTGCGTTTGAGGAATTGGGGCTTGGAAAATTTGGTGAGCCCGGGACGCTGATTGCAGCTGGGAAAATCACTGAGTGCTTAAAAAACGCTGATGTGAAAAAGTGCGGCTACTCTGGATTAATGCTTCCGGTTTTGGAAGATTATGGATTGGCCTTGCGGAATACGGAAGGAAAATTCGATATCATGAAACTGCTTCAGTATTCAGCCGTTTGCGGAACCGGACTGGATACCATTCCGCTTTCAGGAGATGTATCGGAAAAATCCTTGTATGCGCTGCTGTTGGATATCGCTGCCCTTTCTCTGAAACTCAGCAAGCCCCTGTCTGCCAGAATGATGCCGGTCCCGGGGAAAAAAGCCGGAGAGATGACAACCTTTGATTTTCAATATTTTGTAAACAGCCGAATTATGGACTTGAAATAGACTGATAAGAGAAATTAACATATTCATGGGAAATATTATCCCCGGTCCAAATGACGAATTATCTTGATGCTTCCGGAAGGGAAAGGATATTTTTTCATTTGTTTAAGAGTGGCCCAGCGCTGCCGGGGATTAAGTTTTTCCGGGAAGGCTTTAACCCGGCAATTATAAGCATGTAATTTTACCTGGAATTGTGTGTAGGCATGCCTGACTGTGACACATGGCTCCGCCCGGACGATGTCCATACCGGTTTCTTCTTTAATCTCGCGTTTCAAGGCGGTTTCCAATGATTCCCCGCGGGACCTCTTTCCTCCCGGAAATTCCCATAAGCCGGCCAAAAGACCGCTTGGCGGCCGCTGCTGTATAAAGTAGCGGTCTTGATTTTTTATGAGCCCAACGACCGCTTCGACTTTTTTATAAATTTTCTTTTTCGGGGGAGGGATGATTTCCTGTACTCCCGCAGCATAAGCCTGACAGAGGTCTGAAACCGGGCAGAGAAGGCAAGCCGGATTCCTTGGCAGGCAGATAAGCGCACCGAGTTCCATTACGGCCTGATTGAATTGACCGGGATCGGTTTTTTTTATTTCAGAAGCAAGATAACGGCTGATTTCTTTTTCATTATTCCGGAAAGACCCTGACATCAACTTAAGCAGCCTCATGCCGATCCGTCTTACATTGGCATCAATGACCGGGTACGGCTTTCCGTATGCGATACTTAAAACTGCGGCGGTTGTATATGGCCCGAAACCGGGCAGATCAATTAAAAGTTTATAATCACTGGGAAGGATTCCCTGATAACGGGCGGCAATAATTTGGGCGGCCCGGGAAAGATTTTTGGCTCTCTGGTAATATCCAAGTCCTTCCCAGAGTTTCAGGATGATTTGCAGGGGAGCACAGCTTAATCCGGCAATATCAGGAAAACGGCGGATCCATTTTTGGTAATAGGGGATGACCGCTTGCACTGTTGTTTGCTGCAGCATGACCTCGGAAATCCAGATTTTGTAGGGATCCTTAGTATTACGCCACGGCAGGTCCCGTTTGTTATTCTGGTACCACTTCAAGAGGGCCGAGGAAAAAGAATTGCTTTCCATTGAGTGATGGTTCATGAGATACAGGAATGATTTTCAGGCGGGTCTTTCGTCCTGGCTGGTTTCGGGGACAACTGTTTGCTTTTGTATTTTCAAGTCCTCAATAACCCTGTCTATGAGATCGCCGGTATTTTTTCGCTCAGCTGAATCCAGGCCGATATGAACGGTGTAAGGATACTGCTTTCGAATATCATTTTTATGCTGAATTTCCCGCAGTATACGCTGCCTGACATTTTCGGCTTCGTGTTTTTTTGTGTTGGGAAGAAGGATAACGAACTCGTCCGCACCATAGCGGGCGACAACATCGACCTTCCTTATTTGGCTTTTGATAAGGAAGGCCAGATCTTTCAAAACAGCATCTCCGGCCAAATTGCCGCTTTTTTCATTGATTTCTGTGAGATTATCAATATCCACCAATAATATGGCTAGGGGATTTCCGTAACGGTTGCATCTATCGATTTCCCTGGAAAAGATACCGTCGAAATTTTTCCGGTTAAAAACCCCCGTCAGCGCATCTTCATAAGATAAATCTTTGATTGCGCTGAGGTAATAAATTTTTTCAATGGTGAGCGCGGCAAATTCGGTGATGGTTTTTAAAATATTCACGTCCTCTTTGGAATACGGCTTTTCATCTTTCCGGTCGGTAAGTTCGAAAACACCGATAATTTCATCATTGACAAAGAGAGGCGATGCGATTTGAGAACGAAAATTCATGCCGGTTATTTTTTGGAGGGTTTGGTAAAACCGGTCATCCTGGTCGATGTCTGCTATAAAATCGGCCTTTTTGTTATTCATAACCCAGTTTGCCAGGCCTTTGCCCTGGGGAACTTCTTTTCCTTCCAGCAATTCGCTTTTTTCTCCATGCACCAGCTTAAAAAACATCTGTCCGGTGTGGTGATTGCGAAGCAAGAGAGACCAGGATACCGGGGAAAAAATCTCTCCTATCTTTGTCATAACCTGGTTCATTGCTTCATTGATTGTATTGGAGGCCGCAGAACCCAAGTCGGTGTCAGCGAATAAGGATAGTTCCAGATAATCATCAATTCCTTGATAATTTTTCTTTTCTTGCATGTCCTGCCCCTTTTTGGTTTGAAAATTCAGAAGGGATTTATTTGGGTATTCATGACTTAACATAAGCTGAGAGAAAAGTCAATTTTCTGATAACAGGTCTTCAATTTTTTTGACGGCATCCATGGCGTCTTTTCCAACGGCGTCTGCTCCAATTTGTTCAGAAAACTGTTTTGAGACGGCAGCTCCGCCGATAATAACCTTGATTTGGGGAGATTTCTCATTTCTAATCCGGATGACTTCTTCCATCGCATCCATAGTGGTCGTCATGAGGGCGGAAAGGCCGATAATATCAGCGTTTTCTTTTTCAGCGGCTTTGACAATCATTGCGGAACTGACATTTTTTCCCAGATCTATAACTCTAAACCCTGAATTCCTGAGAACCAAAGCGACAATGTTTTTTCCGATATCGTGCAAGTCGCCCTTGACCGTAGCTAAGATAATCTTTTTTTGCTTGGCATCCTTTTTTTTGCCGGAAAATGTTTTTTCCAGAACCGCGGATGCCGTCTCCATGGCCTCTGCGGACATGATCAGCTGAGGAAGAAAATAAATATTTTTTTCATAATAGTCTCCGGCTTTACGGAGCGCGGGGGAGAGAACATTCTCCAATATGTCTAATCCTTTACGTCCGGTTTGAATCAATTCACGGGTCCATTTTTCAGCCCCGGATTTTTCTCCTTCCAGAATGGCCCGGAATAATTTTTCTTCCGGTGTTCCCTGAGGAGAAAGGGGGCCGGCTTCCAATGGTTGCTTTTGCCGGCTGAACTTCTCTAAAAAAATCCGCATTCCTCTATCTCTGCCGGTAACGGCATCGGCAGCCTTAACTAATTCCATCATATCTGTATCCCGGGGGTTTAAGATTGCGGCATCCAACCCGGCTTGCATAGCCATCATAAGAAAAGTTTGATTGAGTCTCTTCCTGAGAGGCAATCCAAAGGAGAAATTAGAAAGACCGACAACTGAAGCAATCCCTAAAGTGGAAGCTTGGGAAATGACTTTTAATGTTTCATTTGCGCCTTTAGGGGAAGATGCGGATAGAGTCAAGGTCACAGGGTCCATTATCAGATCATTAAGGGTTAGACCCGCAGACAGGGCTTCCTGAATGAGTTTTTCAATGATGGCAAGCCTGTCTGCTGCCGAATCCGGAATTCCGTTTTCATTCATTGCAAGCAGGACCGCACCGGCTCCGAATTTTTTCGCCAAAGGCAGCAAGGTTTGCATATTATGCCTTTCAGCATTGACAGAATTGATAACCGGCTTTCCGCCATAGAGGAGCAAGGCTTTTTCCAGGGATTCCGGGTTGGAATTATCCAGAAAAAGCGGACATTTTGTGACTGATTGAATATTCTTGACAGCTTCTGCGAAAAAAGCCGGATTCTTTTCTCCCGTTTTACCTAGATTGAGATCAAGCGCATGAGCTCCGGCTTTTTCCTGTTCGCGTGCCAGCCTTCGGGCTCCTTCCAGTTTTCGAGCCTTGAATTCGCGATCCAGTTTTTTTGATGCAAATGGATTAATATTTTCGCCTACGATTATTAATGGACGGCCATGGCTTGCCAGAATATGGGCATTACGGCTGGACGCACGGAATCCTTCTTCCCAAGAGCCCGGTTCCGCCGGTTTTTTCCCCTTCAGGCGTTTGGCGATCTCTGCGATATGAGCTGGAGTGGTTCCGCAGCAGCCTCCAATAATGGAGGCGCCTTTTTGATAAAACCCTTCTGCATATCCGGCATATTGAACAGGCGTGAGGGGGAATACAACCCGCTTTCCTTTTTTTTCTGGTTCACCTGCGTTGGCATAAGCAATGAGAGGTTTCCGGATATGGGAAAGGGTTTTATCGATCATATCCGCATATCCTTCCGGGTGCCGGCCGCAATTTATTCCGTATATATCCGCTGCTCCTGCGGCAAAAGTGACCGCGGCCGCTTCAGGTCCCGAACCGCTTACGGTGCGGTTTCCTTTCAGGGGAAAAGTCATTGAAACCGCAACCGGAAGCGGACTGACATTGCGGCAGGCTATCGCGGCCAGCTTAGCTTCAAGAATATCGATTTGTGTTTCGATTAAAAAAAAATCCACCCCGCCTGCAGCCAGAGTTTCAGCCTGTTCGGAAAAAGCCTCCAGAACTTCTTCTGGCTCAATTTCACCTAAAGGGCGAATTAATTTTCCTGTCGGCCCGATGGAGCCGGCGATAAACACATTGCGGTTTTTCCGGGCTGCTGAAGCCGCTTCAACAGCGGCCGAGTTCAAATCCCGGCAGCGTCCCGCTGCCGAAAATTCCTGTAATTTTATCCTGTTGGCGCCTAGAGTATTGGTTTCGATGATGTCCGCGCCCGCCCGAATATAGGCCTTATGTATTTCCCGTATTAATCCGGGTTCAGTCTGGTTCAAGTCTTCGGGAAAATCAAATACTTCTCCCGTTCTTTTCATTATTTCGGTGCCCATAGCGCCGTCCAGGATAAGAACCCTTTGCGAAAGGGCGGATAAAACATTATCCGGCATAAAATATATTCCTTTCAGATTATTTTTCCTTTTCTGATTCGGCCTCTTTTTGTATCCATTCTTCTCTTTTCGATGGATAGTTCTGCAGAAAAGCTGAATCCGTTTTGAAAAGATAGTCAAAACGCTGGTTTTTTATAATCACCTGATTGTTTTCCTCGTCTTCTTTGCCGATGAGGAGGGTGACGATCTCGGGTTCTTCCTTTTCGTCTGGAGAAGTTGCAATGGATATTTTCCGGATTTCACCGGACAGCCCGTATCTACCAGCATCCCAGGGTGGATCAATGAACTCGGCGGCTTCAAGATAGGACAGCTTACGCAGGAAATCTTCGATTTTTTGCGTGTCGGCTTCCGGCCCTTCAAGCGCGTCTAAATGCCAGGCGTTTTCTTTGTCTTTTACGGCTGACAGAGTAAGCTCCCGGCTTTCAATATTTACCCCGGTGACTTCCCAAGTATAAAAATCGGCAATACTTTTTTCCCGCAGGCTGGAGACAGGTTTGTCTAACTGGTTCAGAATAGTGTCCGCAACCGTCACTATTTTTGCGGACTTATCCGTTGTGGCGTAAAGCTCTTCATCCATTTGATTAAAATGAAAATTCAATTTTATATTTTCGCCGGGAATATTCAGTCCGGCCAGATAAGGCGGATTTTCGAGACCGAAATTTTGCATTTCTTCTTCGGACTTATCTTCAGAAATGAATTCCTCTGCTTTTAATCCGGACAGAGAATCCAGGATTTGCTGAACAGCGGTTTTATCCGCCATTGACTCGACCGGTCCGGTCATGTACCATTCCCCGGACCTTTTTTCTGCCTGCCAGGAGAATTCAGGTGTTGTCAAGCTCAAGGACTCCGCTTTTTCGGTATCGAACTGAAAAATATCTTTTTTGCGGAAATCCGCCAGTTTTTTCTCAAGTGCGGTATGGAGGCGGCTTGGAAGAAGAGCCACCCGGTTTTCATGGCCGAGCTTGGCAAAGTATGTATTATCAAGCGGGTTTTTCTCTCCGATATGGATGGCAACAGGTTCCTTCTTGTCTTGGTAATATAAGCGGATTTTTTGTGAGGGAATTCCATATTTATCAAGATCAGGCGATTCCGTTTCCACGATTTTTTCATAGGTCAATTCGGACATATCTGAAGCTAGTTTCTCCACCTCGTTTTTATCCGCCGGAGCATTTAAGGGAGAGGTGATCATCCATTCCTCATCATTTTGCTTTTCCATGACGACAGTGGTCTCCCCGGTTTCAAATTCAATTTTTTCAACCTCGTAGGGGGGATTATTAACCAAATAGTCCGTGGTTTCTCCTTCTTCCGGAAATTCCACGACTAGGACAAAAACTAGAAGCGCGATAAAAGCGATCAGCAAAAAAAGCGTGGATCGGAATTTCATAATGAACGCCTCCTGAGCCAAATAAAGATGCCGGTCAGAAGAACCGCCAACGGCAGAATAATCAGCGAAACAAAAAAGATCAGCCGGCCCTGGGTCGGTGTTAAATGAATGGTCCTCGGCTTGGAGGTTTTGGGCTGAATCGAAATCAAATCCGCCTCTTCGGTCAGCCAGTTCACAGTATTGAGAAACAGGTTTCCGTTTCCGGATAAATTATAATAGGCATTGGCGGCGAAATCGGCATCCCCGAATACGGCCAGCCTGAATTCTTTTTGATCCGGTGGTCCTGTTTCTGCTTCAGGAGATGAATCCGGTTGATCTTCACCTGTTTCTTCAGCTTGCGGGGCAGGAATTTCCGGAGGTTCATCATCCATTTTCATGGATACAACCGCAGCCAGTGAAATAGGACCGGGCTTATCCAGGTCTTCATTATAGCGGACTTCCTGCTCGTCAAGCTGGCGTTCCGACCAGGAATCTTGGCTGCTTTTGGCGATGATTTGAATGACGGCTCCTTCCGGAGAGTCTTCCGATTCATCAACAGACCGGGCATAGGGAAAAAAAGTAGCATAGCGGAAGTTTTCGGTTATCGGATGGAGTCCGTATTCGCTGACAACCGGCATAAAATAATCTCCTCCAAGTTGACGGGAAACGGGGTCAACCACCAGGTCATTTACCAGTTCAACGCCGTATGGGAGTAAAAACTCTTCCAAACCGGTTTGGGTTTCCGGTTCGACCATAAAAAAGACCCGGCCGCCTTTGCGGATAAAATCATTTAGAGCTTCTTTCTCAGCTGGAAGCAGTTCCTTTTTAGGGCCGGCAACGATCAGAACGGAAACATTTTCCCCCAGGCTTTCCGGCAGTGCCAGAGTTATCTTTTCCACCAGATAGCCTTGTTTTTCCAGCTCTTCCCTGGCTAATGAATACCCCTGGGCCTCGGTTGCGTCAATGCCGGCTTCTCCATGACCCTCTAAAAAATAAACTGATTTTTGAGTTTTACGGGTGAGCTGGATAATGGCATTGGTGAAATCTTCTTCCGAATAAGTAGTGATGCGTTGTTCTCTTTCTCCTTGTTCAAAAATAGTGGTCCCGTCATCGGTCACATTGTAGCGTTTAACCATTCCGGGATTTGTGTCCGGTTCGATGAATTCATATTTAATTTTATTGGAATGATAGGCATAAATTTCCAGCATCCGCTCGACTTTATTGCGGTTAAAATTATCCTGCCGGAAAAAACATTTGATTTGAACCGGCTCTTCCAGGTTTTTTATAACTTTTACGGTCTGACCGGATAAGCTGTGGAGTTTGGCTTCGGTGAAATCGAAGCGGTGATGATATTTGGAAAAAATGTAATTGATCAGAACCAGAATGCCCAGGACGAGGATGATCACCAGAAGCATATTGCTGGAATAAATAAACGCTTTCCGCTGGACTGTTTTCCGCATCCGGGAGAGATTCATCGCGAAGTAGGAACCAAGGGCGATCAAACCCGCCGCACCCAAAACAATAGGAACCGTTTTTCGGTAAGGCCAGATGAAGTAGGCTGTCAGCGCGGACAGGATCAGAACCACAGCAATATAATTAAGATTTTTCTTCAATTGGTCCATTTTATCTCCACCTCCGGGATTGAATAACAGAATGAGTTAGAAAGAGACCCAGGAAAATAAAGCTGATGTAGTAAACAAGGTCGGTGGTATCCAGAATACCTTCGGTCATATCGCCGAAATGCTGGAAAAAAGATATATAATTCAAAACACTTTGCCATATGCCTCCGGCCGAATGGGCCGCCCAGTTGAGCACCCAGAAAAGAAGCAGCGCGCCAAAGGTCAGCATAGCGGCAACAATTTGATTTTCGGTCAATGAAGAAAAGAAAATTCCAATAGCCGTAAACGCCGCTCCTAGTAAAAATAAACCAAGATAGCCATTAAGAAGCGGTGCCGGTTCCGGATTGCCGTAAGCAAAGGTGAATATGGATAGGAATCCGGTTAAAAGCAGCATAACCAGGAGAACAAACAAAGAGGCAAAATATTTACCAAGAATAATCTGATTAATCGATATCGGTGATGTGTAGAGAAGTTCGTCGGTCTTGATTTTCTTCTCTTCGGCGAACAAGCGCATCGTAATGAGAGGAATCATCAAAAGCAATATGATGCTGATATTATTAAACAGGGGAGAGTAAACCATTTGATTGATATTGAGCTGTTCAAGATACTGAGGATACTGCGCCAGCTGCATGGACTGCATGTTAAACCAGTTGATCAAGCTGTAAAAAAAGAATCCGACCAAAACCAGAAAAACGGTTATTGCGACATAGGCGATGGGTGAAGTAAAGTAGGTCTTGATTTCTTTTTTTGTGATATACCATATATTTTTCATTGCTGGACTCCTCCTGAGACAACTCTCAGATAGAGCTCTTCGATATTCATTGCCAGGGGCCGCATTTCCATCAAACCGAGATTATTCTCAGCAATTAGGCGGACCAGATTGTCCCTCAGATCGTGACCGGAAGGCCACTCGATTTTTATGCCGTCGTCCTGAAGGGAAATATTGTTTACCCCTGGGATATTTTTCAATAAGGCCTGAGCATCTGCTCCGGTTTGACGCAGTTTGAGCAAAACACCGTCCCTGCCTTCGCTGAAGGATGCGGTCAATTCTTCCAAAGATCCTGAGCGCATGAGATTGCCTTCATTGATGATGACGACTCCGTCACAGGTCTGGGTCACTTCGGCCAGGATATGAGTGGATAAAATGATGGTGCGGGACCCCTTCAGTGATTTAATCAGTTCTCTGATTTCACGGATCTGGGCGGGATCAAGGCCAATGGTCGGTTCATCCAGAATCAACACTTCAGGGTCATGGATCAATGCCTGGGCTATACCCACGCGCTGCCGGTATCCGCGGGAAATATTTTTTATCAGCCGCTTTTCCACTGCTTCGAGCGAGCTTATCTCAATGGCTTTGTCGACTGCCCGTCTGCGTTCGCCGGAGGGAATCTGTTTGATTTCCGCGACAAAGCTGAGATATTCCCGTACTGTCATCTCCGGGTATAACGGGACGTTTTCAGGAAGGTACCCGATGATCTTCTTGACTTCTTCCGGGTTTTCAAAAACATCCAATCCCGTCACCAGGGCTTTACCCATGGTTGCAGGCAAAAAACCGGTGAGAATGCGCATGGTTGTGGTTTTCCCGGCCGCGTTGGGCCCGAGGAGTCCCCAAATTTTGCCTTTTTCAATAGTGAAGGTTAAATCTTTGACAGCGACGAAGTCACCGTATTTTTTGGTGAGATGTTCAACTTCAATCATCCACTGCCTCCTTTGTTAAATATCAGTATTATTTTATCAGAAATAATAATATATCCATGATGGTGAGACTTTTCAACCCTTAATTACATTCGTTCAGGCTGAGGAATGCCCATGAGTTTCATGGCGGTTTCCAGCTTTCTTTGAATGAAGGTTACGGTTAGAATGCGAATGGCGCGCAATCCTGCATTTTCTTCCGCCAGTATGGAATATTTATGGTAGTAGGTGTTGAATTTTTGACATAAATTGAATGTGAACTTGGCCAGATGAAGAAATTCTAATGTATTTAAGGAATGGAGGACTTCTTCATCCATTTTTGAAGCATAACGGACCATATCCCAGAAGTCGCGGAGTTCTTCTTCGGTGAGGAGATCCCATTCCAGATCCATCGGATGCCGGAAGAGGATCGCCTCAGGCTCAATTCCCAGCCGCTGTTTGAGTTTTCGTAAAATACTATTGATTCGGACCAGGGAATACTGCAGGTAAGGCCCGGTTTCACCTTCAAAGCTGAGAGCATCTTCAAAATCAAAAATTATAATAGAATTACGAGCGAATTTAAGCATAAAATAGCGAAGCGCACCCCGGGCGATATCCTTGGATATGCACATTTTCAGTTCCGGGGAAAAACCGGGGTTTCGCTTTTCCACCTCTTCCATGGCCTTGTTCTCCATTCGATCGATGAGATCGTCCGCTTTAACCCCGAGTCCTTTACGGCCTGAAACTTCCAGGAAATTTTTATCCTTATCAGACTCGGTCACCAACTGTCCCAATTCTTTCAAGCTTTTGGGAGACAAGGCGACCATCTCGTAGGAAAAATGATTGGAATTTTCCGCTTGCTCCATGTAACCAAGGGACTTCAACCCCTGGGTTACTACTTTTTGAGGATAGGCCTGCCGGATATCAATTACGTTATAGACGCGGCCGGCATTTCCAAAAGCGGGATTATACTCTGTCGGAGAAGAAGCGGTTATCCAGATGGTATGACCGTCTTTTTTCAAAAACGGTTTATAGTAAAAATCCTTGTTCAAAAGACCGAATTTCCATAATTGGTATGCAATATCCTTACCGACGTAGGTTACGGTTCCACTGGAACGGACGATGACCTTTTCCTGTTCCGGTCCTTCATCCAGCCGCATCACCCAGCATCCTTTATGCGGACCGTCATCCGCGAAAATGACCGCGCCTCTTTTTTTAAGAAGCTGAAACGCATTTTCCCAAAAATCCAGCCGGATGATATGACTTTCGCAGGCTTGGAGGTCGTAAGTGATATCTAAGCGCTCCATTGTTTCTACATGCGCTTTTAAGATGCGGCGGGAGACATAAGCGGCCATATCATACTCAGGTCCGGCGCCTTGTTCGATTTTTTTAAGGATTTCGGATTTTCGTTGTCCGGCTTCAGGATTTTCTTCGAGATATGATGCGGCCTGCGCGTACAGGTCCCAGCAGTAATAATCAAATTTACCCGGCAGCTCCCGGATATCTTCCAGGGTTTTTTTCTTTATTTCCATAAATCCGAAAACAACATCCGCCACTTGCACACCCGTATCGTCAATATAATTCTGAATTTCTATTTCATCGCCTTTGTAGCGGAGGCACCGTACAAGTGTATCTCCGAGACAGGCATTTCGAAGATGTCCGATATGAGCGGCTTTGTTGGGATTAATGGAGGTATGTTCAACAATCTGCTTTCCTTGGTCCGGAGTTAAGGAGGAAGAAGCGGAATGAGTGAGCTGATTTAAAAAAAACTTCTTGCGGTCAAGAAAAAGATTGATGTATCCGGCACCGGCGACTTCGACTTTTTCAATTCCCGGGATGGATTGAAGCCGTTCCGTGACAGCCTGAGCGATTTTTCTCGGGCTGCTTCTTAATTTTTTAGCCAGCTGAAAAGGGAAGGCCAAAGCAAGGTCTCCCATTTCAATTTGAGGCGGGTAGGTCAGATCGATATCCTCAGGTTCTAAAGGAAAATCGTCTTTAAGTAATTCAAAGAATGCGGTGGTTAGTTCTTTTTTTATATTCAGCATGGTATTAGCTCCGGGTATTATATCAAATTTCGATGCAAGGACAAGATTCAAACGCAACTTTTTTGTTTGCCGCTGCGGTATGGGCGTATTACGGCTTGCTTGCATCCGCGGGTATAATGTGGTAGTAAATAAGTTTAGTTGTCCTGCTTACTAGATGTTCGAACAATTATTATTTATGCGTAATAACAGAAGTCTCAACAGGCGGAAATATGAGCATATAATATAGTAAATAAAGGAAGGTCTAATGAAGAAAACCTCTTTGTATGACAACCATAAAAGGCATCATGCCAAAATGGTGGATTTTTTCGGATGGGAAATGCCGATCGAATATCATGGGATTGTTAAAGAGCATATGGCTGCCCGGCAAAACGCCGGTCTTTTTGATGTCAGTCATATGGGCGAAATTCTTATCCATGGTCCGGAGGCATTGGATTATGTGCAGTACTTGACTCCCAATGATGCTTCCAGGCTTGATATGGAAAGGGCCCAGTATTCCGCTATGACCACTTCGCAGGGCACATTTGTGGATGACCTGCTGGTTTACTGTTTAGGTGAAAAATCTTATCTTCTCGTTGTTAATGCCGCAAATACGGAAAAGGACTTCGACTGGGTCCTAAAACACAAGAATAAATTCGATGTCAAAGTCGAAAACTTGAGCGATAAATACTCGCAATTGGCGCTTCAAGGTCCTTCGGCAATAAAAATATTAGCCCCGCTTACAGGAATCCCACTCGATGAAATGAAGCCATTCCGGGTCAGGCAGGGCGAGGTTGCGGGTATAGAATCCATTGTTTCAAGAACAGGATATACCGGCGAGGATGGATTTGAAATTTACACGCGTTCTCCGGAACCGGGAAAAATATGGGATGCACTGATGGAAGAAGGAAAGGACAGCGGCCTGCTTCCTGTCGGTTTGGGCGCCCGGGATACCTTGCGGCTGGAAGCGGCCCTGATGCTTTACGGTAATGATATCGACGATACAACCACTGTTTTGGAAGCCGGGCTGGGGTGGCTGGTCAAGTTCAATAAAGGTGATTTTGTTGGGAAAGATGCACTGGAAAAACAGAAGAAAGCGGGAATTGAGAAAAAATTGTCCGGATTCGAGATAATCGGCCGGGGAATCGCCCGTCCTCATTATCCTGTTTTTGCGGACGGAATGAAAACCTCGGAAGTGAGGTCCGGAACCTATGCGCCGTTTTTGAAAAAAAGCATTGGATTAACCTATCTCCCAGTGGAAAAGGCTAAGCCGGGAGCGGAAATTGAAATTGAGATCCGGGGGAAAAAGACCAAAGCTCAGGTTGTTCCTCTCCCTTTTTATAAACGGAAATAAACAAATTTGTCATAAACTAAGGAGGTTTTAATGTATCCGGATGCTTATCACTATTCCAAAGATCATGAATGGGTGAAAATCGAAGGCGATCAGGCCACTGTTGGAATTACGGATTTTGCCCAGCAGCAGTTAGGCGATGTTGTCTATGTGGAACTGCCCGAAGTCGGGGATAAATTGGAGTATCACCAGTCTATCGGGGTTATTGAATCCGTCAAGGCGGTCTCAGACGTATATTCACCTGTTTCCGGAGAAATAACAGAAGTCAATAACAAACTCAATGACAATCCGGAAATTTTGAATGAGGACCCTCATGGCGGCGGCTGGATCCTCAAAATGAATGTTGATGACGATTCACAGCTGGAAAAACTGATGTCTGCTTCCGATTATGAGAAGTTTTTAGAAGGCCTGGAGGAAGAGTAATTGTGAGTTACATATCTTTGAGCCGGAAAGACAAAGAGGAAATGCTTAAATTTGTTGGTATTTCCTCACTTGAGAATCTTTTTGATTCCATACCCGACGGTATCAGGCTGAGTCAGCCTCTGAATCTGCCTGCTGGAATGTCCGAGCCAGAGCTGTTAAATTATTTTGAGGAACTGGCAAGACAGAATCAATTTTGTAACTATACCTCGTTTTTGGGGGCGGGAGCCTATCCTCATTTTATTCCTGCGGTTGTAGATTATCTCAGCAGCCGGAGTGAATTCGTTAGCCCGTATACCCCGTATCAGCCGGAGGTCAGCCAGGGAACCTTACAGATGATTTTTGAATTCCAAACGATGATGGCTCAATTGACGGGCATGGATATATCCAATGCGTCCCTATATGACGGCGGCAGCGGTGCAGCCGAAGCCGTTTTGATGGCCAACCGTATAAACCGGAAATCCAAGGTCATTTTGGCGGGCTCTCTTCATCCCCATTACCGCCGGATTATCCAAACCTATACCAAGAATTTAGGCTTCAAGCTTATCGAAATCAAATGGGATGCCTCCGGAAGGATCAATCCGGATGAACTCGCAGATAAAATGGACGGCGAAGTGGCTGCCGTTGTCTGTCAATCGCCGAATTTTTTCGGAGTTATTGAGGATCTGGGAAACATCGCGGAGATAGTCCATGAAAACAAAAGTTTGTTTATTGTTTCTATTGCGGAAATAATGTCACTAGGTCAGCTTGAATCTCCCGGAAAAGCCGGAGCGGATATTGTTACAGGGGAGGCCCAATCTTTTGGAATTCCCTTAAGTTTTGGAGGCCCGTTTCTAGGATTTATGACATGCAAAAAAGAATACATCCGGCATTTTCCCGGCCGGATTGCAGGACAGACCCATGACGCAGATGGAAAGCGGGGATTTGTTTTGACTCTTTCAACCCGGGAGCAGCATATCCGCAGGGAAAGGGCTACTTCAAACATTTGCACCAACCAGGCGCTCTGCATGGCCCGCGCCGTGATATACATGGAGAAAATGGGACAAAAAGGCCTTCGGGAGATCGCCCGCCAAAATATTCATAAATCCCGGTATGCTTTAAAAGTGTTAACCGGAATTAAAGGGGTAAAGCCCAAGTTCACCGGACCTTCATTCAATGAGTTTGTGCTGGAATTTGATCATTCCTGGAAGGATATTGAGAGAGGCCTGCATGAAAACGGATTGCTCGGCGGCTTAGACTTGAGCCGCTTTTACCCTGAATTTGAAAACTGTGTATTGGTATGCGTAACCGAAACCCACAGCAAAGAGATGATTGAACGTTTAGCGGAAGCAGTGGAAACGGTTGCTGCGGCGAAAGGATAAGACCATGATTCGAGAGCCTTTGATTTTTGAGATAAGCGATCAGGGAAAAACCTCCACGCTGCTTCCTGCGTTGGATGTACCTGAAGACAAGAGCTATATTGAATCGCTTTCCATAAGAAAAGATATAGAGGGATTTCCCCAGGTGAGTGAACCGGAAGTTGTCAGGCATTGCATTCGTCTTTCTCAGACTAACTATTGCGTTGATAAAGGAATTTATCCCTTGGGCTCCTGTACGATGAAATATAATCCTAAAATCAATGAAAAACTGGCATCCCTGGAAGGATTCACACATACTCATCCCTTTGCATCGCCTGAATTAACGCAGGGAAATTTGGAGATCATTAAAACAACGGAATCCTTCCTGGCGGAAATAACCGGAATGGATGCCTTTACCCTTCAACCCGCCGCGGGTGCCCATGGGGAACTGCTTGGAATGATGCTGATAAAGGCTTACCTTGAAGACCGGGGGGACTCGCGCAAAATTGTCTTGATTCCGGACTCCGCACACGGCACCAATCCTTCGTCCGCTCATGTTTGCGGATACAAAGTGAAGGAAGTGAAGTCTAATGATTCCGGAACGATTGATATAGATGATCTAAACCGGATGATGGACGAGGATGTGGCTGCCGTGATGGTCACAAATCCCAATACCTTGGGTGTATTTGAATGCCGGATTAAGGAAGTTGCTGAAATCGTTCACGCGCATGGAGGCTTGATCTATATGGACGGAGCCAACATGAATGCCCTGATGGGGATTGCAAAACCAGGGGACATGGATGTTGATGTTATCCACCTCAACCTGCATAAGACCTTCTCAACGCCCCATGGGGGCGGAGGCCCGGGGTCAGGCCCAGTCGGAATAAAAAAGACGCTGGAGCCTTTTTTGCCGGTTCCTTTAATCGAGGAGAGCGAAAAGGGTTATGTTCTCAATGATAAGCATTCCAAATCTATCGGACGGATCCATTCCTTTTATGGAAATTTTCTGGTTGCCGTCAAAGCCTTGGCTTATATTCTGTCCTTAGGTCCGGATGGACTCAAGGAAGCATGTCAAATAGCTGTTTTGAATTCCAATTATATCCGGAAAAAGCTGGAAAGTATTTATCACCTGAAGTATAAAACACCGACTTTGCATGAATGTGTTTTTTCAGATAAATATCAGAAAAAGAACGGGATATCCAATATAGATATTGCAAAGAGGCTCATTGATTTAGATGTTCATCCTCCGACGATGTCTTTCCCATTGATAGTTCACGGCGCTCTGATGACTGAGCCTACCGAGACAGAGAGCCGACGGGATTTGGATATGTTTATTCAGGCCATGAAGCAGATCGATAAAGAAGCCAGGGACAATCCTGAGGTATTAAAAAATGCTCCCCATTCTTCTTATGTCAGGAGGCTGGACGAGACGGAAGCCGCCCGGAATCCGGTTTTGAAATGGACGCCGGATTCATTTTCCGATTGAAAGCCACGCGAATTTCGGAGCCATACCCTCAGGGAATGGGTTTTATAGAAAAGAAGGAAGAATAAGTATATGAGTATTCAAAGTTTGATAATGAAGCTGCAAAGCTTTTGGGCTGAACAAGGATGCTATCTGGCTGCTTCTTATGATGTTGAAGTCGGCGCAGGGACGATGACGCCGGATACATTTTTCCGGGTGATTGATAACAAATCCTGGAATGTCGGATATGTCCAGCCGTCGCGCCGTCCCACTGACGGCCGGTTTGGTGAAAATCCGCACAGAGTTCAAAAACATTTGCAATACCAGGTCATCATGAAGCCATCTCCTTTTGATATACAAGAAAAATACCTCAACAGTTTAAAATTTTTGGGAATCAACCTCCATGACCATGACATTCGCTTTGACGAAGATAACTGGGAATCGCCAACCATTGGTGCCTGGGGCGTGGGTTGGCAAGTGCTTTTAGACGGCCTGGAAATCACACAGTTTACCTATTTCCAGCAGGCTGGAGGAAGAGAGGTTCCTCTGGTGCCGGTAGAGATAACGTATGGGTTGGAAAGACTGGATATGTTTTTGGAAAGGAGAAATAATCTATATGATCTGCAGTGGTCTGATTCTGTAAAGTACGGAGACTTGCGTTTGAGGGAAGAGAAAGAGTTTTCTGAATATAATTTTAATCAGGCGGATATCAAAATGCTGCAGAAATCCTTTTCATTAACCGCTGGGGAAGCCGCCCGGCTTATCCGCAAAAATCTCGTGCTTCCTGCATATGACATGTGCCTGAAATGTTCCCATTTATTCAACCTTCTCGATGCAAGGGGAGCTGTCAGCGTAACCGAAAGGGTGAAGATGATATCGCAGATAAGAAGCTTGGTGATAGAAGCCGCTGCTAAATATATTGAGATAACCGAGGGAGCAGACTGATGGAACTGCTTTTAGAAATTCGCACCGAAGAAATGCCTGCCGCACACATTCAAGCGGGGCTTAATCAGCTTAGAGACCGTCTTTATCATGAATTCAAATCCCACACACTTTTAGAGAATAATAATAAAAATCCTATCATTACCTATGGAACCTGCCGGCGGTTGATCCTGAATGCACAGATTGCAGCCTCCCAAAAAGACCGCGAAGAAACCGTTTTCGGCCCTCCGCGCAAAATTGCGTATGATTCGGACGGGAATCCGACACGGGCAGCTGAAGGATTTGCCCGGAATCAAGAAGTCCAAGTGGACGATTTGGAAGTTATTAAAGATGAACGGGGGGAATATGCGGCTGTGAAAAAAAAGGTTCGAGGTAAACCGGCCCCGGTATTGATTGCAGAATTTTTACCGCGAATTATCGCTTCGCTTTCGTTTCCAAAAATGATGAGATGGGGGAGTGGAAGATTCCGCTTTTCCCGGCCCATAAAGGGTATTTTATGCCTATGTGACGGGCAAGTGGTTTCTTTTGAGGTTGGGGGAATACAAACGGAAGGATTCACTTTCGGCCATAAGCTTTTTTCTCCGGAAAAAATCGCACAGGATTCTTTTGCCCGGTATAAAAATTTGTTGGAAAAAAACCTGGTTATCATTGATGCAGAAGACCGGAGAAATAGAATTCTCCGGCAAGCGGAAAAAAAACTGAAAGAAAAAGGTCTTCAAATTTATCCTGATCCGCAATTACTAGAAAAATTGTCCTTTGACGTTGAATTTCCGTATGTGATTACTGGAGATTTTCCGGAGGAATATTTGAATCTGCCGATTGAAGTCTTAAGTACGGCTATGAAAGTAGGACAAAGCTTGTTTTCCGTGATTAAGGATAACAGGCAAATGCCCATGTTTGTGGGAGTGACCGATGCTTGTCCTGATACGCAGTCTTTGGTGAAAAAAGGAAATGAACGGGTTTTGCAGGCACGCTTGGAAGATGCCCGCTTTTTTTGGGAGCAGGATCTTAAAACACCCATGAATGAAAGAAGCCTGCAATTAGAAAAAATCATTTTTCAGGAAAAATTGGGAAGTTATGCAGATAAAACCAGCCGGATCAAAAAAATTGTTTCTTATTTAAGCACCAAGGTCAATCCCAAGGAAAAAGCTTTTTTAAACCAGGCAGCCGAGCTGTGTAAAGTGGACTTGCTTACGGAAATGGTGCGGGAATTTCCTTCCCTGCAAGGAAAGGCGGGAGGACTCTATGCCCGGGCGGAAGGATACCCTGAAACGGTATGGAAGGCCGTCTATGATCATTACAAGCCGGTCAATATGGAGGATTCCGTTCCCGCAACACTTAACGGAGCGATTCTGTCGCTCGCAGATAAGCTCGATTCAATCACAGGCGTATTAGGTATTGGAATACACATTTCCGGTTCCAAAGATCCGTTCGGTTTGAGGCGGGATGCTCAGGGAGTATGCTTGATTGTCCTGGAACATGAGTTGGATTTTTCATTTCCATTGCTCCTCAATAAAGTCATTTCCCTGCACGGGGAGAATCTGACTAAGGATAGAAATGAAATTAAGATGATTATCGCCGATTTTTTTCAAAACCGCCTGGCATATATTTTTGAAAAAAGAGGTTACCGGTATGATTTTGTGAATGCGGCTTTTGGAGCGGGATTTGACAATATTCATCATGTGTTTTTGAGGCTGGATGCATTGAATAATATCAAGAATAAACCGGAATTCAAATCTCTGATACAGACAGCAAAAAGGGTCAACAACATATTGAAGGATCAGCCCTCACGCCGCTTAAACCCTGACCTGTTCGTTGCTAAAGAGGAAAGAGACCTTTACACCACGTATTCTATTCTAAGTGAGAATGTATCATCTCTGCTCAAGAACGGCCAGTTTAAAAGAGCCCAGCGGATGATTTTGAAAATACAGCCGGTGGTGGATAAGTTTTTTGATGAAGTGCTGGTCATGGATAAAGATACCCGGGTCCGAAAAAACCGCCTGGCACTGCTTCAGGAAATGAGCCGTTTATTTATCCGGATTGCGGATTACTCGCAGATTGTTGTGGACGGAACATGACATCACTAATGTAATCCAACATCCATAGGCTTTAGGGCGAAAGCTGCGCAGTTATCCCGGAGAGCGAAGAATTGCAAATTTTCCGCAATTAAAATATGAACAGCCACCGGGATGGTTTTTGGTGAAAGATCAACAGGATAAGTAATAATTCAAATCAGCCGTCGATTTCGAAATCTCCGGTATTTGACTCATCCATGCATTTATCATCTTCAGAAGAAAACTTTTGTTCCAGGGAAATAATTTTCACTAAATTGCCGAGATAATTCTGGCCCTTCTTCTCGCCATATGGAAAAAATTGGGTTCCAACTTGAAATTTATAGCTTTTACCTGGATTGGGCGTGACTCTGCGTATAATCCCATCAAGCTTTAAGGCCGATCGTTCTCCGGGAATAGATAGTTTTAAATGGATTTTGGTTTCCGGTTTCATTTTTTCCTGGCATACAAAAAGAATTCCGCCGCGGCTGAGGTCAAGCACAGGGCAGAATTCCTCTCCATACGTTTCACCTGGGGAAGGAAATAATTTTTCGGTTTTATAATTGACAGTCGCACCTGGAATCTTAAACCTGACACAGGTTCTTTTTTCCATCTCTTTATCGGATATGGCTGGTCTCCTTATTTACTCATCATCAGCTTAGATGAAAATTATAATCACGGAAAGGAATAAAAGTCAAATGTTTTAGAATAAAAGAGGGGGACAACCTAAGTTCTCCCCCTCTTTTTTAGTCTATCTTAAGGTTCCTTCGTACTGGGCTGTTAACTGCCTTTTGCGAACGGCCTCCGGTGTATAAGAGGGAAGGATCACCGGAGATATCCGGCTTGTTTTAATGCCGGCGCTTTCCAGTTCGTTTTCATACTTATGAATATGTTCCAAAGTAAGAGAACCTAAATCAACTGATTTAACATATTCAGAAGCGTTGATGCCGGCTCTGCGGCCGAATACATTGTAATCCAGGACAGAATTTCCCATCAAACGATTCCGCCCATGGACGCCGCCTGAAGCTTCTCCGGCGACATACAAGCCTGGAATCGAGCTTTCGCATTTTTCATTGATATCGATTCCGCCGTTCTGATAGTGGAGGGAAGGATAAACGAGCATGGGTTCTTTCGTAATATCAATTCCGTAGCGGAAGAATTGACGATGCATTGCCGGAAACTGATGATTGATATACCCTTCTCCCTGAAGCATTTCAATAAGGGGGGAATCAAGCCAAATGCCGACGCGTCCACTGGGTGTTTTGATGCCCATGTTTTTTTCCACACACTCCCGGATAAAAGCTGAACTTTCCACATCACGGGGCTCTCGAGGAAATACAAATAATTCGCCGTCCTTGTTAACAGGCTGTCCTCCTGCTCCCCGGATTTTTTCTGTAATAAGAAAGCCTGCGATTTGTTCAGGAAACACCGAACCGGTGGGATGATACTGTACTGAATCCATGTAGAGTAAATCAGCTCCTGCGCGGTAGGCCATGATCAAGCCGTCACCGGTAGCACCGTAGTGGTTGGTTGTGTCGAATCCGCGAATGTGCAGCCGGCCGTAGCCGCCTGTGGTTATGATGGTTGACTTGGCTTTAACAACGAAATATTCTTCAGTTTCAATATTGTAGAGGATTCCCCCGGCACAATTTCCTTTATCATCCAAAAGAAGCTCGACGGTCGGCATGAATTCGAGCACATCAATTTTATCCGGATGATTTCTAACTTCATCCATTAAGGTGCGCATTATGATCGCACCGGTATAATCCCTGCAGGACAGCATTCGCTTGCGGGACGTTCCGCCGCCGTGTAATGCCTGGAATGAGCCGTCTTCGAGTTTATCCCATACGACGCCCAGGTCTTCCAGCCATTTTACGACTTCCGGCGCATCGTGTGTAAGGGCTTCAACCAATTCAGGTTTATTATCAAAATGGCCGCCTCCGATTATATCTAAATAATGCCGGGTAGGGGAGTCTTTTTCTTTGACAGCGGCCTGCATACCTCCCTGGGACATCATGGAATTGGCGTCTCCGATCCGCAATTTGGTGGAAATGATACTGTGGGTTCCCTTCTGCATGGCGGTGATGGCGGCGGCGCAGCCGGCTCCTCCTCCGCCAATGATAAGGACATCCGTTTCATAATCCGGAGAGGAAAGATCGAATAATTCAGGCTTAATACGGGAATGAGATTCCAGTAAATCTGCCACTTCCGTGGTGATGGTTTCCCCTTTGTTCGGACCCACATGGACTTCCCGCCGCGACTCGGATCTATAGTCAGGGTGGAACTTGTTTAAAACTTCTTCCCTTTCTTCCCCGCTCATAGGGGGGAAGACAGGTTTTCCGGATTTGGCCAACTCAAAACGTTTTTGGCGGGTATGCGCCACTTTATCAAGTGTTTCTTTCATATATTCAGGATACATGAGATACTCCTTCGACTATAAAGGTTTTATTATTCATGATATATTACTCGGAATCCCTGGCGTAATATTTTTTTCTGAGGTCTTCTTTGTCCGCAGTCATTAATTCTTCCAATTCTTTTTTATAAACACCGTCTTTCACTTCCTGAATGCGTTTAGTTAATTCTTCACTGTCAGGCGATAGATATTTTCCGTAGAGACGCTTAGCCAGAATGCCGACATTGAATTGAATGATTTCAGCTGGACACCGGATCGCGCATAAACCGCAGCAGAGACAATCAAAGGACAGGTCCATGACCTGTTCGATATCTCCGCGTTTGGCGGCCTGGATATAATCCATCACTTCCAGGTCCTGCGGGCATGACTTTGTGCAGGTATTGCAGGCCACACAGCGGAAAACTTCCGGGTAATAAGCCTGGATAGTTGCCGCTTCCGGTTTAATTTTTTCCATGTCATAAACGGCCTTATGTGCGGGAATAGCGGGGAGCTGAGCCAGCCACATTCCTTCTTCCACCAGGGTCGTACAGGCCAGCCCGGTGTAGATTTTATAATCGCCGGGAAGGCGGTATACAGTTGCACAGGCTCCGCAAAATCCTTCACGGCAGCCTGCTCCCCGTTTGATCTGATAACCGGCATATTCCAGGGCTCCCATGATGGTTGCTTTCGCGGGCACTTTGTGCATTTTTCCCATAATGTAGACTGTCTTGAAATCCTTGCTTTCTTTGTCTTTATTGTTTTGGGCTGTCATGTTTTTCCTCCATTGCGCCTTGTGAATAAGGCCGCCCCTAGGCGGATTTTTCTTCGGGCAGATTCATTGGCCCCAAATTTCTAATTTTTTCAGTGAATTCATTAATAACGGTAACGAATTTTTTTCCTTCTGCAGCGGATACCCACTCTAAGCGGATCCGATCCGGCTCAATACCGAAATCAGAGAGGACTTTTTCGAGTATTTTTATGCGCCGGAGAGTTTTATAATTTCCATCGATATAATGGCAGTCTCCGGGGTGGCAACCGCCGATAAAAACACCGTCTGCTCCCTGTTTAAATGCCCACAATACATGCTGGGGATCTACCCGGGATGAGCACATAACGCGAATCATGACACTATTTGGCATATATTCCATCCGTGATGTGCCGGCGAGGTCGGCACCTGCAGAAGTACACCAATTACAAGCAAAGCTGATGATTTTGGGTTCGAATTTAGCCATTATGACTTAACCTCTCCTTTCAAAATGGTGTCGACCATGGAATAGATCTGATCGTCTGTGTAATTTTTCTGCTGGGCGGCTCCGGACGGGCATGCGGCGATGCAGCATCCGCAGCCTTCACAAAGAATATCATTTACCGTAACAATGCCTTTTTGTTCATCGAAAACCCGGGCTTCATATGGACAGACCGGGATGCACAAACGGCAGCCGCTGCAGACATCTTCATCCACAACCGCAACTATCGGGTCATGGAAAAGTTCATCTGAGGCAAACATGGCCTGGACCTTACTGGCGGCTCCGCTCGCCTGGGCCACAGCTTCCGGAATATCCTTAGGCGCTTGACCGGCTCCGGCTAAGAACAATCCGGAGATGACACTTTCAACCGGACGCAGCTTCGGGTGAGCTTCAGCTAAAAATCCATCTTTATCCGTTCCCATCTTGAGGGTTTTGACGATTTCTTCGGTTCCCTGGGAAGGCTCCATCGCCATTGCTAAAACGACCATATCAGCGTCTATTTCCACATCCTTTCCTGTAAGAGTATCCACGCCCCAAACTTTCATTTTTCCTTTTTCTTCAAAGACTTTGGATACTTTTCCTCTCAGATAGACGACATCATCTTCCTCGATGGCGCGCTGGACAAACTCCTCGTAATTTTTTCCGCCGGAGCGGATATCAATATAGAAGATATAGGCTTGCCCGTCGGGGACATTGTGTTTATAGAGCATGGCGTGCTTAGCCGTGTACATGCAGCATATCTTGGAACAATAAGATTTATGCATCTCCGGATCTCTTGATCCGCAGCACTGAATAAACACGACTTCTTTGGGAACGGCCCGGTCGGAAGGCCTGAGAACCTGGCCTTGAGTGGGGCCTGATGCGGATAATAATCTTTCAAATTCCAGTCCGTTGAGCACATTTGGATATTTCCCGTAACCGTATTCAGCAATTTGGTCTTTTCCGTAAAGATCGTAGCCGGTCGCAACCACAACCGCACCCACTTCTTCTTCCACAATTTCCGGCTGCATGTCATAATTGATGGCTTTCGGCTCACAGACATCCGCGCATTTTCCGCATGCAATGGGAACAAAGCCGGGACAGTTTTCAGCATCAATGGTAAAAGTCGCCGGGATGGCTTGAGGAAAAGGAATATAAATAGCTTTGCGGCCGGTCATGCCTTCATCAAATTCATTGGGCACAACCACTGGACAAACTTCCGAGCAATCATCGCAAAGCGTGCAAAGATTAGGATCTACATAGGTTGGTTTTTTCAGAATTTTCGCTTTGAAATTGCCGACATACCCGGAAATTTCCTTGACTTCACTGTATGTCATTAATTTGATTTTGGGATGCTTGGAAACCTCCACCATTTTCGGGGTCATGATACATTGTGAACAGTCAAGAGTGGGAAAGGTTTCGGACAATTGTATCATGTGTCCACCAATAGAAGGAGATTTTTCCACAAGAATCACATCATGCCCGGCATTTCCGATGTCCAAGGCGGCTTGGATTCCGCTGATTCCTCCTCCAATCACAAGCGCCCGTTTGGTTACGGGAACACTAAGTGGTGTAAGAGATTCATTTCTGCGTACTTTCTCCACGAGACTTCGTGTGATTTTAATGGCTTTGTCGGTCGCTTGCTCTTTGTTTTTATGGACCCAGCTGCATTGCTCACGGATATTGGCGATTTCGCATTGATAGGGGTTCATTCCGGTGGATTCCGCAACCCGCCGGAAAGTGCTTTCATGAAGGTTCGGGGAACAGCAGGCCACCACAACACTCTCCAGATTATGTTCTTTAATCGCTGTTTCGATGCATTTCTGGCCGGGATCGGAACACATATACACATAGTCTTCCGCATGGACCACATCTTCTGTTTTGGAGAGTTCTTCAGCCACTTTTTTCACATCGACGGTACCGGCAATGTTGATACCGCAATGGCAAACAAAAACTCCTGTCCTTTTTTTCATAGTATTACCTTATAATAAGATTTCTTGAATTCCTCTTAAGGAAGAATTCATAAAAACGATTGCATGTGAATATACTGATTGACTTCACTTGTTTTCATCCAGGGCTTTAAGCCCGTACTCATAACCTTGGTCAAATGCCTTCTGGTTCAATTCGAGGAACCTGTCGGGAACCAGGCCGGGCAGGGCCTTTTTCATGACGTCCGGAGTGGTGATTTTCGTGATAGCCGTAAAAAAGCCCATCATCACCAGGTTGGCGATAATCCGGTTTCCCAATTCCTCTGCAAAACGGGTTGAGGGTACGGAATAATGCTTTATTTTCCCCCGAATTTCCTTTGGTTTAACCAAATCCTTGTCTGTGATCAGAAGGCCGTCTTCCCGCAGTTCAGGTTCGTATTTATCATAGGCTTCCTGTGACATAGATACTAGAATTTCAGGCCGGGTAATGTAGGGGTAGAGGACTCTTTCATCCGACACTACTACTTGGGAGCTGCAGGCGCTGCCGCGGGCTTCAGGCCCGAAACTCTGGTTCATGGTAGCGAATTTATCCCCATACAGCGAAAGAGCTTTTCCTGCGATAAGAGCACAGCGGATGATACCCTGGCCTCCAAATCCGGAAAATCTAATCTCAGTCATTGTTATCTCCGTAAGGTTGAAATTTATCTCCGAGCACACGGGACATATGCGTGTTCATCGCATCCAGAAAAGTGGGTTTTTCGATATCCACAAATTTCCCTACAATCAGCTTTCCCTGGTAGCTGATATCCAGTGTTTCGGTAGGGGCGCCATGCTGAATTTCTGAATTGTCATAATAATATTTCATAAGATTCAATCCGTCCCCCAGCCGGTTTCGTCTTGCGTACAAAGTGACACAGGGAGTGATGACTTCAATAAAAGAAAAGCCTTTTTTGTTTAAAGCCTCTTGAATTGACTTGGTTACGCGGCGCATATGCAGGGCTGTATATCTGGCAATGTAAGTCGCTCCTGCGGCCTCAACCAGGCGGGGCAGGTTAAAAGCATATTCAAAATTTCCAAAAGGCGCGGTGGACGCGTTGGCCCGTGTGGGAGTTGTAGCCGCTACCTGGCCTCCGGTCATGGCGTAATTGAAATTGTTGACACAAATAACCACTAAGTCCATATTGCGGCGGGCGGCATGAATGAGGTGGTTGCCGCCGATTCCGGCAATATCTCCGTCGCCGCTGAACACGATGACTTTCATTCTGGGGTCAGCCAGCTTCAGTCCTGTTGCGAACGGGATGGCCCGCCCATGGGTGCTGTGAAAGGAATCCAATTTAACGTATCCGGCCACCCGTCCGGTGCATCCTATACCGGAAACAACCGCGAGACGGTCCAGATCATAGTTTTCTTTTCGTATGGCTTCATTGAAAGAGGTAACCACAGTACCTATGCCGCATCCGGGACACCAAATATGGGGAATGCGGTCCATTCTGAGCAGATTTTCAACCGGATTGCTTTCTCTTTGTACTTCCGCTTTGTTCATTGTGCAGCCTCCTTGATAGCATTCAAGATATCATTGGGATCATGGACCCAACCGCCGAGATGAGGAACGCTCCGCACCCCGCATTGTCCTTGTGAAGACCGGTCTACTTCTAAAACAATCTGACCGGCGTTGATTTCCGGGACTACAAAAGATTTGATTTTACTTGCCAGCTTCTGAATATGTTTCTCCGGAAAAGGCCATACGGTAATCAAACGCAGGGTTCCGACTTTGATGCCGGCATTCCTTGCCTGCTGCACAGCTTTGACTGCCACCCGGGAGGTGATTCCATAGGAAATGACAATGACTTCAGCATCTTCGATTTGTTCTTCTTCAAAACGTATTATCTTGTCTGCGTTCTTATCGATTTTATCAATAATATTTTGGACATTGACTTTTTGACATTCCGCATTAATAACAGGATAACCTCTTTCGTCATGAGTTAAGCCGGTTGTATGAAAGCGGTAACCTTCTCCGGTCTTGACCATGAACGGCACACCGTCTTTGTCCACTTTGTATGGAAGGTATTCTTCTTTCGGCCCTTCGTACCATTTTCTTTCCACGATTTCGATTTCATCGGCCGGAGGAATCACAACTTTTTCATGCATATGGCCGACACATTCATCCGTCATAACAAAAACCGGAACCCGGTAGGTTTCCGCTAGATTGAAGGCTTCGATCGTTAAATCAAAACATTCCTGGGGGGAATCAGGGGAAAGCGCGATGATGCGGTAATCTCCATGCGATCCCCACCGGGCCTGCATCATGTCCTGTTGACCGGTGAGAGTGGGAAGCCCGGTGGAGGGCCCGCCTCGCTGGACGTTGGCGATAACCAGCGGTGTTTCCATCATGGCGGCCAACCCGATATTTTCCATCATTAAAGAAAATCCAGGGCCTGACGTGACTGTCATTGGTTTTTTGCCTCCCCAGGATGCGCCTATGAGAGAGGCAATCGAAGCCAATTCATCCTCCATCTGAATAAAAACACCGCCCACCGTGGGGATGCGGGACGCGAATCTTTCAGCGGTTTCAGTAGAGGGTGTGATGGGATAACCACCAAAATAACGGCATCCGGCAGCCAAGGCCCCTTCTGCCAGGGCATAGTCCCCATCAAGAAAATGAGAACCGGTTAAAACTCCTTTGGGATCAGCCTTGTGCTTTCTCAATATCATCCTCCTTCCTAACAGTTACAAAAATTGCAAATTCCGGGCATATTGTCTCGCAGAGCTGACAATAACAACAATCAGATTCGTTTTTTACAAAAGGGGGATGATATCCTTTAACATTATAATCATCCGACAATTCCAAAACATCCCTCGGACAATATTCCACACAAAAACCACATCCTTTACAACGGTCTATTTCGATGTGGATTTTCCCTATGATCGGTTTTAAATCGCCAAAATAAATCATTTGTTCCTCAAATCAATCCTTTTTCTTTTAAGATCGGCTTGGGATCAATATAGTGAAGATCCAACTTCAAGCTTTCTTGATCACAGCCTAAAGCAATAGCCAGTAATTGCGAAAAATACAAAATGGGAATATTTTTAAAATCCGGATATATCTGCAATGCCTGCTTCTGTCTTTGATCCAGATTAAATGCACATAACGGGCAGCTGACAGTCACCACATCCGCACCCTGATTGACCGCGGAGCTGAGAATCTGCCGGGCCCGCTCAGCGACGATCTCAGGATTATCTACGGTTTTATAAGCGCCGCAGCATTCGGTTTTATGGGGAAAATCAACAGAACTTCCGCCCAGAGAAGTGACCAAATCATCCATGATGACAGGATTTTCTGCATCATCGAAGCCCTGCTCTTTCGGGCGGACCAGATAGCAGCCATAATAATTGGCGACTTTCAGACCAGTCAACGGCTTGGTCACTTTTCCTGCTAATGCTTTGAAGCTGATTTCATCTCTCAGCAGTTCCAGCAGGTGATAGATTTTTACGTCGCCTTCGTATTTGACGTCTTCACGGTACATGAGATCATTGATAATTTCCAGGCTTTCAGGATCTTTCTGCATTCTTTGGTTGGCCCGCTTTAAGGTGTTGTAACACATAGCGCAAAGCGTAATGACATTGTCATCGGTATCGGCTTCTTTCACACGTATCAAATTCCGAATCGGGGCGAGGTGATGGATGAGGTCATCTGTCGCCATGGAAAACACCGTCCCGCAGCAGTTCCAGCGGCTGAGTTCTTTGACTTCAATTCCGAGCTTTTTCAGAGCGCATAAAGCCGAATCTTCAAAATTTTTCGCATGACTTTTTAAAGAACACCCAGGATAATAACTTAACTTCATTATAATTTTTCCTCACAAAAAATGAGATTAAAAATGATTGAATCCATACTTATGATGAGTCTAAGATGTCATTTTTCGAAAACAGCTGATAAGGGCGATGGGGGGGACATCCATTCTATCTTCGTTTGTCATTTTTTCCACTTTGACATAATCCTCTCTTTTACGGAGAAGAATCTGCCGGATGGCCTCAATGACTTCCGCGATGTTGATGCCCTTGGGACAACGGACGTTGCAGGTCATACAGGAAGCGCAGCTCCAAATTGACTGGGAATGGAAAAGATCTTCTTTCATCCCTAATTGGGCCATTCGTATGATCTGATTAGGTAAAATGTCCATACTCGATACAGATGGACAGCCTGCGGAGCATTTTCCGCATTGGTAACAAGTAAGGAGATCCTGGCCGCTGAGTTCTTCAACTTTAAGAATAAAAGGATCTTTCATTCTTTGGCGGGAAATATTAATTCTCATATGATACTCCCTTGTTGATGCTGTGAATTAAAATTAATATATGATACATAGCATAAATTAAGTGCGTGCAAGCAAAGGTAACAGTACAGCATAATCTATATTTCCTGTCAAGAAATAACCTGGGTTATTCATAAAAAAATTGCGATCATCGTGCTATTCTTTATTTTTCATGCTCGTGAAAATTTCTTCGTGTTAGGATAAATATGACCTTTTGTCCTCACGGCCGGCTTCGCCGGCCTCAGGATGACAGTTGCGCTGTCAGTCTCCATCCCCAGAACAGAAAAAGCAAGCAAGCGGAGGAGGCTAAAAAGAGATAATTCAAGCAGATGGTCAAACCCACAAGGGGAATCAACAAAGATGATACAAACAAAGCCCCAAAAAATGAGCCAAGAAGTTCAAGACCGTAACCTGCACCGTAATTGATTTTATCCAGCAGATATAACCGGTTGGAAACGATAAACATATCCCCGCCCGCAATCCCGAGAAAAAAGAGCAGGATAATAATCATCACTCCCGGCATGCTGTGATTGATCAGCCATTGAGATGCGAGCAAAAGCAGCATCAGCTGGAATTGGATGACCATCATATGTTCAATCCGGGGCCGGCGCCTCTTCGTCCCGAGGAAAGCCCCTGACGTCAATCCTCCCATATAAGCGGCGAACAGAAGTGCGGCGGTATGGTATAGATATCCTGACAGCGATTGGAATGCGATTATCAGGATGATTTCCGTCATGATCACAGTCAATCCCATCAATGCAAGCGGAAAAAGGTAAAAGGAAGACCGTTTCCCCCGTATTCCCAGAATAATCAGCCCGGTTACTATAAGGAGAAAAGGGATATCAAGAAGCCATAATCGGGGAGAGCCGGAAAGCCGGGCATATAATCCGGATTCAAAATTTCCCAGATGAATACTTTGAAAAGCAGCATGGTAAAAATAACTTATGGGGTGAATATCACGGTTGATATATGCTTGCGATGATGACAGCCGCTGGTTAAGCCATTGTATTCTCAATGGAGACAACCGGGTATTTATAAAGGAAGACTCCATATATTGGGTTTCCAAACCCAAATCCTGAATTCTTTGCCGGAAAGTACAGGCATCAAGGGGTTCTAAATCCCGGGATGCCAAGAATATGTTATTTTCCCCGGGAATCACCCGGACGCAGGCGAACACCGACTGTGCCGTAAGAAAAAGGGATCCGAGAACTTTCTGAAGTTTAGGGCTGATATAACTTTCCGATGAAGGGATGCGGAAAGACAATACCCCATATGGGGAGAGGTTCTTTCCGGCATTCTGAAAAAACTCTTGAGTATAGAAACGGTTCACCTGTGCATTGATGGGGGGAGGCAGATGCAAAATGATCACATCATATGTTTTCCCGCTGTTACGGAGGTACTCGCGCCCGTCTCTGTAGAGGATGTTCACCCGGGGATGGTTTAAAAACCGGTTTTCCTCGGGAGGAAGGTGCTTTTCAGAAAGCCTAATAACAGCGGGATCGATTTCTATATAATCCACGTTTATTCCCGGATATTTTAATACTTCTTTGAGGCCGCCGCCCACCCCTCCGCCTATCAGCAGAACACGTGACGCCTGAGGCCGGTAAAGCAAAGGGAAATGAACCGCTTCCTCAGCGGATGCCGGGTCGGGATAAAAATAAACGGGCGCATGATTTTGATAAAGTGAAATTTGTTCCGCCAGTTTAAGAACTTGAAGTTTCCCGTAAGGTGAATCCAGCGATTCTATCAGGCGAAACGGCTTCCAATACAATTTTTGGGCGGGTATATCAGCAGCCCAAAAAATTCCCAAGGCAAGTATGACAGCGGCTGTTGCCGTCTTTTTACCTCTGAGCCTGGACAGGGATAAGGTGACAGCCGCTGCGGCACCGGTAAGTGCCGCAGCTTTCCAATTGGACAGGAACGGGATGAACAGGAAGTAAATCAGGAGTCCGCCCGCAACAGATCCGGCGGATTCAAAAAGATATACTTTAGCCAGGCGGCCTCCGGTTTCATGTATGATAAGCACGAATAAAAGGCCGAGGGGAAAACAAACAAGAAAAGATAAAACCGAGGCAAAAAGCAGCATAATGAACAATCCCTGAATTTCACCGGGAAGAGTGCCTAGAATAAACCGTCCTAACCGCAGCGAGACAAGGGAGACTGGAAAAAGCACAAAAATCAAATTAAATAAAAAAATAAGCCTTTTTTTGGAAAAGCGAATTTTTGATGCAAACAGGCTGCCTGCGCCTGTCCAAAACAGCCAAAAACCAAGGATTATACCGAAAGAAAGCTCATTGCCGGCGAAATGGACATTGAATTCCCGCATCAGGATAATTTGGAAGGATAGGGCTGTCATTCCCAGAAGGAAGGGGGGAACAAATGGGGATCGCATCAATTTCCCGGCTTTTGCCAAGGAGCGGATTGTTTTCATGCAGGGGTCCATACTCCGGGAATGGAATGGCCGCAATATTCACATTTTCCGGAACGGATATGGATTTTTGAAATAGTATAACCAAAACGGTTGATCAGGGTTTCTCCACATTGCGGACAATATGTATTCTCCCCTATATGACCGGGAAAATTTCCAATGTAAACATACCGGAGGCCTTCATCTAAAGCCGTATTCCGGATCCGGCTCAGGGTGGAAGCGGGGGTCGGGGGAAGATTCTTAAGGAGATAGGTCGGATGAAATCTTGAAAAATGAACCGGAACATTCGGTCCTATCTCTTGTCTGATCCAACGGCATAGATCCGAGATTTCCTCAGGGCTGTCATTTAAGGTAGGAATGACCAGATAAACGATTTCCAGCCATACCGGGCTTTGGGAGGCGATTTTGACCGCGTCAAGAACCGGCTGTAATTGACCACGGACATAATCCGTATAGAATTTTTGGGTAAATGCTTTCAGGTCGATTTTGACAGCATCGACGACTTGAAGAAGCTCCCGGAAAGGTTCCGGATTGATATGCGCGCCGGTAATAACGACGTTTTTTATGTCTTTTTTTCCCGCCTCAACTGAGGTGTCATACATGTATTCATAAAAAACCACCGGCTCAGAATAAGTGTAAGCGATGGAGGGACATCCATTTTCCAATGCGGCTTCCGCCACAGCCTTGGGAGGGAAGTCAAAATGCTGGATCTGTTCCGGCCGGACCTGGGAAATTTCCCAGTTTTGACAGAATTTGCAATTGACGTTACACCCGGCTGTCGCGATGGAGAGAGCCTGGCTTTTTGGAATAAAGTGAAAAAGAGGTTTTTTTTCAATCGGATCCACATGGGCGGTACATGCTTTTCCATAAACCAGAGTATAATAGATTCCATCCCGGTTTTCCCGGACTCCGCAGTATCCGCGCTCCCGGTCGCCCAGGCGGCATAGTCTGGGGCAAAGCCGGCATTCTATCTCGCGGTGAGGGAGCTGTTTATAATAGCGGGCCTCAGTCTGTGACAGGTTCGTTTCATCCGAAAATGCATACAGTTCGTTGAAAAAACTTTTTCCTGCTCCGGTCCCGGCCATTATTCCGGCCCCCGATGAAAGCTTAATAAAATTTCTTCTTTTCATACGTGCAGGCTATCCTTTTTTTTCCTGGATTATTCATGGGCCGAGATTGCCGCAGATACGGTGAGCGCCGGCCCGCGCAATTTTTTTATGAAAATCCAGGTTTTTTGGCATAGCATATGAAACTGTTCAGCCCGTTTATCAATGGAGATTTGAGATTTGATATCGGCCGGGATTATTTCTAATTTTTGGTTTTTGCATTCTGATGTCAATTTATTCTTCTTTCATAATTCCGATTCTATCATTTCAATTTGACTGAAACCGGCCAGGCCGAGCCCGAGTTTAACTGCAGATTCGAGATAAGCGGGGCTCCGTTTTTCTTCTGCGAGCGAAGGCAGGCCGGCACGGGATCTCAGGTCTTCAATCATGTGCCATCCGGTGAAATCCGCAGCCACCGGATCTTCGCTTAGGATCAGAGTTCCGGTATGCTCAGCCCAGCGGGAATGGAATGAAGGGCCCATATGGTACTGAACAATTAATGCATCTAAAATACTGAGCCTGTGCTTGCTTTTAACCGGATGCGAGTCAAAGACGTCCGCGACAAAGGGATCGCAATTATTATCGTGGTATTTATTGGGATTGTGGACTGCACCGAAATAGTTTTTCATTCCGGCTGTGATTCCGGCTAATCCATGATCTTTCAATATCGCCAGAGAAAGGGATGCGTCGATCCTATTAGACTGAATTCTTGAAATGCGGCTTCCGATGGAACGGTGAGCGGTCAAATCTTTGGTATATCCGATGCCCTGAGTATCCGTACCCATGACCTGGACTTCCCGTCTTGTCTGATTGAGCCGGTATCCTGCTTCCCGCAGTTCCCGGTTGCTCCTGTCCCAAATGATGATATCCCGGCGTCTGATTCCGCATGCATGGAGGACTTCGGCTGCCTCCATGGCTGTTTCCGGCTGAGTGGATAACCGGAGCCCGGCGATGGTATTTATTTTAATGCCAACGCGTAACGGAGGAGAATACAAAGCGCGCAGATATTGATCATAGCCGGGCCCGCCGCCTAAAAGCGAAAGACCTTTACGCAAAAGCTCCCGGCAAATGCTTGGCTGAATTTCCCCATCAGAAGTAATAACCTTTTCAGAGCGGATTTTAACAACGCGGCTCATAGCGTAAAGGTAGCGGGTTGGTGGTTTATTGTCAACCGGACGGCTTCAGTGCTGTTCGATTCGATCGCATTCCTTTAACGCGAGCACAGCGAGCAGCTCCGTCCAAGACGGCCACGGCCTGCTCCGCAGGCCTCGCAATAAAACTTCGCTGCAGGATGTTCGGATCGCGGTGAAGGACTACAGCTTCAAGCCATGCGCCTCGCATCTGCGGCAATCTCAACCTTTGAATAATTCAGGCGGTGTGAATGCAATAGACTGGAATGACGTAATTTGATAATATATCATTAATAAAGCTCGGGACGAAAATACAAAAAAAACGCAGTTTTTTGGAATGAAACATGAAAGCAATACATCCGGAAGGATGAAAGTTTCACAATGAACTGCTGTAATGGATAAGAATCATGTCCAAACCCGGCCCGCATGAAGGCCGGGCGGGGATGTTTGTATCATTTGCGAACTGACAGGTCGGCATGAAAATGTTTACCGGCAAAAAAGAGAGGAGATAATGATGAAAAATTCATTCAGAACGATTATAGGTTGTCTTAGTCTGTGCTTTTTTTTACTGACAGCAGCTGCCGTACCAGGCTGCCCACTGGAGGAAGCGGAATTAAAATCCCTTCTGCCGGAAATATCCGGTTGGGAAATGGTCGAAGACCCGCAAGTTTATTTTCCGGAATCATTGTTTGAATACATAAATGGAGCAGCGGAGATATACATTTCGTATGACTTTCAAAGACTGGCGGTTGCCCAATATGAGAGTGAAACCGGAAACAGCAATGTTTCTCTCGAGATTTATGAAATGGGAAGCCCGGTGACAGCTTTTGGTATTTACAGTGCGGAAAGGTATCCTGATAACCAGTATGTTGATATCGGGGCGCAAGGATATATGGAGGAAGGGACTCTCAATTTTTTATCCGGACCCTATTATGTCAAAATGCTGTGTTTTGACTGCGGAGACGAGTGGAATGATTATCTAAAAAATTTCGCGGAGCGGATTGAATCCAATATTGGCGCTGAAACCGGTTTTCCTGTGCTTGTCAAGGCATTTCCGGAAGAACACCTGGTTGCCAACAGTCAAAAATTCATTCTTAAAAATTTCATGGGATACAGCTATCTCCATAATGGATATCAGGCTGACTACGAATTCAACGGAAATGAGTTTACCGCCTTCATTGTTCAAGGGGAAGATGAACTGGATGCAAAGCGGATGATCGAGCAGTATTTGGAATCAAAAAAAGACCAGAAAACCGAAAAAGCTGATTATGGGTACCACATCAAGGACCGGTATTATAATAATATCTATCTTACCCGGACCGGAGTCTTTTTGTGCGGGGTTATGAAAATACAGGACGGGAAAGAAGAAACCGGGCTCTCTTATCTTAAGAAGCTTGAGGAGAACCTGGAAGAGTTAAAATAAAGTTAATCCGAATTTTTTACTCTTCAAGATGAGTTGGAGGGGAAAAAATAAGCGAACAATTGCGGCCTTTTTCCTTGGCGGAAAGTAAAGCCTGGTCGCTTATGCGTATCATTTCATCACTGGACATATTAAGATCGAATTCATTGCTGGTCCCGCCGAGGCTTATCGTTACGGAAATATCACCGGACGTCAAAGGAACGGACAAGTTTTCGACAGCTTGGCGAAGCCGTTCCGCAATATTAGGAATAAAGCTGTGACGGCAGCTGGGAAAGACCGCTATAAATTCATCCCCGCCATATCGTCCGATTTTGTCATAGTTCCGGGCGGATTTCTTTATTTTCGAGGAAACTTCCAGCAAAACTTTATCCCCGGCTTGATGTCCCAAAGTGTCGTTAATTTGCTTGAAGTGGTCTATATCGCACATAATAACCCCGGTGGGCTGCCCGTATCGCCGCCCCCGCGAGATTTCCTCTTTTAAAAAATCCAATATTTTATTGCGGTTCCAAAGCTGCGTAAGGTTATCGGTTGTAGCCATTTCAAGGCGGTCGTCTTCCAACCGGATGATTCTTTCGCCGTTTTGCAGCCGGATTTTCAGCTCCATAACATCAAAAGGCTTAGTGATATAATCATCCGCACCGGAAGACAAACCGGTGATGATGTCCTCTTGCCGGTCCCGTCCGGTCAAAAGAATAATGTAAACATATTTTTCCTTTTCTTTTTTGGTTTTTTCCCTGATCTGCCGGCATAATTCTATTCCGTCAATTTCTGGAATTTCCCAATCCAGAACTGCCAGCCGGATATTATCAATGATATTGACGGGATCCAAGGAGGCGCCGGAAATGATTTCCCAGGCTTCTTTTCCGTCATGGGTTACAATGACTTCATATCCCCATTCATGCAGGTTTTCTTCCAGTACACGAGCGGTTATTATATCATCTTCTGCGATAAGGACTTTCATCTTTTACTTAATCCAGTGTTAGTACTTTAATATTTTATGGAGATTAATTCAATCAAAAGAAAAGGAGATGAGTGGATTCTAGAAAAAGAGAAGAACATTGAGTTTTTTATGGAAAATGGCATATAATACATCCCGAACGATGAAAATAAACAAACATGTCATCCTGAGGCCTGCGGCAGCAGGCCGTGAGGATCTTATGCTGCTTCGGCATGTGAGACGGTACCGATTTATCATACAAAGCAATAATAAATCCCTACGTCGCTTCGCTCCTCAGGACGGCATGGTATGTCATTTTCTAATTAATACGCTGACATTTCATCCGGCGAAGCAGGACAAGATCCTTACGCCGATGCGGTCCTTAGGACGACAGCTGTGCTGTCGTTTTCGAACAAACCTGAATAGTTCAGGCTAATAAAAAGATGCAGTCAAATAAAGTCACAACTGCCTTTCTGTTTATTATTGTAATTGTTATCACAGGAGTGGTTTTGCGCTTGGCCAAGCCGGTTCTGTTCCCGTTTTTTTTAGCTATATTTCTTTCTTTTGTTTTATATCCGGCTCTTGATTTTTTAACCCGGATAAAAGTCCCGCGGACGATTGCTATTATTGTGATTATTTTACTGACTTTTTTTATTCTCTACCTTCTTGGAGCCCTTTTTTATTCCGCAGGTAAAACATTCGCGGCGGAATTTCCCAGGTATGGAGCCAAGATCAATTCAATCATGTCTGATTTTCTGGTCAGGCTCAATCTTCAAAGGTTTAATATCGAAAGTATTGACTGGATCGGTCAACTAGATATCGACCGGATCGGCAGAATTTTGGGTTCTTCCCTGGGGCCTTTCTTCTCGTTTATTTCTAATTTATTTCTGGTCCTGATATTCTTGATTTTCATTATGTCGGGCAGAGGAAAAACCAAGCAGAAGATAAATAAATCCCTCGATCAGGCCCGGGCATCCCGGATTATCCATGTTATCCAAAATATAGACACCCAGATTCAAAGATACCTTGCCATCAAAACCATCGTAAGTTTTTTCACAGGCTTTTTTGTGACGATTGTTCTGTTGTTTTTTAATGTGGATTTTGCCGTGGTCTTTGGGTTTTTAGCGTTTTTATTAAATTATATTCCCAATATAGGGTCATTCATTGCCACTGCACTCCCGGTTGTGATTGCTTTTTTTCAGTTTGACTCAACCTGGCCGGCCATTTGGATCCTTTTCCTGTTGATCTTTATTCAAATGATTATGGCAAATGTGATTGAGCCAAGACTGATGGGGCATGGACTGGGCTTAAGTCCTCTGGTCATCTTGTTTTTTCTGTTCTTCTGGGGCTGGCTTTGGGGGCTTCCCGGGATGATTCTGGCTGTCCCGATTGCCGCGATCATCAAAATTGTCTGCAGTAATGTCCCGGAATTGGAAATCATTGCTGCCCTTATGAGCAGGGATTAAACCCATAAAGCACATCAGCTTTTCACTTCGAATGGGTAATGTCATGTCTAAGCCCTGTAGAGGCGGCCATCTCGGCCCGTGAATAACCCAGGTTAGGTTAAAGGTCTTCAGTTTCAAGAGTTGAGTTTTGAGATATAATCAACAGGTAAGATGAAACGAGCCGATGGTTTTTCCTTGGGACTGATATTTATTGAACTCCCGGGACGCCGCTTTGGTTTTTTTTACGACTAGATCAATTCCCATATCCCGGCATTTTTGCCTTACCTCTTCAGCGACTTTCATTCGCCCGAGTGAACCGGTTCCAACAACCAGGATATCCGGGTTTTCCTCAAAGACTTCCCGGAGGTCTTCCACGCATAGGCAGTGTCCTGATTCGCGCCGCCAGGGGGAATACACACGGTCAGGGAAAATAATCAAATCTTTTGTGTAAACGTCTCCATTCACTTTTATTTTTCCAAAGGAAAAAGAATCAATCACCGTTGCTTCTCCGCATGAGAAAGGTATCGTCCGTGAGGGTTTTTATTTTTCTGCCGATTAGATTTTTCATGGCTTTTTGAGCGGCTTTCTGCTCGGCTTCTTTCTTGGAGATACCCTTGGCTTTGGCCAATATATGATTTTGGCTGCTGACTTTCACGACAAAACGTTTTTTATGATCAGGACCTCTCGTGGTAACGGTTTGATAGACAGGGGCCGATAAATTTTCTTTTTGTAAATACTCCTGGAGTGCGGATTTATAATTATTTATAAAAAATTGCTCCATATCCACTTTATCAAAAAAAACATTCAAGTATTCCTGTAAAAAACGCCTGACTGTGTCGATTCCTCCATCCAAATAAACAGCTGCGATTAAAGCCTCAAAAGCACCAGCGAGTATGGTTTTTTTACTTCGTCCGTCGCTTTTGATCTCACCCTTTCCAAGGAGGATGAATTTATTAAGTTTAATTTTTTGAGCCAAAACAGCCAAGGTCCCAGTTGATGCCACCGCAGATTTTAATTTGGACATTTCTCCTTCATTGAGTTGGGGATAGTTCCTGTATAAATAATCTGCAATGATAAAGCCAAGCACTGAATCTCCCAAAAACTCCAGCACTTCATTATTGGTCATATCCTGTGTGGATTCATAGGCATAGGAACTGTGAGTTAAAGCCTGCATAAGAAGAGAAACGTCTTTGAAATTATAATTGATTTTTTTTTGTAATTTTTCTATATGAGAAGCCATTCTATAAAACCTGAATTATTTTTCCATTACGCAGCATATACAATTTCTCCACCCACTATCGTCATTTCGGGTATTCCCTTTAAAACCATGCCGTGAAAAGGATTATTCCGGCTTTTGGATAAAAAGGAATTGACATCCACCGTGATTTTTTTTCTTAGGTTTAAGATCGTTAGGTCGGCATCAGATCCGGCGCAGATGCGCCCCTTATTGTTTAAGCCTAATATCCTGGAGGGATTAGTGGAAATCATTTCTACAAAGCGAAGTAATGAAATGACTTCTTTATTCACCAGTTTGTCGAGAAATAAAGGAACCGCAGTTTCCAGGCCATTGATTCCGAATGGGGCCTGATCGAACTCAACGTCTTTTTCATCCGGAGAGTGGGGGGCATGGTCTGTGGCCAAAACATCGATGGTCTGGTCCTGAACGGCTTGAAGCAGGGCTTCACGAACTTCCCGGCTGCGTATGGGAGGATTGACTTTGAGGTTTGTTGAGTAGCTTTCCAGTGATGTGTCATCAAGGAATAAGTGATGGGGCGTCGCTTCACAGGTAACCGGTATCCCGCGTGCTTTTGCTTTCCGGATCAAGTTCACGGATCCGCGGGTGCTGATATGTGCCAGATGGATAGGGGAGCCGGTTTTATCGGCAAGGATAATATCCCGTCCGACAATGATGTCTTCAGAATAATCCGGAATCCCTTTTAAACCTAAAAGGTGCGAAATGTGTCCCTCATTCATAACTCCGCCGGCACTAAGGTCCAAATCCTCGCAATGATCAATGATCAATGCTGTTACAGTCTTGCTGTACTCAAGAGCCCGGCGCATAATTTCACTGGTCCTGACTGGAAATCCATCATCAGAAAAAGCGATGGCACCTGCTTCCCGGAGTTCGGCCATTTCCGTAAGAGATTTTCCTTCAAGCTTTTTGGTTACGGCAGCAATAGGATAGACATTGACCTGTGCGTATTTTCGGGCCTGAGCGAGGATAAACTCAGTGACTCCAGCATTGTCATTAGGCGGGGACGTGTTCGCCATGCAGGCAATGGAGGTGAAACCTCCCCTGGCTGCAGCGGCTGCTCCGGTTTTTATGGTTTCTTTGTGTTCCTGTCCCGGCTCCCTTAGATGAACGTGCATGTCAATAAAACCCGGAGTTACAACTTTTCGGGAGGCATCGATCATCCGGGCGGAGGGATCGTCAATGCGGGTCGCCACCCGGCTGATTTTCTTTTTTTCGATCAATATGTCCAGCGTCTCGTCTGTTCCGGAAGCCGGATCAATAACACGGCCGTTTTTAATCAGTAATCTCACGCTCTTTTCCTCCTAAAAGCAGATAAAGCAAAGCCATTCTCACGGCAACACCGTTTTCGACTTGCTTAAGGATGATGGATTTGTTGGAATCGGCCAGATCGGCCGATATTTCCACTCCCCGGTTTATAGGCCCGGGATGCATAATAAGCGCTTCTTTGTCTGCCTTGTTAAGCCTTTCCGGAGTCAGGGAAAAAAGATTCCGGTATTCACGAATCGAAGGGAAATATTTTTGTTTCTGTCTTTCCATTTGAATTCGAAGCATCATAATGATGTCCGCCCCTTCAATGGCCTTGTCCATATTATATTCAATAGATGCTCCCATCTCCGTAAAATAACCGGGAACAAGGGGAGGGGGGCCGACTAGAGTCACAGAAGCTCCCATTTTTTTCAATAGAAAGAGATTAGAACGGGCGACCCGGCTATGTAAAATGTCTCCGGCGATGACAACCTTCAGTCCTTTGAAATCAGTTTTATACTGACGAATAGTCAAGGCATCCAGTAAGGCTTGTGTTGGATGCTCGTGTGTTCCATCCCCGGCGTTAATAACATGCGAGCGGCAAAATGTGGTCAAAAAAAATGGGGTCCCGGCAGCAGAATGACGGAGGATCAGTAAATCCGTATGCATTGCTTCCAGATTCAGAACTGTGTCTTTTAATGTTTCACCCTTAATCGTACTGCTGGTTGATTTGCTGAAATTAGAGATATCGGCGCTCAAACGCTTAGCGGCGATCTCAAAAGAAGTCCGGGTTCGCGTGCTGGGTTCAAAAAATAAATTCACCACACTTTTTCCCCGCAGGACAGGGACTTTTTTTACATCGCGATGAGAAATGTCTGCAAGGGATTCAGCCGTATCAAGGATATGCATTATGTGTTCAGCCTGCAAGGATTGAATGCCGATTAAGTGCTTTTGATCAAAAGACAATACTTTTCTCCTATTAAGAATCCATGAACCACCGGGTAATAAATTCTATTGAATGCCCTCGGGTTCAACAATCTGGACTTCGTCTTTATTGTCAATTTCCTTTAAATGCACCCTTACGTTTTCCCGGCGGGATGTTGGAAGAAATTTCCCCACATAATCCGCACGGATCGGCAGTTCGCGGTGTCCGCGGTCGATAAAAACCATTAGCTGAATGGTTTTAGGCCGCCCGAGGTCGACAAGGCTGTCCATAGCCGCCCGGATAGTCCTTCCCGTAAACAAAACATCATCAACAAGGAGGACATCTCTACCGGTAATTGTGAAATTGATCTCGGTTTTTTTTACGGAATGCTGCTCCAGTTCAGAGAAATCATCCCTGTAGAGGGTTATATCCAAAACCCCGACAGGAACATCGATACCTTCGAATTCTTTTATCAGTTCAGCCAGACGGCGGGCAATGAAAACTCCCCGAGTCCTGATTCCAATAATAACCAGGTTATCCAGTTCGCGGTTTCTTTCAGTGATTTCAGTTGCAATTCGGTTGAATGCCCTTTTTATTTTGGGAGTGTCCATAACCCGTGCTTTGATTTTATCAGCCATTCTTATTTCTCCTTAATATATACGTCATGAAAATGCAATAACTCATGAGAAAAGTCAAGAATACAGCTCCGCGATAACGATTTATCAGGAATTGAAATAAGCCAGAGCAGTTTTGAGGTCATCCTGTAACTGGGTTTTTAGATCCTCCGGATTCCGGAATCGCTTTTCATCCCGGATTTTTTTCAGGATTTCCAGTGTCATGTGCTTTCCGTAAAGAGGAAAATCGATATCAATCAGAAATGTTTCAACATTCAAGCGTTCCTTTTCCTGAACTTCAGATTGAAATGTCGGCCGGGTTCCAATGTTGGTTAAAGAATGGTATTTACTCCCGTCGATTTGAGCCTGGGATAAAAATACACCCTTCGGCAAAATTTCATTTTCCGGAAAAAGATTGGCGGTTGGAAAGCCGAGGGTACGTCCCCTGGAATGTCCTTTAATAATCCGTCCTCGAATGGCATAGGGCTTCCCGAGGTATTTATGAGCCTTTTCAATCCGGCCTGCGTATAAGCAGCGGCGAACGGCACTGCTGCTGACGTGTTCATTATTCAGCTTAACCGGGCTGACTTGGTGAACGCAGATATGGAAAGGAGACGAAAGTTCTTTCAGTTTATCCACATTTCCGGAGCGGTTTTTTCCGAACTTAAAATTACTTCCGACAATAATGTGCTCCGCATTGAGTTTATGATGCAAAATATTTTTTACAAAATCTTGAGGAGGAATTTCTGCAAAATTCCTGTCAAACGGAATTACCAAAGCCATATCGATTTGGAAATGAGAAATTTCATCCAATCGTTGGTTTAAAGTTTGAATCAGGTGTATTTTCCCAGGGTGAGTCAGCTTTCCCGGATGGGGATAAAATGTAACCACCAGAGAAAGATAATCATGCTGTTTTGATATGTCCAACAAAAGCCGGAGAAGATGCTGGTGTCCGATATGAACACCGTCAAAATTTCCGATTGCAGCCGCCACTGGTTTTTCAAACACGGGAAAGTCATTTAAATTAAGATAAATTTTCATTATTCTATACCCGTTCCGTGCTCGCTGTCTGTTGTATCCGGGTGGTTCATTTTTGAAAGAGATAATCAGGACTTGATCTGATCGATGATTTCAAGATAGATCTTTTTCAGTTGGCTTAAAGCATCATCCAGCACTTTTTTTTCCTGGTCATCCAGATTTCCCCGGGTTTTATCTCTGAGAAGATCCAGTAAGTCTATGAGGCGCTTGGCCAACTCTATATTGATTTCGTCTTTTTTTTGGGTGACCGGATTAGGGATTTGTCCCAGCTTTACCATGGCTTGAGTGTAAAAAGGGAGCATAAGGGAACCAAAATCAAGCGGCGGTATTATCTCTTTTGACCTGTTGGTATTGTTATTCATAATGTTTTCCGTTTGGATAATTGGGAAGAAAATAATACAATAATGCCTCATCAAATTCAAGGAGCTTCCAATGGATGATGCTGAAAAAGCCGGGAAGGAATTCGCTGAATTGGTCCGTATTTTAGACCGTTTGCGGGGGAAGAACGGATGTCCCTGGGACAGAAAACAGACTGCTCGTACAATTGTCAATTATTTTTTAGAAGAAGTCTATGAAGCAGTGGATGCCATTGCCGGCCATTCCGCCGAATCTATCAGGGAGGAGCTTGGGGACGTTCTTATGGAAGTTGTTTTTCTGACCAGGATTTATAAGGAAGAAGGAATGATAACTATGACTGAAGTCATCCAGGGTATCAACCGGAAAATGATTCGCCGTCATCCGCACGTGTTTGGAGAGCATGAAAAAATAACAACCCCGGAAAAAGTGAGTGATGAATGGAAACGCCGAAAAAGGGAAGACAAATCCCGCCGTTCGGTTCTTGATGGACTTCCCCTGCATACACCGGCGTTACTGGAAGCGTTCCAACTCGGTTTAAGAGCGGCTTCATATGGATTTGATTGGGAAAACGTGGACGGTGCTCTTGAAAAAGTGAAAGAAGAAATCCATGAGATGGAAGATGAGATTATGAAGCGGAACAAGGAAAAGACAGCAGAGGAAATTGGCGACCTGTTTTTTGCTTTGGCGAATATTTCCCGGCATCTCTCTGTCAACCCTGAAGTTGCTCTGAAAAAAGCGAACCGGAAATTCATAAACAGGTTTCAGTTTATCGAACAAAATCTGCAAAAGGAAAATAAAAACATTGAAGATGCAACTCTTGAGGAGATGGACCACTTATGGGATAAGTCCAAATAATACAGTTAAGATCGGCTTTTATTCTGCTTGTGCTGAATCAAACTGGCTTTGATAAATTCGTCAAGGTCTCCATCTAATATCCTGTCGACATCACCGACTTCCACCCCGGTTCTCAGATCCTTGATCATTTGGTAGGGATGCAGAACATACGAACGGATTTGATTTCCCCATGCGATTTCGGATTTGGCGTCTTCAAGTTTTTCCAATTTCTCGTTTTGTTTCTTTTTTTCCATTTCATACAGCCGGGATTTCAGGACTTTTATGGCGGATGCCTTGTTTTTATGCTGGGATCTTTCATTTTGGCATTGGACAACGATTCCGGTTGGAAGATGAGTGATGCGTACAGCCGAGTCAGTTACGTTGACATGCTGACCGCCGCGCCCAGAGGCGCGATAGGTGTCGATGCGGAGTTCATCATTGGATATCTCAAGCTGAATATCTTCATCGACTTCCGGATAAACAAAGACAGCTGCAAAAGAAGTGTGCCGCCTTTTATTGGCATCAAAGGGGGATATTCGAACCAGGCGATGAACCCCGGTTTCCCGGCTAAGGTTGCCATAAGCATAATCACCTTTTATGTGCAGCGTTGCGCTTTTAATGCCCGCCTCATCTCCAGGAGATATATCCAAAATCTTGGTTTCGTATTGTTTGCGCTCGGCATAGCGGAGATACATGCGAAGAAGAATTTCAGACCAGTCCTGAGACTCTGTGCCGCCGGCTCCGGGATGAATCGTCAATATGGCATTTTTGGAATCTTCTTTTTCAGCAAAAAGGGTATTTAATTCGGCGGTTTCCAGTATTCTGGAAAATTTTTCAAGAACCGGCTCTAATTCACTCCGGACATTTTCTCCTTCATCACCAAGTTCCAGAAATACACCCAGTTCTTCCCGGCTTTCCTGGAGAGTATCGAATAAGCTTTGTTTGTTTTCGAGCCGCTTTTTTTCTTGCTGCAGCATTTGAAGTTTTTTTTGGTTATTCCAGTTTTCAGGCGAAGCAAGTTCTTCTTCGAGTTGTTTGAGGCGGGATTTTATTTTTTCATGGTCAAAGATAACCTCGAAGTTCTTCGAATTTATTGGATAATTTTTTAGCCTGCTCTTTTAAATCCGATAGACTTTTAGGAGTTTCATTCATTTATTCACCTTTTTTGCGGGATGAGGAGAACAAGGAAAGAATAAGAAATACCCCGGTTATTGTCAAGCTGAGGTAAGCAAGCCAGTCTCCGAAGCGGACATAAAATGATTGTTTTTCGCGCACGGAAACCGGAGCTTTTAAAAAGGATGAGGTGTTTAAGGCGGACCTGGATAGAATCCGGCCGCTGGGAGCTATGATGCCGCTGATTCCAGTAGTGGCCGCCCGTAAAAGATACCGGCGGTTTTCAACAGCCCTGATAACAGCCATGGCAAAATGCTGATAGGGGGCGGCACTCGTGCCGTACCAGCCGTCGTTTGTGATAGTAACCAGGAATCCAGCTCCCCGGCTTGTGAATTTTCTAACTAAATCCGGAAATATGATTTCATAACAAATGGGTGATCCAAACGCATAACCGGCAAAGGAATGGAGGCGCAGATCGTCTCCGGGAGTCAGTTCTCCGATTGCATGAGTGAAATTTGTGAGGAAGCCGAAAATAAACTTGTAGGGAGTGTATTCACCGAAAGGAACCAAATGGGTCTTGTGGTAAAAGCTGAGGTTAAGATCAGGGGTTATACACACAGCCGTATTATAATATTGCGTTTGAGTTTCTGTTGATGATGATTCGTTTGCCCCAATCAGCATGGTGCATGCGCTATTCCGGACAAATGTCAATATTTGCTCAGTTAACATCGGATAAATGCCGAAGTCACAGGTAAAACAAATGGGAACGGATAATTCCGGCCAGATAATAAGATCCGCACTTTGCTCAGCCGCTTCCCGGCTGAGCTTCATGTACCGGTTGAACAGCTCCATGAAGCGGCTGGTATCAACAGTTGAAAAATTCGTTGAAGCCGGAGTATTGCCTTGAACAACAGCCCCCGTGAAGTCCGCATTCGCCGCCGGCTGGTTTCTTAAACTGAAAAAGCCGGCGCTGTGAACAGCTGCGGCAAGAATCAGCGGAAAGATAAGCAGGCGGGGTTTTTTTTTCAATAAGAAAAGACAGATCAGACCTTGAAACAGAACGAGCATAAAGGACAATCCATAAACACCGGTGACGGATGACAACTGAAGGAAATAAAGATTAAAGGCTTGACTGTTCCCCAAAAGTCCCCAGGGAAATCCGGTAAATAAATGGGTGACAATGTATTCCATAGTCACCCACAGAAAGGGAGCGGTGAGATAAGCCCCAAGCGCATATTTTTTTCTTATTCCGGCGAAGCCCAAAGCAAAAAACCCCCAAAACAACCCAAGGAACAGGCTGAACAGAACATAAATCAAGATGCTCAATATGGTGGAAAGGCCTCCATAATGGGATGGGACTGCGGGAATCCAATAGAGCAGGACTGCGTAAAATATAAAGCCTGCAAGGGATCCGCGAATAAAAGCTTGCCGCAATGACGCCATGAATAAAAGAAGCAATAAAGGAATAAGTCCTAACCATGCCAGAAAAAAAAGATTGAATTTAGGAAAAGCAGCGGCCATGGCAGCGCCGCTTATTAAGATAAAAACAAATCGAAGCAGTGAATTTTTGTCTTTAATAGAAAAACCGTCGCTGTTTTCGTTCACCGGTTTAAAAGGTTTGTTTTGACATGACGCGTCCGGCTATTCCTTGGTAATAAAATAGTCGGTATTATTCTTATTTTGATCAGCAGCAAGTTTTCCGACCACCGCTTCAGCTTTATCGCGGCTTTCATAACCGCCGACGCGGACGCGGAATAGACTGCGGCTTCCGGAAGAAGGTTCAATCACTATGGCGGGATATCCCAGCTGCTTAAGTTCGTCCGCCATTTTTTGGGCGTTGGCCCTTTTTGAGTAAGCTCCGACCTGTATATAAAACAGCTGGTTTCCCGGCTGGACAGGCGCAGGCTCAATTTTTTCTTCTTCCGCTTCTACGGGCTGCTGCTCTTGGGCTTGCTTGTGGGATTCGATTTCTTCACTTATCGGGTCTTTGGTTTCCGGATTCACCGGTTTTTTTTCCGTGATTTTTTCAATGGGTTCGGTGGGATACTGGGTGATTTTCGCTACCTGCACTTGTTTTTTTCCTACGGAGACTCCGAGCAAAAAGACAATTATGCCTAAAACTATAACCGCCATGAAAATAAAAATAAGCATGGAGCTGGATATTTGAATTTCACGGTAATCCTTATTTTTCATTTTGCCTGCCCTTATTTGGTGCCTTATCCATAAATGCTTTTAATATATCAATGGGAAGCGGAAATATAATAGTGGAATTTTTTTCACTTGCTATTTCGTTTAAAGTGCCTAAAAATCTTAACTGAAGAGCTTGCGGATTTCGAGAGATAACATCCGCCGCTTGAATAAGCTTATCTGCCGCTTCGAATTCTCCTTTAGCGTGAATGACCTTGGCCCGTCTTTCCCGCTCTGCTTCCGCTTGCCGGGCAATAGCGCGGATCATATTTTCCGGGAGATCAACGTGTTTCATTTCTACCAGCTGTACCTTTATACCCCAAGGGTCGGTATGTTTGTCAATTATTTCCTGCAGTTGGGAGTTTAATTTTTCCCTTTCAGAAAGCAATTCATCCAAGTCGACTTCACCCAGGACGCTTCTTAGTGTTGTTTGAGCGAGCTGGGATGTAGCAAAGAGATAATCTTCCACGGCGACTACGGATTTCAAAGGTTCCAATACCCGGAAGTAAACCACCGCATTAACTTTAACTGTGACATTATCCCTGGTTATGACATCCTGAGAAGGAATATCCATTGTGACAATGCGGAGGCTGATCCGCACCATCCTGTCGATGGGGGGGAAAACAAATATCAATCCTGGGCCTTTCGGTTTTTCCAATACTCTTCCTAAACGAAAAATAACTCCACGTTCATATTCCTTAAGAATCTTTATCGCATTCAGAAGGTATAAAACGACAAGGCCTATAATTATGACTGGATAAGTTATCATTGTCTCCTCCTTAATCTGATTTCTTAACTTTTAGTTTGAGGTTTTTAAGAATATCGATTACCTCAACCGAACTGCCGGCTGGAATTTCTTCTTCCGCGACTGCATTCCACGTTTCACCATATACAAACACTTTTCCTTCAGGATCCAGCCTGGTGCGCGCTGTTCCGATTTCGCCGATTAAACCTTCTTTTCCGGTATGAACCCTGTTAGCTTGGGAGCGGATTGCAATAATAACTAAAAAAATGAAAACAAATGATAATCCCAGTGCCAGCGGGATGATAAATTTTAAATCCGGTTTTAATTCCGGTATGGGTGCATCTATCAACATAATTGATCCCAGAAGCAAAGCTGCAATTCCTCCGATGGATAGAATACCATAACTTTGTATTTTAATCTCTAAAATAAACAATCCGACGGCCATAAAAATTAAAATGAGGCCAACATAATTGATGGGAAGGATTTGGAAACTGAAGACAGCTAAAAGAATGCTTATGGCACCGATTATTCCAGGGAAAATCGCTCCGGGATTCGAAAACTCAAAATACAAACCCAGCAAACCTAGCATTAAAAGCATATAAGCCAGATTTGGATTTGATATTGTCAGGAGAAATTTTTGACGGGCGGACATCTCAATTTTTGTAATGGACTCACCTTCCAGATCCATCTCCACACTGGTTTCATCGAATCGTTGGATTGTTTTTCCATGCAGTTTTTCAATAAGGGTACGAATATCAGGAGCAATAAAATCTATAAGTCCGCCCTTCAATGCTTCTTGCTCGGTATAGGATGAACTATTCCTGACCGCGTCTTCCGCCATGCGGATATTTCGTTGTCGTTTTTCTGCGATGGATTTTATGTAAGAGGCGGCATCATTGGTTACTTTATCCGCCATGGTGTCATCCATAGATCCTCCGGTCAAGGATACTCCGACCGGATGAGCAGCTCCGGTGCTGGTTCCAGGAGCCATTAGAAAAATATCACATGCAACAGATATGAAAAATCCGGCGGAGGCCGCCCGCGCTCCGGAAGGACTGACATATGCCGCTACCGGAACCGGAGAGGAAAGAATCGATTCAATAATTTCCCGCATGGAACTATCCAGCCCCCCGGGGGTATTGATATGCATGATTAAAAGAGATGCTTTTTCTTCCGCCGCTCTTTCAAGGGATTGGCGGATATATTCCGAGGTCACCGGATGAATGGGAGCATTAACTTTAATTTCTATAATGGAAGAATAAGAGGAAACCACACTTATTCCGCTAATGAGAAGAAGAAATAAAAGATGCTTTTTCACTTTGATTTTATTATAGATTCGGCTTTGATTTAAGTCAATATTTTGTCTTGACTTTTCAATGGCAATAAACTTTAATACAATAAAAGAAATGAGGAGTCAGATATGATCAAAAACGACATCGCCCAGGCAATTGAAAAAGATTCAGATTTCAATAGGGCGAAGTCTTTGCAGGTCGTAGAAAAGATTCTGGATTCCTTGAAAGAAGCCTTGGCCAATGATGAAAAGATTGAGATAAGAGGTTTTGCCAGCCTGAAAGTGGTCGGCAAAAAGACTGGGTACGGCCGCGATATACGTCGGAAAAGGCAGATAAAAATCAAAAAAGGAAAGCGCATAAAATTTCGGCCGGGTCAAGATTTGAAAAAATTAGATATATAGTCCCTCTAACCTTTCTTGTTTCTATGATTAAGTCACCGCACTTGAAAACATAAGACCGATTTAACCTGGATTATTCACGGGCCGGGATTGCCGCAGACGACGACAATATGTTAATTTATTGTCGTCCTGAGGGAGCATAGCGACAAAGGATCTTATACGGCGCTTGGACGAGAAGACGATTACGCTTCATTCAGCGAAAAAGTCTAAGATCCTCACGGCCTG
>CAZDJZ010000016.1:0-57749 GCA_964505785.1 uncultured Eubacteriales bacterium
AAAATACATCCAAGAGAAGCAAAAATCGCTGTTATTGTTGGGTTTCTGGCTCTTAGAATGAATAATCAACTCCACTTTGTGAGTATTATGCCCATTCCGAGGAGCGAAGCGACGGCAGAATCTTAGACGGCGCTTGCACATTGAAACGGTGCCGCATCATTCGGCGAAGCAGTCTAAGATTGCCGCGCGGCCTGCAGCCGCCCGCGATGACGAGGAGGCCGCTCCGCTCAGGATGACACGGTGTGCCCTTTTCGAACTAACAGTCCAGGTTAAAGAAGATGTATGATAAAATAAGTGTACAGGCAAGACACCATCCATTCTGAAACATGCAGAGCAGCTTTGTTGTTGTAACGCCGCTTTGTCCATCAGAATGACATAGTCAAGCAAGGAGGAATAATGAAAAAAAAGCCGAACACCTTGACGCGAAGAGAATTCTGTATTGCCGGAAGCGGACTTCTCGGTATACTGGCGTCAACAAGACTGCCGTTTTGGAATCAGAGTGAAGCAGGTTTATCTGAAGTTATCCTGGTCAAAACTTCGGACCGCGTTCAGGGCGTAAAGCGATGCTTCGATCTATTCGGGCTCAACCCCTGCCAAGGTAAAAACGTACTCATTAAGCCGAATTTCAATACGGCAGATCCCGCCCCGGGCTCCACCCATAATGATACCTTGAAGGCCATTCTGTCCCATATCAGGGATATGGAAGCAGCCTCAGTCAGCATCGGAGACCGAAGTGGTCCGCAGGATACGAATGAGGTCTTTGAACAAAAAAACATCCCTTCCCTGGCCGGTGAATTTGATGCGCAAATCATCAACTTCGACGCTTTGGAGGAAAACGAATACAAAAAAATTGATAATCCCGGGCTCCATTGGGAAAACGGATTTTTAGCGGCCCGCCCGGTAACGGAAGCGGAATGCCTGGTGCAAACCTGTTGTCTGAAAACGCATCAATTCGGAGGGATCTTCACCATGTCATTAAAAAACTCAGTCGGCATCGTCCCCCGGGAAGATTATCCTTTCATGCGGGAGCTTCACCGCTCGCCTCATCAACGAAAGATGATAGCGGAAATCAACACAGCCTATTCTCCGGATCTCATCATTTTAGATGGAATCGAGGCTTTTGTAGACGGAGGCCCTATGACCGGAGAGAAAAAACAAGCGGATGTTTTCCTGGCTGGAACCGACCGGGTAGCCATCGACGCTGTGGGTATCGCCATTCTCAAAGATCTGGGAAGCAACGACGCCATAATGGAACCGCCTGTCTATCAGCAGGAGCAGATAGCCAGAGCTGCAGAATTAAAACTGGGCGCAGGCTCTCCTGATGTAATTTCCATCAAGACCGGAGACACAGCCAGCCGGGCTTATGCGGACAAGATCATGAAGATTTTGCATACCGGCCGGTTATCCTGAGGAGCGAAATGTCCTTTGGCAGTGAAGCTTATATTTAATCCAGCTTGTTCAGCGCACGGATTGAGACCGGTTTCAAAGGAGGCCTGACAGAAAACATTCCAATTTCATTTTGATTTTTTCCGCAGAGAATTTGGAGAATATCATAGATAACCGGTCCGCAGGTCCGGCCCTGACATGGACCCATGCTGCAGCGCGTGGAGATTTTCATGGCATTCGGATTGAGACACCCCATATCAACAGCATTTTTTATGGTCTTCATGTCAACGCTTTCACAACGGCATATGATCGTATCATCCGGAATACTGAGGACCGTTTTGGGCTTGACTTGGTAAAGGGCATTGAAACATTTCACAAAACTCATGTGGTGTTTTCTCTTTTTTGCCAACTTCTTCAGCCTGGCCGCCAATGGTTCCTCATCCCCTTTTCCCATTTTTTCAAGAATGGAATAGGCGGCGATTTTTCCTTCATTTAAAGATTTCGGTGCTCCGCCTACGCCTGTTATCTCACCGGCCGCTAAAATGTTGTCTATACTGGTTTCCATGCGGTCATTAACTTTGACTGTCCAGCCGCCGCGTTCGCCGGCGAATTCCAAAGCACATCCCGCCAATTGCGGCGCTTCAATGTTGGGGACAAATCCGTATCCGGTCACAAGGGCATTCGTGTTATATGTCTTCTCTGTGCCGGCAATGATTTGTCCCTCCCGGTCCAGCTTCCCAACCACGACTTCTTCCAAATGCCGGTCTCCCCGGGCTTCAATAATATGTCTCCGGTATTTTACAGGTACCCGGGAGAGGTATATTTTGGATAGATATTTCCCTCCCTCCAGAAATTTCGGGAGCTGATGGAAAACCTGCGGCAGGAATTTGACTTTGTTTATAAACGGCGACTGTTCCATTATGCCGATAAGGTCGCCGCCGCTGCGGAGAAATTCATAAGCCGCGGCGAAAAGAAACAAACCGGATCCGGCGATCAGCGCCTTCTTCGCAGGCAAAACCCCCGAACTCTTAATGAGAACCTGAAGCATTCCGGCAGAATACACACCGGGAAGGGTCCACCCTTTAAAAGGAAAAAACCGTTCTCTGGCCCCTGTTGCAAAAAGAAGAAAATTATATTTTAAAGTAAAGGTCTTTTCTCTGTTATACTCGACCAGTATCTCATTGCTGTTATAGACACCCAGAAGAGTCGTCTTATTCAGCAGTGTGATTTTCTTGTCTTTAACTTTTTCAACAAAACGAAAACCGGTTTTTTTGACTTTATCCGGTTTATACGACGGATATTCACCCAGTTCCTCCGGGATTTTTCTTAAAAGCTGACCGCCGATGTGTATGTTTTCATCAATTAAAAGAATGCTTAAATCATAATCCGATAAAATATCCGCAGCTACGATACCGGAAAATCCGCTGCCGATGATTATTACATCATAGTGATCCTTTTTTTTATTCATTTGTCGCAATTTTCATTCCTTCTTGAACTTCCGTCATGCACGCCCGGATATTCGGCACTCCGTCTATCGTGACCGTACACTCAAAGCAAACGCCCATACCGCATAATGCTCCCCTGGGGGTATGATTCACAGGGTTTTTCTTCAGTTGTTTAAATCCAGCCGCCAGCAAAGCCGCAAGGACGGTTTCGCCTTTAAAGGCATCTACCTCCCTGCCGTTCACCTCAATCATAATTTTCTCTTTCCGGTTGATTGCCGGTATTCTTAAATCTTCCATCTTCTTTTACCCTCGCCTATTCAGGCTGTTTTATTATGCACGAAAAATAAGGAGAATAGGCTATCTTTTGCAAAAAAAAATGTCAAGTTATAATTATGATTTGACTTCAAATAACAGCTGTGTTACAAAAAAATTCATTTTACTTTTCAGGAATAAAAAATGAAAAAAAATTATGATGTTGCCGTCATCGGAGCCGGAATAATCGGCATGGCCTCAGCCGGTTACCTAAGCGAGGCAGGAATGAATGTTGCCGTAATCGATAAGGAATACATTGGTTCGGGTTCAACCGCCCGCTGTATAGCGGGAATCCGTCAGCAGTTCTCAACGCCTGCTTCCATCGGGATGATGAAGGAAAACATGACGCTTTTTTCCCAGATGGAGGATGAATTCGGTTTTTCCGTTGAGTTTAAAAAAAGCGGATATCTTCTTATGGCCCATAGTGAAAAACTCATGGATGTCTTCAAATCCAATGTGGATATCCAGAAAAAAGAAGGGGTTAACGTTTCCTTGCTTAGTCCGGAAGAAGCCTCTGATGTTGAGCCGGAATTGAATACGGATGGACTTGTCGGGGCTGCGTATTGTCCGGATGACGGCCAGGCATATCCTTTCGCTGTCTTGAGAGGATATAAATCAAAAATTGATAAAAACGGCGGGGATTTCTATTTGAATAATCCGGTTGTTAAAATCAAAAAAGAAAATAATTTTCAACTCACTTTGGAAAAAGATACATTTATCGAAGCCAACCAGGTCCTGCTTAGTGCCGGTCCCTGGTCAAGGGAACTTGGACAAAAAATCGGTTTAGACCTGCCTTTTTTTCCCGAAAGGCATGAGGCTGTCATCACGGAAAGAATTCCCCGCCTGATCGGGCCCATGCTGGTGGATTACCGCATTGACGGCTGTTATTTTCAGCAGCTGCTGACCGGCCAAATCATCGGCTGTTATACACCGGACCCGAATGTTCCCGGGATAATAACGGACTGTTCACTTCAATTCATGGCCGAAATGGCCAAAAGAATGGTCCGGCTGGTTCCGGAATTAAAACGGACATCTCTGCTTAGACACTGGGCCGGATGCTATACCATGACACCGGACGGCAACCCCATCGTTGACCAAACCCCGCTTGAAAATCTATATGTGGCTTCAGGCATGAGCGGGCACGGCTTTATGTTCGGCCCGGCTATCGGCAAACACCTGGCACATTTTATGGCACATGGAGAATGGGATACGGATTTCAGTGAGTTTTCCATCAGCCGGTCATTTGAAAGTCAAGAAAGTCTTAAATGAACCGGATGTGACTGGTTTCGTTGTGACAAGAGAGAATTCCGTATGGTCTTCCGCCGGGTCTGCGGCCGTTAAGAAAATCGCCGGGGTTTGGACAGCAAATTCCCCCCCATTCCCATAATCGAGCCGTATCGAGATGGGCCTTGTAAACTAAAATGATCACTCAGGCAGGATTATTTTTATCCGGATATCTTCTTCTCCATAATCAAAAACAGCCTGTTCGCCGTTCGGCATCTCAAAACCTGTGTTGGATATTATTTTGGTTTTATCCCCTGAATGAACGATATTCAGTGTCAGCCTTTTTTTCCTTAAAGGAAAGTTTGCCTGAACTTCCTGTATTCCCGGCAGCAGGCGGGGCTGAATGGTTAAGCTTTCCAGCCCGGGACGAATTCCCAGCATGTGGTGGACAATAAAATGCAGCATTTCCGACCATGTCCATGGAGGGATTCCTGCTTGAGGAAAGGGAGGGGAGGGACGGGAGCCGTAAAATTCAAACCAGGTTCCGGCTGCAGCGCCCGGCAGGGTGTTCAGCCAGCGCAAAACCTTCCAGGCGGACTTCTTATTGCCGGCTTCCAGGTTAGCACGGGCTATGAATAAAGATGCAAAAGGCCAGGGCCCGGGAGAGTCCGGTTCGGAATGAATATGGTAGCGGCCGTAGCCTCCGCCGGTCCAGTCTTGATTCCATAACTGTTCCAGATCATCCAGGGTCCTTTGAGCCAGGGGAGATTCTGGCGAAATGAATCGCAAAGCGATAGAAAGAGCAGTGGATGAATCCGGATTGAGTTCATGTTTGCCCGGACGGGATAAGGGCATATTCTTAGGAATATCGGCATCCTTCGTCATGCGGATGTTATTTTGAACCGCTCCGCGGATGCCCCTTCTTTTGATAAAGCTTCCCTGGTGAACCAGTCCGAATCGGGGATCTTCTAAAACGGTCTGTTTTAACCGTCCGGCTTCCGATTTCCAGCGCCGGCTTGATTTTTTGTCACCTGCCAAAGCAGCCAGTCCGGAGGCGGCATCCAAGCCGACAGAAACAAAAACCTGGCAGGACAGCTCTATTCCCCTTTGAATGCCATGGAAATGGTGCCGTCCCCAGAATTCCCTTTGATTGGCCGGCAAGCCGGATGGACGATGCCTGATTTTTTTTCTGAGGAGAAAATTCGCCAATGCCCGGATGGTCCGCCAGTGAGCCTTTACCCATTCGAGGTCTCCAGTCCAGGAAAAATACTGCCAAAGCGTATGCAGGAGAACACCGTTTTGATCAAGTCCGGCTTCAGCCGGGAATCGAACTCGCCCGGAGTCTGCGGTAGAGCCGTCGCTCTGTACGAATTCACTCAGCAGTCTTTCTAAAACGACACGGGCCCGGCGCGGTTGTCCGGCCTGCAGTAATCCCCGGACAATCATGGCATTATCCATAACCCGCTCACGATTATCTTGCCAAATACCGGCATCCGCTTTGCCGGATTTGGATATAACCGCAGTCAATTGATTCCTGGCTGAGGAAAAGAAAAGGTCCAAAAGCGGATGGTGAAATAAGACCCTGGCCGGCATGGGATTCTCAGGCGATTCTTTTCTTGGTTTGCTTTTCGGTTTATCCGGCTGCATTTTGATCTGCAGTCCTTTTTCGTTCAATTGATAAATGACAAAAAACGTTTGCGGAACCCTTTCATTTAACGAAAGCGACCAGCTGACAGACCGGCCGGGAATGCCGGTCTTGAAAACCGCTTGAACCCGCTGCGGCATCCGGCTCTTTATCCTCACTTCCCGTATAAGGCGGGGTACATTATGATCCGGACAGGAAAAACGTTCGCGGACCAAGAAAACCGGAGTCCGCCACCTAACCCGGACGACAGAGCGCAGCGAGGTTTTTTCCCACCCGGTCACAATTCGTTCCGAGGCGGTATGATCGCGGCCCTGGTATTGGATCTGCACCCGGGTGGACTCTAAACCGCTGTGAGGATCCATAGTCAATGCCGCACGTTTCAGTCCGGGTGCATCCGGATCCATAATCAACAGGCCCAAGGACGTGCCTTCACCTGCCGGAGCATGCTGAACCGCAGCCAGGATGGTGCCGTTTCCCAAAAAGAAATAGGCGGCATCCTTTAAGCGGGTTTTGACATCAGGATGTCCTTCTTGGGGATCATCCGCATAAAAATGTTCACGAACGTTGATCACTTATTTCCTCCCTTAATCGTATATCAGATTTTGACAGGAATGTAAAAAGTCAATGTCATTCCCGACCAACACAACATGTCATTCCGAAGAGCGAAGCGACGTCGGAATCTTAGACGGCCTCGTTGTGCTCGCGTTCTTAGAGTCTTGCCTAAGGCTATCTAGGTCTATTCGGTCTATTCGGTCTATTCGGTCTGTTCGGTCTGTTCGGTCTGTTCGGTCTGTTCGGTCCTTTAAGTTTATAAAGTTTGTTCCATTACATATCCGGCTTTTGTTGGTTTTTTTTTATTTCTATTTATTCTTTACTCTTCACTAAAAATAAGTCCTGGTTTTGCAATTTATGGCCTCTGATAATATCATAAACATGAAAGGACAATGACCATGAAAATCAACGGAAAAGAATATACTTGGTATAAATCAGCCTTCAATGACAATGATTATTCCAGCCGCATCACCAGCCGCCGGGGGGCATCGCCTATACCTGCCGGTAAAAGTAAAGTCTCCTCCCTGGAAACAGTCATAGATTTAATTCAGGACGGGGACGTCATTTCGTATCCACATTATTATCGTTTCGGCGATAAGGGACTGGAGCTGGTCATCAAAATGCTCCAAAAAAGGAAAAAAAGAGGGATAATCCTGTATGCGAATGCGGTCTTTGACAACACCGACCCCTGGCTCTTTGCAGCCTTTCAAGACGGGACTCTGGCCGGCCTTTACGGTAACGTATACCGGAAATTCGGCTCCCATGTCACGTCCGGAAAATTACTGCCCTGGGTGACCGTGGGCTTCTCCCACGGAGACCGGGTACGCAAACTGCAAACCGGGGAAGTGCATGTCAAAGCGGCTTTCGCCCCGGTGCCCCTGGCTGACCAATATGGCAATGCAACAGGATTGATGGGACCGGAAAATCAACTCTGCGGCCCCCTGGGTCTGGCGGCTGCGGATTGGGAATTCGCTGATTTCACCTGCCTTCTGGCCGGCGAAATCAGCTCCAATTTGATTATCCCCTTTTCCCTGTCCATGGAACAAACGGATTTTGTGGTTCCTGTGGAATGTCCCGGACTGTCTTCCGGAATTGGAAGCGGCACGCTGGATTTGGAAAAAGTGCGCAGCCAGCCTCTAAACGCCCGCATCGCTGAAAATGTATTAAGGGTCATGAAAGCGGCTCACATCGTAAAGGACCAATTCAGCTTCCAAGTCGGCGCCGGTGCCGGACTGATTGTTTTGGACAGTATCCGGAAAATGCTGAAAGAGGCCGGGATCCAGAGCGGATTTTCCATAGGGGGCGTCACCTCCATGCATGTGGATATGCTGGAAGAAGGCAGCATCGGCCGCCTGCTGCACGGACAGCTGTTTGAGCCCAGCCGGAAGGTCATTCATTCCCTATTGGAAAATCCTTCACATCAGGAAATCACGGCCGGATATTATGCCTCCGTGGCCAATAAGGAATGTGCGGTCAACTTGCTGGATTTGGCGGTTTTATCCGCATTGGAGGTGGACCTTGATTTCAATGTCAATACCGTCTGTGCCAACGGACGAATTATAGGCGGCATCGGAGGCGGCCAGGATGTGGCGGCCGGAGCAGGGCTGACCATTATTTTTCTGCCGCTGGCAGCCGGAAAAAATGACCTGGCTTTTCCCAAAATTCAGGACAAGGTCTATACCCGCACCACTCCGGGAGATGTGATCGATGTCGTGGTGACCGAAGAATTTGCCGCCATTAATCCGAAAAGCAGCAGCCCCTACCGGGATGCCATCCTGGAAAATGGAAAACGCCAAGGTCTGCAGCTGATGCCGGTAGAAGAGCTGAGGCAGAAGTCGATGGAAGCAGCGCAAAACATGGGAAGAATCCCTCCGCAGCCGGAAAACACTGGTGAAATCCTGCATGCCGTAGAATGGCGGGACGGGACCCTGCTGGACGTGATCCGTAAAACCGCTAACGGTTGACCCGGCCGGCGGTATCGCCGGCCGCCCAGGCGCTCCATCATGCAGCTATAACTGTCCGGGACATCCAGGCTTAAACCAGTTTTTTCACGATATCGGCGGCTCAAACTAGGTCCGGACAGAGCGGCCTGCGTATTATACAACATGATTAGTTCGGAAATGACAGCTCTGCGGTCATCCTGAGCACATCTAAGTCCTCCGTCATCCGGAGGAGCAAAGCGGTGGAGGATCCCAAACTGCATCGTCCCGATGAGCCGGAACCGATTTCATAGGCGTTGTACTTTTGGATCCTTCGGCCTGCCGCCGCCGGCCTCAGGATGATACATGTCAGTTTTGAGATTTGAGATTTGAGATAAGGGCTCTTTACTCTTAACTCCAATTGTTAGAAAATAAATCAAAGGTACCATGCATAAAAGCACAGACGCCGCCTCCGTCCAAGGATTCGCCGGGAAAGTCTGGCAAAACGGGGCCTTTGTCAAAGCCGCCTTCCATATTCAAAACGGAGTCATTCGATCCGGGCTCAAAGAACCGGCCGTGAAAGTGGATTACGTGATCCCGCCTTTCACCGATCCGCATATCCATGGCGGCTGGGGCTGGAATGTCCAAAAATGCCAGTTCCGGGAATTAGAAAGACATTTAATCCGTCTTGGTGTATTCTGTGCTGTCCCCACCTTAGACAATAATTCTTTTGACAGGCTCTATCAAACAGGAAAGGAATTTACGGATTACCGCAGCCGTAATCCCGGCAGTATTTTCCCATTCCTCCGGGTGGAAGGGCCCTTCATCAGTTCGTCTAAAAAAGGATTTCAAAACAGCAGATGGATAAAAAAAATTACGCCGGATTCTCTTGACCGCTTTTTCAGCATCCCGGGACTCCGCATGTTTACCTTTGCTCCGGAATTGGAGAGAAGTATTGAACTGGTGAAAAAAGCACGAGAATGCAGTATGATTCCTTCTGTGGGACACAGCCGGGCCGCATTTAAGGAATTCATGCCGGTCTATCATCTGGGAGTTAAGCATTTCACCCATTATCCCAATGCAATGAGCGAAATGCATCACAGGGAAATCGGCCTGACGGGAGCCGGATTATACATGGATGACCTGCAGCTGGAAGTCATCGCAGACGGAGTGCACAGCAGCCGGGATTTTTTACTTCTTCTCAAACAAATACGCGGCGATGCCTGGGCCCTGACCTCCGACCTCATCCCGCCGGCCTTTTCGCAATTGGCCCGCTTCGACGGCCGGAGACTGAAAGCACACGGTTCTGAAATCACAACCGCAGACGGAACCCTTGCCGGCGGCGCCACTCCGGTCCCTCATCAAGTCGCCCGGCTTTTCAAATGGGGATGGCCGCCGGACAGCCTGGTCCGGATGGCGTGCGAAAACGCCCGGCTCTACATGAAACTCCCACTCCCCAGTCTGGAAGAAGGACAGCAGGCTGATTTTCTTATTTTGGACCATGATATGAATCTTTCGGCTGTCTATAAGCACGGTTATCCTATCTCCGGGGAGGAAGAATGGAAAACCGGCTGAGAATCACCGTTTCCGGGATCCGCGGCAAAGTTCCCGCCTCTCTGAATGTGGATATTGCCTCCCGTTTTGCCTCCGCGTTTGCTTCTTATTTGGAAAAGGGCAGCCTGGTCCTGGGGCATGACGGACGGATCAGCAGCCAGATGCTGGCCATGGCCGCAATTTCTTCCAGCATCGCTTCGGGCTTGAACATTGAAGACTACGGCCTGCTGCCTACACCTTTTTTACAGTATCTGCTGGCTCGGGATCAGTCCGCCGGCGGCATTTCCATATCCGGAGGCCATAATCCTTTGCCCTGGAATGCCGTTATCCTATTAGGCGACTCCGGTTCTTATCTCGAAGATAATGAAGGTGCCGAGGTATTCAATGTTTATGAAGCCGGAAACTTTCAAAAAGCGCACTGGAATCAGCTGGGGGGAATAAATATTTGCAGCTTCCCATTGGAATCTTATATACATACTTTATCCGGGCAAGTAAAGACCGGTCCTATACAAAAATCAAAGTTCAAGGTGGTCGCCGATCCCTGTAACGGAGCGGTCTCCCCCTTTTTAAAACACCTCGGGGATTATTTCGGAATCGATATGATCATTATCAACAATGAGCCGGAAAAACCATTTCCGCATCCACCGGAACCTTCTCCCGCCAACGCCGCTCAGGCTGAAGCTGTCGTGAAAGCGACCGGATCCGATCTCGGCATCCTTTTTAATTCCGACGGCAGCCGGCTTTCCCTAGTCACGGAAAAAGGTACAGGATTGAGTGAAGAATTAATTTTGCCTTTGAGCATCTTGTCATTACAAGGCCGCATCCATCAGGCCGTCTCCACTGTCGCCAGCTCATCATGGGTGGATTGGGCGGGAGAGCGGGCCGGAGTCAAAATCCGAAGGACCCGGGTCGGCCAATCTGCGGTCAGTCAGCTCATGCAGGCAGAAGAGGCCTCCCTGGGCGGGGAAGGCAGCGGCAGTCTGGCCTTTCTGCCGGTTTCCCCCGGTTATGATGCTTTGCTGGCATTCATCTTGATCCTTCACCTTTTAGCCCGGGAAGAACGTCCCTTATCCGAAATCGCAGGGTTATTTCCTGAACTCTACCGCCGTAAGCTCAAAATCCCGGTCTCTCCATTTCGGGTTTACGGGATCATGGACAGACTGGAAGATCTTTATTCTCCGGAGCAGCCGGATTTCACCGATGGAATCCGTATCGACCGCGGGCCGCTTTGGTTTATCATCCGGCCTTCATCAACCGAATTCATTCTTCGCATCATGATAGAAGGGGAAGATGAAGCGGAGGTGGAAAAAACAGAAAATGAAATCCGGGAAAGAATAGAGACATGAGGATATCCGATCTAAAAATAAGCATCTCCGGAATCCGGGGCATTGTCGGAGAAAGCCTAACCCCGCAATTGATCATAAAATTCAGTGAAGCTTTTTCCAATTATATCGGAGGCGGCTCTATCGCTGTGGCTTCAGACACCCGGCCGTCGGCTGAAATGGTGAAAAAGGCCGTCTTCGCCGGAGTCATGTCCGGAGGAGGAGCCCCCTTTGATTTAGGGATTCTTCCTATCCCCTCTCTCCAGATTTATGTCCGTGAGAAAAAATTCAGAGGCGGCATCTCTGTAACAGCCTCCCATAACCCGGTCGAATGGAACGCACTCAAACTGATAAAAAGAGGGGGATATTTTTTGAATCCTTATGAAGCGGAGGAACTGCTTGATTTTTATTATCAAGGGCGCTTTCGCAGAACCGCGGCGCCGGAAAAAGTACAGATCGAACCAGACCCTTTTTCTCTCCATACCCATAAAATCAGGTCCTTTATCGACATTGACGCTGTCAAAAATCGGCGCCCTCGAGTGGTGGTCGACCCCTGCGGCGGGGCTGCGGCACCCTACGTCAAGCCCTTCCTCGAGCAACTGGGCGCCGAAGTGGAATGCATTCATTGCGGTATTTCCGGAGCCTTTCCCCGCAGCCCGGAGCCAGTGGCTGAAAACCTGGATGCCTTGTGCCGGGCGGTCAAATCCTCGGGAGCGGATATCGGTTTCGCCCAGGACGCCGACGCGGACCGGCTGGCCGTGGTGGATGAAAAAGGCCGGGCCATCGGCGAAGAATACACACTGGCTATAGCCGTGGACTATTTTCTTCAGTATAAAAAGGAGTCTCCGGTTACAGTCAATCTCTCCACTTCAAGAGTCATTGAAGATATCACTAAAAAACATAAAGTCGGTCTAATCCGGACCAAAGTGGGAGAAATCAATGTGGCCCGCGGCATGCTGGAAGCAGGCGCTAAAATCGGCGGCGAAGGGAACGGCGGCATAATGGCCGCTGATATCCATGCCTGCCGCGACAGCTTTACCGGCATGGCCCTGTTTTTGGAATGCCTGGCAAAATCAAAAATGACCGTATCCCGGCTGCGAGACCGGCTGCCGGATTATTTCATGAACAAAGATAAAATCAGAGCCTCTTTCCGCGACCGCAAGCGTATTCTCAACCGGATTCAGAATGAATTCAGAGACGGGCATATCAATACCCTGGACGGCCTCCGTATTGATTATCCTGATTTCTGGCTTCATATCCGGTCTTCCAATACGGAGCCGGTCATACGTATTATCATTGAGGGCTCTGATAAAAAAACCGTTCAGGATCTTTCCAAACGGATCAAGGAGGATATCTAGTGGAAATAATCATTTTACCGACATACCATGAAGTAAACTGGGAGGTCACCCTCCGAATTCTTTCCCTAATACAAAAAAACCCCTCTGCCGTACTGGGCCTCGCCACCGGCCGGACTCCGCTCGGGATCTACCGGGAGCTGATCGCCGCCCATAAAAAAGGCGAAGCGGACTTTTCCCGGGTGACCACGTTTAATCTGGATGAATATCTCGGCTTTGACCACGATGACCCGGTGACCTTTCACAGTTATATGCAGAAAAATCTATTTGCTCATGTCAATCTGAATCCCGCCAATACCCATATTCCGCCGTCGCGGCCGGAAGACCTGGACCAAGCCTGCCGGGATTATGAGGAAGAGCTTAAAGCCGCAAGCGGCATCGATCTTCAATTGCTGGGACTTGGGCGTGAAGGCCATATTGGATTCAATGAGCCGTCCTCGTCCCTCAAAGCCAGAACCCGGGTCAAGACCCTGACGGAAATCACCCTGCGGGATAATTTCGGGGATTCTACGGGCCCCCGTTTCGCCATCACCATGGGCATCGGCACGATCATGGATGCGGATGAAATCATTCTGGTTGCCCTGGGGCATGAAAAGGCCGATGCCATTGCCTGCACGGTGGAGGGGGCTATCACAGCCATGTGTCCCGCTTCGGTGCTGCAGCTTCATCCCAAGGTTAAAATTATTGTAGATGAAGCGGCCGCGGGGAAATTGGAAAAATATGATTACTACAAATGGGTTTATGAGCATAAACACATGGTGGAAAAATATTTAGCCCCGAAAAACCAAACATGAAACCTGTTTTTCTGAAAGCAAATCTATGGGCTGGGGTCCTGATTTTAGCCGGCTCAGCCGCTCTATTGGCGACAGGATCCGGATTTATGAAGACATGGTTCTACAGTTTCGCCTGGTGGTCCACAATCCTCATCCTGGACAGCGTGAATTTCCGGCTGCGTGGATCTTCTCCCCTTTCCCGGTCCTGGAAATATTTTTTTTTATTGGCATTTGTCTCGGTTCCGGTTTGGCTGGTGTTTGAGCTTTACAACCTGGCGCTGAATAACTGGAGCTATCATCATCTTCCCCCGGAGCGGGGCATCCGCTGGCTGGGGTATTTTATCGCTTTTGCCACCGTAATCCCGGCTCTTAAAGAATTGGGCGAACTATGGACACATCTATTGCGGAAAAGCTCCCTCTCCCTGTTCCGGTTTCCGGCTTCCGCGGTTGCTCAAAATATCTTTATCATAACCGGGATTTTCTTCCTGACACTCCCGGCTTTTATTCCCAAGGTTGCTTTTCCGCTGATATGGCTCGGGTTCATTTTTTTCCTGGATCCGCTCAATCACAGGTACGGCCGGGATTCCCTCCTGCGTGAGCTCTCTCAAAACCAATGGAACCGGTTTGTCGGCTGGGCCCTGGCAGGCATGACCGCCGGTCTTTTATGGGAAGGCTTTAATTTTTGGTCCGGTTCCCACTGGGAATATACCGTTCCCATTTTTAATTTCGGAAAAATCTTCCAAATGCCGGTCCTCGGCTACTTCGGATTCGCGCCTTTTGCTCTTGAAATCTTCGCCTTTCTGGTGCTGTACCGCCACATCCGCGAACGCCTCCAAGGCCGCCCCTGGGCCTATGCGGTCATCGCGCTTTTACTGTTGCTTTTCGACGCCTGGGTGTTTTCGCTTATTGATGCCTTTACCTGGTCCATCTAAGTCTGTTCAGTCGGCTCGCTGCGCTCGCGTTACTTGGGTTGCTAGAGTTACTAGGGTTACTTGGGTTCTGGCTCGCTTTGCTCGCGTTTATCGCGTTCTTTGCGTTCATCGCGTTTATGCGTTCGATACCCCATGTCATTCCCGGAGCGAAGCGAAAGGACCCCACATGTCATCCTGAGGCTTGCGTCAGCAAGCCGTGAGGATCTTATGCTGCTTCGCCATGTGCGGCGGTAACGTTTCAAAATGACGAGGCAATCTACGATCCTTACGGCCGCTTTGGTTTATTAAGGTTAGACGGCTTGCCATGGTCAAGCCGTCTTTTCATTCTTGATTTTATGGTGCTATGTAGTAACAACTATCCGGATAGCAACACCAAACTTTATCAAGGTAGGTATGGTCACAGTAAGCACAACACTCCGATCCAGGGTGTGCAGTGCAATTTAACAAAGTACAACCAGCACAAACTCCACTACAATCCCAGTCAGCTTGGACAATACTTACTGCTATAAACAAAAACGCCATAGCCAAAAAAATATATCCAATCTTTGTCTTATTAGACATCATTTTCACCTCCTTTCTTACTTAGATAATTAACCTTCGGCCGAAGTATGACTATCTCATTTGCCGGCTGAGTTTTTAATAGATAAAAATATTTAACTCCCTCTTTTTCTTTTATGAAAAAATCGGAAAAAAATGTATCATATTCATTATTAGTATAATTGAAATAGTAGATTTCTCTTATTTTGCCAGAATCATCATACATAAGAATTTCCGTGCGGGGGAAATTACTGAGAATGGTAAATCCATTATTCTGTGCAAGAATCGCATAAATAATGATTTTCCAGCCGGGACTGGCTTTATTATTATTCAGCTTCCCCCGGTTCTTAGCCTCTTTTTCTTGCATAACTTTGTGTTCCAAATGATATTCTTGAAGCAATTCACCGTGCTTCGAATACTTATAAACTAAAGGAAAATATTCAAACGCCATATACAATTCATTATTTTTGTTCAAAGATAAATCGATCATATTTGGTACTTGCCAATTGGAATTTTCGTCTCCAAACTTCCTTTCGCCAATAGAATTGACTATTTCCCCTTTTGAATTAAATGCATCGACCAGTTTATCCGACGGCCGAATTCTGAGAGGAACTCCATAAATTAATCCATTTTCACCTATTTCTAAATCAAAAAGAGCTTTAAATATTTTAAAATCCGCTATAAAACTTCCATCAAAATCAAATAAATTAATTCTCATATTGCTGTTATCCCCTACAAATATATTTTCTGAATCCGAAGTGATAGTAAAGGGATTCCCAAATTCACCAGGCCCTTGGCCTGGACGGCCGAATGTTTTTATAAAATTTCCGTTAAAATCGAACATGAAAATCTTATTCACTTTTTGATCGTTGATCAAAAGACGGTTATTAGGTAGAGAAACAATTCCAAGTGGTTGCCATAAATATATATCCTGTTCTTCCATTTTTTGGGAAGGGAAAGATTTAACCAGTTCAAGTTCAATGGCATTTTCCGGCACAGGATATTTTTTCAGCCATTTCTTCCATTCTTTAATGAGATATTCTTCACTGTAGCCCCTTATTTTCTTAACTTTGTGCTGCGCTGGCAGGTGAAGGACACCAAACAAGATAAAAATTAAAGTTAGGACCAATTGACATTTTCTTTTAAAGTTCATATCTAGACTCCCTTCATTTATAGAGAATTCACGAAACTAAAAAATGATGAATAACAATCGCATGATCTATCAGCTATTTTGAGAATTTTTCCGGAATCATCCAAAAGAAAAACAACATCTGTCAAATAATCTTCCCGATATTGATTAATCAGAGAATCCCATTTTTTATCTAAAGTGTTATCAGCTATTGCGATATCAAAATTTATCTTCAATTGAGATTCCATCGCAGGAATATCTCGCTCTCGAAACTTGCCCTTATTAAGGACACATAAAATATAAGGAGGTTGTTCTTTTTTTTGCTCTATAGTACTCAGAGCCCTTATTATTCCTCCCCCTGAACAAGAATCGCATATTTTTGTAAAAAGAGAGATTACGAAATATTTATTTTCTTTTTCCTTTTTTATTATTCTATCTATTTGAGAAAACCATTCATAGTCATGAATATATTTATCTTCCTTAATAAAAGATGATATAGAAAAAGTATCATTATCTATTATTTCTTTTAAAGCAATTTTGGGGCCTTTCTCATAGCCTATATAATTTTTCTCGGAGTTTACTATATTCCCTTGCTTATCAATAACAAAGTGATAACCGGTTTCCATACTTATCCTGAATTTCCTACAGAGAATATCAAAGTCTTTTTCAATAACGTTCGCATTATTCAAATGATGCTTGAAATTCAATTGATCAGAATGATTTGTAACAACAATAAAATGCAGTGCGCTAGACTTCCACCTATTATAGACCTCCTCCAACAGAACTAGGTCCGGCTCGAAAACCGGATTAATAAATTGAATATAAACCAGTTTCCCCCGTAAAGCTTTTGAAGAAACAGCTTGGCCGTTCACATCTATAGCGTCAAATTCCGGGAGCCGGGTTAATTGAGTTTGGATCGGGGAACCCTGTTTTTTCCTGTACTCGATTAAGAAAACAGCTAATACGGCTATCATTACAAGAATAATGATTTTTGATGATTTATTGTTGGTAAAATCAATCAATTTCATGGCTCGTTTCTCCTTTAGTGAAAACAATGGTTAATCCAATAAAAATTAAGATAAGATTCCTCCCAATAACAATCAATGCACTTGACTCAGTATTTTGATTTGAAACAGAAAAGCACCCGCAGCTTTCAAAATGACCGTTTATGGAATTAACCGCCACAGCGATAATAAAAATTAAGAGAAGAAAGGATAGTGAAATCGAAGAAACTCGAGTGAAAATTCCGGAAATGAGAAAAATTCCTAACAATAACTCAAGGAGGGGTAAAGTTCTCGCAGAAAACCCAACTAATGCCTCAGGGAGAATGTGATAGTTTCTTATTATTTCTGCAAATTGGTCAGGGAAAGCAATCTTGTCGATGCTGGCATAAAGAAAGACTCCTCCCAGGATTAATCGTGAGAGGAACAATATAAAAGTTTTGCCTTTGGTTTTGTAAATTTCAATTTCCCCTTTTGCGCAAAAATAAATGAAGCAAATTCGTTTTTATATTCCATCATCATTATTATGATAAGCAAAAAAAAAAAACTTTGTCAAGTATTTTTTTAATATTCTTAAATTTATTTATATCAATAAGATTTATTGGTATATGTTCTGATATATTACATATTTATCATATTTATTTCTGACGCCTATAACCCTCCTGTCATTCCCGGAATGGAGCGTCGGGAATCTTAGACGGCGCTTGCATGAGGAGACGGTCCCGATTCATTCGGCGAGGCAGTCTAAGATCCCCACGGCCGCTAACGCGGCCTGGGGATGACATATTGTGCTGCCGCGGAGACGGAGACGATTCATCCGGCGAGGCACCTTGGGATTCTTCGGAATGCCGGCGCATTCCTCAGAATGACAGCGTGGGGGCAGGCGGGAGCGGCGTTCGGGTCCGGATGACGCAGTTAAACCCCCGGGCAGCTTTCCAGCAGCTTCTCCAGTTCTGCTTGTTCGTTCTCCCAATCGGAATAAAGGCTTTTCAGCTCCCGGGACAATACGGCCAGCTCCTTCTGAAGCTGCACCACCCGGGTGCTGTCTTTCAGCACCTCGGGCCGGCATAATTGCTGTTCAATGTCTTTTTTCCGGTTTTCCCGCTCTTCGATCCCCGATTCCAGCTCCTGAATCCGCTTCTGCAGGCGGCTGCGGTCTTTGCTGATACGCTGACGGGCCTCCGCCTCACGGCGTTTTCGTTCTTTTTCCTGCTGCTTGTCGGATGGGGCCTTTTCTTCCATATCCGCCTTCGATGGTTCCTCCCGGACGAGAGCTTTTCTTTTCCTGAGGTAGTACGAATAATTCCCGGCGTATTCCTCCAGGTGCCCCGCTTTGACCTCCACCACCCGGTTCACCAGTTTGTCCAAAAAATAGCGGTCGTGGGAAATCACCAGCAGAGTTCCGGAATATTCTTTCAACGCGCCCTCTAAAGCCTCCCGGGAAATAAGATCCAGATGATTGGTCGGCTCGTCCATAACCAGAAAATTCACCGGGGACAGCAGAATTTTGACTAGGGATACCCGGGCTTTTTCCCCACCGGAAAGAACACCGATCTTTTTTTCCACATCGTCCCCGCTGAATTGAAATAATCCCAGTGCATGCCGGATTCGGGGCAGATAATCCTCTGAGACCGCCGCTTCCACTTCTTCATAAATCATGTTGTCCGGATTCAGCTCGGCCAGCCGGTGCTGGGCGAAATAACCGATCCGCGTGCGCTGGCCCAGCTCGAGTTTCCCTTCCTGTGGCTGAAGCTGACCGGTGATCAACCGGGTCAGGGTGGTCTTGCCGGCTCCGTTGACGCCGACCAAAGCGGCTTTTTCTCCGCGGGAAATATGCAGATTGATATTGTGCAAGACCCAGTCGCCGTCATAGCGGAAGGACATATTCTCTATCTCGAGGACATCCTTATAGCTTTTCACCGACGGATGCAGAGAGAATTCCCAGCTCGGAGGCTTCGGCGGCGGCTCGATGCGCTCTTTTTTTTCCAGCTGCTTGATGCGGCTTTGGACCTGGGCGGCTTTGGTGGCCTTATAGCGGAAACGTTCGATAAACCGCTGCTGGCGCTTGATCTCTTCCTGCTGCTCTTCCCATTTTTTCCACAACAGCAGGCGGTTTTGTTCCTTCTTTTCCTGGAAAAATTGGTAATTGCCGGGATAGCCGGTGATGGTCCCGCGCTCCAGCTCGTAAATGCTCTGCGCCAAGCGGTCGATAAAAAACCGGTCATGGGAAACAATGATCATGCCGCCGTCATATTCCAGCAGGAAATCCTCCAGCCATTCCAACGAAGGCAGATCGAGGTGGTTGGTCGGCTCGTCCAGCAGCAGCAGATCCGGCTTGCGCAAAAGCATACGCGCCAGGTAAGACCGCATGCGCCAGCCGCCGCTGAATTCAGACAGCGGCCTATCCCAGTCTCTTTCTTCAAATCCCAATCCGGACAGAATGGTTTTGGCCTGGATTTCCCGGTGATACCCGCCCAGGGATACAAAGCGGTGTTCCAGATCGCCCAATTGCTTCAATAATTGGTCGTTGTTTTCTCCTAAATCTGAAACCTCGTGCCGGAGAGATGCAATCTTCTTTTCCAGATCGGCGGCTTCCCGGTCTCCCTCCAATACGGATTGAAGCAGGTTCTCTTCCGGAAGCTGGATTTCTTCCTGGGGAAGATAGCCTATCCGGTAATTTTTGGGCATACTGATATCACCCTGGTCCGGATGGATCTCACCTATGATACACCGCAGGAGCGTGGTTTTTCCCGCTCCGTTCGGCCCGACCAGCGCCGCCCGTTTCCCGGCGGGAATCGACCAGTCCACTCCTTTAAGCAGCGGCTGTCCGGCGATGGAATAATGAAGATTTTTTATCTGCAGCATGGCGATTTTTCCCCCATACTTTAGCAAATTCCCAGCCCCTTGACTATACTCGCTGCGCAAGCGCAGCTCGTGTCTATTCGGTCTGTTCAGTCGGCTCGCTTCGCTCGCGGTACTTGGGTTGCTAGAGTTACTTGGGTTGCTTGGGTTCCGGCTCGCTTCGCTCGCGTTACTTGGGTTACTAGAGTTACTAGGGTTGCTTGGGTTCCGGCTCGCTGCGCTCGCGTTACATGGGTTACTAGAGTTGCTAGGGTTACTTGGGTTCTAGCTCGCTGCGCAAGCGCAGCTCGTGTCTATTCGGTCTGTTCAGTCTGTTCAGCCAGCTCGCTTCGCTCGCGTTACTTGGGTTACTAGAGTTGCTAGGGTTACTTGGGTTCTAGCTCGCTGCGCTTGCGCAGCTCGTGTCTATTCGGTCTGTTCAGTCTGTTCAGCCAGCTCGCTTCGCTCGCGTTACTTGGGTTACTAGAGTTACTTGGGTTGCTAGGGTTCTTGCTCGCTTCGCTCGGGTTCTTTGCGTTCTTTGCGTTCATCTCGTTTATCGCGTTTATGCGTTCGATACCCCATGTCAATCCCGGAGCAAAGCGAAGGACCCCACATGTCATCCTGAGGCTTGCGTCAGCAAGCCGTGAGGATCTTAGACGGCGCTTGTACGAGGATTCGGTTCCGATTCATTCGGCGAGGCAGTCTAAGATCCTTCGCTTCGCCCAGGATGACATGTGTATGATGCCCCGGCCTGGAGATGACAAGGAAAAAAGCCGAGCGGCGTTCGGGTCCGGCTGACGCGATATTGAAGATTTAGCCTTCCGAGCGCAGAGTTTGAGGGGACCCGGCGCAGCCGGGTGCCGAGCATGTCTGACCCACGGACGGGGGGAGTTGCGCAGGCACCGAAAACCCAAGCGAGGAATGGCGTTGAAAATCTGAACGGGAGCTGAAGCCGGACCCGGCGCCGCGGAGGCGGTAGGCTGAGAAGACGGTTCTGTCTCATTAGACGAAGCAGAATGAGATCCGTCGCTTCGCTCCGGGAATGACAAGAATTTTCACTCTTTACTGAAAAATCCTATGTTATATAATACTCACCTAGCCACAAAACAGAAAAAGGAGAGATAACCATGACTGCAACATATAAAAAAATTGCCACCCAGCTGGTCCACGCGGGTGATCCCAAACCCCGTATTAAGGGCGCTGTCAATATCCCCATTTTTCAAACCGCCCAATACGAATACGGCGAAACCGACAAGGATACGGACATCAAATATCTCCGCTTGAGCAACAGCCCCAATCACCAGGCCCTGCATGATAAATTAGCCCAGGTGGAAGAAGCCGAAGCGGCTCTGGTGACAGCCAGCGGCATGGCGGCCATATCCACAGCCCTGCTGACGGTATTATCTTCGGGCGATCATTTCCTGGCCCAGGATTGCCTCTACGGCGGGACCCTGGGATTTATCAGCCAGGATCTTCCGGCTTTCGGCATCACCTATGATCTTATCAACGGCAATGATCCGGATTCATGGGAAAAGAAACTGCGGCCCCAGACCAAAGCCATATATGTCGAGACATTAACCAATCCCCTGCTGGAATTGGCGGATTTGGAAGCTGTGGTGGAATTCGCGCAGAAGCACGGGCTGGTGACTATTATCGATAATACTTTCACCACACCGGTCAACTTCCGTCCCTCCAAGCTGGGATTCGATCTTTCCCTGCATTCCTGCACCAAGTATCTCAACGGCCATTCCGATATCGTCGGGGGGGCCATTATCGGGCGGAAAGAATGGATCGAGAAAATCAAGCCTAAACTCAGCCATTTCGGCGGCACCATGGACACGCATGTCTGTTTTCTGCTCCACCGGGGCATGAAGACCCTGGCCCTGCGGGTGGAGCGGCAAAATGATTCCGCCCATAAAATCGCTGTGTTTCTTAAAGATCATCCCAAGGTAAAAAAAGTCAATTATCCCGGGCTGGCATCGCATCCCCAGCATGAACGGGCAGAAAAACTTTTGGCCGGGTTCGGCGGCATGATCAGCTTTGAGCTAAGCGGCGGACTGGAAGCCGTGGCCCACTTTTTCCGCAAGGTGAAAATCCCCATTGTCGCTCCCAGTTTAGGCGGCGTGGAAACCCTCCTAACCCGTCCGGTGCTGACGTCCCATTCCTGGCTGACACCGGAACAGAGGCAGGCCGCCGGCATTCCGGATGAACTGATCCGGGTTTCAGTGGGGATTGAAGATGTTCAGGATATTATCCGCGATTTCCAACAAGCCTTGGATTGAATTATTCATATAAAAAATTGCGATGCATCTGCAATATCATTTTTCATTTCGCTATTCATGATACCTAGATCAAGATCACTTAAAACGTTTTTCTTTTTCTCATTTTTATTTTAATCGCAATTTTTTTTACCCTCCGGGCGGGCCGATCTCACCCCATCTGCTTCGTTACTCCTCCTCGACGTGAAGTACCACGACTTCGTCGGAGTGCCTCGCATATGCGGCAATCCCGGCCCGTGAATAATTCAATCCAGCGTGCGGGTCATTCCCAGGCCGCGCAGCGGCCGTGGGGATCTTAGACTGCCTCGCCGAATGAAACGCTGCCGTCTACTTAGCCGGCCGCCACCGCGGCAGCGCGCGTGTCATCCTCAGGATTACACCCCGCTGTGAAGAGGCGATTGCGTTCTCTCCGAAGCCAATGGCGGAGGGTGGGAGGGTCTTGGCGAGGAGAGAATGCAATCGCCGCTGATGGAACTGCACTTCCGGGTCAGAGTGAAAGATGCTTGGTGGCGGGATATGGCCATTGCCATGGCGCCTCACCTGGCGAAGCAGCATAAGATCCTCACGGCTTGCTAACGCAAGCCTCAGGATGACATGCGGAGCCCGTCACTCCGTTCCGGGAATGACACCGGGTATCGAACGCCTGAACGCGATAAGCGCTATGAACGCAATAAACGCGAGCGCAGCGAGCTAGAACCCAAGCAACCCTAGTAACTCTAGTAACCCAAGGAACGCGAGCGAAGCGAGCCCACCGAACAGACGGAATAGACTTAGAAGTTCTAGGAAGACCCCACATCCATAAAACGGACCCGGTGGCCGGTCGACTGCAGGAATTTATTCCAGTCCTCTCCTGAAATACCAATTGTCGCCGTATTCACATTCGGGTGGAAATAAATGGTTTCCGGATTCTGGAGATCGGAATCAACAATCACCTGGACGCTGCGCTCCGCATCATTGATCAGGCCGAACGGCGAGACGGCGCCCGGCTCCAGGTTCAAGTATTTTTTAAGGCGCTTCTCCGACGCAAAACTCAGATTATCTTCCCCCAGCTTCCGGGTCAGTTCTTTGAGGTCCGCCCGCTTCGACTCTTCCATCACCACCAGATAATGGCGCTTTCCCTTTTTATTGCGCAAAAACAAGTTCTTACAATGAACCCCGGGGAGGTGCCCGGTCTGCTCGCGGGCCTGCTCAACCGTATACACCGCCGGATGATCCAGCCACTGATACTCAATCCCCAGCCTCTCCAGGGTCTCTATTACTTCTTTGGCTCTGGTTTCCATAATACCTCCTTGTCATCCTGAGGACACGTAAACACCCAAAGGATCACATTATGCCCTGCATATCTCAAAGCTGCAACCCATATCGAGGCAGATCAAGATGAACACGGACATTTCGGTTCGACCGAACGGACCGAATAGACTGAACAGACGGAAAAGACTGAATAGACTGGACTAATTTAGATAGACATATATGAACTAGTCTGTATTATTACTTGGAAAATGAAACACCATGTCATCCTGAGGGTGGAAGAGCCGCCCGTAAGAATCTAGTGCTGCATCGCCCCCCCTAAAGAGACGAAACTGATTCCTCCAGCGAAATACTCTAAGATCCCCTCGGCCGCTGACGTGGTCTTGGGATGACATGCCGATTCATTTTCATTGTTCCGCGTGTGTATGTGCATGTATAATTCATAAAAATGCGGCGAACGCAACCCATAAATAATCCAGGCTAGATGATCTTGAGCGAAGCGAGCAGCGCTAGCGTTTTTAAACTAATATGATAGACTTATAAAGGAGACAAAAATGAACGATATGATTCCTTTGAATATTACTTCAACCAAAACCACCAAGGTGGAAAAAGCCCATACCGCCGCCTTTATCGGTTCCGGCGACCTGGAAGTGCTGGCCACCCCGATGCTGATCGCGTTAATGGAAAACGCGGCCATGGATACGGTCCAGGATTACCTGGAAGAAGGAAAAACCACCGTCGGCAGCCGGGTGGATGTGGAGCATCTGCGGCCGACATCGGCCGGAGAGGATATCACGGCGGAAGCCACCCTCGAGAAGCGGGAAGGCCATATGCTGGAATTCTGGGTGACCGCGCGCGACCGCTTCGGCATGATCGGCCAGGGCAAACACATTCGGTATATCGTCGACCGGAAGAAATTTATGGAAAAAGCCGGCCGGAAGGCTTAGCGGCCGAAAAACGCAAAACGCAAACTGCAAAACGCTTAAAACCCACAAAAAAAATATCCAAGAATCGAATTAGATTTTTTCATATAATCTGGCTTTGGTTTATTTTCAAGATTGATTTTTGATTTTCTATTTAATCTTCATTAAGCGAAGCCGTCTAAGATTCCCGTCGCTTTGCTCCGGGAATGACAAGAATTTTCACTCCTTACTTTGTCCGGATCTTCCGCGTCGGCACCCAATTCTCCATAAACCGCCGGCCGCCTTCGTGTTCTTCCACCAGCGCCTGGAAAATGGCGCGCAGGTGTTCTGTGGGCAGTGTGCCGATAACCATGCGGCCGTTGATGATCATGGTCGGCGTGGAGCGGATGCCGTGGGAATACTGCTGGGAGGTCTTCTCATATTCGGTGCCGGTTTGGATGATCCGGTTGACCAAGTCACGGATTTCAGGATCATTCATTGTCTCGGTCACGCCGTATTTTTCCGCCAGCTGCCGCCGCCAGTCCGCGTCATGGGCGGCCCGGAAATTGTCAAATATCTCGTCATGAATTTCCGCAAACCGGTCCGGCGCCGCTGCGGCAAGGTAAGACAGGTCGCAGGCTCCGGGATGGAGGTCCTTTTCCACCACGTTATTGCATTCCCCCTCCAACGGGAAAAACTGAAAGGCGATATTGATTTTGCCTTCAAATTCCCGCTTCAATTCCTCCATCTGCTGATGCAGATACAGGCAGTCGGGGCAGAGAAAATCCACGTATTCCACAATTTGAATGGGGGCATCGGTGAAATTCTCGGTGGAGCTGACAGTGCGGTAAGGAGATATCAGGCTGGGAAAGCCGGCTTGGGGCAGTTCATAGTATTGCTTGACAATCTTCATAGCCGTGCCTGTCTGCGCGTCCTGTCTGGTTTGGTGATACAGAATCATGCCGTAAGCCAGCACCGCTCCAATACAGGCGAAGGCTACCAGCATCTTAAAGGATGGATGGAAGAAACGCCGCATTTGTCCAATCGTATCTTTCCCTATCCCGTATGCGGCGAACAGCCCGAAGGCAAGAAAAGAAAAGACATAATAACCCGTGCACAGCAGGCACAGGCTGTTAAGCGACAGTATGGAATAGCCCATCAACCCTAGAACGCCCAATGTATTAAACAGCAGCAGAAAGCTGTTGGTCAGCTCAAATTTGCGGGACGGAAAAACCGCTCCCAGGGCCACCAGGGCTCCCAGAAACAAACCGAAATAACCCAAAGGAATGCCGTATATTTGCGAAATTTCCGAAAAGGCGGAACTGTCGCAGTTGAGAAACGTACTGATATCACAGAACGCGCCTTCAAAAATGGATTCGGGGTAGTTGGCCTCAAAGAAATGTTCGATGGTGAGAAATGACGCCGCCATCATTCCCAGGGCAAAAATGAAACTGATGATCCGCAGCTTCATGGAACCGGATATGCCAGTCGAATGATACATAACTCCTCCTGCACGAAGAGATTTCCCTAAACCTTAAGTGAAACGGCGGAAAAATGCAATATTCATGTCATCCCAGTCTGTTCTGTCTATTCGGTCGGCTCGCTTTGCTCGCGTTACTTGGGTTGCTAGAGTTGCTAGGGTTACTTGGGTTACTAGGGTTACTTGAGTTACTAGGGTTACTTGGGTTCCGGCTCGCTTCGCTCGCGTTACTTGGGTTACTAGAGTTACTAGGGTTACTTGGGTTACTAGGGTTACTTGAGTTGCTAGGGTTACTTGAGTTGCTAGGGTTATTTGAGTTCCGGCTCGCTTTGCTCGCGTTACTTGGGTTACTAGAGTTACTAGGGTTACTTGGGTTACTAGAGTTACTAGGGTTACTTGAGTTGCTAGGGTTGCTAGAGTTACTAGGGTTGCTTGGGTTCTAGCTCGCTCCGCTCGCGTTTATTGCGTTCTTTGTATCTGTCTAAGTCTGTTCTGTCTATTCAGTCTTTTCTGTCTATTCGGTCTGTTCTGTCTATTCGGTCTGCTCGTTTGGCTCGCGTTACTTGGGTTACTAGAGTTGCTAGGGTTACTTGGGTTACTAGGGTTACTTGAGTTGCTAGGGTTACTTGGGTTCCGGCTCGCTTCGCTCAGGATAGCATGGGGACAGCCGGAGCGGCAGATCGGGTCCGGCTGACGCGATATTGAAGATTTAGCCTTCCGAGCGCAGAGTTTGAGGGAACCCGGCGCAGCCGGGCTGTGAGCATGTCTGACCCACGGACGGGGGGAGTTGCGCAGCAGCCGAAAACTCAAGCAAGGAATGGCGTTAAAAATCTGAACGGGAGCGGAAGCCGAATCCGATGCCACGAGGCTGGTAACGTATGTACTGGCCGATTCCGTTTCATTAACGAGGCAGTACAAGATCCTCACGGCCTGCTTCGCAGGCCTCAGGATGACATTATTATGCTAACGCGGCCTGGGGATGACATATGTTGGCTTCGCAGGCTTGGGATGACCCTGGCAGGTCAGTTGGAAAACTGGACGATTCACGGGCCGGGATTGCCGCATATGCGAGGCACGCCGACGAAGACGTGGCACTTCACGTCGAGGGGGCGTAACAAAGCAGATGCGGTGAGATCCGGTCCGCCCGAAGGGTAAAAGAATTGCGATTAAGATAAAGATGTGATGAAGAACAGCGTTTCTATTAACAGACTAGTAAAAGAAAACAAACACAGCGAAAAAATGAAGATGACAAAAAGGTCGCAATTCTTTTATGAATCGGCCAGTTTAAGGGTGGAGGGCCTTCATCGCCGCCGACACCAGTGCGTTCCAGACCGGGGCATAGGGCGGGGTATACGCGCTGTCAAACCAGGCCATATCCGCCACAGTCATACGGCTGAACACAGCCGCGGCTGCTGTATCGACAAACCGCACCGCATTGCTGCGGCAGACCGTACAGGCGCCGAGAATCCGTCCGGTCTTTTCCTCTACGACCAGCTGCACATTGGTTTCCTTGACTCCGGGATAATAACCCGCCCGGTCCGGCCGCCTGGCGCTGAAGGCCTTGGCTTTAAAGCCGTTTTTTTGCGCTTCCTTTAAGCTCAAACCAGTTTTTCCCAGGGAAAGATCGAAAAATTTAAACAACTGTGTGCCGACAATACCGGAAAAATCCACGGATTCGCCGGCCATATTCAGTCCGGCAATCCGCCCCATCTTATTGGCTGTCGAGCCAAGGGGAAAATATACGTTGCGGTCCAGCACCTGATGATAGACAGCTGCACAATCCCCGGCGGCAAAAACATCCGGATGGGAGGTCCTTCCCTGCCTGTCGGTCAGTATGGCGCCGTTGGCCATCAGGTCCAACCGGTCGTGGACAAACCCGGTATTGGGCTTTATACCGACAATGGAAAAAACCATATCCGCCTGATATGTGCCGCCGTTGGAGTCGGTCAGGATAAACCGACCGCCTTCTTTTTTCACTGCGACGAGTTTAATGCCGCAAAAACATGTGATGTCTTTTTCCCGCAGCTTCTTTTCAGCCGCTGCTTTAACAAATTTGGGGAATGTCGGAATCGGAGAGTCCATGATTTCAAATAGAACCGGTTCCAACCCGCGTCCATGAAAAGCCTCAGCCAGTTCCAGGCCGATATTTCCGGCTCCGATTACGGCTATCCTTTTAGGCGAATGTTCTTTTATATACCTGAGAATCTGATTGAGGTGCTCAATATTATGGACATCAAACACGCCTTCCTGGGAATAATCTATAAAAGGAAGATGGCGGGATGACGCTCCCGTGCCGATCATCGCCTTGCCGTATTCTTGCTGTGAGATTTCTCCGGTCGCCAGATTTTTGATCTTCACCCGATGAGCATCAGGGTCCATGTCCACAACCTCATGCCGGATATCCACCTGCATGCCCCGTTCCCGGCTGAGTTTTTCCGGGGTATAGTGAAGCAGATCATCGGATGATGCAATATCTCCGGACAGCACATAGGGAATGCCGCAGGCGCCGTAGGAAATAAACTGCCCTTTATTCACAACCCGGATGGATGCCTTGGGGTGTTTCCGTTTGACCTGCATGGCCGCCGAAAGTCCGGCCGCATCACCGCCGATTATCAGGAAATCAATCATCTGCATCTCCTTTCTTCGCTTAGCCTGAATTATTCATAAAAAAATCCAGCTTTGTTTTATTATTTCATAATTGAGCGAAGGGAGGCAAATGATTGAATTATATCTCAAATCTCAAAACGCAAATCTTAAAACCAAATCGGATTCCGAATGACAAGCGCATGTCATTCTGAGGGCTGCGTAGCAGTCCGAAGAATCCCAAGGTGCCTCGTTTGTGGAATCGGGGCCGCACTATCCGGCGAAGCAGGTACAGATCCTTCGTCGCTATGCTCCTCAGGATGACAGAGGGTGAGGCGTTTGCGATCCTTCGCTTCGCTCAGGAGGACAGAGGAGAAGCCTAAAGGTGACAGACGACAACACTGCAATCAGGTCGACAATTGTGAGGCGAAGCGGCATCGGTCCGGCTGACGCGATATTGAAGATTTAGCCTTCTGAGTGCCGGGTTTGAGGGGACCCGGCGCAGCCGGGTGTCGAGCATGTTTGACCCACGGACGGGGGGAGTTGCGCAGACACCGAAAATCCAAGCGAGGAATGGCGTTAAAAATCTGAACGGGAGCGGAGGCCGGGTCCGATGCCGCGAAGCCGGAAGGTTGAAAAGAAGGTTCCGTTTCGTTCGGCGAGGCAGCACGAGATCCCCACGGCCTGCTACCGCAGGGCTCAGGATGACATATGTTGACTTGGCGCGGCCTTGGGGCGGCATATGCTGGCTTGACGCGGCCTGGGGATGACATATGACAGCGTATTGCGGATATTTAAAATTCAACCAAACCCGCGATTTTCAGCAGCTCCAAATAATTGAAAATGTGTTCCAGTTTGGACTCCCGGCCGTATTGGGCGTCCAGTTTATGCTTGATATCCAGCACGGAATTCTCGCCGTTGATCAGAAGCTGCAGTTCGCCGGTGCTGGCAATCGTCCGCCGTGTGTAAGGGTACTGCTTTTGGGTCTCTTCCGGAATCTCCTCCATATATTTCCGGTAGACCCTGTAACCGTCCGCTGTGACTTTCGGCGTCGGACGCGGAACAGTCTGGGCGGCCTTGGTTTCCAGCTCCGTTAACGTAATCTCGGCTTCCGGCATGCCCAGCTGCCCGGCGCGCGCCTGCATATGGGCTTCGACCACATCCAGATGGGAATCACGTATGGCCCGGATGTTGTCCTGGAGAATACGGATATGACCATCCAGCACCCCGGGCTGGGACGCCAGTTCCTTGACCGTCTCCAGGGTGTTGATTTCATTTTCTGCCATGGTTTCAATATGAATCCGCGCCGTTTCATAAGCGTCATTAAACGTATCCGGCCCAGCCCGGTTGATAAGCTCAACCGCCACATTCAGACGGTGGCCCAGGCGGCGGGCGGCATTGGCGCTTATTTCAGAAGCGATCTTTTCGGCCATGGCGTCATCCGCAGACGCGATGGTGTAAGCGGCGGCGGCGCCGATCACGGCCACCCGCTTCATCTGGGTGGGATCGGATTTATCCACCCGGTCACCGGAAGTATGGTACCACTGGTCCGGCCAGGCGATCATCATCACCCCCGGGACCCGGACCGCCCAGTCATTAAAGACCTCATGGTCGGACGCGCCGTAATGGGTCTCAATGCTGTAGTAAAAAGGCTCATCCGCACCGGTCGGGGCCACAATCCGGACCGGGTATTTATAGGGGAAGGGCGCCGTGCGGTGAATCCGCTCCCGGTTGCCTTCCCCCACATAGCGGTAATAGTTTTCCATCACATCATTGATATAATGGGGGTTGCCGAAACTGGTCCGCATCAGGCACATAAACGCCTGATTTTTGCTCAGCCACTCCCCCACCATATCCATATTGATGTTGCACAGGGTTTTGTCCATCAAATCCTTATTAGCCCGGACCCAGGGGCCGGTGCCGGAAAATTCCGGGCCCCATAGGAACCGGATGGTCCGTTTCGGCCGAGGCAGCCGGCCTTCCTCGATCAGCGTATGCAGCACCCGGGCCACTTCCAGAATGCCCGCACTGCCGGATTTATTATCATTAGCACCCTGCTTGGTGTAGCCTTCAAACAGATGTGCGGAGAAAATGATTTCTCCGGCATCCGGATCCGTTCCCGGGATATGGGCGACCACATTCTGCAGATCATAAGGCACCATCTGGGTTTCCACCGCGGCATGCACTGTGATTTTCTGATTATTCAGCAGCCTCCGTTTAAGAAACTCCCCTTCCCGGAAGGGCAGAAGGAAAGCGAATTTAGCGGGCTGGCCTTCATCTCCTCCCCTGATTCCCCGCCAGGGAATCTGCAGCGGATCAAACGCAGGCCGGGACTGGCTGATGGCAACCACGCCAGCCGCGGTCCGTTTCAGACAGGCTTCCTCATGCACGCTGTAAACACTGCCTTCGGTGACTACGACTTTGCCGTTTATATCCACGGCATCCAATTCGGCCGGGGTCCCCTGTCCAACCCAGACTAAATCAGCCGTCACATCCGCGTTGTTGCTGCCGCGGGCCAGCGTGGCAGTCATATCCTGGTAGGAAGCCAATTGCTGTCGGTTAGGTTTCACTTCCCACAGTTCGCCCTTGATGCCGTCCCAGGTCTGCCCGCCGGGAAAACGGACAATCTCGGCGCCGGGAATTCCGTATTCCTGCAGCTGTTTTAAAATATATTCGGATTCATAAAAGGTGTCCTGGTATTCCGCCAGCTTGCGGTCCTTGTTGTAGCCGCCGGTCTCCATAATGGTGTTATACGCGGTTTCACCAGAAGCTTCGCCGATGATTTCCGCCACCTGCTCTTCCGGCAGCAGCGTCCAAAAAAACCCAGGGATCATCTGGGCGCTCAACGCGCCGGCGGTCCATATAAACAAAACCAGTCCGATCAATCCATGTCTATGCCGCATATGTGGCCTCCTGTTTTTGTGTTGGTTGTTTAAGAATGCATTTTAATGCGGATGTCTAAGAATTGCAAAGGAAAAACCGGCACGTCTATTATTCGCAAAACGCAAAAGGCAAAACGCAAAACGCAGACCTTACATTCATTCAATGTCATGCTGAGGAGCGAAGCGACGTAAGGATCTTATACTGCTTCGTGAGGAGAGACGGAACCGATTCATTCGACGAAGCAGTCTAAGATCCCCATGGCCGCTAATACGGTCTGGGGATAACATTTTTATGCTGCCGCAGGCCTCAGGATGACAGACGGCAACGCTCTGCTCATGATGTCAATTGTGAGGCGAAGCGGCATCGGGTCCGGCTGACGCGATATTGAAGATTTAGCCTTCCGAGCGCTGGATTTGAGGGAACCCGGCGCAGCCGGGTGTCGAGCATGTTTGACCCACGGACGGGGGGAGTTGCGCAGACACCGAAAATCCAAGCGAGGAATGGCGTTAAAAATCTGAACGGGAGCGGAGGCCGGGTCCGATGCCGCGAGGCCGGTAGGTTGAAAAGAAGGTTCCGTTTCGTTCGGCGAAGCATGCACAGATCCTTCGTCGCTAGGCTCCTCAGGATGACAGACGGCGAGACCGTTTGGGATCCTTCGCTCCGCTCAGGATGACAGAGGACAGGCCTCAGAATGAAAGCATACACCGCTTTCCTCAATCCTCACTCTTTACTGTTTACTTCTTTTCAAAAGCGGGGAGGCGGCCAGCAGGCCCAGGACAAAGCCCACTACCAGCAAAAGCGACATCATGATAATGCGGGACATGCTGATCTTCCAGAAAAAAATTTTAAAGGTCACCATCCCGGAGTTTTGGATCACCAGAATAACCGCCAGCAGGACCAGAATAATGATAAGGATTAATTTTGTTTGATTAGAATTGTTACTCATAGCCATTTTTTCCTCTTAAAATAGATGATCATTCCGATAAAAATCGCAATCATGACGCCCCAAATCGCAGCGTATCCCCATTTCCATTCCAGTTCCGGCATATACGTGAAATTCATACCGTATACACCGACGATAAAGGTCAACGGAATAAAAATAGTGGCGATGATAGTCAGAATTTTCATGACTTCATTCATGCGGTGGCTGACACTGGATAAATACGTGTCATGCATTCCGGACAGCAGATCACGGAACGTTTCCACCGTATCGATCACCTGAATGGTATGGTCATAGACGTCCCGGATATAGCGGCGGGTGGCCGGCAGAATGAGGGCGGAATCTTCCCTCTCCAGGTTGCTCAGGGTCTCCCGCAGCGGCCACACTGCCCGGCGGAGAAAAATCATCTCCCGCTTCATATGATGGATACGCTGCAGGTCCTCCGGCGAGGTATTGGTCAGTAAATCTTCCTCCAAGTCCTCGATCTGCACTCCCAGGTTTTCAAGGATAGAAAAATAGTTATCCACGATGACATCCATCAAAGCATAGGCCAGATAATCCTGTCCCATCTTCCTGATTCTGGTCTTTCCGCTGCGCAGCCGCTTGCGGATGGGTTCAAAGAGATCGCCCACATGCTCCTGAAAAGAAAACACATAGCCTAGCCCAACAATCAAACTTACTTGTTCGCTTTTGATCTCTTTTCTTGAATCATTGAAAGTCAGCATCTGCAAAACAATAAAAATATAGTCGCCGTGGTTTTCCATCTTAGGGCGCTGTTCGGTATTGACCAGGTCCTCCATGACCAGGGGGTGCCATCCGAACTGCCGGGCAATAGTCTCAATGGTATCCGGTTTATGCACACCGTCGACATTGATCCAGGTGGTGGAATCTTTGGCCCGGAAGGCGGCTAGCTCTTCACAGGAAGAAATCTCTTTTTCTTCCAAGAAGTCTTCCCCGTAATCCATCACGGTGATCCGGACTTTATCCGGCTTTTCCTCCCCGGTGTAAACCGGCGTCCCCGGGGGCAGCCCGGTCTTTTGGCTCCGCTTGCGGATAATCTTCCTGACTGGAATTCGTTTCATATTCTTCAGCGGATTCATGGATTTTTTCCCCATCGGATTATTTTTATGATTAACTAAAATCGTCCGGAAGTCAATTTAAAATCCGTTAATCGTTAATCGTGAATCGTGAATCGATTGAATTGTGAGCTGATGAATCTCAAAACGCAAAGGCAAAACGCTTAAAACCGGAAAAATGGTGAATGGTGAATGGTGAATGGATTGGGGATGACGAAACGTCTCTTAGATACTATGTAATAGTTTGATATTAAATAAAATAACTTTTCACTTTTTACTTTTAACTTTTAACTCCGGCGAGGCACTCTAAGATCACTACGGCCGCTAACGCGGCCTGGGGATGCCATATGTGTGCTTCCGCAGGCCTCAGGATGACCGACGGCAATCACCGCGATACCATCCGGCGGAAATTCAGGAGCGACAGCGAGCCCACGGCCACTGCGATGGCGGCCAGGACCAGCAGGTCCTGATAGAAAAAGGCGGGGCCGTTGCCCTTGAGAAAAATTTCCCGGATGATGTGGATCAAATACCGCAGCGGATTGATATCCGCCAGCCAGCGGAGTCCGGCGGGGATATTCGAGACGGGAGTAAACAGTCCGGATAACAGCAAAAACAGCACCATGGAAAACCAGGAGAAAAAAAGCGCCTGCTGCTGGGTGGTACAGAACGTGGATATCAAAAGCGAATAGGAAAGAATGGAAAACAAAAAAATCAGCGCGGCCAGGAATAAATACACCACATTGCCCCGGATATCAATTTGAAAAACCAGCAGCACCACGACCAGGCCGATGCCCATCTCCAAAAGCCCCAGCAGGGCCATGGGAAGGGATTTGCCCAGATAGATATCAAAGGGCGTCAGCCGCGAAATCCTCAGCGTATCCAGGGTCTGCTGTTCTTTTTCCCGGACCAGCGCGATCGAAGTCAAAAACATGGTGATAATGGTCAAAAGCAGCGCCACAATCCCGGGCCCCATGTAATGGATGCTCTCTAAATCGGGATTGAAGCGGATGATGGGATGGCCGCGCACCGGCAGGTCAAATCCTTTCTGCTTGAGATCGGACAGAATATACTGCTTGACGATGCCGTTAAAATATCCCGCTGCAATGCCGGCGGTATTGGGATTGATCCCGTCCATAAGGATCTGGATTTCCGGATAAGTGAAAGCCCCGTCTGCATGCTTATCCCGCAGAACGATCACTGCCTTGACATCCCCCTCGCGGAAAGTCGACAAGGCGTCCACCGGACGGCGGGAGTTGCGGCGAACATCGAATAAATCCGACCGGTTGATGCGGTGGACGATCCGGGCCGCCGGCCGGCCGGATGAGAGGTTAACCACATCCACAGGAATGTTTTTGACATCCGTAGTCACCACATATCCCAGGATAATGGTCTGCAGAATAGGAGCCACCAGCATCACGGCCAGCATCTCCCGCTGCCGCAGGATTTCAATCCATTCCTTTTTGATCAGATGTAACACCTTCATGATTTCGCCTTCCTTTGTTTATGAAAACGCACCGACGCCATGGTTAAGAAAAAGAGGGAGAAGCCGAAAAGAATCAATCCTTCGCGGATAAAATCCTGCAGGCCCGCTCCTTTGAGCACCACGCCGCGGATAACATCCAGAAAATAGGTGGCCGGCACCACATAGGAAAAAGCCCTCAATACAGGCCCCAGAGACTCCAGGGGAAAGATAAATCCGGACAGCAGAATAGACGGCAGCAGCGTCGCCAGCAGGGTGACGATCATGGCCACTTTCTGAGTGGCGGCAACCGTGGAAAGGGTGATCCCTAAAGACAGGCCGGTCACGATATAAACCAGCGCGAACAGGAAAAGGATCAGCAGGCTGCCCCGAAAGGGAATCTGAAACCAGTAGCGGGCAAAAAGCAGGATCACCACCCCTTCCAAAAGCGCCACCAGGATGTAGGGAAACGTCTTTCCGATAATAATCTGCGGAGATTTCAACGGGGAAATAAACAGCAGGTCGATCGAGCCGCTTTCTTTTTCCCGGGCCACACTCAGCGAGGTTAAAAGCGCTGAGACCATGATCATGATCACCGCCACCAGCCCCGGAACGATAAAAAAGGTGCTCTTGTTCTCCGGATTGAAATACATCTTCGTGGCTACGGTCAGCACATCCTCCACCGGAGAGATGTCCCGCAGAAAATCCATCAGCAGCATGTCATCGTACTGCTGAATCACATTGGCGGAATTGGAATCGCTGCCGTCGATAACCGTCTCCACCCCAGCGGTCTTCAGGGATAAAATCTTCTCCGCGAAATCCGCGGGGATAATCACATATTGCTTGATCTCACCCGACCGCAGCCGCCTTTCCGCTTCCGCAATGGGATCCGACTGCCCGGCCGCAGGATACAGCACCTGAACCTTAAACGTCGACCCCAGGGAGAACCTCTGCAGCAGCGCCCGCGAGAGCGGCGTATCCGAATAATCGATGATGCCGGTCTCGATTTCCTCCAGGTCAAAAGACAGCGATGCCCCGAAGATAAAGATCATGAGAAGCGGCAGGATAAATACAATGATCAGACTGCGCGGGTCCCGCAGAATGTGATAAAACTCCTTGATGATAACGGCTTTAATGCGCTTCATGGCTGTCCAATACCTTTTTAAAAAGCTGTTCCATATCCGCCGCCTGCTTCTCCTTAAGCAGTGAGGACGGCTCGCCCTTGGCGACCACCCGTCCTTGGTGGAGGATGATCAGCCGGTCGGCGTATTCGGCCTCATCCAGGTTGTGGGTTGTGACCAGAAGGGTCTTCCCCGCTTTTTTCAGCTCATAGATATCCATCCAGAAATGGCGCCGGGTCTCCGGGTCCACCCCTGAAGTGGGCTCATCCAGCAGGATGATCTCGGGACCGGGCATCAGGCAGGAAAAAAGTGCCACCTGCTGCCGGTAGCCGGGCGGGATATCCATGACCTTGCGCCGCAGGATCTCTTCCGGAATTCTCCCGGTGATCGCCTGCTTTTTGTTCCGGATTTCTTTGCGGCTGAGCCCGGAGACACCGCCGAAAAATTCAATATTTTCCAGAGAAGTAAGCAGCGGATAAAGGGAAAATTTCTGGGACATATATCCCAGCACAGGCTTTATCCGGCGAAGGTCTTTCCGCACATCCATGCCCTGGACCAGCGCTTTGCCCGAAGTCATCTTCAACAGCCCCATGATCATTTTGATGGTGGTGGTCTTACCGGCCCCGTTCGGGCCTAAGAAGCCGACAATCTCTCCCTGGTGAATGGAAAAATTCACCCGGTCAACCGCGGTAAAATCCCCGAATTTCCGGGTCAGGTCCCTGACTTCGATTTCAGGCCGCATCGCCGCTCCTCTCATAATAAAGATAGATGTCCTCCAGGCCGGGCTGCTCTTCCGTCACCTCCCGGGTGGGAATCCGGGAGAGAAGATCTTTATCTCCCGTCGACAGGAATTTGATAAACGGCCCCCGCATATACACAAAATCCCGCAGCTCCTCCATTTCCTGCAGTTTCTGCATAACCTCGATAATGTGCCCTTCCGGCCGGATGCGGAAAAGCTTCGCCGGAAAGCCGTCCCGCAGCTCCCGCAGTGTGCCGCGCTGGATGACCCGGCCGTCCTGCATAAATAAAATCATGTCCCCTTTTTCCGCTTCATTGAGATACGGCGTGGACATCAGTATGGTTTTGCCTTCGTTTTTTAAATCATCGATAATCTGCATGAATTCGATCCGGGAAAGCGGATCGACCCCGGTGGTGGGTTCATCCAAGATGATGATGTCGGGTGAGGACAAAAGAATAGTGGAAAGGGCCAGCTTCTGCTTCATGCCGCCGGATAGGGCTCCCGCCCGCCGGCTGCGGAAGGGCAGCATTCCGGTCCGTTCCAGCAGCCGGTGCTTCAGTTCTTCCCGGCGCCGGCGCGGCACCCGCTGGATATCGGCAAAAAAATTCATGTTCTCTTCTACGGATAAATCCGGATAAAGAGAGAACCTCTCCGGCATATATCCGGTTATAGCCGTAATCCGGGAAAACCGCCCGCCGATATCCTCGCCTTGAAGCAAAATCCGGCCGCTGTCTTTATTTACAAGGCCCAGGATGATTTTAAAAAGCGTTGACTTTCCGGCCCCGTCCGGCCCGGCCAGCACCGTCAGCCGCCCGGGTTCCAGCGCAAAGGACACCGACCGCACCGCCGGGATGCTGTCAAATGCTTTAGCGGTATTTTCCACTTTTATCATTATTTTTCCTTTTATTCCGTATCCAGTCCGGTGAAAACCACGGTCACCGGCATGCCGAGCTTTAAAATATCCTTTCCGTCTTCCGGCTCGATTTTGACCCGGTAAAGCAGGGATTTGCGCTCCTCCTCGCTGATGATGTATTTGGGAGAAAACTCCGCCTCCCGTCCGAAAACCGTAATCCGGCCTTTGACCGGACTGATGCGGCCGTCGACCAAAATGTCGACCTCCTGTCCCAAGCTCAAGCGGGACAGGTCTTTTTCCTCGACAAAAGTCTCTACAAACAGGCTGTCCAAATCCAGGATCTCGGCCGCCGTCTTCATCGGCGCCGTGGTTTCTCCCTGGGAAATAATCCGGGTCAGCACGACACCATTGACCGGGGAGAGAACGGTAAAATCTTCCAGATTAAGCTCCAGCTGCTGTTTTTGATTAGCGATGGTTTCATGCCCCAGGGCGATTTCCGTCAATGATTTTTGAATTTCGTCCAGCGAGGATTCAATCTCTTCCTTTTTAAGCTCCGCCTTGCGCAGCTCATCGCCGGCCACCGACTGTTTCTCTGCCAGGCGTTCAAGCCGGGCCACCTGTTCGGTCCAGTATGCAAGGTTGGATTCCAGAAAATCCCTTTTAGCCAAAAGCTTGCCGCGCCTGGCCTGCAGTTCCCGGGATTTTATATCGAGTTCCTCCATGCGCAGCTTAAGCTTGCGGGCATCCACTTCCATCAGCACCTGGCCCTGCTCCACCCGGCCGCCTTCCTGAAAGTTCACCCGCACCACCGTACCGCCGGTTAAGGGCATGATATCCACAACCTCGCCGTCCACCACACCGGCGGCCTGCATACCGGCTGTCTCTTCCCGGCTGCACCCTGAAAAAAGCACCAGCAAAGCCGCGGCTAAGGCTATATATTTTGTCTTCATGATTCCTCCCTTCCGATCAGGGTATTGATCCGGATATTGACTTGTTCTAAACGATAGCGCAGTTCTTTTGCAAAAACCTCCGCCTGCTCCAAAGCTTCCAGAGCGGCCAGGTAATCCCGGTTGGGTAGCCGGCGTTCCCGGTAAAGATCGGCCTTGATTTCGGCTTCTTCACGGGTATTGGCGATCATCTCTTCCGCCAGGACGATTTTATTTTCCAGCGCGCGCTTTAACTGATAGAGTTTTTCCAAATTTTCCCGGATGTCATTCAGAAACACTTCAGTTTGATTTTGAATCTTCCGTATGTCCAAATCCAGCACCTCTTTTTCCGCTTCCGCTTTCCCCCAGTTGAATAAGGTCCAGTTCACGGTTATACCGCCCTGGAAATAGAGCATCCATTCTTTCTGGAAAAAATCAATTCCCGGCTTGCCGTAGTGCACTTCCCCGAATCCGCTGACCTGCGGCAGCGTCTGCGCGGAGGCAATTTTCTTCTGCGCAGCCAATAAATCCATCCGCTTCTGCAGGGTCAAATACGCGGGATGATGGGTGCGGAAATAGTCCAGCGATGCTTTAAGCGGCTCCGCCTCTTCCGTATATGCCCTGTCGATATCCTCCGGATAATGCCCGCACAGCCGGTGAAAACGGATCCGCTGCGCCGCGATGGCCTGGCTGACATCTTCTATCCGCAGATCAATTTCATCGATCCGCCGGCGGGTTTCCAGCACATCGATTTTGCCGATCAAGCCCTCCTGCCGGAGATCCTCCGCTTTGGCCAGATGGATATTCAATTGATCCTTCAGGTGATTCAGCGACTCAAGGCTTTTATCCAGCACCAGGTAATCGAAAAAAACGGTTTTAATTTGCCCGGCTGTTTGCAGCTTCTGAAGCCGGGCCTGGTTATCGGCCATGGCCTTCTGAATCTCCCGTAGCTTGAGGCTTTGGGTCAAACGGCCGCCGGTATAAATCGGCTGATAAACCCCCATTTTCAAATCAAAATTATGATGCACGCCGGCTTCCAGGCTTTTTCCCGGCACGGATATCAATCCCGGCACCTCAACGCCCGGAATCTCAATCTGCATGGTGGCGGAGCGGTAAAAATAATCACCTCCGGCCGCCACCTGAAAAAGCCGGTTTTGCCGGGCCATTTCTTCTTCCACAGCCGCAGCCTCTTTATCCAGCAGCGTATTGGCGTAAGCCGGATTCATGGCGATTCCCTCAGCCACCGCCTGTTCCAAACGGATCTTCTCCTGAGCCGGAAAAGCGCTGCTGAACAGCAGGCCGGCCATGGAAAACACACACAGCATTTTTTTCATGCCAGCATCCCTCCTTTCAATACACGGGTAACACTTTCTATCCGCTGTTTGATGAAGGCCTCGTCCAAGGCGATCGAGACACCCAAAACCGCTTCCACCATGGGGCTGCCGATGAAGGTGAATATCGAAAGGGAAATGATATTCATGATAAACTGCACCGGGTCGGATTCCCGGATCAGCCCTTTTTCACTCCACCCCCGGATCATATCCAGCACGGTTTTCTGCGGCGGTTCCGGCAGGTTCCGGAACATGTCTTTTATAATCCGGGTGATATTATCCGGCCGGTACATCAATTCCGGCAGGATAAGCCGCACAATATAGGGATTTTCGTGCAGAAAACGAATGTACACCTTGGGCAAAAGCTCCAGAAACCGCTCCGGCCCCTCCGATTTTTCGATAGACGCCCTGATTTCCGGCAGCAGCCGCTTGAAGGCATTGGTGATGATGAATTGATACAGCTTCCGCTTGGACGAAAAATAATAAAAGATCATGGCTTTATTGATGTCCGCCTTCCCGGCTATCCGGTCCACCCGGGCCCCTTCAAAGCCGAAATGGGAGAATTCATCAATCGCCGCCTGTAAAATTTTGTCTTTAGCGCTCATGTTAACCAACCTGTTAGTTTAACCATAAGGTTAATATAACACAAAAAATTTCTATGTCAAGTGGGTTCTCCTATCTATTGTATTCCTGGGGACTATTTTTTCTTAGTATTGGTTTTGAAGGACTTATCCGGATACGGCGGGGGCTCCGGGATATCCACCGGGTTTTTCCGGATCTGCTCCTGAAGATAATCAATCGCCGCCTCCAATTGAGCATCTTCGCCTTTAAACGTGGCATGGGGAAGATTATCCACCACAATATCCGGGTCCACTCCGTGTCCCTCGATCAGCCATTCCCTTTCCGGCCCGTAAACGCCTGTCTGCGGCGCTCTTGCCAGTCCCTGGTCGGTCAGGCGATTGTTGCTGCTGAGCCAGATCTCGCCGCCCCAGGTCCGGGTGCCGATCACTTTGCCCAGGCCCAGTCTCTTGAATCCTTCGGCAAAAGCTTCCCCGTCCGATGCCGTATTTTCATCACACAGCACCACCATATGGCCGCGGAAAGCGTAATGCATGTTCCAATAGGGATTCCCAGCCCGCGGCTTCCAGTAGAACCAGGCTTTTCGTATCAGTTTTCCCAGGATAAAGGCATCAATGTTGCCGCCCCGGTTATGGCGGACATCGATGATCAGTCCCTTCCGTTTGAAAACGGGATAAAAATTCTGGTACCATTCGGTGATATTGCCTCCGCCCATGGCGCGGAGATGGACATAACCGATCTCCCCTTCTCCTTTTTCTTCCACTTCCATACGGCGCGTGTATTCCCAGTCGTTATACCGGATATTGTATTCATTCCCTGTAGGAATGACGATCAGCTGACGGGTATGATCCGTTTCTGCTGATTTGACGGTGATAAGGACCTGGTTTCCCGCCTGGTTTCTGAGAAGCGCGCGGGGATGCCGGACCGACAGGGTGCTTTGGCCGTTGATACCGGTTATGACATCACCGGCCCGGACGTTCAGGTCCGGATCTGCCAGAGGTGATAGCTCCCCGGGATAATCCGGATCGGATTTGTAGATATAGCGGATCCGGTAGCCGCCGGCGGATTCATCCCTCTGCAGCCGGGCGCCCAGCGTGGCCACGCTGATCTGGTCGGGCCCTTCCCGGAGATCACCGCCCCGCACACTGACATGAAGGGCTGACAGCTCGCCCACCAGTTCTCCGATCACATCGTTGAGCTCCCGCCGGGTTGTGACCCGGTCGACCAGAGGAAGGTATTTATCCCGCATGGCCTCCCAATCCACACCGTGCATGTTGGGATCCCAAAAATAATCCCTTTCCAGCCGCCAGGCATCGATATAAAGCTGCCGGAAATCTTCACGCATATCAATGGGATAACTCCAGCCTTGCAGGTTCACCTCTCCTTTTTCTAAATCGGTCAGTTTCCCGGGCGCCGCGTCCAGGACATAAAAGGAATTTCCCTTGCGGACCATCATTTTTTTCCCGTCCGGGGTTATTTCAAAGTTCCGGATTCCTTCCAGCACGGTCACAGGTTTGATGTCCTTGTTCCCGATCTTTACGGCTTTCAAACGGGAGGGGTCCCGGTAGCTTTCGCCCCGTTCGATCCAAAAAAGGGCCTGCTCATTGACTTCCAGTCCGGCGTATTTGCCCGGCTCCACCGGCACCTCGCGGATGCGCCGCTGAATGTTTTCCCGGTCAATCTGGATGGAAACTTCCTTCGCCGCGCCTTCTTTGGTTTGAGGGGCTTCGTAAAGTTCATCCTCGGGCTTAAACGGAGACCTGACCCCCTGCTGGAGGGAGAGGCAGTAGATTTTCATCGGCTTGTCAAAATAAGGCTCCGGCTGTCTGGTGCCCCACGGGCTGCTCACGACAGACTGAAGATTCCGGTCGGATAAAAAATAGATAAAACGCCCGTCCGGGCTCCAGGCCGGGCTCATGCTGTTGACTCTGTCGGTTGTCAGAGGAATATACTCTCCCGTTTCCACGCTGTAGAGATGGATCTGGACAAAGGTGTTAAAAGCGGTTTCGCAGAAAGCCAGCCATTTGCTGTCCGGGGACCAGGATATATCTCCGATTCCTTCCTGCGATAAGGAAATTTTTGTTTGCTTTTTGCTTTCCGTATTTAAAAGCCAAAGCTCATTGTTTTTATCATCATAAGCGATCCACTTTCCGTCCGGGGAAGGGTGTCCCTGGAATCGGAGGATCTCGCCGTCATTCGTCAGGGGCTTTTCCTCCCCCACTCCGTTGGCGGGCATGGTGACAAATTCCAGTTCCCCGCTTTCATCGGAAAGTGCCAGCAGGGTTTGGCCGTCGGGCATGAACACCGCATCCCGGTAGCGGATGCCTTCTTTATATGATGCGCGCACCAGGCGTCCGTCACCTGCAGGTGCTACAAAAACACGGCCGCGGGAGGTCAAAACCACACTCTCACCGCCGGGGTGGACATGGGCGGATGTCAGATAATCCAGGGGCTCTTTCACCCATTTTTCCCGCAGCTGATCAAAATCAGACGCCAGAGAAATGGGAATGAGCTGATCCTTCCCGCTTCGCACATCCAGGGCCCTGAGATCAGCCCCCAATTGGTAAACGATCCGGCCGTTATCCAGGCAAGGTGATTTCACATTCCATCCCTCATGCCGGGTGTGCTGCTTGAGGTCCCGCCCCTCTTCATCCATGGACCAGATGTTCCAGGTCCCGTCCCGCTCGCAAACATAATAGACCCGGCCGTTCCACCACATGGGAGCAAAGTTTTCGCCTGCAAAATCATCGGTCAAATTCCGGGCTTCGGTTTGACCATCCGTGAACTTCCAGATATTCTGAGCGGTGCCCCCCTGATATCTTTGGGTATTGTTGTTGTGGAAGGCGGGCCTGACAAAGTAGAGGGCCCGGCCTGAGTCATCATATGACCCGTCGCTGGCCTGGTGAAGGGGAATCACCTCCCGCTTGTTTGTTTTAAGATCAATCGCCACCAGCTGTTGATTGGGCAAAGTGGAATAGGCCCGGGTGGTGTAGATAAGCCGGCCGCCAGGAGTGAACCCCACCACCAAGGATGAATCGGATTCATACGTCCAGCGGGTGGGAACGCCTCCCTCTATGGGCATGGTGTACACTTCGGTCGGACCTTCATAAGTCGCGGAGAAGGCCAGGATCTGTCCGTCAGGAGAAACAGCCGGATGGGTTTCTTCGCCGGGATGAGTGGTCAGCCTCCGGGCTGTACCGCCTTGAACATCCACTCTCCAGATATCTCCTTCCGCTGAAAAGACCAGTGTTTCGCCGTGGAGTGCCGGGTATTGATAATAGCCCAAGGTGGAAGCCTCAGACACAAAAGCCGATACGAAGATAATGCCGAAAAACAGGCAAAAAGATAAAAGTATGCGTGGTTTATTGTTTTTCATAGGTAGGCTCCTTTTGATGATATTCGCTGCAGGAAATTCTTATCCATTATGATAAAATCCCGCCCTTCAAGCGGTGTCACCGCCCATCATATATATAAAATAATGAATAAGTCAAAAGGAAAGCGGCGAGAGAAAGACAGCATCGAAAAATCAGCGGATTAGAAGCTCAAGTTCCCCCTTACATTGAATTATCCTTATTCAATAATCCCAGGTAACTGCATACCGCTTCACATACAAATAGCCATCCTGGTCGGATTCCTTTAAGTAGAACTTGCCGTCTTTCCATGCTCCAGGGCTTCCGGGAAGGAATATTTGGGCTGTGTATTTCCCTTCAGCATCAAAGACATCAAAAAAGTATCCGTTACGGTCTTCCGGAGCCAGCCAGAGCATAATGAAGATCCGGTCCGCTTCATCAACCGTGATTTGCCGGAAGACAGGGTGATGCTCCGGAATATAGACTTTTTGCCCCGGCCTGACACTTTCCATTCTCTTATCGATTTCCGCCTGTGTCACTTTTTTCGGAGTATGGTCTTTCTTTATAACTTAATCAATTCCCCTTGGGGGTTAAAAATTTTAAGCTCATATTCCTTTTGATACCCGTAAATAATCTGATCCCGGCTGTTTACGGTCCAGTTGAAAATGGGAAAAAATATATTGTGTCCCCGGTGGTCCCTGGCCCCTGGGATGGAAGCTATTGTTTTAATGAGATTGAGTTTTGAATCGAATAATTTTAAAACATACCCCAAATTCCCTGTATCTTCATCATATTCCATCGTGGTAACGGATATATTCCCTTGAGAATCGATTCGTGCTTCAAGCGCTTCCGTCTGGTATATATCAAGAGTTTCGATAAAATCACCCTCTAAAGTAAAAATAAGAAAAGCCCGGCGGCCGTCATCATAAACCCACAGTTCCTTACCGTTTTTGATGAAGGCCCGATTGGGCAGCATGAATTCCCCGGGCCCTTGGCCTTTTTCCCCGACAGTCTGAATATATTCTCCTCTTTTATTATAGACTTTTATGTGACCGGCTTTTCGGTCCGAAACATAAATCCGCCCCTTTTCATCGACGGTCATATCCTTAATTGATTGAAACATATACTCTTCCGGTCCTTCGGCTGCTCCGATCGCCAGCTCTTCTTCTATTTGAAAAACACCTTCACCATAGAGGGGCTGCCGGGGATTTTTGACCACTGTCACTCCATCGTTTTCTTCGATGGTCCCCTGCCACTCTTTTGCCGCGTTTTGGCAGGACCATAGAGTGATACATAAAACCGAGAACAAGAGAATCGTGCGGACATTTACTGTCATCATCATCTCCCTTCTATACGCCATTTTGTCGTTAATATAAACGACTAATGTCGTTTAGTCAAGGATTGTTTCAGATATGAAGGCTCGTATAATCAAACCGGATATTGAAGTTAATTTTCAATCAACATAACTCAGCAGTGCCAGCTGGTGAGATCAGCTCCCGCTAATTCCATTTTGCTTTAAGTATGATTATCTGCGGCTGAATAAAACCATGACCACAGCCAAATAAACAAAATCATGAAGCAAGCGGGTGATTATCTTACCCAGTTTATAGGGAATGGTTCAAGAGGAATCAATGAAGCGGTAAAATATTATGAAAGAAAAATATGTTAAACCTGTCAGAATTATTACAAAAATGATAAAATATGATTTTCATGGATACAATAATAAAGAAGAGTAAAGTTATCCTTCAAAACCATTATAAAAAACAATTCAAAGGATTGATTCTCTACGGTTCTAGGACCAGAGGTCATGCGGAAGAATCCAGCGACATCGATATACTGGTTTTATTAAATCAGCCATTCGACTATTTTCGCGAGTTGCGAACCATTAATGAGCTATTATACTCTCTTCAGCTTGAATCCAAACACCTTATTTCTGCGAAACCTGCTTCTATAGAAGATTATAAAGAAGGATCAAATCAACTCTACAGAAATGCAAAAAGAGATGGAGTAGCAGTTTGAATACTAGGGTAGATTTGCGGCTCATACAAATCAATCCTGCTGTTTAATCTCAAACACCCTTATTTCATAACCATCCTTCAAATCGGGGCCGGCAGCACCGAATTCATAAATGCGGCGGCCGTCCCGGGAAAAATAAACCATGCCTCTTATCCCGGGAAGAGGCATGGCTGCCTCACCCAAAAAATCGCCGCTATGCCGATAAAACTGCACTATTTTCCTCTTCCCCTTCGACGGATATACAAGATAGAGCAAGTCATCCGTAACAGTAAGATTTCTAATATACGAGTACCGGTTATTCTCTTTTTGGATTTGTCTGACATCGGGGCTCATAGATTTTAAGATGTCCGGCCTTAAAATCCGTGATAATGAATAACCCGTCTTCCGTGCGGATAAATGAGCCGGGCGTCTCAATAAATTCCGGTTGGTCTTCAAGTTTAACTTTTTCAATTAATGTTATCTTAAACGGACATGACTCTGTATCCGCATTCAAGAACGGACTTAATATGAGAATAGTAAGGATAAGGGGAAGAATTCTTTTTCGGGACATTATCATTAAATATTTAAATTCTTTTATTGTGGCGGATAAACAATCACACAATTACTCGGCTCCTGCCAACATCGCCATCCAATGTATTCATTTTGGTCATTATATAAATCCTCTCTTGTTCCATAAATAGTATCAGCATGGAGATGATGGGTGAACAAAATAGCAGACGAAAGTGGCTCACTTTTCACGATCGAAAATGGCTCATTATTAAACGACCATTGACACCTTAGTCCAGCCATTCGAAAGTATAATAAAACTTCAGTGTCTTATCACAGTTAAAGGAATTCGGTTTGGCCAGACAGGATATGCACCAAACAACCTCCCTACCAGATCGTAATTCTACTGAAATTATTATTATTGACACTCCGAGGTGGGCCAACATGGGCAAACTTCATTGAAGCTCCCGACTGCTTCATAATTAAAAACAGTGTATCCAAAATTTATCCAATTATTATTAGAATCTTGCGCGTCATGTGACCATTTAACCAGACCATATTCTTTTACATAAAAATATGCTTCATGGTGATACAATCCTTCAATATAATATCTGTGTTGTATAATGACACATGGCTTTCTGCCCCACATCTCCTCCAAAATTATAGTTGTCAATATAATAGACCTTACCAGTCATGCTCGGATTTGTATATGATGGATACGGAATACATCCTTTCACCCAACAAACTTTGAAACTATTAGTAGAAAAGGATTGACCATGATAAACATATCTTGGACACCAGCGAAATTGGAAAGAAGGATTGTATTTATATGTTGTTTTGTTATAGTATTCATCGATAATTGGCGGTTCTGAGCCAGGAATTGGTTGACCGGGCCATTGTGTTCCTTCATATTTCATATAAATATTACTACTATAAAGATTGAACACTTCAAAAGGATAACCAGAGGTGGTTTTAATAAACAGAAGAGTTTGATTCCCGTCCTTGACTTTATTTCTCATGGGATGTGACCCTGTCATAAATCTTGTTTGCCAATTATCGTGACACATATAATCCCACATATCATACAACTCATAGCTTGAAATAGATGATGCATCCCCAATGAAAAAAAGGATTAGAATTAAGAATGAACCAACAACTAATCTTTTCATAATTTCCCCCTTAAATTGATTTGGATTTCGTAAATTATGTCGATTGATATTTGAAAAAATTGAAAATTCTTTACAAAGTTATCTTAAAAATTGCAGGTCACCCCAATCCCACAATCTTTTTGTGTCAATATCGATGTCTGTTGGCTCCGCGTTCCATAAATACGTATTAAAATCCGTTGCTCCCTGATAATGAATAAGAAAGCTGGCCAAGCTTAATAGCATGAATAAGATAACGATTTGAGTATGAATCTGACCGGAATGAATGGATTTAAGAAAAAATAAGAGAAAAAATATTAAATATGGAATAATATCTGCAAAGAATCTCGGACCAAAACAATGTCCTCCCCACCATTTCGGAAAAGATGAAATTACGAGCCAGTGGGAGATAACAATACTGGAAAATATTATTCCTAAAAACCAATCAGTTTTAATTTTTTTGATTATCCCCCAAAATGAAAACAATAAAACCGGAGAGAAAATTATCAGTCCTCTTCCTGGACTTATGAGATTCCCTATCAGGGCCTCAAAAAAATGGTCCAGATGTCCGACTCTCGAAACCATATAATAAGGCGGAAAGAATGCACTATATACACTGAGATTAAAGAGAATAAATGAAATAAATATCAGCGAAGAAAAAGTGAGATAAGAAAAAAAGTATTCTCTATATTTAATAAAGACGAAAATGGACAAAAACAACATAGGAATTGCATTTGGCGGCCTCATGATAAATGCTGTCGCTAGAGGGATTCCTAAATATTTAATATATTTCGGTTTATCCTTTGCAAGGATGATGAAATAAACAGCCATTGAGTGCAATAAGAGAGAAGGGCCGTGTTGCCATAAGCCCCGTCCAGCGGTTGACCAAACAGGTGTACAAAAACAAAAAATGAATACGGCGAGTGCTGCAAAAGGGATGCTGCCAAGAATCCTGCGGGAAATGAGAAAAATAAATATCGAGGCTAAAGATATGATTAAAGTTGCGGTGATCAATTCAATTTCTTCATATTTAGATAGGACCATTTCTTTGTTAAAAAGCGAGGCAATAGGAACGGCCATTATAGATGGACCAATTGGGAAATAAGGATAGATATGGCCATTGATATATTCAATTCGGTAATCGTCATTTTTTATTAAATGGGAGTACTCATCCAAATCGATATCAAACTCAGCGACTATACTTCTTGCTGTATGAATAGAATATTTTGCATCCGGCGCAAATTTAACCGGGGAACTTAGATTGATTAATACAATGGAACAAAACAGAATAGGGACCCACCATTGGTGATCTTTTATATGACGCTTTTCCAAGATTCGAATTAGGTATCCAATTAAAAGGAGAAAAATGCTGATTTTTATCGGTTTAATAATGCTGTAAAGAGTGATTTGGATTTTAAAAATATGGATCGTTCCGGGGGCATATAAATAAAAAACTATAAAACTGGATATTAAATAAAATATTCCGAAAAATTGGAAAAAATATGAAATGTAGTGATGTTTTCTATTCATATTATATTCGATTTTTCATAACTGCCTTTGTATTTCCTAAGGATTTTTTGTTTTAAACCAACTCTCGTTACTCTGGTTCTAAATTTTTCTGTTAAGCTAGAATTATGGATTTTCCAAATCATTTTGATTACCTATATATAAACCAATAATACAATAATGGCTAAAGATATAACAACATCATATTATGCAGTCTCATTAGAGTCTGGAAGTAGGATCGTTCCATATAATGTATCTACAGTAGGGAATGTTTTTTTTGGTTTTAATTTGACAATGAAACTAAATGTTAAACGTGACCCGCTCCCCAATGTTTGGACAAGAAATGCCTTTCTCCAAAGTGGAATCTGGACCTGCGGTGAATGATTTCATAAATCCATTTCTCATGTCAAAAATATATGCCCGTGAGAGCCGGTGCGCCATAATCTTTCCATAAAAATACTGCAAGCCGATTTCTCGAAGCCATAAAAAAGATGATTGCTTAATCCAATTTGCGGCTTATGCAAATCAATCCTGCTGTTTTATCCCAAACACCCTGATTTCATAACCATCCTTCAAATCGGGGCCGGCAGCACCGAATTCATAAATGCGGCGGCCGTCCCAGGAAAAATAAACCACGCCCTGCACGGCCTGCTGTCCGACTGCACCTACCCGCGGCTGTCCGGCACCTCCGTCAAAAAAATTGCCTTCTTTTCCCTTCTTGTGTTATATTTCCAAAAAAAGACAAATTTGTCCTTTTTTGGAAATAAAAATGATTTGGGAAGATGTGAGGGAAAAAGCGAAAGAAGAAGGAGTACCTTTAAACTCCGTTGTGGAAGAGGTACTGCAACTCATAGTGCTGGAAGCGCTGTTTTCCTTGCCGGAAAGTCAAATAATCTGTTTTCAGGGCGGTACAAGTCTGCATCTCTTGTATGGGGGGGTATAGATATTCGGAATATTTGGACTTTGCAGGAGCGGAAGTTAATGCCCCATCCGCAAAAAAGCTTATGGATAAGTCCAAATCTAATATTGAAAAAAATATTATCCAATACCTGGGAAGAGGCCGTTTCCAATGGAAATATCCCGATGATCGGAACTTTAAAAAAGTTTTTATCTACTGGCTGCATTTTCAGCCTTAGGGGATGCGGCGGGTGTTCAGAGTGAAGGTTGAATTCGCTGGATTCCCTGTTTACCGGATGAAGGTAATCCCGGTAAAATCCGAATTCGATATCTTGCACCGACGGCCTTTGGTGAACGGATTGATAATGGATGAACTGATGGCCGAGAAAATCACAGCCGTTGCTGGCCGGCCTTACCTCAAAGAACGCGATATTTTTGATCTGTGGTTTATGTCTGAGTTATTGGGTCAAAAAATGGATATATCGCTGATTGAAAAGAAATTCAAAGATTACCGCATTTCATCTAACGAAGAGGAGATGAAGAAAAAGTTAGAGCGTATCAAATCCGTAAATATGGAAGCTGAAATGAAACGATTTCTGCCGCAGCGTTACAGGCATCAGCTTTCCAGGGATAATTACACCATGATCAAACATTCCGCTGCGGCCATTATGGAAGAGGCGGCTGAAGCCATCACTTTTCATGAGACGCAGCAATGACAAAAGCATTCACTCAAAGCGATTGGATTCAATGCCTGCGCAAGGGAAAATCTGTATACAGCTTAACGGAATTGATGCGGATTTCAGGATTGCCCCTTTCATCGGCAAAGCGGGCGGTTCAGCGCTTGGTGAAAAAAGGAATGCTGCTGAAACTTGGCAAACAACTGTATGCCAATTCTTTTTCCCCGCCGGATCTTGAAAAAGCAGCCGGCCTGATATATCCCCCCAGCTATATCTCGCTTGAATCCGCCTTGTTCATGCATGGCATTTCGGAACAGGTTCCGCAGATGCTGACATGTGTGTCTACAAACAAGACGAAAACTTTTCACACAGCCCTTGGAGAAATCGGATATTTTCATATAAAGGAAGAATTGTTTTTCGGGTACAATGCCCGGGACAGCGTTTTTACGGCTCAGCCGGAAAAAGCAGCCTTGGATTTTGTTTATATCAAAAGAATGAACGGTCTGAAGCCTTCTTTGGATGAGTGGCATTGGATGGAATTGGATGTTGCCAAACTGATCTCGACGGCAAGGTTGTATCCGAAAACAGTCAGACGGCACATTTTATCACACTCTAATAGAACACAAATTCGACATGACTTCTGATGACAAGGGGCCGTCGGCCCGCATTTTTCCCCCGCGGCTTCATTTTTGCCTTTCCAGCGCGCATGTCATCGCCGGCTATTCGGACCAAGATGAACTTAAAGTGATGGATTTTTACGGGAAGGCGGTCGGCGCCATCCGGAAGAAATCTGATCCGGTTAAATGAACGCCGGACGGCGATTTCCTCACCCGGTTTCCGCTTCAAATGCATGATTTCCGTATGCCGTTGACATGGAAAAACAACAGCCTGTATATGATCGATATGAACCGGGACGGAGATTATTTTATTAAAAAGATGGATGTTGAGTGGGAAACCCGGAGATAAGATTTTCTATGATGTTTTTGATGCGGAGGGACGATATATCGCCCGGGTCCCGCTGAAAGCGAGCATCTTTTTCTGTTTATGGCGAAAAGATAAGATGTATCGTAAATGACTCGCTTGTATTTTACTATAGTGAGAAAAATGGACGCAATTCGTTATATAAAGCTTGCCGGATGGAATCCGCTTCCTCAGCGATTGACCGTTTGAGTTTTTCTTGACATCCGGATTGTTTTCTATTGTATTATCATTGATATTCATATCATTATGAGTTACTCAAAAGGGAGCAAATGATGGGCAATCATTCATTGAAATCAAACGAGTTGGCCGGGTAAAGCAGCATGCTGGAAATACGGAATCTGGTCAAAATATACAGCGCCCAGTACGCGGTTAAAGATGTCAGCTTCACGGTCAAGCCGGGAGAAATCACCGGATATTTAGGGCCCAATGGAGCGGGCAAAACCACCACCTTGAAAATACTGGCCGGCCTGCTGGAGCCGACCTCCGGCCGGATTTTATACCAAGGCGGGAATATCCGGAAAAAACAAAATGAATATAAAAAGCATATCGGGTATATCCCGGAGGATTCGGCCGTCTACCCCCATCTCAGCGGGTATGAGTATCTGCAGCTGGTCGGCCGGCTGCGGCGGATTCCTGAAAAAGTCCTGCACACCAAAATCAAAGAAATGATGGAACTTCTAGGCTTATACGGAGAAATGGACCTGTCCATTTCATCCTATTCCAAGGGCATGACCCAGAAAGTCCTGCTGGCTTCCAGCCTGCTGCATAATCCGGACATTCTGCTGCTGGATGAACCCTTAAGCGGACTGGATGCGGCCGCCAATCTGTTTGTGAAAGACCTCCTGTCTTTGCTGGCTGAAGAGGGAAAGATCATCCTTTATTCCTCGCATATTCTGGAGGTTGTAGAAAAAGTCTGCAGCCGGACCATTATCATCCACAAAGGCCGGATTGTGGCCGATGACTCAGTGGAAAGCCTACGGAAGCTTATGAAGCTGCCTTCGCTGGAAAGTATTTTCGGTAAATTGACGGTAAAGGAAGACACCGGGGCCAAAGCCCGGGCCATGCTCGATGTGATCAAATATACGGCAAAATGAATTTAAATAATCTGAAAACGAGAATCAGGAGCTGCCAGGTTCTGATTTTAACGCGGCATTTTTTTGAACGGCTGTTCCGCAATGATTTGATTTCATTTGAAGACCAGATGGCAGGCCGGATAATCGGCGTTGTCGCCATTCTGAGTGTATTTTTTGCTTTTTTGGCGTCTATGCTCACAGGACATTACGTCCTCATTGAGGATACGGGGACTTCTTGGCAAGAGAAATTGATACTTCTAAGCGCCATGATGCTGGTGATGGCCCTGGTTTCCGTTATTGAATGGGATGCCCTTTTCCTGGATGACCGCGATTTCGCCAACTTTGCGCCGCTTCCCATAAAGATTCGCACCTTGTTTTGGTCTAAATTCCTCAGTCTATGCACCCTGGCTGGAATATTCGCCATAGGGATGAATATTTTTGCAGCGGTTGTCCTTTTCAGCACAATTGCCACATATGTTTCCACAAATGTCATGTTTACGCCGGTATTTTTTCTCATTCATTTTCTGGCGACCTTCACCGCCGCTTTTTTCACTCTTTTTTTCTTCGCGGCCCTGGTCGGTACTCTATCCCTGATTCTGGGCAAAAAACTGTTTACAAAAGTATCCGGATATATTCGGGGGGTTATCGTGAGTGCTGCCGTTTTTTTCGGATATCATTTCCTGATAATGGACACATGGTTTTTCCGCTATTTCGCCGGAATATTGGCAGTCTGGAGAGAGGAATCATCCATGAAGCTGCTGCTCGTGCCGCCCATGTGGTTTATCGGTCTCTATGAAACCCTTTTAGGAAACCCGGATCCGGTGTTTCACAGGCTATCCGCAGCGGCCTGGCTTTCCATCCTGGTCGCTCTAGCGGCGTTTTACATCACGGCCGGTCTGAGCTTCCGGCGGCACTTGCGAAAATTCGGAGCGGCGGCTCCGCGGACAAGCCTACTGGGGGCTGCTGCAGCGCCTTTTTTTGGGTTGTTTAACCGGATTTTTCTCCGCCGACCGGAACAGAGAGCGGTCTTTTATTTCTACGGCAAAACCATTCGTTTCAGCCAGGTCCACTGCAACAGGCTCATCGGTTTCCTGGCCGCCGGAGGCGGACTGATTCTTATCACCCTGCTGGGCTGGGACGTGTCCTTTTCCGATTTTACACAAATCAACCGGCCCATGTTGGCCGTTCCCCTTGTCTTCAATCTGTTTCTTATTCTTGGCGTCCGGAATACCGTAAATGTGCCGGCGGGAATGGAGTCCAACTGGATTTTCCGCGTGGCCGGCACGTCTTCTTACCGGTATTATGTATCCGGCTTGCGAAAAGGTATTTTCTTTTTTAATATCCTGCCGGTCAATCTGGCCTTTCTGGTTGTCTTTGCACTGCTCTGGGATTGGGGGACGGCATTTTATCACTTTATTTATGTCTTGGGAATAACCGTTCTGCTGATGGAAGGATTTTTCCTGCATTACCGCAAAATCCCCTTTGCCTGTTCCTATATGCCGGGCAAAGAGAAATTTCATGTTTTTTTGCTTCCCTATATCGCAGGATTCGTCGCGTATTATTTTCTGACGGCATTTTTCGCCCAGGTATTGCTGTCGAGACCATCCTATCTGTTTGTGTATTGGGGTGTTATCCTGGTTGTTATTTCTGCCGTCCGCCTTTACCAGAAACACTATTTCTATCCCAGGCGCCCCGTTCTCTTTGAAGAAATCCTTGAACCGTATATGGTGACTTTGGAGAGTTATCCGGGAAAATGAACCAAACCCTGAAGCAAGCGGATGTTAGGAGAGCTCAGTCCTTCCGCCAATTCACGCTGTACCGTCTGACCTGTTGAAATCCCGCTATGTCCTCTGATATTACATAGAGCTTGTCCTGTTTCCAAACACGCGGGCGGTGTCTCAACGGTATTTTTGCGATGTATTTTCCCTGGGAATTGAACACATCATAATAATACTGGCCCTTGGGAGCTTTTTCATAGGTGCGTACAAACACTCTACCCTCATCATCACCGCTTAAATAAATGAAGGGATTATGATGGGAATTCCAGGAAATTTCAATTCCTTCAGGCGGAGCTTCTTGTCCGAATTTAGATTTGTAGAACTCCAGCTTTTCTTGTTCTGTAATTTTCACAGGGGCATATTCTTTTGATACTTTCATAAACAGGCTTCCGTCCGGCTCCAAGTACCGAATCTCATAGATATCGTTATATCCCCAGATAATATGATCGTCCTTGCCTATCTGCCAGTAACACTGGGCATGAAGAGGATTGATTTTCGGGTATTGAGCACTTTCATAAGAATAAATGGTCTTTTTTTCAGTCATGTCCGGATTGAATATTTTTAGATAACTAGTGACGGTTTCAGCCATAACCGAATAACCGGCTACGATTTGATTTTGAGAATCAGCCACAGGATTTCGGAAAAAAACCATGCCTTTAAGGTTTAGGGATTTTAGATACTGTCCATCCAGAGAAAAAAAATGAATGGCTCTGGCGCTCCAGTCGTTGACCATGAGTTCATGTTTAGGAGTGATGGCTAAGTTTTCAGGTCTTTTCATTTCGCCCGGCCCCTCCCCCTTTTTTCCTATGGTCCTTTGATAAGATCCATCTCTATCATAGACTTTTATATGAGCCTCTTTGGCATCTAGAACATAGATGTTTTCCTCAGAATCCACATCCAGATCCCTTGCTTCAGAAAACATATATTCTTCTTGTCCTTCACTTTCTCCTATGACCAGATCTTCTTCTAACTGAAACACGTCTCCTTTATAAAGAGGTATTTTCGGATTATGGACCACGGTCACTCCGTTTTCTTCGTAAATCTCTCCTTTCCATTTATTTTTCTGGACTTGACAGGAAAAAAGAAGAATTATAAGCCCCAAAAAAATTGCGGTATAATAAAGTAGTTTTTTCATTTGATTTGATTTACCTCCCGATAATGGTGTCCTTATCAAAAAAAATCACTCCCCTTTAGATATCATTAACAAAAAAAGATGAAGAATCAAGGTATTCATGTTATGTATTGTAAGAGTTGCCCAGTATGACCATGATCTGTTCGATTTCTTTCTTATAGATGATCTTGGTGGTGATGGATTTTCCTGCCCCGTTTGGCCTAGATTTCCTTTGATCTCTCCATTTTTCAGGTTAAAACTGACATTGTCCACTGTGTGCACAACATTGTATTTTTTTCCCAGCTTTATTATTTCCAGCATCTTACTCGATTTTTATTATTTTGCCTCATAAGAACTAATAACAAATATTTTAAATTGGTTTTTTCTAATTTTGTTATTTTCCAATTTCTATTTCTGATCCTATTTTTAATAAATTGATAGGTCTTATCATTTCTGATAATCATAAAGGGGATTTTAATATGCTCCTATTTTGGGAATAAATAGTCAAAAGCTTGCTCATTATCCTCTAAAATTTCATTATATATAATAAACATTGCCTTAACCCTTTTTTTTATTCTTGTACAGATTTCTCTCTTTTGTGACAAATCGAATGTATCTCCTTTAACAGCAGAATAATAACACGCATTGCAAATTCTTATTGCCCAACAATTACGACAATCATCATAAGTTAAATCAATATATTTATTATATAATTGTTTAATTTTATTATAGTCAAATCCTTTATGTATATTGCCAATGCTCATAGAACTGCTGACATTCGTGCAATAGTGAAACTTCCCATTTGAATTAACTAATAATTTGGAAGCTCCAGGGATGCATAAGTGATTAAAAGAATATTCCTCCTCAAATTTAGGATATATTTTTCTTAGATGAATCTTTTTAAATATCATATTGAATATGGGTTCAAGGAATTTATTTTTTCTTTCTTTTGTTATCATATTTTTATATTGGCCAAGTAATATTTCATTTTTTAATTTTAAGGACTTTTTTGATATTTGTGTGTCTTGACTATATTTCATAACAAAGTCAGTATTGAGATCTATTACAAAATTAATAAATGGATAGGTATCAACAAAAATTTCATCATTTTCATTGAAAAATTTTTCTAATTTAAAGAACTCATAAGGTGGCGTCACTACCACGTTGTAATTAACATGTTTTTTAAAGTATTTATGGTCTATATCTTTGAGTTTCATTAAATTTTTTAAAACAGCTTCATAAGAGCCTTTGCCTTGCTTAAAAACTCTATATCGGTCATGGATTTCTTTTGGCCCATCTAAACTAATTGCTAAACCAATTCTATTTCGAATTAAAAATTTTACTATCTCATCATTTAGTAGAGTACCATTTGTTGTTATAGTAAATATGAGATTCTTTTTGTATTTTTCATTTAATCTATTGGCATAATAAACACATTTTCTTAATAGTGGATAATAAATAAGCGGCTCTCCACCATAAAACCCAATACTAATGTTTTCAGTCTTTAAGCTGTGCTTAAAAAAGAAATCTATTGCTTTAAATGCGGTATCTTCTGGCATTTTCGCCTTAGAATGCCCTCTATCATAAGGGTAGCTACTAGAATATACACAGTATTTGCATCTCATATTACATTGTTCAGTAATGGATAGAGTTAAATGTGAACAATAATTTTCACATTTTTCCTTAATTTCCTTAAACTCAATTCTCTTGATCGATTTTGGAATTAGATTGGAAAAATAGTTCCGTTTGGAAGCTAATTGATCGATTTCTTTTATTTTTTTTGAAACTTCTTTAATGGGATATTTCGATGAAAAGGCATTTAAAATTTCATTTTTATTTTTTTTATAGAATTCGCCCAGGATATAATATGAAAGTCTATCAACCTTAAAAAATCTACTTGTTCCGACATCATAAACATAATGAAATCTTCTAGTCTTAAACCTTAAAATATTAGCTTTCTTCCTATTATTTTTCATTAGATTTTGTTTAAAGTAATTGAATATACAAAAATTCTCTCTTTATAATAGGTGCAATTTTTTAATTCCCAAATAAATGCAACAAATAGACACCCTTTCAACTTTTTTTTATTTATATACATTGCTTTTTATAATTTAAGTAATAGTGTATTATTTTTTAATCACAATAGCTTGCTATTTAAAGATAAGCTATTTCATCTTCTCATCCAGAGCAAAAAAAGATGTTTTTACTTTAGCTGGGTCTATTCATTCAGAGGCCGCGATTACTCCAGATGCTAGACGCACGGCCCGAAGCTCGAGCAATCTCTGCGAATGTTCTTCAAAAAAAAGGGGGGAAGTGAGAGTCATCCTGGCCAAAGTGTAAAAAATTGTGTTTTGTCAAGCAAAAATACCCAAAAAAATCGTGTAAAATTCCCCATGAGGT
>CAZDJZ010000017.1:0-52704 GCA_964505785.1 uncultured Eubacteriales bacterium
TTAACCGGAAATTTTTACTTTGCTAAAACCGGAAATTATCACGTTGCTGCTACACCGCGGCGGGTTCCATGTGTCTTGTAAAGCAAATGAATGGTGTATAATATATATAGGATTGATAATTTGTATCAATTTGATTGCAGGAATGAATCTTGACATTTGGAAAAAGGGAAGAACTGCGGGCAGAAATCCGCAACCTGGAAAAAGCAGTCCGGGAATTTAAACAGCGGTTTTTTGATCCAAAAGAAATGTTTGAAGCGCTGGATGAATCTGAATCCCGTAACCGGATGATTTTTGAAAATGTCAATGTATGTATAAAGGCGATGATAAATCAAGAGTTTTGGAAAGCATATGTCAGCGTATGGATGTCTTTATGACTATGCAAAACCGGACCGACAGACTGGCCAATCTGAAAAATGCGGATTTCCGAGAGGTGGTCCGGATTATAACCCGCACGGCGGAGCAGCTTGAGGGAATGATAAGCTGGCTGAATCCTGAACGCCTGGTTTGCCGGATAAGGTTTACTGCAGAATGAAATTAAATTTGAAGATAATTGACTGGAGCTTAAGGCATAAAATTATTTTACATCTTTTTGCTGTGGGGGCGGTGGCGTCTATGGTCTGGATATTTCTATATTTGTCGGCACAAAACAATCTTGTAAATATTTTTAACCACCAGCTAACCGAACTTGCCGGCTCTCTTATCCGCTGCAATTTGACTTATATAATGAATCAGAACACTCCGGTAGACATTAAGCCGGCTTTGAAGCGGATGTCGGAATTAACGAATATCAGCAAAGTGAGGATTTTAGATGAAAACGGCCGGATTCAGCATTCCTCTCAGGGAAGTGAAACAGGAAAATTCATTTCTGCAGAAGAATTGGTTGAATTCAGGCGGTATGATTGGCAAGATGATTCCCAGGTTAGATTTTCCAGAGGTGACCCGGATGATTCAACAGCCTTTATGGCGATAAGAAATGAAGCGTCCTGCTATTCCTGTCACGATCCCAGCCGGGAAATAAATGGAATTCTTGAATTGAAGCTCAAGGATACAAAAATAAGTCCGCTCTTGGAGCGGAACCGGATCAAGGTTATGGCTGTAGGTTTGATTGCCCTTATCGTTTTGATTTTCGTCATTCTCCGTCTATTTGAAAAAATCATCAACCGGCCTCTCTCCAGGCTGAAGAGTGAAATGAAAAAAGTCCGCAAGGGCGATTTAGATGTCGCTGCTAAACCGAGGAATGATGATGAAATTGGAGAGTTAACGCGCAGTTTTAATTTAATGGTTGGAGATTTAAAAGAAGCCCGCCATAAAATCAAGCAGCTGCATGAACAGGAAATGGAAAAAGCCGGGCATCTGGCTTCCGTGGGGGAATTAGCAGCGGGCTTAGCCCATGAAATTAAAAATCCTATTGCCGGGATCAATAGCTCCTTAGAAATTATTTGCCAGAAAACACCTGAGGGAGTTCCTGAAAAAGAGATTTTTCGGGAAATACTCAAACAGACGGACCGCATCCATATGATCATTCAGGACTTGTTAAGCTATGCCAAGCCCAAACCTTTATCCCGGGAGCAGGTGAACATCAATCAGGTCATTCAGCGTGCCTTGAAACTGGCAGAATCCCAGACTAAGGATAAGGATATCGCTTTGAATTTCAATCCCCTTCCCGGGGAATCGGTTTTTATGCTGGATGAAAATAAGATCCAGGAAGTGATTCTCAATTTGTTGCTGAACAGTATCGCGGCCATAGAAGATACAGGGGTCATTTCTATTACCCTCAGCAGAAAAAAGGAAAAACTGCTCATCTCCATCGCAGATAACGGCAGGGGAATCCAGCAGGAGCATGCCGATAAAGTTTTTTCACCATTTTTCACAACCAGAAGAAAAGGGACCGGACTGGGTCTTTCCATATGTAAAAAAATTGTGGAAGAACACGAAGGAGACATAAAAGTGAAGAGCCGTTTCGGTAAAGGAACTGAATTCATTATCTCTTTGCCGGTTGAATCCGCCCCATCTAACAAAGAGGTTTAAATGGAATCAAAGAGAGTCTTGATCGTCGATGATGAGAAACTGATACGGTGGAGTTTGAAGCAGAAACTGTCTGAAATGAATATCAAAGGAGTGGATGCCGGCAGCGCCGGAGATGCCAAAGAAATCTTGGACCTGGATCCCCCGGATTTGATAATCCTGGATGTTAATTTGCCCGACAAAAGCGGTACGGAATTGCTGAAAGAAATTCATGCAGAATGGCCGGATATTCCTGTTATTATGATTACGGCCTATGGTTCCATTGACAAAGCGGTTACCACCATGCGGGAAGGGGCTTATGACTTTTTTACCAAACCCCTCGATCATGAAAAACTCAAGAAAACCATTGAGCATGCTTTGGAAAATATTTCGTTAAAAAACAAAGTTGAATACTACGAAATCCAAAAATACGGAAGCTCTGTTTTTAAATTATGATTGGCCCGGAAACGTCCGTGAATTGAAAAACGCAATTGAACGTTCCATGATATTTGAAACCGGTTCCGTAATCAGCACCGATCATCTTCCTATCATGGAAAAGGCTCCCGGTCCTGTGCCTCATGCCGGGATATCCTTTTCAGGAAATCAAATCATACCGCTTGCAGATATGGAAAAGAGAATGTTAGAGAAGGCTTTGGAAAAAACGGACGGAAACAAATCTAAAGCAGCCCGTCTCCTGAAGATTACCCGGGACACATTGCGGTATAAAGTGAAAAAATACCGGTTGTCTTGATTGCATGGGCTATATCACCCATTTCCGCAGGTAAATAACCCAACGCCAGTGATCCTGTAAAGAGGATCCGATCCTCAAATTATATTAAAGTAAATATAATCAGTAGAATACATTCATAAATTTTTTCTTTTTCATGGCTGGCATGAATATTGCAAAAGTAAAAAGTGGATGAACTGTATCGAAAAAGGGAAACCCATGGCGAGGCTGTTGATTATTGAAGATGATAAATTAATAAGATGGTCGCTGAAAGAGATTTTTTCTGAAGAAGGTTATGCCGTTGACACCACATCTACTGTAAACGCTGCCTTGAAGTCTGCTCAAGACAATCACTACCAGGCTATTATCGTTGACCTGGAAGTCGATGAATACAGTCCTGCTGAGATGATAGAAACACTAAGCCGGTATCAGCCTAAGGCCGCTTTGATTGTGCTCTCCGCTATGAACAGGCAGGAAGCTGAGAATATTATTAAAGATATAAATGTTTTTGCGGTGATGGACAAACCCTTTCAAACCGAAGCAGTCAAAAGTATCGTAAAAAATGCCCTGGAACAATATGGACTTTAACCAGACGATAGAAAACGGACCGTATTTGGTTTTAAAAACACTGACGGTCAGAATGAATCGGATAGAATAGGAGGCCTAAGTTGCAAGAAAAAAATCAATTATTTGCGCGAATCCGATTAACTAAATTCCTGGTACTGCTGGTTGCGTTCATGACGGTGGGAGGATTTATCTTCGCGGCCCGGCATCTTCCGGCCCAGGAAGAAACCGATGTGGAAACCTGTGCTACCTGCCACGAAGATTGGGCGGAAGAGTTTTCCGGGACGCCCCATGCTCAAACCCGCCATTGTACAGCCTGTCACGGCCTGGCTGACCTTCATCTGGAAACCGGTGGTGAAGGAACGATTTTCGCTTTTAAAGATATAGAACCGGTGCTGAAGAAAAATCAGGTCTGCCTGTCTTGTCACAGTGATGACAGCCCCGTTTTCTTTGCCGGCCCTCACGGAAAATCAGCTATGGATTGTATCTCCTGCCATTCCATACATTATGCCGGGAAGGGCCCGAAGCTTCTTAAACAGCAAGGCAATGAAAATTGTTCTATCTGTCATCAGGATGTAATGGCCAAATTTGAATTCAGCGAACGGCACCGCTTGCGGGAAGGCATTCTGGATTGCGTAACATGCCATGATCCCCATGGTCCTTCCCCCCGCCAACAGTTGGCCGGTTTTAAGCACCAGGCCTGTCTTCAGTGCCACACTGATAAATCCGGGCCATTCCTGCATGAACATGAAGCTTTGCGGATTGAAGGCTGTACAGTCTGTCACGATGTTCATGGGAGCCCCAACCGCCATATGCTGATCTACCAGAGTGTATCCGATTTATGCTTCAGCTGCCATACGCTCGCACCTTCCTGGCACAGCGGATTTGACTCCAGAACCACTAATTGCGTGACCTGTCACAGTACTATTCACGGATCAAATTTATCGCCTATCTTTTTGAAGTAGGAGAAAGCATCATGAAATTTACAAATATTGTTTCCATTGTGATAGTGGCGGGTTTGCTGGCACTTTCAGCCTTACCGGCTTTTGGCCAGGAAGACAATGAGTTTTATGGGGATTTCCTGCTTGGCTACCGTTATGTTGATACCAGCGGGACCTTATCCAAATATAAAGAGGATTTCAATCTTTTTGACGGAATCAGGTTGTTTAATTTCAATATCCATTACCAGCCGGGTGAAGACATGAATTTATTCGACCGGCTGGATGTCTATGCCGACAATTTAGGTGGAGACCCGTTTGAAACCATGTCCATATACGTCCAGAAATACGGGGGGTATCAATTCCGTTATGACCGCAGAAAATCCAGTTATTTTTATAATGATATGAACGAAGCCGGCGGGCATCTCTACGATCTCCATTCTTTTAATTTTGACCGGATCAGAGACTCCGGCAGCCTAAAAGTTATGCTCCACAATGCCGTTGATTTAGTTATGAGCTTTGACCGCTATTCCAAGGAAGGGGAAAGCACTGCCACCTTTGATATTAACCGGCTTGAGTTTGAGTTTGATGAGCCCGTGAAGGAGGACTACCGTCAGGTTTCCATCGGAGCGAATGTCCGGCTAAATAAAAGGTATTCTTTTTTCATTGAAGAGCAGGTTATGGATTATGAAAACACGAAAAGCCTGTTTTTACCCGGTTATGCCGACGGGGGGGCGGGTGCCCGGTATCCCTCCGCTCTGCAATATTTCCATCTCAATCAGCCTTACACCTTCGACTCAAATCTGCACTCGCTGAGATTCAATGCCCGGCCATTTGATAATCTGCTGCTGAAAGGAGCCGTTCAGCTTCGTAATCAGGAAATGAAATTAGATTATTCGGAATCCGCAACAGGGACGAACTATCTTAACCGGTTGTTTTCCACCAGTCTTTCCGGCGGAGGCACTTTTGACCGGACCACACAGCTGTATGATTTGGATGTCACTTTCCTGGTGATGAACAAATTGGCGGTTGTCGGAGCGGTCCGCTATCATGATTTTGAACAGGAAGGCACCTTTACCTATGACGGAGCCTCCGAGGCGAGTTCCCTGGGATACAGCACTCTGGGCTTTGAGGGCGGACTGCAGTATCAATTTTCTTCCCGTTTTACTGTGACTGCCGGATATCGCAATGAGACGCGTGAGTTCGAAGGCACCAAAACGGTTATGTATGAAGAAAAAACCCGGCGGAATAGTTTTTTCGGAAATGTTAATTTGAAATTCAGCCGGTTATTTCGCTTAACTGCGGATTATCAGCATGGGATATATGACAATCCCTTTACGCTGATTTCTCCGACTGATTTTTACCGGCTGAGGGTTGTATCCCGATTAAACTATAGAAATTTCCGTTTAAACGCTTCCTATATGAGAAATCAAACCACAAGCGATGTTCTGGAAGAATTGTGGGAATCCCATACTGACCGGATCAATTTTACAGCCGGCTGTCAAACCGGGCCCATGCAGGCCTCCGCCGGCTATACTATAATCAGCACCATCCATGAATCCGGCCGTATTATCGCTTTTCCTCCCTCCTGGTATGGAGCCGGAACTTTTCCATGGGATATCTATTATGAAGGAAAATCAAATTTACTGGATGCGTCACTGAAGTATGATATCAATGAACAGATGAAAATAGGTGCTTATGGAAATTATTATGACAACAATGGTTTCTGGGAGATCTCCCGCACAACGCTCAAAGGATTTTTTGAATATATGTTCCCAAATGGATTAGTTTCCCATTTAGGGTACCGCTATATTGATTTTAAAGAAGAAACCTCGGGACACAATGATTATTCGGCAAACATTGTTGAACTTTCCTTCGGATACCGCTGGAAATAAAAATAAGGAGACCGCAATGCGGAAAAAATCACATAACATAATTTTGATTATGGTTTTCGCGATCACTGCCTTAGGTGCAGCGGCGATTATGGCGGACCCTCAAGCTGCAGTCATGGACCTCAAGGATCATGCCGAAGAGCTTTGGCTGAAATCCGGGCACGCCGATACAGGAGCCGAAGCCTTCACTCACTGGGATGAGGAGGGCCAAATTCCGGTTTCCTGTGCTAAATGTCACAGCACGGAAGGATTTGTGGACTTTCTCCAGGATGGAGCCGTGAATGCACCGGCGCCTGCCGGAGGTTCGGTGGAATGCCGGGTCTGCCACACCGATCCGGAAAACGGAATCGTCCGAGACCATACTTCGGTGGTTTTTCCGTCGGGGAAATCGGCTGAAAATCTTGGGCCTGAAGCCCTGTGCATGGAGTGCCATCAGGGAAGGTCGTCTAAGCTGGATGTGGACGAAACGATTGCCGCTGCCGGCGTGGAAGATGAGGATATGGTCAGTCCGGAAATCGGTTTTGTCAATATCCACTATTATGCCGCCGCTGCCACCCAATTCGGTTCGTTTGCGGAAGGAGGTTATGAGTATGACGATCAGACTTATGACGCCCGTTTTTCTCATGTTATAGGATATAACGCGTGTAATACCTGCCATAATCCGCATTCGCTGAAGATCGATATAAGCCGCTGCCATACCTGTCATTCCGGTGTATCCGACCTCAAGGATATCCGTTTTTATGGTTCCTTCGTCGATTATGACGGCGACGGGGATATGGAAGAAGGTGTTTATTATGAGATAGAAACCTTGAAGGCCAAACTTTATGACACCATAAAAAGATATGGGCGGAATGTGACTGGTTTTCCGGAACCAAAGGGCAGGAGAATGTGCCGGCAACTGATTGGAATCACAATGTGATGATACCCGACCCGGCTGATTGTGTAAATTGCCATGGTCAGGACATTTCCCAACCCAATCCAGGGGCAGATCCTGCCGGGTTCGAATTCAGTGGAATCCGGCCCGGCAATATTCCTGATTATGATGGAGATGGAGATCTGTTAGAATCATTAAAATCCGAAATTCAGGGCTTGGAAATAAAGCTTTACCGACAGATGCAGAGTTATGCTGCTAATGTTATTGGGGTTCCCCTTATCTATGACTCACACAGCTATCCTTACTTTTTTATTGATTCCAATGGGAACGGAGAGATTGATCCTGGTGAAAATATTTTCCCCAATGCTTACCCGGGATTTGACGGCAAACTGCTGAAAGCGGCCTATAATTATCAGGTCAGCCAAAAGGATCCGAACGGGTTTATCCATAATGCCGGATATGTCGCTCAATTGCTGGTCGACTCCTTTGTTGATTTGGGAGGAAATCCGGGGCCCTTTGCCTGGAGATAAAATCCGCCGGTCATTTGCATAGAAATTTTGCAGTTCAGTATTTTTTTGTATTTTTGTATGATAAGTCTAACCTGTATAGGTCAGGCTAAAAATAGTGCGGAATCATACAATACAGGAGGTTGTTAGTTTATGAAATCTTTTCTTCAGGTATTCAGTTCGGTTAAACTTGCCATATTTTTATTGATTATCATTATTTTGGCGTCCATATTAGGAACTTTGGTGCCGCAGAACCGCAGTCCGGAAGCCTACCATGCGAAATATGGAGATTTTTCCGGATTGCTGATGCGTCTTGAAATCACGCGTATCTATCAGTCCTGGTGGTATGTTTCATTTCTGTTTTTATTTGCTTTGAATACGCTTGTCTGTACATATACCCGGCTGCTTCCCAAATTTAAAAGAGTTTTTAGACCGAAAATATCTGTATCCGACAAACGAATTCGAAACTATAAGGTACACGAAAAATTTAAGAAGTCTCTAGGCACAGCTGAAGCCGGGGCTGAGTTAAAACGCATTCTTATGGCGAGGCATTACCGGGTGAAAAATGAAGGCGGAGCAGATGCGCTCAGTATCCTGGCGCGAAAAAAAACTTTAGGGATGTTCGGCCCGGAAATCGTTCATGCCGGCGTTCTCATCATTCTTTTCGGAGGAATTTTAACCGGGCTGGGAGGATTCCGGCAAAACTTGAATATCACCGAAGGCCGCACAGTGAAAATTCCCCGGGCTGATTTTCAAATTCGCCTAGATAAATTTGAGACCGAATATTACCCTGAAGGAGCGGTTAAGGACTGGAAGAGCACGTTAACTGTTATTGATTTGGGTTCGGAATCTGTCACCAAAACCATAGAAGTAAATCATCCGCTTTCGTATCAAGGATTTGTTTTTTATCAAAGCAGCTATGGCTGGGACTGGAATAATCCCAGCCTGGATGTTCTGGTAAAGAAACCGGGCGATGAAAATCCGGAGGAAAAAATCCGCATTTCTGTTGGCGAAACCTATACTATGCAGGATGGAGTAACTGAAGTTACTGCCCGGAGGTTTGTTCCTGATTTTGTGATTACGGAAGGCAGCCGGGTGGCTACCCGGTCGCTGCAGCCGAATAATCCTGCGGTTTATCTGGAAAGCACCCGTAATGATGAAACTGTTTTTTCCGGATGGATTTTTGCAAAATTTCCTGATTTTTCTCAAATGCATACTGAAAATGAGAAAAATATCGCGTTTGCATTGGAAAATTTTCATGCTCCGCAATACTCCGGTATTCAGGTCGCTAAAGATCCGGGAACCAATTTCATTTGGGTCGGATGCACTGTGCTTATGTTGGGATTATTTGCGGCTTTTTACTGGCCGAGCCGGACATTGCGTTTTCGTTTGTCCTCTTCCGGTTCGCATACCGACGTCCTTGCCGGAGGAGAATCAAAAATCAGCGGGGAAGAACTGCAAAAGGAAATTCACGCCATCATTTCTGAATTGAGGAGAACCCAATGAGTGAGACGACCGCCTTTATGGGCGCCTTTGTTTTGTACATTGCTGCAGCAATATTTTATTTTTCCCATCTTTTTTCCAAGCGGGAGCGGGCAGCCTGGCTGGGGTATGTTATTGCAGCTGTCGGCTTGATTGTTCACAGTGCGGCCTTAATTCTCCGGACGATTGAAACCGGCCATGCACCGTTCTCTAATATGTATGAATCCCTGTCTTTTTTAAGCTGGGCGGCGATTTTTGCTTATCTCATTATGGAAGGTAAATTTAAAATCCGCAAAGCCGGACCTTATATGATGCTGATTGTCATTGCCTTCATGGCTCTGGCATCCTCCCCGCTTATTCCCCAGGAAGCCCGGCCGCTGGTTCCGGCGCTTCAAAGCTATTGGCTGTGGCTGCATGTTTCCGTCACTCTTCTGGGAGAAGCATTCTTTGCCATCGCTTTCGTGACCAGCACGTTGTACTTGATTGCAGATTCAAAAGAAAAAAAGGGAATTCCGACCAGCCTGTCTTCGGAAAAACTTGATTCGGTCAGCTACCGCAGTGTCGCTGTCGGCTTTCCGCTTTTTACACTGGGAGGACTGGTGTTTGGAATGGTCTGGGCTTATCAGGCCTGGGGCCGTTACTGGAGCTGGGACCCCAAGGAGGTCTGGAGCCTGATCACCTGGTTTGTATTCGCCCTCTATCTTCATACCCGCATTGTCATGGGATGGAAAGGGCGGCGTTCGGCTCTGATCGCCATCCTTGGCTTTTTGGCTGCACTGTTTACATATTTCGGAGTGAATTACTTATTATCCGGGCTTCACAGTTATGGATAAGTGGGATAAAAGGATGAGAAAATGCAGATGAAAGTCCCGGAATCGATGCAAAATTGGGCGTCTTTGATTGGGTTGACCATTGCATCTGTCAGTTTTTTTATGATCATTGTGCTTTTTGCGGTTACCGCCGTAATCGGAGAAGGCGGGATTTATCTGGGGCTGGTCACATATATTCTGCTTCCGGCGGTGATGCTGGCCGGTCTGCTTATCGCGTTGGCGGGTGTCCTGATTTCCCGGAAAAAGAAATCAAAGGAAATTAAAAGGCCCCAGTGGCCTCTGATTGACCTCAGCAACCCAAAACACCGGCGAAGTTTTTTTCTGTTTTTTACCGGGGCTTCCGTTTTTCTCTTTTTTTCGCTGGTAGGAAGTTATGAGGCCTTTCATTATACGGAATCTGTTCAGTTTTGCGGCCGTCTTTGCCATGAGGTAATGGAGCCGGAATATACTGCATATCAGCATTCTCCCCATGCCCGGGTCTCCTGTGTGGAATGTCATGTTGGTCCGGGGGCGGATTGGTATGTACGTTCCAAGCTTTCAGGCTTGTACCAAGTCTATTCCGTATTGACCAATAAATACCCTGAGCCGATTCCCACTCCGATAGAGAATCTGCGTCCGGCGCGAGAAGTGTGTGAACAATGTCATTGGCCGGAAAAATTTTATGCGCATAAGTTACAATTCAAGCAATATTACCTTTCTGACGAAGAAAATACCCCCTGGGATTTCGGATAAGTACCCGGGCTATTATGCTGAAAATCAATCGAAGATTGGCGAAGCGGTGTCCTCGCTTCAAGAATTATATAAAAAAAATATTTTCCCAAAAATGAACCTTACCTGGAATACGCATTTAGATCATATCGGCCATTTAAACTACCGGGGGTGTTTCCGCTGTCATAATGCCGTGCATGAGAGTGAATCCGGTAATTTTATCCGCCAGGACTGCAATTTATGCCACATCATTACCGGACAGGGAGAGCCGGGAAATATGGCAGCCAGTTTCATGCGGGAACCCCTGGAGTTCCGTCATCCGGTGGATATTGATGAGATGTGGAAGGAAGCGGCTTGTTCCGAGTGCCATACCGGCGGACGCATGTAGTCCGCCTAAAGCGAGTCGATTACCAAATCAGCAGGCGCCAGATTGATTCATTGTTTAACCGGGCGATAATGCTTCACTAATTCCCAGGCTGCTTCAAAATCAAACGCCACTCCATGCGCGTTTTCATGGCAGATTAAGCACTGTTGTCTAATCTCTTCCTGGTTTTTATATTCGATTAAGCCGTTGGCCACTGATTTTTCATGATCTTTCATGATGGAAAGGCTCTTATATTCACTTCCGGGTCCATGACATGCTTCGCAGGTCACGCCTTCCTCCATAAATTCAGGAGCGTCATCAAAGAGTGGAGCGTGGCAGTTGAGGCATTCCGGGCTTTCCGCCGGATTTTCCACACCCATTTGTTTGGCCACCGGCTTGGCTATGTCTTGCGTCAAAACTTCGTAGGAAGTTGAGTGCTTTCTTTCTTCCCATTTGGTATACTGCGCACCCCTGGCATCGCTTTTATGACAGAGTTTGCATTTATCAGCGCCGACATACTCAAACTCCTGCGCGAAAACATGCACAACTAAAACAACCAGGGCTGCGGTCATGATTCCGATGATGATTTTTTTCATGAGGATGTCCTCCTTTATTTCTTGTTTGCCGCCACATTTAATTTTCTATAAAATCTATAATTATTATAGTATTTATCATTTGTTTTTTCCAGCCTTATGATTTTCAATTTTTAGGTTTTCTTCAGGGACTCCGGGGTGTTCATGCTCGTACATATCCTTCGGCATTTTTCCTGTCAGCCAGGCCGGATTCATAGGGTAAATCTCAGGGTTGAAAACAGTAGCGTACATATGCCAGATCAAAATGGCCAGCGAGGCCAGAATAGCTTCATAATAATGGACAACCAGGGCTACATCCAGCACGCCTTTTGGGAAAATTTGAATGAAGGTATTATCGAACCAAAGCAATATGCCGGTGATGATCATAACGGCATTGCCCCAGATTAAAGCCCAGTATTCTGCTTTTTCCACATAACTGAAGCGTTTGAACTTGGGGGGGGTTTTGGACAGGCCGAGATTAAAGAGAATTTTATGCACGAATTCCTTAAAATCATAAAATTTTGGAAAAATATCTTTGAAAAATTTCCTGCCCCTGGGTGTCATAAGATAAACAGCGTGCCAACCCGTCGTAAGAATTAAAGCAACGGCAGCCGCCCGGTGAATGATGCCCCTCACTGCAAATCCGCCATCCCATCCGAAGAACAGGCTAGTCAGCCAGGATTGGCTGAACCGGAGGGAAAAACCAGTGATGACCAGCACGATAAAACTGACCATAAGCAGATGATGCTGCCACAATTCGTGTCTCTTCATTCTGCGAACCTGGGGCTTTTTTTTCATGACCCTGACAATCTGCCGGCCTAAATCGATCAGCCAATGGATGACCATGAGTCCGATGATCAGGAAAATGGCGATGATGTAAATGTTTTTAACAATGACCGCGACTTTGGTATCAAGCCCGGTTTGGCCTTCACCGTGGATAGGAGTCTGTGCCAATTGCGAGGAGATACCGGGGTGACATTCTCCGCATGTCTGCTGCAGGTTATCGGGATGCACGGAAGAGTCCGGATTACTGCTGTTGAGAATTTTATGGTAACCGTGGCAGGAGGCGCAATTGGCAACGAAGGTGTCTCCTGCTTTTGATTTTAGACCGTGATAACTGTCGATAAAAGATGCCAGTCTGCCGGCGGATGCTCCGTATTTTTCAGCGAGGTTTGCGGATTCGTGGCAGGGAGTACAGGTCGCTTGTGCCAGCCGGGCTTTAGAAACAGGAGAGCGGGGGTCGGTTGGAGAAATAATGCCGTGTTCTCCATGGCAGTCGGTACACACTGGAGAACCCGTTTCGCCTCTTTTCACCAATGTGCCGTGGATACTCTGCCAATAAATCTCCTCCACGTCTCCGTGACATTGTCCGCAGGTACTGGGGATATTGAAATGATTCGTTGTAGATTCAGGATGGCCGGGCGAATAGATTTTATGAGAGGTTCCATCAACAGAATGACAGTCGCTGCAGCCGGCGATTTCAGCATGAACACTGGTCTCATAGATTTCGATAGGATGGTCAATCAGAGCTGCGTATTGAGAAGTAACATCCAGGTCTTCGTGGCATGTTCCGCAGGTTTCCGGAAGATTTGATGAGTGAGTGCGGGAACTTTTAACCGTAGACGGGAGAATGGAATGATAACCGTGGCATTCTGTACAGGTGGGGGCTCTATCAGATTCACATCCCTCCGCGGTTCCATGCAGAGTGTAATTTTCCATGGGAACATCATGGCATACCGAACAGCTGTCACAAGGGGTATTGAATTCTGTGTCTGTTTTATGGGGAAAGGTGTCCTTATCCTGATGGCAGTCGAGACAGGAAAAACCTCTATGGATTGACAGGGAAATATCTTTGGTTATGACAGTATCATGTAAACTTTTTTCATGGCACTCTTGGCACATATCGCTGCCGATTGGTTCATATTCTTCTTCCTGGCCGATTAAGATGGCCAGAGGAAAGATGACTAATAGAACAAGTATAATGATCAGCTTCTCTCGCATTGTATGAACGTCTTTTTAAAAATCACATAATATCTAACCTGAAATATTACTTAGAAAATGACACACCGTGTCATCCTGAGCGAAGCGGCGTAATGATCTTGTACTGCTTCGTTTCGCAGAAAAGTTGTGAATCGCGAATCGCTCGTGTAAGCCGATGAGCCTCTTCACTCCTGCCTCTTCACCGCGAAGCGGTTCAAGGTCCTTTTAGCCTGTGTCTTGCATCTGCGGCAATCTCGACTCGTGAATAATTCAGGCTAAATGATTCCTGCAGATAAAAATGATGGACGCACATAAGGATAGCAATTTTTATGCCAAAGAAAAAATTCGCCAAAAAAGACAAGTGTAATACTCTTTTACCCGATGATTTGTTTGGAATCGCCATTCGGCCATGGGAAATAATTCCCACCTGTGGGGTAAATCACCCAGTCCCTCTAAAGGTTTATCCAGGATAGGTCATCCTTAATTTGTACCGGGTCCAATCTTTCTTCCTGAAGTTGTCGATTGAAATCCTGAATATCATGGAAAATAGATTTAATTTCAGTTATGATTTCATTTTCCTGATCTTCAAAAATATCGATCCATTTTTCCTGAGGCAGCGTAGGTTTCCCTGTATATCCTCTCACCTGGCGCAGAAGCCAGGACAGTTTTTCCCGTAGATTCAGGGATTCTGCGAATGGGTCAGGAGATTGAAATTGTTTTCCGGCTTCGGACAGGCGGGAACGGAGCTTTTCGGCTTCTTTTTTTACGGCCGGCTCCTTACTTTGGTTTATCCGGGTTTCAAGCTGATCGTCCAGGCGGCGCATTTCCGCTAAAGACGCATTAGCCGCCAGCATCATATGCAGCAGCCGGCGGACGGCCCGCTCATAGAGCGCCAAGTCTTCATTTCCGGCATCAACATGCGGATCCAGCCGCACATCAAATGTCTGTTCCAGAGAGAAGTCTCCGGTGTCAAGCTGTATCGAGTATGTCCCGGGGAGCACCCGGAATCCTCTAACCATTGGCCGGAAGGAAAGCTCTGTATCTATCCCGCCGGCACTGATCCGCGGATCTTCCCTGAGATCCCACACCATCCGGTTGATGCCGGGGCGGGTGGTTCCCTCAATAGTATGCAGCCCTTGTCCGCCGCTGTTCCGGATCAGAATATCAGCCTGTTTTTTGTCTTCAGGCAGGAAATAAGAAATCATAGCGCCGTACGGCTGGTTTGGCGCGACAAAGACCTGGTCTCCCAAAGTGCTGGTGTCGCTGGCGGGTGTATACCGCACTGGAGGAACCAGCGGAAACAACGCAGCCTTTTCTTTTAACGCTTGTTTTAATCCTTGAAGGGGGCTGATATCATCCAAAATATAAAAGCCCCGGGCATGGGTGGCAATGATGAGGTCATTATCACGCGGATGGATGGCGATATCGCGCACAGGAAGCGGCGGAAGTCCCAGACGCAAGTCCGTCCAGCCGGCCCCGTTGTTAAAAGAAACGAAAATACCCAGTTCCGTTCCCGCATAAAGCAATCCGGCTGTACGGGGATCCTCCCGGATAACATGAACATAACTTTTCAAACCGGAAGAGATGTTTGTCCAGGATTGACCGTAATCCTCAGTCATAAAAACATGCGGCTGGAAATCGTCAAGGCGGTGCTGGTCTGCGGCGATCAGGGCTTTCCCTTTTTTATGCGGGGAAGCATCTACGCAGGATATCCAAGCTTCCTCAGGGAAACCGGGGATACCGCTGGATAGGTTAACCCAATCCGTTCCACCGTTTTGGGTTAGCTGCAGGTTGCCGTCATCGGTCCCCGCCCAGATGACCCCGGCTTCCACCGGGCTTTCGGAAACAGTTAGAATTGTACAGTGGAATTCAGCGCGCGTGTTGTCTGGAGTGATGGGACCTCCGCTCAGTTTCATTTTATCCGGATCATCGGTGGTAAGATCCGGACTGATTTGGGTCCAGGTCTGGCCGCCGTCTGCGGTTTTGAACAGCACATTGCCGCCGTAATAAATAACATCAGGATTGTGCGGAGACATGACAACTGGGGAATTCCAGTTGAAGCGGTATTTTTCCAAATGGGCGCCGCCGCCGGTGGGTCCGACCGGATAGGGTTGAATATAACGCTCTTCCCTGTTTCGCATATCAATCCGGGTGATGTCCCCGAAATGACCGTTGTAATAAATGATATTGGAATCCCGGGGGTCGGCGAAAGCATACATGCCGTCGGCCATGTACCGGAGCCGCGTCCAGTCCCCGCCCCGGACGCCGGTTTCATTCCACAGCTCATTGGGACCCACCCAGATTTCGTGATCCTGGAATCCGCCCATGACATGGTACGGCTCGTCCATATCGTATCCGACGTGATAGGCTTGGGCCATGGGCATGTTGTTGATAAAATCCCATTTTTCACCCCAATCATTGGTGATGTAAAAGCCGCCGTCATTGCCGTTGTACATCCGGGCCGGATTGTCCGGATCGATCCACAGAGCGTGGTGGTCGCCGAAGTAACTGGTATAATCGGCTACAGGTTGAAACGACCGGCCGCCGTCTTCGGACACATACATATTTCCTGCCAGGGAATAAATGCGGTTTCTATCCCGGGGGTCGGCATAGATTCGGGAATAATAAAATGGACGGTTGTTGATGCGCCTGTCACTTGTGACCATCGTCCAATTATGTCCGCGGTCATCCGAACGCCACAGCATTCCGGTCTCTTGCGACTCAATAATAGCGTAAACCACTTCAGAGTCAGCCGGACTGACGCTGACACCTGTGCGGCCGATCAGTTTTTCACCGGGAAGTCCGTTTCCCAAGGCCTGATCCGTTAAAAGAGTCCAGGAATTGCCGCCGTCCTCCGAACGGTACAAGCCGCTTCCAGGGCCCCCGCTGCGGAAATGCCATGGCTGTCTTAAATAGTCATACATCCCGGCGTATATGATATTCGGATTTTCCGGGTCGACTGCGACATCCGAAGCGCCGGTGGTGGGATTTACATATAGGATTTTATCCCAGGTCTCGCCGCCGTCCCGGCTGCGGAATATACCGCGTTCCGGATTCGGACCCCAGGCATGGCCGGTGGCCGCGGCGTAGACAACGTCCGGATTATGCGGGTGCAGAACGATTTTGGAAAACCGTTCGGTTTCTTCCAATCCGCAATGTATCCAGGTCTTTCCGCCGTCAGTGGATTTATAAATTCCGTCTCCATAGGAAATACTGTTCCGGACAGCCCCTTCTCCTGTCCCTAAATAAATGAGGTCGGGATTTTCCGGAGGCACGGCAATGGCTCCAATAGAGAGAGTATTGCCTGTATCAAAAACGGAGGCAAATGTGATACCTCCGTTTATGGACTTGAATAATCCGGCGGAACTGTGGGCGACATAGATGATATTCGGATCACCGGGGATACCTTGAATATCCGCAACCCGTCCGCCGAAGTAAGCCGGGCCGATTTCGCGCCAGGACAGGCCGTGGAGCCATTCAGCAGGAATAGTATCGGCTGCATGCAGCAGGGTGCCGCAGATCAATAAACATATAAATGAAAATAAAACCAAAGATTTCATGATCCTGTCAGAAAACATATTGCCCTCCCGTATTTCTGATATCTGATATTCCAACAATATCACAAGTCGGAATTGCTGGTCAATTTACGGCAAAAACGCTCCGCAGGTACCCTAACATGTCATTCCAGGAGCGCAGCGACAGAAGTCCTAGACGGCACGGACCGCTTTGCTCGCGGTCATTGCGTTCACTTAGTCCATATAAGTCCATCTAGGTCCGTCTAGTGTGTTCAGTCTGTCTGGCTGTTCAGTCGCGCCTTCGTTATGGCTTTCAGATTTGAGATGAAAATTTCTCTTTACTCTTTACTCTTCACTCTTTACTATTTATTAAATGAAACAGGATGAGACTTTCGAGTCATTTTCGAAATAAAATGAGAAATGGGGGACAGAATGAAAAAAACGACAACATTAATTATCATAGGCGGTTTAATTTTTTCTGTCATAACAGCAAGCGCCTGCTCCACTGAAAAAGAGCAAGAGACATCAACATTGGTCCAGCCGGAAAAATGGTGGTCGGTTCATCCCAGGCCGGTATATGAGGAGTTGGAAAAAGTGGCGGCCTTTCAAGCCTGGTTTGATGTTTATCGTTTGGCGGAGGGCACTTATGCCATCTATGAACCTAATCAATTTGAGGAAGCGATCTGCTATCTGGTGGAAGGAAAGGAACAGGCGGCTCTGATTGACACCGGAACCGGTATCGGTGATATCCGCGCGGTCGCGGAGGCTCTTACAGCTTTGCCGGTGACGGTGATTTTGACCCATGAACATTATGACCATGTGGCCGGGGCCTGGCGTTTTGATGAAATTATTCATTACAACAACAAGGCTGCCTTAGAGGTCCTGGCTCAAGGCCGGGATAACGTTCCCCTTAAACAGTATATTACGAAGGATTATCTGTGGAAACCGCTCCCGGAAGATTTCGACGGAGATACGTGGACGATTCCTCCCATCAAGCCCACCCGGCTGGTCGAGGACGGTGAGGCCATTGATTTGGGCGGCCGGATTTTAGAAGTGATCTATACTCCAGGTCATTCTCCCGGACAGATGTGCCTGCTGGATAAGTCCCGCAGGATTCTTTACTCCGGCGATCACTTTTTCCCTGGTCCTCTATACGCCCATGCCCCGGATGTCAAAATCGCTGACTATATCGCGTCGAATAAAAAACTGACCGCCCGGCTGGATGAATTCGATCATATTTGCTCCGGCCATAACGATCCCTGGGTGGACAGTTCCGTTCTTCCCAAAGTCAGCCGCGCTTTCGACACCATTTTTCAGGGCGGCGGGGACTACTCCCAGGATCAAGGATTGCGGCGTTACCGTTTTGAGGGATTTGATATCCTGATCCGGAGTGAACAGATTGAATCGGGTGATGACGGATTTCCCGCAGTGGATGCCAATCTTGTATTTCTTTACTATAAGGATTTAGAGCGGGCCAAGCAATTCTATCAAGAGGTGCTGGGCCTTGAAAAAGTGCTGGATTACGGATTCGCAGCTATTTACCGAACGTCTCCTTCCGCCTATGTCGGGTTAGTGGATGAGAACCAGGGAATGCACGATTCAGAAGACCCGAAAACAGTCACTCTGGCCTTTGTCACCGAACAAATTGATGAATGGTATGCGTATTTAAAGTCACAGGATGTTCCCATTCGGGGGCCGGTGAAAGACGCCTCCCGGCATGCTACCCGGGGGTTTGTGGCATTTGATCCCGAAGGGTATTTTTTAGAATTTGAGCGGTTCTTGGATGACCCTGAAAACGAACGCCTGCATAATTACCTGGAAGGGACGGAATCGATTTTTCCAAGCGTTGAATCGCCGCAAAGGCCCTCTCACTTAGGCCTGCAGGCCAATGTTATGTGGCTCTATTTCAAGGACATGCCGGAAGTTCAAAATTTTTACGAAGAAAAACTCGGCTGCGAGCTGCTGGTGGACCAGGGATTCGCTAAAGTATACTCATCCTCTGCAACCGGTTTTATTGGGTTGGTTGATGAGGCTGAAGGGCTTCACCGTTTCACTGAAGAAAAGGCCGTGACCGTTTCTTTTATAAGCCGGCGCGTGGATGATTGGTATATCCGTCTGGAAACGGCCGGACAGCCTATGCTGGATGACATTATGGATATGCCGGACATACCGGTCCGTGTCTTTGTCACCACTGATCCGGGAGGATACTATTTGGAATTCGACCGCTTTCTATTGGAAGAAGACAACCGGAAAATACTGTCCTATCTTTACCAATAATATAATTCAAATTCTTATTGGCTAGGGAGTGATCGCGGTTTTTCTTCTAAAATTAGGAAGCAGAAAAACCAGGACATAAAGGGCGGCAACCCCGACTAAGATATAGACGATTTTTGAAATAACCGACATGACTCCGAATATGGCCGAGACGAGATTGAAGTTGAATACACCGATTAATAGCCAGTTCAGACCTCCCACAATGACCAGAACCAGACAAATCCAATCCAAAGTATTTAATTTGCCCATATAAACCCTCCTCACGGATCTGTCGATCCGCATTATTTTGCCTTCTTTTTTTATATTAAAAATGAAATTTGGTCAAGCAGAGATTTAACCTGAACTAACCTGAATAACTCAGGATCGTCATCTCCTGATAATTCGACACGATGCCGGATTTTCTGCCGGAACCACAAGCTCGTCACCATAAACAACATTTCCTTCCGAATTGATGAGGACGGCCTGGCGGGCAATAAAAACACCTTGTTCACGTAACAACAGAATCCGGCCGGTCAAAATCCACTTGGTGGTATCCACAGTTGTTTCCGCTTGAGACAGGCTGAAGTCCCATTTATCGGAATCGGTCAGAGAAGGAGCGGATTGAAGAGTGGTGAAAACTCTCCAGCCCTGAACATTGTTGGTGATGCTTGAATAAATGGGCCGGGTTCGCCTTTCTTCCCGCGGAAGCAGGGTTTGCGTTTCTTGCATGACGTTCCCATCAAGAAGACGATACGAGGCCGGATTGTCGACAGGGACTGAAATCACTCCTTCAGCTAGGACCATACGGTCCGGGTTGATAAGATAAGCGCCGAATCCAATCAGGCTTTTTTGCTTTTTAAGCCAGATTATGTCTCCCAGCAAAGTCCATGGCCGCTCGGAATTTTGATCGGAAGCACGGATATGAATAGCCGCTTTACTCTGCTGAAAATTGACGATGTTTTCCCCAAATTCATCTATGGAAAAGGATTTTCGCGCCGTATGGATTTCCAGACCCGGGGAAAGTGTGAATATCGCCGATATATCCAGTTCCCCGTGATCCGACAGACTAGGCTCCTGCGTATCCAGTACAGCGTCGTCCAGGGATACTATGTCAGGCCTTTCCAATCCAAGCTGCATGTACTCCAGGATGAGCAAAGTAACAGCTTCCCCGCTCCGTATCGCTATCGCCCGGATACCGCCTTTGTCCAGATTAAAAGATGCGGTGTGTTTTTTATTTGTTTTCCGGTTGCGGAATTCCGCTTCGCCCTCTATCCGGTTTTCAGACATTTCGAGGGCGGCCGGATTGATCCAGACACGATATCCCCCGGCCCGGTGGGTCATGGTGACCTCCCCGCTGAACCAGGATGCCCCGTAAATCGGAAGTGTTCCCGCAGCCGGCATGGTAAGTTTTGATATGGAAATTCCGCCGGGAACCAAGACCTCAAAGATCTGCTTCAGGGCAGATAACGGATCCCCACCCAAATCGAAATCCGCAGCATTAAAACCGGCGGCTTTAAGCGTGCGGTCCGGAAAATTCCTGAACTGGAGTTTGTCTGTCAGATAGCACTCGAAGAGAGAAAATTTCAGCCGGATGGGAATTTGACTTTGGCGGGCTCTTTCCAGCCAAAAGCCGGCTTCAGCCCTGACATTTTTGTCTTTGTCCGACTCGGCGGCTTTTTCAATTAAACTCATGCCGGAATCGGGAAAAAACCGTCCTAACAGGGAAATGATTTTTTTCCTGACTTCTGGATCAGTATCGTTCACCAGCAGGCGGCGGTAAACGGGAAGTACATAATCCGGATTGAGTCCGGCCATGGATTGAAGCGCTGCCAGCTTTATATCTTCACTGCTTTGATCCGGAGATACAGCTTGATCAATATAGTTTTTGTACCTTTTTTCACCGCTTAAAATCAGCTGGGCGGCGATTTCAACCCGCAGGGCGGCGGCGTCATCCCGCCATACGCTGTCCGGGAAATTCTGCATCAGCTGATTGATTTTTTCGATGGCGGTTTCCTTGAGCCGGACGATATTATCTTTTCCTTCTGCCTGCAGCGACAGCATATTCAGGCTCTGCGCCAGCCAATAAAAGGCTTCGTCCCGCAGCTTGCCGTCCGGGAAATCTCCGAGGTATGCGTCCATTTTTTGGCGGGCCTGCTGCCATTCCCGTTTGAAGATATATTCTTTAGCCTCAAAAAACCGGTCCATTTCATCATAGGCCGCTAAACCATTCCCGGCTGAAGCGGTGTGCGTATCCAGCGCCCAGCCCGCAGCGGCGGTGATGCCCCATATGATAATCCATCCTGTTAAGATGTGTTGTATGATTTTTTTCATTGTTTGACCTCCATGTCAAATGGCCGATTGGTAAGTGATGAGCTCCCGCAGCTTCAGTGAAATGTCTTTGTCCCGGATCATCCGGGCCAGGTGACGGGCCGATTCCCGGTCATCGGGCTGTAAATTTTCCATCGAGATTAAAATGAATTCCAGGTCCTGCAGCAGTTCCAGCCTTTCTCTGTCTCCGGTGCGGGCAGCCAGGTCCTTAAGCATGCGGGTCTGCTGCAGCATGTCGCTGATAATCCGGCTTTCCAGCTTCCGTATTTCCGGGGGCGCCTCTTCACGGCTATTTATAAAATTAATCAGCACCGGCCGCAGGTTATCGGCATAAACCGTTAGAGATGGTATGGCAGATGAACTCGATTGTAACTCCTTTCCATCGGACAGTACCATTTTCCCTGCAAAATAGCCCAGAATGAAAACCACCAGCAGGGAAGCAGCGGCAAAAGCCCATTTCCGCACTGGTTTGACAACCCGGGGCCGCCGGCGCTCCAGGGTTTCGGCGGATATGGCCCGCCAGGACTTGTCCAGGTCCGGCAGCGGAGCTTCTTCCTCGCGGCGCCGGTCCAGAAGCGGGGCTGATTTTTCAGCCAGCCTGGCGCATTCCGGGCAAACCTTGATATGATCGTCCAGCTCCCGGAGCTGTTCCGGAGTCAGCTTCCCGAAAATACCGATGGTGATAAGGTCTTTCGCTTTTTGACAATTCATGATTTCCCCCAAACGGGTTCGAGTGTTTTTTTAAGCTTGGCCAAGGCCCGGACACTATGGGTTTTAATGTTGCTTTGGCTGCATTTCAGGGTTTGTGCGATGGACTTGATATCCATGTGCTGGAAGTAGCGCATTTCAAAGATCAGCCGCTGCTTGGGTGTTAAAATGGATAAAGCTTTTTGGATGTCCGCTCTCGCCTGATTGCTTTCGACCCGGTCTTCCGGAGCCGGGTTTCCTGACTGCGGATCCTTAAAGGCATCGTCCAGTGAAATCTGGTCTGTTTTTCGGTGTCGCTTCTGTTTCCGGAAAAAGTCCATGGTGCAGTTCATACAGATGGTGTTGAGCCAGCCGCTGAAACTATGACTGCGGTCAAAGCGGAAGGTGTGGATTTTCCTATAGGCTTTGATGAAAGTATTCTGCATGATGTCTTCGGCGTCAGCCTGGGATTTGGTGTGCCGGAAAGCGATCCGGTAAATCCGGTCGCCGTGTTCTTCATAAAGGGAGCGGAAGGCGTCCGGGTTGCCTTCTTTAGCCAGCATAACGTTTACATTTTCATTCATTTGCGTTTTCTTTTAGCTCATCATTCATAAAGGGGTACGCCGTCTGCATGAAAAAAGTCTACAAGCAGGCTGATTCTCTGGCATTTTTATTTGTATTATAATAAAACAAAGAGAGCATCTTTAAAATATCAGAAAGGAGCGAAAATGAACCTGACAGGGAATAAGGTTTTTTTAACAGCGGCTGCCGCTGTTATCTGTTTTTTTCTGGCAGCACCTGCATTACTGCAGGCTGCTCCGCCGCCCGAGGGTGCGTTTAATAAGGACTTGGTGTCCGCGTTTCAATACCGGGAGCTGGGTCCGGCCCGGCAGGGCGGGCGGATCCTTCGCATTCTTCCCCACCCGGATGAGGATTTCACCTTCTTTATAGTCACCGCCACCGGGGGGCTGTGGAAAACCGAAAACAACGGCACAACTTTCGAATGCCTGTTTGAAAAACAGGGCAGCCCGGCCATCGGCGATGCCGCCGTATCGTGCTCCAATCCGGATGTGATCTGGATCGGCACCGGAACGCCCGCGTCCGGCCGGGTGTCCCTCCTCGGTGATGGGGTGTATAAATCAACCGACGGCGGCGAGACCTGGCAGCATATGGGGCTTACAGAAACAGCGCATATCGGCCGGATTCAGATTCATCCGGACAACCCGGACGTGGTTTATGCGGCTGCGGTCGGCTATCATTTTTCCTTTAATCCCGAACGGGGCCTTTATAAAACCACAGACGGCGGAGAAACCTGGGAAAAGGTCCTGTTTATAAGCGAAAAGGCCGGGGCTGTGGATGTGGTGCTGGATCCGGACAACCCGGATACGGTGTATGCCGCGACGTATGATAAAAAGCGAGTCCCCTGGGATTTCGATGAGGACGGCCCGGAAAGCGGGATTTTCAAGTCCACCGACGCCGGTCAATCCTGGACTAAGCTTACCAGCGGCCTGCCTTCCGGAGAAATCGGACGGATCGGCATCGCCATTTATCCAAAAGATACGGATATCATCTATGCGTCGGTTGAAAACGGAAATATGCGTCCTCCGACTGAAGAAGAGATCGAACGGGCCCGCCGACGCGGCCGTGAGCCTGAAGAACGGAAAATCGGCCGCCAGGTTTACCGCTCCAATGACGGCGGCCAGTCCTGGGAGAGGACGCACCCCGAGGATGTGAGCTTCAGCGGCGGGAAATGGTACGGGGTCATCTATGTCGATCCCAATGATCCCGACGTCGTATATCTGCCTTCGGTGCCGCTTTTGCGTTCCACCGACGGCGGCAAGACCTGGGGCGAAGAGGGGCCGGAAAATATCGCCCCGACTATCCATGTGGACCATCATGCCGTTTGGATTGATCCGGACGATTCCGATCACATTTGGCTGGGCAATGACGGCGGCCTGGCGGTTTCCTATGATTTCGGCGTCACCTGGGATTTTTATGAAAACCTGCCCATCGCCCAATTCTATGCAGTCGGTGTGGACATGGAACAGCCCTATAACATTTACGGCGGGCTGCAGGACAACGGGTCAGTCAAATTTCCCTCAAACAGCATTTACGGGCAAATCACCCGGGATGATATGGACTGGGTCGGCGGCGGCGACGGCATGTATAATCAGCCTGACCCGGAAAACTCCCGCTGGCTGTATAATGAATCCCAGTTCGGGTGGGCGGTCCGGACCGACCAGCTCCGCGGCACCCGCACCCGTATCCAGCCTTCTCCGGATGAAGAAGACAAGGAATACCGCTTCCACTGGACCACTCCGATTGAAATCTCTCCGCATAATACAAAAATCATTTATATGGGGTCCCAGCACCTCATGCGGTCCCTGGACCAGGGCGATACCTGGCAGGAAATCAGCCCGGATCTCTCCGGCGCCGATCCGGAAAAACTGGAAGGCAATATCGAATTCTGTCTTATTTCCGCCATTTCCGAATCCCCCCTCCGATCCGGAGTGATCTGGGTCGGCACCGACGACGGCAAAGTCCAGGTCACCAGAAACCACGGCGGCGACTGGACGGATGTGACCACGAATTTAGCCCGGGCCGGCGCTCCGGCGGAATTTTATGTCAGCCGGGTGTTTGCCTCCCATCATGAACCGGGCCGCGCCTATGCGGTCAAAACCGGATTCCAGCGGGATGATTTTCGCCCTTTTATTTTCCGCACCGACGATTTCGGTCAGACCTGGACCAATATTTCCGGAGACCTGCCCGAAGGCATCATCTATGTGATCGCCGAGGACCACCGCAACCCGGACCTGCTGTTTGTGGGCCGGGATTTTGATGTGCGGGTCACAATAGACGGCGGATTAAAATGGGTGTCTATGCAGAACAATATCCCCACCAATTCCGTGCATGACCTGCTGATTCATCCCCGGGATAATGACCTGGTGGTCGGTACCCACGGGCGCGGCATCTGGGTCACGGATATCACCCCCCTTCAGGAAATGGACCGGGACGTTCTGGCCAAGGATGTGCATTTTTTTCAGGTGGAAGACCAGGTCCGCTGGGATTATGTCTACCGCGGAACCATTTATGGCGACCGCCAATTTACAGCAGATAATGAACCGGTCGGATTGAAGATAAATTATTATCTCAGAAATGAAGCGGCCGGGGATGTCAACATCACCATTGCTGATATGTACGGCGAGATTATACGGAAACTGGAAGGAACCGGGGACGCGGGACTCAACCAGGTAATATGGGATATGCGCAAAGAGGTGAAAGAAGGAGAAGAAGAGGAGTCGGCTTGGAGACCGCGGCAAGGCGAATGGGCGGAAACCGGGGAATACAGCATCACCCTGGAAGCCGGCGGCCGGACGCAGACCCAGCGGGCGCGTGTCTTGCCCATGCCGGATTTTCATCTTTTGAATTATACTAATTAGAAAATGAAACAAAGTGTCATCCCCGAGCCGCGAAGCGGCGAAGGGGATCTTTGACTGCCTTGGCAAGTTCGCTCAAATTTATCTATTTCATCTAAGTCTTTTCGGTCTATTCTGTCTGTTCAGTCGGGCCGAAATATCCTTTTTCAAATTAATCTAATTCGATATATTTTGTTTTTAAGACAGCTTTTCGTTTTTTACTTTTCCCTTTTCACTGGTTTTTCTCTTCACTCTTTACTCTTCATTAATTCCAGATGCACAAATATCTCCAAGGACTTTACCTGCCTTAAGAACATTCAATAGCGATATGTTTTTTAGATTTGAGATTTCAGATTTGAGATTTGAGATATGCGATGCAGCTTGAGATCCTTATGCGCTGTTTTTGAACGAATAGTCCAGGATGGATAATATTCCAAAATTCACTTATAATACATTTATGGAAAAATATTCAGTATTGCCGGACAAACCCATCACCGAAGCCGGGCCGGTGTCCAAGAAATTTTTAGAGCTGGGCATTGAAAGCTTCCACGCCGCCTGCCGGTATGTGCATGAGCTTCCTTACGGTTACAATTCCAACCGGGAAGACGTGATGATTCTTTTTGAGGAAAACAAGGGAAGCTGCACCACTAAGCACGGAGCCATCGCCGCTTTGGCGGAAGAGTTGGGCCTGCCGGTGGGCAAAACCGTGGGCATTTACGCCTTGACGGAAGACATTGTCACCGGTGCGGACCAGACTCTGAATAAATACGCCCTGCCTTACCTTCCTATGATCCATTGCTTTCTGGAATCTGGTGACCACCGGGTGGATCTGACTGAAGGCAACAATAACGGCAAGAATAAGCCTCTGGATGAGTTCCTGTATACGGAAAAAGTTGCCCCGATGATTTCCGGAAAAGACGAATACATGATTTACCGCAAGGTGCTGAAAGACGACATCCTGCAGCGTGATGAAATGAAAGGCATCGACCTCCGCCGCATGCTTTATGCCCGGGAAGAAGCACTGAAGCTGCTTAAGGCGAAGGTCGCTTAGTCCTTTCCATCACGAATCCTTAGCTTAATATCTCAAATCTCAAATCTCAAATCTCAAAACTGAAATCTTAAAGCTAAAAAACTGTTACATTCCTGCCTAAGACCTGCGGATTCTGCCATCCTGAGGAGGCAAGCGACGAAGGATCCCAAGCGGCTTCTTAACCTTGAATCGCCACCGGTTTATTCGACGAAGCAGTACAAGATCCTTACGGCCTGCTAACGCAGGCCTCAGGATGACTTGGGGTAAATTCCACAGGCCAAAAAATTTTGCTTGACAAATTTTAAATTTTAGCTAAATTATCTTTTAGCACTCTTTGATTAAGAGTGCTAAAACCAATTCATTTCTCAAGGTAAAAGGAGGTTTTTATGAACGTTAAACCGATGCACGACCGGGTTTTGGTGAAGCGCTTGGAAGAGCAGGAAGTTAAAAAAGGAGGCATCATTATTCCGGATACGGCGAAAGAGAAACCGCAGGAAGCGGAAGTCATTGCTGTCGGTAAAGGACGCACAACGGACGAAGGAAAAGTGGTTCCCTTGGAAGTAAAAAAAGGCGACCGGATTTTAATCGGCAAATACAGCGGAACCGATGTCACCATTGATGATGAAGAATACATTATTCTTCGCGAAGAAGATATCTTAGCTATCATCAAATAAGAAGGGACAAATAGGAGGCTAATATGGCAAAAAAAATTACTGTCGGTCCTCAGGCCAGACAGTCTCTGCTTAAAGGTGTGAATATCCTCAGTGATGTGGTCAAGGAAACCCTGGGCCCCCGCGGGAAAAACATTGTGCTGGAAAAAAAGTTCGGTTCTCCGACCAGCACCAAAGACGGAGTGACCGTCGCCAAGGAGATCGAACTTAAGGACCCGTTGGAAAATATGGGCGCCCAGCTGGTCAAGGAAGTCGCGTCCAAGACTTCGGATGTGGCTGGAGACGGCACCACCTCCGCCACGGTGCTGGCCCAGAAAATTTTCGCGGAAGGCCTGAAATATGTCACGGCCGGCGCCAACCCCACTTTGATCAAAAAGGGGATTGACCAGGCGGTGGAAGCGGTTGTCGGAGAACTCAAATCTCTCAGCCGCGATGTCAGTGGTGAGATGATCGCCCAGGTAGGCTCCATTTCCGCCAACAATGACGCATCCATTGGCAAAATCATTGCCGAGGCCATGGATAAAGTCGGCAAAGACGGGGTTATCACCGTGGAAGAGGCCAAGGGCCTGGAAACCACCATGGAGATCGTGGAAGGCATGCAGTTTGACCGCGGTTATCTGTCTCCCTATTTTGTCACGGATTCAGACCGCATGGAATGTGTGCTGGAAAATCCGCTGATTCTGCTGCATGAGAAAAAGATCAGCAATCTCCGGGAAATGCTGCCGCTTTTGGAAAATGTGGCCAAGCGGGGACAGCCGCTGGTTATTATCGCAGAAGATGTGGAAGGGGAAGCCCTGGCGACGCTGGTGGTCAATAAGCTGAAAGGGACCTTCAGCTGCTGCGCGGTGAAGGCCCCCGGCTTCGGCGACCGCCGCAAAGCCATGCTGGAAGACATCGCCGTCCTGACCGGCGGCCGCGTGATCACCGAAGATATCGGTGTGAAACTGGAAAACGTGGATCTGGATTGGCTGGGCCAGGCCAATAAAGTCGTTGTCAACAAGGAAGACACCACCATTGTGGAAGGCAAGGGCCAGAGCGAAGACGTCAAAGCCCGGATTAAACAGATCCGCACCCAGATCGAGGAAACCACCTCGGATTATGACCGGGAAAAACTCCAGGAACGGCTGGCCAAGATGGTAGGCGGCGTCGCATTGATTAAAGTCGGAGCCGCCACGGAGACGGAGCTCAAAGAGAAAAAAGCCCGGGTGGAAGATGCCATGCACGCCACCAAAGCCGCGGTGGAAGAAGGCATTGTCCCCGGCGGAGGGGTCGCGCTTCTCCGCAGCCAGAAAGGACTGGACAAGCTCAAGCTGGAAGGCGATCAGAAGATCGGTGTTAATATCATCCGCCGGGCTATTGAAGAGCCCTTGCGCCAGATTGCCAATAATGCGGGCTTTGAAGGCTCGATCGTGGTGGAAAAAGTCCGGGAAATGGATTCCGATTCCGGTTTCAACGCCTTGACTGAAGAATATGAAAATCTGATCAAGGCGGGTGTGCTGGATCCCGCCAAAGTCGTCCGGTCCGCTCTTCAGAACGCTTCCAGTATCGCGGGCCTGCTGCTGACGACGGAAGGCTTGATTTCCGACATTCCTGAAGAAAAAGACAACAAATTCCCGCAGACCCCGCCCGATATGTATTAAGAATTATCTCAAGGCCCCGGTGTTTATGCACCGGGGCCTTTTTTTTTGGCAACCCCTCTGCCGGATCATGCGTCCTTTCTGGTGAATGTGTATGAAAACGGATCGGGAGAGAGGCTATGCTGAAAAACTATCTTAAAATCGCTTACCGCAATATTCTGCGCAGCAAAAAATACGCGTTTTTAAATATCACCGGCCTGGCGGTCGGCTTAGCCGCGTGCCTGCTGACGGTGTTTGTCGCCGGCCTGGGGATTTTCGGCCTGGCTTCATACAGCGTGGAACAGCGGACCAAGGAAATCGGTATCCGCAAGGTGCTGGGCTCAAGCTCCCTGGGGATCGTATCGCTTCTAACCAAAAGCTACACCCGCTGGGTGCTGGCTGCCAACCTGATTGCATGGCCGGCGGCGTATTATGCCGCTAACCACTGGCTGCAGGGCTTTGCCTACCGGACATCCATCGGCGTGGAGCCGTTTTTGATCGCCAGGGTTTTGACTTTGGCGGTGCCCTGATATCGGTTGTTTTCCAGACCCTCCGGGCCGCCTCCTCCAATCCGGCCGACGCTCTTCGTTACGAGTGAATTTTCTTTACAACGGAATCCCAAATTTCTCTAACGCCGAGTTTTTCAGTCCAAACGGAAAGATAATCTTTATTGATCATATCATCTGAAATTCGAAGAATGCCGGTGATGTCACGTAGATGCTTCTCCGATCCGCCTTCTTTATAGTATTGCAGTTTTTTTAAGATAACATCTTCAGGTGAAGCGAAATTTGCTGATTCATTTTCAGATATCAGCAGACGCTTGATCCGGTTGAACCGGTTTTTATCAAAGGCATCTTTTTTGCTGATCATGATGTCCATTTTAAACCCGGAAGCCGGATGTATGATGTTAAACTGATGCTGATACTTGACGGCTTGTTTTATGGATTCTTTTTCCAGATAGAAGTCATTTTCAGAGAAGCAGCCTTTAAATTCATCAATCTGATCTCTTTTTATATCCGCAACAATGTCGATGTCATTGGTTAAACGCGGTTCTCCATAGGCGATGGAGGCGATTGAACCGGTTATGAAGTAAGGTATATCTAATTTTTCAAAGCAATGGACTATATAAGAAAGCAGTTCATTTTGATCCATGCGCCATCCTTTTGCTGACTTCTTTGGAAATGGTTTCTTCATTCCAGTCCGGATGAAGAGATCGAAGATTGTTATAAAGCAGTGTCCGTGCAGTCCGCCACAATCCAAAAGCGATCTCGAGCCGTTCGTGCGGGGCTTTTTGTCTTAATATAGCGGCGGTTTTGTCGTCAATGATTTCGATGGAACGGATGTCCATGTGATTTCCCGTATTATTCTGACTCATTAATAAGAAAATAACAAGCCGCCGGGAAGAATTAAGAGCCGCCCTCTTTATCTGTTCTGGTTACCCTGGCGGGGGCAAGCCGGAGTGCCGTATTAGCGGTTATGCCGCGTCCGAATAAACCGGCCCTCCTGATGTTGCAAATTCCTTAGATTTTGATTAATATGAGCTTGGCGGGTTGAGATATTGTCTAATAAAAAGAAATACATATTACTTAGTATTATTTTGGCCGTTGTATTTTCCCTCCTTTTTGGTTTCGGCTTGGCTTTTGCGGAAGACGATCCGCGGCTTTCGCTGAGAATTTCTGCAGCAGGGCTTCTTCCTTCAAATATCCAATGGTTTGAGAAATTAAACCGGACATATTTCCAGGAGGCTTCCGAATGGGTCAGTACGGAGGCTTCAGCTAATGCCGCTGAACCTGAGTTCAGCCGTTTCCTGCCGGGTTTGAATGCGGAATTCGATCTGGCTGTTGTTCCGCGTCTCATGCTGGGTTTGGGTTTCGGCTGGATGTCACAACAGTTACTTCTTCACTGCATCCGGATGGCCGAAGTCGGGATTCCGTTTGGGAATCAAATTACGAGAAAGCCCGGAAAAACCGGTTCGGTTACTCATTCGGCCTTGAAGGAGAGTACCGGCTGAGCCGGGATTTGGCTCTTTTCCTGGGGATTCATTATCGGGATCTTCGAGGCGGCACCTTCATTGCGGACGCCAGAGAAGACCGAAGCTGGAGCTACATCGAAGGAGAACTGATCGCTCAAGAAACACGGACCCGAACGGACCAGCCTGTAAACAAAGCGGGCGCTTTCAATCTCAGCGGCCCGGTTCTTCGCGCGGGATTGAAAATCCGATTGTTTTAACATCACCCTCTTTTTACTTATTGTCAAGATGTATATTTGTATGTATAATCAAGGTGTATAATTCAATTATACAAAAAACACCTTAAAGGAAAACATATGAATGAGAAAAAAACAGAAAGAAAGAATGTTTGTTTTCCGGTTGATCTCTTAAAAAGAATTTCCGAAGTCAAAGAAGATACGGATTTCAGCTCATTCATAAGAGAGGCCGCCAAAGAAAAAGTAGAACAAATAGAAAGGGCAAAGCTGAAAAAACGATTGGAAGAAGGATATAAAGCCAAAGCTGAATTAAATAAAAAAATATCCGAAGACTTTGAATATGTCGATGGAGAAAATCTTTGATGGATAAGGAGATTAAGAGGGGGGATGTGGTTATTGTTGATTTTGATCCAATAAGAGGATCTGAAACCGGGAAAACACGGCCGTGTGTGATTATTCAAAATGATATTGGAAACAAATATTCTCCGGTTACAATAGCGGCTGTTATTACCAGCCAAAAAGAAATCTCGAAAGAGTATCCGACGGATGTATGGGTCAGCAAGGGAGATGGGAAGTTAAACAAAGACAGCATTATCCAGTGCGATCAAATCAGAACCATCACCAAAGAAAGGATCAAAGACATTATCGGCCGCTTTGATCAAGAGCAAATGGATAAAGTCGATAAAGCCCTTAAAATCAGTCTCGGTCTCTATTTATAACCTCATTGCTCAACCGTACCTTGACATCGATTTTTTTTTATTATTTGTGCGAAAAGGAGGAAGATGATGAAAAAGAAGCTTCAATTCATATTTCACATTACTGTTCTTTTGCTTATTTTTGTCGCAGCTTCTTGCTCAGATAATTATGCAAAATATACATATTCGAATTATCATCATTTGACTGAGCCGGATGTCGTGAAAAAGATTGATTCTACAATCGTAAATACATTTGATATATATTTCCCATCTTCTCTTGAAGTCATTGATGATTATTTAATTTTCGCAGATTCTAAAGCGGATACTATGATCAAAGTTATTGATCGCAATACACATAAACTAATTAATTCTTTCGGCCGCCGTGGTCAAGGACCAGGGGAATTTATCGGCCCCGGGCCAATTTTTCTCGACAAAAGAAATAAGAACGCTTTTTTCATTTATGAAATTTCTTCTAGAAAACTGACAAAATATAATCTTAATAATATTATTAACAATGATTTCAATCCTATAGAAATCATAACCCTTTCATCCGGAAACATCGGAACTCCTGCAGAATTTGCTGTGACTCAAAATGAAGAGCTTCTTGGCATTGGAATTTTCTATAAGGATAGAATATCCATATTTGATTTGAAAAAAAATGTTTGGAGCAGTATCGGAAAAATTCCCGTTTTATTAAAAAAAGAACAATTTGCGCCCCAGCATTCGCATGGTTTCATTGGAAGTATTGCGTATGACAGCAGCTCTCAAGAGATTTTTGTTTCTACAAGATATGGTTCCATTATTGAAAAATACAATATTAAAAACGGTCTTTTAGCAGTATATCTTGGGCCTGATAATTTTTTCCCCCAATATGATATTGTTCCTGCCGGAGACAATTATACGATGACTTATAATGATCGAACGAGATTCGGTTATTTGGATATTCATTATAATGAAAAGCTCGACAGGCTTTTTCTGCTTTATTCCGGAAAGTATAAATATAGCGAGGTAACAAATAAAGCGAATTTTGGAAATATAATTTATGTTATAAACAATAAAGAAGAAGTAATTGAAAAAATTGTATTGGATAAAGAAATTATCCAAATGGCTATTAGCGAAGATGGGTCTAAACTCTATGGACTCAGTGACACGGAGATTTTATGTTTTAATTATCCTATTAGCCAATAAGGGGGGCTTCGAAAAAAAAAAGGAACTCTCCTTCGTCGTCGGCTATGTGGAGGCTAAATAAGATCGACCGGAGAAAGCATAAAAAAATCTATGAGCTCAAGACCGCCTCTTCCCACGAGATACTTTTTATGGGGATTATATTTTTTTGAAAATTCATTTATCCCCGGCAGATTTGTCTCTTTTTTCCCGCTTTTTACTTCCAAAGCAGCGACTTTGCTTCCTTTTTTTAGCACAAAATCCACTTCTTTGTTGCCCTCTCTCCAATAAAACACTTCCAGTTCTGTATTGACTGATTCATTGACCAAATGTGCGCCTACAGCAGATTCCACAAGACGGCCCCAAAAATCAAAATCATGCCTGGCTTCTTTAAAGCTCTTTCCTGCTTGAGCACTGATCAATGCCGTGTTCAACACCTGAAATTTGGGACTAGATGCTCTTTGTCTCAGTTTTTTTGGGGAGTATTTTTGCAGCCCCATCAGCATTCCAGCGGCTTTCATAAGTTCCAGATAATGAGAAAGGGTCGTGGTATTGCCGGTATCTTGAAGCTGGCCTAATATCTTGTTAAATGACAAAATTTGACCTGAGTACAGACATCCCAGCTCAAACAATCTTTTTAAAAGAGAGGGCTTATCCACTCTAGTCATCATGAAAATATCTCTTGAAACGGTTGTTTCAATCAGGGAGTCCGTCACATAATTTTTCCAGCGCTGTTCATCTTTAGTTAAAGAAGCCGCGCCGGGATATCCGCCAAAATAGAGAAATCGATCCAAAGAAAAATCAAAGGCCTCTTTCATTTCCTTATACGACCAGTGCGGAATCCTGATCAGTTCGAATCTTCCTGCTAGGGTTTCTGAAATCCCCTTCTGTATGAGAAGAGGCGATGATCCAAGCAGAGCGGCTTTCAGTGGTATTTTATTGGCGCTGTCCTCGTCCCACAGTCTCTTTATGATTTCTGTCCAATCGGCAATTTTCTGCACTTCATCGAGAACAAGCAGAAATGATTTGTTTGAGTATTGGTCCTTGAGTTTTATACGGGCTGTTTCCCATTGTTGTTCAATCCATGTGCTGGATTTGGCTTCAGCAGCGTCAGCGGAGGCGTAGTGAGAGGGGATATCGATTTCAGCAAGAATTTGCTGAATCAGAGTTGTTTTTCCGGATTGTCTCGGGCCTGTAAGCACTTGAATAAATTTCCGGGGTTCATTCAGCCGTTTTAAGAGAATGTGGAAATATTTTCGTTTGTACATTTGAATTTACTCAATATATTGAGTAATTTTACTCAATGAAATGAGTAAAGTCAATAGCCAACGCCGGGACAGCACGGACTTTAGGGGGGTAACAGATGAATCAAAGATTTTGACATAAGCCCCCGCCCCGATTAGAATAAACAAAAGGAAAACAGCATTGAGTATTGCCTCCCGGAAACGCGTATTGATCGCGGTCATTGTCATAACCGCCGCCGCCCCCCTTCTTTTTGTCCGCTGGAATGAACCCACCGCCGCCCTCCAGACTATCAAGATGCTGGCTAAAACCGGCGCCCTGTGCGGGACTCTGCTTGCAGTCTGGCAGCTTCTGCTGGGGTTCCGCCGCCTGGCGGGCCGGGTTTTGACGGATCTCATCTGGGTTCTCAAAAGTCATAAAACCATCGGCCGCTGGGTCTTATACCTGATTGCCCTCCATCCGGTTTTTATCACCATTTACTATATTATCAAAAAGGGATACAACCCGCTTTTTCTTGAGGGCGACTTTCCCTTCACAGGATACGTCGTGCTTGGGATGACGGCGATTCTTCTTTTCTTGATTGTTGTGATCACCAGTGTTTATTTCCGCGATAAAATGCGGTGGAAGAACTGGTTCGGGGTGCATGTCACCAGCTACCTGGCTGTCAGTTTGGTGTTTGTTCACAGCCTGCCGATCGGTATGACGGTCGGGGAGACGGGCCTGGGATTGGTCTGGTGGGCTCTCAGCGGAGTGGTTGCCGCGGTTCTTCTTTTTAGAGGCGCTTTTCGGCTCGGGGCTTTTACCTTCCGTCATGAAGTAAGCGAAGTGAAACAAGTCGGTCCGGATGTGGCAAAAATTTCCATGATGCCCGTCGGCCGGCGGGTGAATCCGAAGCCGGGGCAGTTTATCTATATCCAGCGGGGAATCTGGGGATCAGCCCGGCCCTTCACGGCCTCTCATTATGATGAATCAACCGGAGAACTGGCCGTGACCATCAAAGCCATGGGGCCGGTCACCAAGACGTTTCACAAGATGAAGCCGGGCGATACCGTCTATGTCGACGGGCCTTACGGTGTTTTCGGGAGGGAGGCGCTGCGGTCGACAAAACCCATTGTCATGATCGCCGGGGGCATCGGGATCACCCCTTTTCCCAGATTGATCCGGGCCTTTAAAGAGAAGCCGCGGGATGAAATCGTTTTATTTTTCGGCAATAAGATAACCGAGGAGATCGTCTTCGGAAAGGAATTAGAGCGGATCGAAGGCCTGCGCGTTGTCCATGTGATCAGCCACGATCCGGATTATCCGGGAGAAACCGGTTTTATTACCCCTGAAATCATAAACCGGCATCTGGACAGGCCGCTGCCCGAACATGAATTTCTGATCTGCGGCCCGCCCATCATGACACAGAAACTGGAAGCCGCCTTCCGGGAAGAAGGTGTGCCGGATGCCCAGATCCACCACGAGATGTTCAGCTACTGAGAATCCGGTCAGGGATTATCGTTGACTCGCGGCCGGTCCGTAATAAAGGGAATTAAAAAACAGCATAAAGGTTCCGTGCGGCTGGGCCCGGTTTTGCGGCCTGAATCCGAACATGATGATCTTGCCTTTTCCATAGTCGGCTTCAATCAGGGCCGGTTTATTGTGCAGGATATGATCACCGATCAAACGGCCGCTCATAAAGGGATTGCTGCCGGGGTAACGGGCCACAACATCTAAAGATGCCGGCGCGGTTTCAACTGATTCGATGAATTCAAAGACGGGGCTTCCGTAAATAAGTAAATTCGCTATTTCATCCATTCCATAGGCGATGGGGTGGGCGGTATCCACCTCGGCTTTGAGGATCGCACTGGGGCAGAAAAACTCGGTGGAAGGATAGCTGCGGGACACATCCTTTAAAGGAATGTTAAAGTGTTCCAGAGCCAATTGACAAGAGGCATTCAGGGTGATCAAAGTTCCGCCGTCCCGGACAAAATCCTGCAGCGCGGATAATCCGTGCTGTCCGATACCGCCGGCATACCGGGGCGGTACCGTTCCTTCTTCGTGTCCGGTTATAATGCTTTGAGCTGATATATTCGTCAATACAATCACGTCGTATTTTTGTTTGAGCCGGCCGTTCCGGATTTCGGTATCGTGAACCGTGGTATAGGGAAATTCCCATTGATCGAAGATCCAGCGCGTCCACCCCTCGTCCATATTGGCGGTCCAGGGCTGATAAAGCCCCAACCGCAGGGGCTTAATCTTCATTTGTTCCGGAGGAGCGGCGGCTCTGTCTATCTGCAGGTGGAATTCTTCGGCCAAGGATTGAAGCTTTCCGTCTATGCCGCTGCCTGTAACAATGACCGCCCCGGCGGGATACGTCTTTCCGTTTGCTGTGAATGCTTTTTCAGCCCAGCCGACTTGAGCTCCGCCGCGCAGCAAGCGGTTTACGGCCCGGTAGCTGTCCAGAACGTTGTGATCCAGGATATACGCATTGCCGCTGCCGGTGATTTTTCCTTCCGGGAATTCCGCTTCCCGGATCGGCTTCAGCTTTGCTTCAAAGGGGGCGTCGATTTTGACGGCGTCCACTCCCATTTGATAGGGCAGGGTCCATCCGGTCAGGTCAAAGGTTCTTTCCGGTGGGCCTCCGGCATACAGCCTTCGGTCGGGATATATTTGCGGGCCCAGGATATCCATAATATACGGGCGGTAAGCTTGGGACAGCAAAACCACATAGGTTCCGGCCGGGTATTCCTCGTTTTGGGCCGAAAATGATTCTGAGGCCTGATGGAACGTGATTCCGCCCTGCATAAGAATATTCACCATCTTGGCCGCCGTGTTGGGATCTTTTTGGTCTTGGGGAATGACATAAGCGTAAGGGGCTTCGTTTTTCCCTTTTTCGATGGAATTTCGGGCCATCCGGTACATATTGAGGAGATATTTATTTTTGTGTTTAGCCCCGGCTTCCAGAAATCCGATGGCGGACCAGTAGGAATACTCAACAATATCCCTGAGCCGCCACCATCCCCCCGTCCAGGGATTGGGATAGTTGATGCTTTGTTCGTTACCCTGATATCCGAGCCCCCCGTATCTTCCTCCGCCCGACAGCTCGTCGGCTTCCTGAAAAATAGGCGTGGCCAGCGGAATACCGGCGGCTTCGAATAAAATGGTCGCGACGTTATGCCATAGGGCGCAGGTATGGATAGCTGACATTCGCCAGTGATTCCATTTGGCATAATGCATCACCCCGCTTTTATCCTGCTCTTCTAAAATGGTCCGCATATACGCTCCGGTCAATTCGATTTCCCGGGTGACCAGGGGATCTAATGAATGATGCCGCGGGTCATACAAAGGTGATAGAAAGAGCCGCGCATCGGAATTCCCCATGTGGTGCATATCCATGAATATCTGCGGAAACCATTCATGGTAAAGGATATCATTCACATACCGGGTTTCGATCTGGGTGAACATGAAAGCATCCCGGTTGTTGTCGTGCCCGACATAGTGATGATAGAGCCAGGGCATAGGGGACGTTTCAAAGGGGGTTCCGACATTCCGGCGGTACCAGTCGGTAACCATGATATTGCCGTCCGGATTCCAGCTGGGGACAAGCAGAAAGATCACATTATCCAGAATCGATTTGACTTGCGGTGAATGATCGGTTGCCATGATATAGCCCAATTCCGGTGACATCTGAGTGGGGCCGCATTCCGTGGCATGCATGCTGCAGGTGACCAGAGCAATGACCTTGCCGTCATCGGCCAGGCGTTTTGCTTCTTCTTCGGGAATATTCCCTTGAGCCAGCTTTTTGGAAATGCTCCTGTATTTTTCCAGATTCGCCAAATTCTCTTGAGATGAGATGATGGCTAAAATGAATGGATGTCCAAGAGTGGTTTCTCCCAGCTCCTGCACGTTAATGCGGCCGGAATTTTCCCCCAGAAGCTTGAAGTATTCGACGATCTTTTCCCATCTGATCAGCTTGAAGTCAGCACCGGGCTTATGCCCGAAAAAAGATTCCGGATCGGGGATATCATTGGGATAAGCATAAACAAGCAAGCCGAGAATAAAAATTCCGCAAACAGCGAGAGATTGCATGTGTTTGTATTTCATGGCGGCACTCCTTTTTCCTACCCATGATACAAATAAAGACCTGTTCCTATCAACAATATTCTTGATGTTGATCATAGACCCGCCTTGCTATGGATTGAACATGTGCATTGAATAGTTCACATCTTATTATCCACGTTTCATTTTACTATTCAGGGATTTCAGTTGTTGGCCATATTCATTTCGATAAACAAAATTTTGTTATTCACATTTGTAAAAATGAATTCTCTACTTGTAAGCATCTTTTCTATGAACCTTATCAATTATGAATACAATTATTTTCTCATTATCAATTGTATAGAATAACCTATAGTCTCCAATGCGAAAGCGTAAGAATTCTGAGTAATTGCCTTTTAATCTTTTTATATTTGGTCCAAAGAATGGATTTCTTCTCAAAAGGGGATATACATATTCTTCTATTTTTTTATACAGTCTTTTGTATTCGTTTTTTTGTATTTTCTTTTTAAAACTGTCTGTTTCTGCAATTTTAAATCTATCCGACAATTGAATATTTTCCTTCCGAAATTTCCTTCTTCCCTTTATTCAGACTGTTTAAGAGAGATTTGTCCTTAAGGATCTCTTGCATTTCAGAATCAGATACGAAATTTTCTTCGGTTAAATAGGCTATTGTAGCGTATTCAATGAAATTTGAAATGGAGCGGCGTTCTCCTTCAGCTGCAGTTTTTATCATGTGATAAGTATCATCATCTATTCGAATGGTAATAGTCTTGGCCATATCATCACCTCTTATTCTATTTTATTCATAAATATTCATATTGGCAATTAGAAGTGTTTATGTGTTATTTGTATAATTTATTAAATATATCTAAATTTGGGCCGGATAACGTTGAAATCACACTTCGTGTGACGCGGCAGCGGCATACGATAGTGTGCATTTCTTGGTTGGGCTTTCTCGTTCTGCGCGTCCCCTAATCATAGCTTGTCATATGGCTCCGGCTGGGTTCCATCGGTGTCTGTGAACCCGTATTCTCTCGCTATCTCGGCTACGACAAGAATCTGTCCCGTTTTTTTCATGATATTTGGATCAGAAGCCACAGCGGCCACTGCCCTTCCTACGAATTGAGCTGATTCCCTCTTTGGTTTGCGAGTCTTCTTCACGTCGATCACGTGGCCCGGATACAGCGAAATGGAAGCAACATTGTGCGGCGCCAATTCCAAGGCCATGTCTTGGGCCAACCGATCAACCGCAGCCTTGGACACGCCGTAGGGGACATTGTCATAGTACCTACGTCCGGCGTAGAATGAAATGCTGACGATCAGGCCGTGTCCCTGATTCTGCATCATCTGCGCGGCAAAGACACTGGCAATGTAGTTCGAGCGTACACCCACGATGTGCATATCGTCCCAAAGGTCGAGGGGTTGTCTCCAGAACGGATCTTTCCACTTGAAGCCAGGATTGGCCTTTCGGTTTCGGAGACGCTGGTACCCGCCCCAAGCATTGTTTACCAGCACATCCAAGCGCCCCTCACGCTCGTTGATTTGCTAGAATACGGCCTTTACCTGTTCATCGTCCTGATGGTCGCAAGGGACATAAATCCCCCGTCCGCCAAGCGCACTGACTTCTGCAGCTACTCTGGCAGTAACTGATCTGCCGGTCATGTAGACCGTGGCCCCCGCCTCACCTAAACCAAGAGCAATCCCTCTGCCGACGTTTCGGCTAGCGCCTGTGACCAGTGCAACTTGTCCTCTAAGTGACGACATAACAACTCCTCGATACGTTCCGTTTTCTCATGCCCAACATATATGATACGGCTATTTCTCTTGCGGGATTGCGGCTATTATCGCTGTATAGCGGCATATGCAGCCTGAGATAATTTTTGTTTTCCTCTGGGTAATACTACTTCTGTCATGAAAAACCCGTCCCTTACCAATACAGTTATCCATCAAATATTGCTGTCTAAAATGATATTATCAAAACTATTTTCAGAAATCCAGGGAGAAGTTTGAGAAATGGATTCCTGCTTGAAGAAATCTTGATTTCTCGACCCAATTATTAATAATATGTATATAGGCGGCAAATTTATCTGCATAACCAGTCCGGTTAAAGAGAATAGTGAGATGGAAGGTGTTCTTATCTTATACGCTATCGGGAGCTTTTTCCAATCTGGATAATGGAAAAGGAAGCGTTAAAATCTCTAATTCAACCAAAGAAATGGCCGTATAATATTTGTTATATGTAAAAATATTTCATCGAAAATTGGGAGAAGATAATGGATAAGAGAACAATTAGCTCAGCTATTCAAAATAGGAAAGATCACGAACAACCGTCTGCCATCAGGGAAAAAGGAATGCGCTATCATCATATTGGTATCCCAACAGATCAACCTAAACCAAATGAAAAATATTTGGAACAGTATAAATTTTATGTTTCTGGCTTCGAATCAAGTGAATTCGGCATAGAATGGATGCGCTTCGAAAAGGATAGCCCCATATCTGAATTAATCCAAAAAGTGCCACATATAGCGTTTGAAGTAGATAATCTCGAGGAAGCAATTGAAGGTAATGAGTTGATAGGAGAAGTAAGCTCTCCCTCACCAGGTGTCCGAGTTGCAATGATAGTTGAAAATGGTGTTCCAGTTGAATTCTTAGAGTTTGATAAAAAGCAATAATGCAGGCAACTCAAATAAAATGAGAGGAAAAAGTTGGAAACCATAAATAACGTTGAATTACGAGATGAAAACGTCTATCCCAGTGAAGAAGTACTTAGCGCCGTATTAGAAAATTCATTTAAAGCATATCTCTCTCTTCTGGAAGTTTTTACTAATAATGATATGACTTGCGAGTGGAGATATTATCGTGATGGAAAAGCCTGGTTATGTAAAGTACAAAAAAAGAAGAGAACTATCGTCTGGATGTCTGCCTGGAAAGGATTTATGCAGGCAGCAATTTATTTCCCCGAGAGATATATGGAAGAGGTCTATAGCTTAGACATTAGCGAGGAACTAAAAGAGAAGTTTAAATCAACAAAAAATGTGGGGAAATCTAAACCATGTATATTTCAAATACAGGATAAGAATATATTTGGTGATTTTGAAAAAATGATGAATCTGAAAATAAAGTGCAAGTAATGTGAAAAACCATATAACAAGCAAATGCAGCCGATTTTAACCGCAGATTCGTTCAGGCACAATTCTGGACAGTTTCATTTTCAATTGTTTTACTCAAGTTTCTCTGATGCGGTTAAAACGGCTGATTTAATTGTTAGCTCGGCCTAAATAAAGGAGTATTGTCTTCTCGTGGAAATAACTGAGACTCTATACGTAAGCACAAGAAAAGAATGGCGAATGTGGCTCCAAGATAATTACAAGTCGAGCGAGGAGATCTGGCTGATATATTACCGAAAGGAAACTGGGCGTCCGAGCTTATCGTACAATACAGCCGTTGAAGAAGCACTGTGCTTTGGATGGATTGATAGCATCCGCAAGACTATTGATGACGAGAAGTATGCCCAGCGTTTTTCCCGGAGAAATCGTGGAAGTTCTTACTCCCAGACCAATAAGGAGAGGCTCGCGTATCTAGATAATGAAGGAAAGCTAACCCAAGAAGTTCAGCTTGAGTTGAGAGATAATCGTCCGGAGGATTTTGAGATACCGGAAGACATCATTGCTGCCTTGAAATCAAATGAAGCGGCCTGGGAGTTCTTCAAAGCTGCTTCGCCTTCCTACCAGCGGATCCGAGCAGCCTACGTTGATCATGCAAGAAATCGCCCGGGAGAGTTCGAAAAGCGCCTTGATAATCTTGTTGAGAAGAGCGCTCGAGGTAAGCCGTTTGGTTACTTCATCGAAAAGTTCTATTGATAAGCAACGAGAAATCTATTCTGGGGGGCACGTTTCCACGAGGAACCGGTACCGATTCATTCGGTGAGACAGTCTAAGATTCCGCCTGTCTGGGCCGTTGTCGATCGAATCGATAACCTTTTATTACTTTATTCAGTTCATATAAAGAACTCAATTCTCTAAACACTTTGTCAATTTTCTTCATTTTCCGCTGCTTTTAGGCTTTTTATATCCACTTTGTCTTGATCAGAGTTCCTTTGTCTTTTCATCCAAATAAGATCTTTCTTTGCAGCAAGCCGAATAGCCCCATGTTCAGATTCAGCTTTTAAAGCATCCTTAATGATTTGTCTTGATTTTTCTTCATTTGCCGTAATGATATCAAGCTGAAAAATGTCATCACCCTCAGTTTTAATAAAACGATGTAAAGTCATATTCACATTTTTGAATGTCCAAGGGCGAGTGGATTCTGAAAAGCCTTCATCTGAAAGGATTTGTTTTAGCCGGTCTATGTCTTCGGGAAAAATTAATATATCTATATCTTGAGTAAATCGCGGGGTTGCATGAAAGGCTAATGCTACTCCCCCGACAACAGCATAAGATAGATTTTCCCTCTCTATATGATTAATAAGTTTTGGGAATTCATCGAAAATATTCACTACATTGATATTATGCAAGTATCTTAATAATATTACAACTCTCACTTTTCATGAACAACCCGGATCAAATCAAAATTTCTTGCGGGATATCGCGCAGGTTAAAGCGGGAGGCCATGGACCGGCAGTAGGTGCCGGCCACCAGCATGGCCAGAATATCACCGCTTTTCGGTTCCGGAATGGGAATTTCACGGGCGTAAAGATCACCGGTGAGTCAGTGAATGTCAAGAGAGGTGTTTATTGACAAATTCGGCAAGGGAGGCGTATATTGGTATGGGAGATAAAAAACATGAAAGTCCCTATCCGCCAAAATGAGTGCCGCATAGCCGGCTATGCTATGGTTATAGCGCCTCTATTGCTGCTGGCGGTTGTTTTTCCTCCTTTATTGCTATTTTTCCCCTTCTTGTTTTTTATCTCCCTTCCCCTTCTTTTTCAATGTGCAGAGCCTGCGGCCATTCCGGCTGCGGTGCTCCACCGCCGGAACATATGCCCACGCGGCCCGCCCGCCTGACCTTTTCCTAAATACTGTTATCCTGAGGAACCCTGCATGGTTATAAGTCGTCCTTATTCTTTTCATTCAGATGTTTCCCTTCTGTCATTCTAAGGAGCGGAGCGACGAAGAATCCCTGCCTGCTTCACCTAAGTGAATCGGGCTCGATCCTAAAAACCCGCAGTCCTCTGGATAACGCCTCCCCTGAAATCATAAAACACAAGAGGATTTAACATGGAAAAGGTTAGCAAGATCAATCGAATCACATCACGTCTAAAAAAAGCATATTCCAAAATAACCGGGAGTGCTGTTGACCCGGATCCGGCTGTTTATCAAGCCCAAGCGCAAGCTGTTATGGCCTTGGATTTTAAAAGCTTAACCGATAAAGAATTACAAAAGAGATTTTCACGCCTGCGGAAAGAGGTGCGTTCCGGCCGTCCGGCTGGGGACTGTTTGATTGAGGCTTATGCCCTGATTGCCGAAGCCTGCCGGCGGTTTTTAAATCTCGATCCCTTCGAAGTCCAGCTCACCGCCGCGGTTGCCCTCCATCATGGAAAAATCATTGAACTGCCTACCGGAGAAGGAAAGACGCTGGCTGCGGTTTTCCCGGCCTGTTTAAATGCGATGTCCGGTAAAGGAGTCCATATCCTGACATTTAATGATTATTTGGTCCGCCGGGACGCCGCCTGGATGGGTCCGGTTTACACATTTTTTGGTCTCTCCGTCGGTTGTATCCAGGAAGGCCGGTCCTTGGAGGAAAAAAAGCAGGCTTACCAGTGCGATGTGACCTATGCCACCGCCAAGGAAGCCGGGTTTGATTATCTTCGCGACCAGCTTGCTGTGCGGCCGGAACAAGTCCTGCACCGCCCGTTTCATTTCGCGCTGGTGGACGAGGCCGATTCGATTCTCATCGATGAAGCGCGCATTCCGCTGGTTATTGCCGGGCTTAAAGATAAAATCCGCAGCCGCAGGCTGTCTTTGGCCGGTTTAGTCAAAACCATGCAGCCGCAGAAACATTATCATGCCGATCCGGAAGGACGGAATGTTTTTCTCACAGATGAAGGCGCTGCCCTGGCGGAAGACAAACTAGCATGCGGGAATCTGTATGCGGAAGAAAATACGGACATTCTGACTGCGCTTAACTGCGCTGTTCATGCCGAAGCCCTGCTTACGCGGGATAAGGACTATATTGTCCGTAAGGGTAAAATTGAAATCGTGGATGAATTCACAGGCCGGGTGGTGGATAATCGGCATTGGCCCGACGGCTTGCAGGAAGCGGTCGAGGGCTTTTGAAAATCTTAGAGGAAAAAAGCAGAAAATCGATCTGGAGAGCACCCAGCTTAAGGGGCCTTCTTCCACCTGGACCTATTTTATAAACGACGACCAGTTTGGCTGGGGGATTCAGATGTTGTCCGGGAAAAACATCGGATTCGCGGTTGCCGCCGGCAGCGGAATCAATCTGCCCATTTTTCTGCTGCTGATCTGGCTGAAACGATTTTTCCGCCGCAAATCAACATAATGGCTTTTATTCCGCGCCGTCCCAGCAATAGGTGCACAGCTTTTCTTTGGGCAGGCCGATGGCCGCCACTAAGTCTTCCAGGCGCTGATAGCGGAGGCTGGTCAGGCCGAGCCGTTCGCTGATTTTATCCACCATGGCTTCATATTCCGGGGAGCCGGCTTGGGTATAAGCAGACAGGTCTTCCTTTTTGGCGGCCACAGGGTCTTCCAAATCGGCGATCGCTTTACGGGCGGCCAGGTCCATTTCTGAGCGGGAGCGGGAAAAATTGAGGAATTTGCATTTGTAGACCAGCGGAGGGCAGGCCGGCCGCATGTGGACTTCCAGGGCGCCGGCCGCGAACAGCCGCTGAATGGTATCCTGCAGCTGGGTGCCGCGGACAATAGAGTCCTCGCAGAAAAGCAGCCGTTTATTCTCAATCAGCTCTTTTATCGGAATCAGCTTCATGGTGGCGACCAGATCGCGGATTTTTTGGTCCTGGGGCATGAAGCTGCGCGGCCAGGTAGGCGTGTATTTGACAAAGGGGCGCTTAAACGGAATATGGGATTCAGCCGCGAATCCCAGGCCGTGGCCGGTGCCGGAGTCCGGGATGCCGGCGACGGAATCGATTTCTTCAGTCTCCTTCCGGGCTAAAGCCGCGCCGCAGCGGTTGCGGACCATTTCCACATTGATATCTTCATAATGGGAGGCTGGGAATCCGTAATAGACCCACATGAACGCACAGATTTGCAGGCGCTCTTCCGGCGGCTTCAATTCCCGATACCCGGATTCGGTTAAAAGTCCGATCTCACCCGGCCCGAGAAACCGGTCGATCTGGTATCCGAGGTTGGGCAGGGCACAGGTTTCAAGCGCGGCTGCCATGCCGTTTCGGCTCTTTCCGGTGGTGACCGGTGTGCGTCCGTATTTATCCCGGGCTGCGTAAATGCCTTCATTGGTCAAGAGCAGGAGGGAACAGGACCCTTCCACCGAATCCATAACCCGGCTGATGCCGTCGGTAAAGGAATGTTCCTGATTTATGAGCGTTGCGACCACTTCGGTCTGGTTGATCTCTCCGGCTCGAAGTTCCGCTAGATGCACGCCCCGCTCGTTCAGGGCCTTTTGTGCCAGGTCTTCGGCATTGCGCACCAGGCCGACGGTCACAATGGCGTATTTTCCCAAATGGGATTGGATAATAAGCGGCTGGTCGTCGGAGTCGCTGATAACCCCGATGCCTTTGCAGCCGGCCATTTTCGGGATGTCATCTTCAAACTTTGACCGGAACTGAGTGTTTTCAATATTATGGATATACCGCTGGACTCTAGGCCCCTCGAGTACGGCTAAGCCGCCCCGCTTGGTTCCAAGATGAGAATGATAGTCTGTTCCGAAATAAAGATCGCTCACACAATCATGCTTGGAAACGACACCGAAAAAACCACCCATGATTCCGCCTCCTCAATCAGAATATGCACTCCCAAACTATACTAAAAATCCCGCGGTCTGGCCATTATATCTTTATTAAATCCAGTTAATTAGTTTCGAATAGGCGTCATTTTCTGTCCTTAAACCCACCATTTTGCCCCAAAAAAAGAATTCTAAGGAATTGTTTACTCAAATCTTCACGAAGAAATCTTAAAATCATTTTTTGGTGTGAAAAATGCATGTTTAAGGCATGGGAATAAAGTTTTGGGACCCTTAGGTGAAAGAAAATAAGGATGACGCGGCCAGACCGCGGGATTTAAATTAGTGCTTGACAAAAGGGAGCGGGGTGCGTATAGTGTGTTTTCTATTGGAAGAAACGTTACTATGAATAGAAACACACGCAAGGAAATCGAACAACTAGCAAGGATATTTGCCGACCTGGATGATCCTAAACTGATTAAGGACTTCCTCGTCTGCATGCTGACGCCCAAGGAAATTGACGAAATCGCCCGGCGATGGAGCCTGGTCAAGATGCTCGACCGCGGCGACAGCCAGCGGGAGATCGCCCGCAAGCTGGGCATGAGCTTATGCAAAATCACCCGGGGTTCGAAGGAGCTTAAAAAACGCGGGTCCGCTTTCAAGCGGGTTCTTGAACAGTACGTTCATAATCAATCTAAATCGGAAACACAAACTCAAAATAAATAGGAGGTTGCTATGTCTATGAAAGTATTTTTAAACGAGTCCGAGATGCCGAAGCAGTGGTACAACTTAGCCGCCGATCTTCCTCATCCGCTGCAGCCGCCCCTGGGACCTGACGGCAATCCCGTCAGCACCGACATGCTGGCTCCGGTCTTCCCGATGAACCTGATCGAGCAGGAAGTCACCACCGACAGATGGGTCGATATCCCCGACGGCGTACTGGAGATCCTTTACCGCTGGCGCCCGACACCTCTTCACCGTGCGGTTCACCTGGAAAAAGCCCTGGAAACACCCGCGAAGATTTACTATAAGAATGAAAGTGTGTCTCCGGCCGGCAGCCACAAGCCGAATACGGCGGTGGCTCAGGCCTGGTACAATAAAGAATTCGGCATCAAGAAACTGACCACTGAAACCGGCGCCGGACAATGGGGGAGCGCGTTGGCTTTCGCCTGCTCACTCCTCGGTCTGGAGTGTAAGGTGTTCATGGTCCGCATAAGCTTTGACCAGAAGCCGATGCGCAAAGCCATGATGCAGACCTGGGGTGCGGAATGCATTCCCAGCCCCAGCCCTGAAACCCAGGCGGGCCGTGATGTTCTGGCCAGAGCCCCGGATACCCCCGGAAGCCTGGGGATCGCTATTTCCGAAGCCGTTGAGGCCGCGGTCACGGACGAATCCGGCAGCACCCGCTATTCCTTGGGCAGCGTGCTCAATCATGTGATGCTGCATCAGACCATAATCGGCCAGGAAGCCAAAAAGCAGCTGGAAAAATTCGGTGAGAAACAGGCGGATGTGGTTATCGGCTGCGCCGGCGGCGGCAGCAATTTTGCCGGGCTGGCATTTCCCTTTATCGCCGATAAAATTAACGGTGCCGAGATGGAGATCATTCCGGTGGAACCCGAGTCCTGTCCCACCATGACCCGGGCCGATTATGTCTATGACCACGGCGATACCGCCAGGATGACGCCGCTTCTGCCCATGCACTCTCTGGGGCATGATTTCATTCCTCCTCCGATTCATGCCGGCGGGCTGCGGTACCACGGCATGTCGCCCCTGGTGTCCCAGGCGATCATGGAAGGCCTGCTTTCCCCCCGGGCCATCCATCAGCTGGAATGCTACCGCGCCGCGGTGCTGTTCTCCCGTACCGAAGGCATCATTGTGGCGCCAGAAACCAGTCATGCCGTGGCTGCAGCCATTCAGGAGGCAGAAAAGGCCAAGCTGGAAGGCAAAGAGAAGACCATCGTCTTTAATCTCAGCGGACATGGACTGCTGGACCTGACAGGGTATCAGAGTTATTTTCAGGGTGAGCTTGAGGATCACTCCCTGTGTGAAGACGTGATAACTGCCACCCGGGAGAAACTCAAGAATTTTCCCAAACCTCAATCTCCTTCCCTGGGATCGTGAAGCCATGAATACCCAAGCCGAACAAAAAATAAAAGAAAAACGGATCTATTGCCGCAAGCTGGGCCATTTTGTCACATTCGGCTATTGCCTGGACGGCGCCCGGGAAAATTTGCCTTGCTCCAAGGTGCTTGACTGCTGGCACCGCGTTTTTCCGGTGGAAGCTTATATCCGGAGTCATTATTCGGAAGAAGAGTTCCAAAGGATCCTGGCTCCTCCTCCGCCCCGGCTTACCGCGCTGGTGGAGCTCGTCGCAAAGCTTCAGCGCTCCTAATTCCTTTGCCCCTTGGGGGCCGGTCTCGCACCGGCCCCCCCTTCCTTTTCCTATTGATAATAATTCTCTGAATGCATATAATCATAATCTTCAGATTCAAAAGGAGATTATGCTATGAAAAACATCTTGATTTTATTATTTACTATTCTGCTGTGTGCGGCTGCCTGCACTCAGAAAACTGCAACCGAAGGCGAACACGCTGAAGAAACTAATGTCTTCTTCGGCGATTGGGAAACCACACACGATGTGCCGCCCTTTGATTTGATCAAAGTGGAGCACTACCTTCCGGCTTTCGAGGAAGCGGTCAAACAGCATAAAGAGGAAATTGAGGTGATTGCCGCCAATCCGGAAGACCCAACCTTTGATAACACCATTGTCGCCCTAGAAGAAAGCGGCGCCCTGCTCAGTAAAGTCCAGAATGTCTTCGGCGTTCTCAACGGCTCCATGACCAATGACGAGATGCAGAAAGTCGATGAGCAAGTCACTCCGATGCTCTCCAACCACCGCGACGACATCATGTTCAACCAAGCGCTTTTTGAACGCATTCAAGCTGTGTACAATCAAAAGGACGAGCTGGATTTAACCGATGAACAGCATACCCTGCTGGAGGAATATTACAAAGACTTTGTCCGCGGCGGTGCCGATTTATCCGCTGAAAGGAAAGAAGAGCTTCGCAAAATAAATGAAGAACTCTCGAATTTATCCATGCGTTTCGGCCAGCACGTACTCAAAGCAAACAACCGCTATGAGCTGGTCATCGAAAATGAAGACGATCTGGCCGGATTGCCCCAGTCGGTGATCGACGGGGCCGCCCGCGCCGCCGAAGAGCGCGGCCATTCCGGAAAATGGGTTTTCACCCTCACCCGTTCCAGCATAACGCCCTTTCTGACCTATTCTGAAAAGCGGGACCTGCGGGAAGAAATCTTCAAGGCCTATATCAACCGTTGCAACCAAGGCGATGAACTGGATAACAAAGCCATCGCCTCCAGGATGGCCGCCCTGCGAGTCGAACGCGCAAATCTGCTCGGCTATGACACTCACGCCCATTTCATTTTAGAAGAAAACATGGCCAAGTTTCCTCAGAATGTATACGACCTGCTTTGGCAGATCTGGAATCCGGCTTTGGAAAAGGCCAAACAGGAAGCTTCCGAACTGCAGGCGATGATTGACGAGGGAGGCCTGGACTTTGAGCTTAAGCCTTGGGACTGGTGGTTTTATACGGAAAAATTAAAGAAGCAGAAATTTGATTTATCCGATGAAATGCTCAAACCGTACTTCGAGCTTAATCAGGTCCGGGAAGGCGCCTTTTATGTCGCCAACCGGCTTTACGGCATTGAATTTATCGAAAATCCGGACATCCCGACCTACCACCCCGATGTCAAAGTCTTCGAAGTCAAAGCCGAAGACGGGTCCCATATCGGGGTTTTTTACGCGGACTATTTTTCTCGCGCCTCCAAACGGGGCGGCGCCTGGATGAACAGCTTCCGCAAGCAGTACCGGCTGGAAGGAAAGGAAACCACTCCGGTGGTCACGAACAATTTAAACCTGACCAAACCGTCCGGGGATAATCCCGCGCTGCTGACCTTTGACCAGGCACTGACCCTTTTCCATGAATTCGGCCACGCCCTGCACGGCCTGCTGTCCGACTGCACCTACCCGCGACTATCCGGCACCTCCGTGCCTCGCGATTTTGTCGAGCTGCCCTCCCAGATTATGGAACACTGGGCCTCCGAACCGGATGTGCTTAAAGTCTACGCCCGTCATTATGAGACGGACGAATCGCTGCCCCAGGAGCTGATCGACAAACTGGAAAAAGCCGGCCATTTCAACCAGGGCTTCACCACGGTGGAATACATGGCCGCCTGCTTCCTGGACATGGACTGGCATACTCTGATCGAACCGGAAGAAAAAGACACCCTCGCCTTTGAAGAACAGTCCATGGAAGAAATCGGCATGATTCCCGAGATTGTGGTCCGCTACCGGACGCCTTATTTTCAGCATATTTTCGCCGGCGGCTATTCTTCCGGGTATTACAGCTATATCTGGTCCGAGGTGTTAGACACCGACGCTTTTCATGCGTTCAAGGAAACCAGCCTCTTCGACCAGGAGACCGCGGAGTCTTTCCGCCGCAACATTCTCTCTAAAGGCGGAACCGATGATCCCATGGAAATGTATAAGCGCTTCCGCGGCCGCGAACCGGAGGTCAAGTACCTGCTGCAGAAACGGGGTTTGAACTGAACCGCAAGATCACATAAGAATCATATCTCTTGGCTTTGCCTCACAAAATAAAAAAAGAGGGGGCAAATAATATGCATATAATGAGTCGGCCGGCCACTGCAAACCGCTTTGGCAGGACATCCAAAAGATAGAATTGAAGCCGATTGCACAAATTGGAGGACATACGCCGGAAAAGAATCTACGGAGATCATTTGTATCTGATGGAGCCTTATTCTAATGCTTGTGTTTATGAGTATGAGATTATTAAGAGAGCCGCTTGCAATTAGGACTTGACAGCCAATAAAATAGGCGATAAAATCCTATTGTGTTAAGTAAGGATAATTTAGATGAAATCCTGAGCGCACTCGATCGACAAATAAAAGCTCTTGGAGGATCTTCTGTCTCACTGGTTGTATGTGGGGGGACTGCTCTTTTTGCTTTAAGACTGGTTCTGAGGACTACAAAAGATATCGATGTTCTTGGGACTGTATCAAAAGAGTATGGGGTAATTTCTGTCAGGAAAATTGATAAATTCCCGGATTTTCTGATAAAAGCAGCAGGAATTGTGCAACGAGATTTCAGGCTGCCTGCTAGATGGCTTAATAAAGGTCCAACATCTCAGGTTGAGTCAGGCTTACCTCAAGGATTTGAAAAAAGACTAGTCGAAAAACATTATGGTGAATATTTATCTATTTACTATATCAGCCGGCGCGATCAATCTGAAGAAGAAATACATGCTGCTGCAAAATGGGTCCTCACTCAAGATGTTTCTTCAGGATTTAAATTGATGGTGAAAAATTTTTTAAGGAGAAATGGATATGAATCCATCTCTGAAAAAATTTAAAGACGATTTTGTCCATAATCTCCTCAATATTCATTGGAAGCAGTGGGGATGTTTGGGAGTAGCGTCTCAACTTGAAGAAGAAAAAAAGTGGGTCATTGACATAGAGGCACTATTATCCTCTACAATTTTTTGGGGACAGTTTGATAAGAGACTGCTTTCAGCAGCCATAGAATGGGTATATGAATACGGTGAATGGATTAATGTATCGAGGTTAAAACGAATAGGGGCTTTTTTCCATAAAACTGATAATATATTGGGTGTTCAGTTGGCGCCTGAAAACATTTATTATTTTGTTGAAAATGCAAGTAAAAAAAGAAAGAATTCAGGTTTTCAGCAGATCCAAGAACAGGTCATCCACTATAATTTATCGAAAGAATACCGCCGGGGATTGGAAAATTTTCAGGCAAGAGAAATTATATCCCAACCGGATATTCAAAAAACTTCCTTATGGATGCTGTCTTTGCGGGGTTTTTTTGGAGTAAATGCTCGAGCTGAAGTACTGCTTTATCTTTTACATAATAAAGCAGGAAACTCTAATCATATTGCCGGAGAGATTCAATACGATCAAAAAGTAGTTTATCGGATTCTGGAAAGATGGACCGAAGCTGGATTTGCAGATAAAGAAAAGGCGCGGAAATATATATTGGCAAATCCGGATCAATCTGCAAAATTACCAAGGCCCCCTGAAGGGAAAGCAAAATATCTAAATTGGGCAGACACATTTCATGCATTGGCGAGGATTATGAAATCATTACATACCGAACCATGGGAGAGCGACTCCTACCTTCTGTCTTCGTTTTTCAGGCAAACTTCCGATGTATTTAAAAGCTTAGCACGAGAAACAGGCGTGGTTTTTTCTGAAAAAAGTTTATATAAAGGAAAATCTTATTTATCTCCTTTTATGAAAAGTATTTTGAATATTCTGGAAAAATTTTAGGAAATTGTGCATAAAAGGCATAAATTGATTGAAAGATTAAGCACTTTAATAATTGAGGAATAGCTAGTGTACAATCTTGCTCGCAACTTTGATTTATAAAGTGAGCCATCGTAAACTCATTTTGAAAAATAAAAT
>CAZDJZ010000018.1:0-48898 GCA_964505785.1 uncultured Eubacteriales bacterium
CGTCAGCCGGGGTGAAAGTGTAATCCGCATGGGCCGGAATTATCGTCCCGCTCCATCCGTCTGCAACCGTATCTATATAGTATCCGGACGGATTGGTTGTGGGATTATTCGGGAGGCCGGTGATCTCAACATCCGGGATCATGGTACCGTCACTCATGGTTACATGTCCTGAGATTCCGAGAATGGAACTGTCAGATGCAGCCGTATAGTCCTGGTCCGTCTGGTCAGTCGTCACATTGCTGTAAGCGGCATCCGCCGGAGTGAAGGTATAGCCGGCAGCCGTTGGGACAACTGTCCCGGACCAGCCGGAGTCAACCGTGCCGATATAGTAACCGGCTGGATTCGTGCTGGGATTAATGGGCAATCCGTTCAGCACTACCCCGGCAATTGGATTCGTGCCGTCATCCACATGACCGGAAATCCCGATCACCGCGGCATCCGCTGCCGCGGTATAGTCCTGATTTTCCTGATCCGCACTCGCATTGATATAGGCACGGTTTTCCGGGGTAAATACATATCCCGCTGCTGTCGGTGTTACGGTGCCGGACCAGCTTATGGAAACGGTGTCCATGTAATAACCTGACGCATTGGTCTTTGGGTTGACCGGAAGGCCGTTCATCACAACACCTTCAATCCCATTAGTTCCGTCACTCACCGCTCCTGAAATACTGAAAACTTCGATGTTGCTGGTTGCCGTATAATCCTGGGCCGTCTGGTCCGAAGTCACATTGCTGTAAGTCCGGTTCTCCGGGGTAAATGTCAATCCGGATGCTGCCGGAGTCACAACACCTGACCAGCCGCTGTCAACCGAACCGGTGTAATCGCCGTCAGGCGCCGTCGCCGGATTGCCGGGCAGGCCGTTCATCACCACGCCGGCGATACCTTCCGTGCTGTCGTTGACATTACCGGTAACGACATAAGTGGAACCGCCGTTATCCGACGCAGTATAATTCTGTTCCGTTTGGTCCGATGTCACATCGGTATAACTTATTGATTCGGGCGTAAAGGCATAGCCGCTGAGCACAGGAGTCACTACACCTGACCAGCCTTCGCGGACCGTATCGTAGTAGGTCCCATCGGCTGCTGTAGTCACTGTATTGGGCAGGCCATTCATCACCACATCCTGTAATCCGGAAGTCCCGTCATCCACCGTCCCGGTTACGGCATAATTATCCGCGCCGCCGGCTGCGGTGTAATCCTCACCCGTCTGATCAACGGACACATTGGTATAGGAACGGGATGAAGGAGTAAAGGTGTATCCGGATAACACAGGAGTTACCACACCGCTCCAGCCGATATCCACTGTCTCAGTGTAAGTGCCGTCGCCCAGCGTCTGAGGATTGGACGGAAGCCCGTTTAAAGTGACCCCGGCCAGTCCTCCGGACCCGCCGCTGGTCACAGTCCCGCTTATTGTGACAACGGGAGGTGTTGCCGTATAATCCTGATCATATTGTGATTCCGTCGTATCCGTATAAGTTCTGTCTGTTGGATCAAACGTATATCCCAGCTTTGCCGGTGTAACCGTGGCTCCCCAGCCGCTGGCAAAGGTATCGATATAATGTCCGGAAAGGTCGGTCACAGGTGAATGCGGCAGTCCGTCTAAAAGGGCATCCGCAACCAGGTCTCCTGCAGAGGTGCTGATACGGCCGGAAATTTCCAGGATATTTGAATTTCTTGAAGCAGAATGATAACCATATTGGTTTGCCGTTACATTTGTATAAGAGTTGGCAGGTATACTCCATCCGGCTTTAACCGGCTGAACCGTTCCCGACCAGCCGGAGGGGACTGTTCCCGTATAATTACCGCTGGCATTTGAAACCGGGTGATTCGGCAATCCGAGTACAACCGCTCCTTCCACATAGCGGAAGCCTCCAGAATAATAATAGATCATTCCGCTTATTTCTATAACACCGGCATCCGGTGTCGCTGAAAAATCTTGACCGGTCATGTTTTCCGTAACATTGGGAAATATTCTGTACTCAGGATCAAACGCATACCCCGCTTTGGCGGGAAGGGCGGATCCGATCCATCCATCCGGAACTGTCGTTTCATAATAACCGGATACGTTCGTAGTGACGTAGGTTGGGAATCCATTGAGAACAACCGCATCCAGCCCGGCACCGCCTTCGGTAATAGTACCCGAAATGGTCCATATAGCATGATAGTCCTGTCCGGTTTCGTCCGATGTCACGCTGGGGTAATTCCTGGAAGCCGGTGAAAAAACATATCCGGAAAGAGTCGGCGTGACTGTCCCGCTCCATCCATAATCAACATTTAAGCTGTATTGCCCCGAGCCATCCGTAACCGGATCTCCGGGCAAACCTGTCATGGTGACACCAGTCAGCCCGGCTCCTCCGCCGTACACAGTCCCGGAGATAAGCGGATAATAGGCCGTTGCGGTGTAATTTTCTCCGGTGTAATCATCAGTAACGTTGGAATAAGTTCTGTCTGTGGGACTGAAGGTATAACCTCCCAATACAGGTGTAACTGTCCCGCCCCATCCATGTTCGACCGTATCGCTGTAATTTCCGTTGACATCGGTCACAGGGCTCGAAGGCAGCCCGGTCATCTCCACATCCTGAACCCAGCCGGTTCCGGATACAACCGATCCGGAGATGGTATAAGTCATTATGGTGGCAATATAATCCTGCGCCGCAAAATCCTGGTCGACATCGGTATAGTTGCGGGATACCGGATCGAATGTGTATCCGGCAAGCAAAGGTGTAATGGTCCCGCTCCAGCCGTATTCAAACACTTCTTGGGCATAATCCCCGTTGGAGTTAGTTGTTACCGACCTGTCGAAACCGGTTAATTCCACATTTTCAAGTCCGGAGCCGTTATATGAGACATTTCCGGAAATTTCAGGATACAATGTGGAGAATGACCACATATCTCCAACCCTGCTGCCGTTGGCATTCTTAGCCTCAACATACCAATGATAAGTACCTCCGGCATTCACGGTTACGGAAACCTGGCTTGCACCCACATTCTGGTAAAAACTTGGATTTAAATTCGTTCCGAAATAGACATCATAACTGCCGGCAAAATCCGAATCGGTCCAGTCCAGCACATATTCACTGCCCACAAAGGAAGAGCCATCGGGTGGAAAAACAAGGGAAAACGGTCCCGGCGTGTAGTCACCGTTCCAGCAAATGACATCCGTATCTGAGGTCACGTTTCCCACGCTGCCGGAAGAAGAACCCCAGGAATAGCTTTCGTTCCCGCCGACAATAGAAGGGGAAACAGGATTCATGGTCATGGGATAGGTGGCAAGAGTCGGTGAAGCGATATGATCGCATCCGGGAATATCCCCATTGGAATCCAGCAGCATGGCCAGTAAATCGGTATTGGCGTCAACAGGATCATAGGCGTCCCCGACGACAATGATTTGCCCATCGGGATTTTCATGCACTTCCCGGCCGAGCCAGTTGGCATCCTGAAGCGGAGGGCCATAGGTTTTTGCCCATTGCCTCACTCCTGAAGCATTGAATTTGACCAGAAGCAGGTCCAAATCGGAGCCGAATGAGCCGCTGCGGCCGACGGCAAGATAACCTCCGTCAGCAGTCTGTTCTGCATAAAAGAATTCATCCCGGTCCATGCCGCCGCCGCGGACATTCCAGTCAAGATTTCCGCTGGAATCCAATTTAAGCAACATGTAGTCCCGGTCAGCCGCATCCGTTCCGGATGCTGTCTGAAAACCGGCAATGATTACACCCCCGTCAGCGGTTGGCGCCACCGACTGGGGATAGTCGTGACCGCTCCCCTGATAGGCTTTACGCCATACCGTATAGCCTGGTGAACCGACTTTGGTTGCCATAACATAGTCGCCGGGCATTTGATTGATAAAAACAAAATTGCCGTCGCTGGTTTCTGTAACAGCCTTCGGCCAGTCATCTGCGCCATCCAGGCCGGTTGTGTATTTCCAGCCGAATGTTCCATTGGAATTTATTTTCATGATGGTGCTTTTGTAATCATCATTTTGGTAGTTCCATCCGCCGACAGCGATATAACCGCCGCTGCTGATGGCGTTGCCGCCGGAAAGGCGGCCGCTGCTGGTCATACTTGCGCCGCGTATTCGTTGGGACCAGGCTTTGGTACCGTCAGCGTTGACTTTCATTGCCGTTCCTCCTCTTCCGGCAGAGAAAAAGACCCAGTTGCCATCACTGTCATATGCGCTGCCCGACATCGAACCGATGTTTGCGCGGAATTCATCGATAATGGAGCCTGATGGATCCAATTCTAATCCCCACCAGTGACTAGAAGTCCATCCTCCCTGGTCTTGTCTCATTAGCCCAAAAACCTGATAATTTCCGGAGCTTTTCCGGATAATTCTGTATCCATTGTCATTCTCCGCGCGCCCGATTCTTTTCATCCACGTATTCTGCGCTTGGAGAGCAACGACAAATGACAACATTGTTAAAAAAACGATGGCAAATTTTTTCACCATAGCCTCCTTATGAGTTTAATTTTTTTCTAGGTTTGTTAATAGCAAATAATGTGCCAATTTCTAATTTCTTGTATTTGTTTATTTTTGTTTTACTTACGCAATTTGAGAACAATTCATGATGCGTGCGGATAAGCTACATTATTACATTAAAATAAAGTGCATGTTCGCATATGAAACAATTCTGCTCGCTTTACTCACGTTCCAAAGCGTTCTTTAGTCTATCTAAGTCCGTCTAGGTCTGTCTAAGTCTGTTCAGTCGGCTCGCTTCGCTCGCGTTACTAGGGTTACTTGGGTTCTTGCTCGCTGCGCTCGCGTTCGACTCCCATGTCATTCCCGGAGCGAAGTGACGGGAATCTTAGAGGGCGCTTGCACGAGAAGACGGTGCCGATTCATTCGGCGATGCAGTCTAAGATCCCCGTCGCCGCTGCGCGGCTTCGGGGATGACATGTTATCGGCTTACGCCGCAATAGAAAGGGCTATTGATCGAAATGCTCTTGCCAATCGGCAAGGATATTTTCCTCTTCCAGCAAAGACCTGAGTTCAACTTCTTCCAGGTTATCCGTCAAATAACCGACATGGACAGCGGCTTCCTCTTCCCGGCCCATACAATCCAGGCAAAGGGCGGCATAGGCAGTCACCCGCATCCGCAAGTCAGAAGTAAATTCCTGCTTCTCTCCTTCATCCAGTATAAAACTGCAGCAGGATAAAGCCCTGCCGTAATGATTATCCATGTATTCCATCTTCGCTAAAATAAAATGGCCATACAAATGAGATGGAATATTCTTCGTCATAAGACGGATAACATGCTTTGCCTTTGTGAAATCATTTTTTATTCGGTAAATTTCATATAGATCATAATAATTGGATAAATCACCGGGATGGCTTTGGATCTTCTTTTCAAGAGCCGCGACTTCAGCATCGGCTATGGCGGCTTCTTTTTGATTCCGCGCTTCTTCCATTATAGCGGTGAGCAATTCTTTTTCCTCAGGAGAAAGGGGCAATACATTGATTTGATCCACGGTGAAAATATCCAGAGAGCCGATTGCCATCTGAGCGGCCCGCTCCCCGTCTCCCCGCAGATCAGCACTGAGAAGCTGAAAAGCCCGGCTCAGCAGCAGTGTCTCCTGGGACACATTTCCCTGCGGAGACAGCTCGAAAACCTGCGAAAGGTAATTCTCCGCGGCCTTATATTTTCCTTTATTGTAATTTAGACGCCCCAACAAATATAAACCCTGAGCTGAGCCTGGATGCTCCTTAATCAGCTTTTTCAACACTTTTTCCGCCTCTCCGGGTTTTTGAGCCTGTATATATAAGGAATAGAGACGAAGATAAGTGGTCACTTCTTCCGGATGGGCTTTGAGGCGGCGTTCCAAATCTTGCACGGTTTGTTTCCATTCAGGGATTGAATCCGGGTCCCCCGGCATATCCGGGTCATAAACAGGAGCTCCGCGGTCGTCAGCTGCCACAGGTACCCGGAATTGGAATTCAACCATGAGACTTTCCAATTTTTTTTTATGCGGAGCCGGCAGGCCAAGCAGCATGACTCCTTCTATTTCCAATAGATCAACAGCTTTGGAAAGATGTTCCTTCGCCAGGGAAATATGATCCAAATAATGGTGAGACAGAGCAAGGTAGATATGACCCTCACCTAATAATATGGGTTCTTCTCCCAATCCGAACATGCCCACTTCAATCTCTGTAACCGCATCCTGGAAACGGCCTTTCAAAAACGATTCTTTTCCTTTTTCCAGCATCCGGCTGTAAAACGGGTCCATTGACTGCGGTAATCCAAAAGAATACGCTTGAACAAAAAAATCGGCCGAACATATGACAACAAGAAAAATTCCTGATATGAAAATCCGTGTCTTTTTCAAGATGGTCATTTTCGTAACCCCGAGCCTCCCAAAAACAGAATTGCTTCTATTATTTTATTATTTTTCTGATTATGCAAGGTTTTTTTGGTTGGGAAATAATCTTCACCTGGATTATTCCTTAGCCTGAACTATTCATAAAAAAATTGCGATTATTTTTGTAATTCCTTTTTTATCTACGATTAATGTGATTTTTATTGAAAGTTCAAATGAAAAGTTTTTCATTTTCATATCTATATTATAATCGCAATTTTTTTCCCTTCGGGCGGGGTCCTGAGAAGCAAAGCGACGTGAGGATATTGTATTGCTTTGTATGAAAAATCGGTACCGTCTCACCTGCCGAAACACTCTAAGATTCCCATGGCCGCTAACGCGGCCTGGGGATGACATTTTTATACTGCCGCCGGCCTTGTAATAATACTTGGTTTCAGGGCATTCGCGGTGAAGGACCACAGCTTCATACCCTGCGCCCCGCATCTGCGGCAATCCCGGCCCGTGAATAATACAAGCTTCCTGAATTATCCTGATAGATAAAAAGATGAAAGTTTGTAAAAAATCATGATTAGCGGTAAACTATGGTGTTGAAAATTACTGACATTCACTTTAAATAATTTGATCTTATATCCGGTTTTGTCCGAATCCGGATTGAACCAATTTAATATTGAAAGTGAATGAATTAAAAAGGTATAAAAATGACCCAAATAGAACAGGCACGAAAAGGCAATTTAACTCATGCATTAAAACATGTGGCAGAAGAAGAAGGTCTTCCGGCTGAAGACCTTCAGAAACTTGTCGCCGAAGGCTTGGTGGTGATCCCGTATAATCCCAATCATGGGGATATCCATCCTGTCGGCATCGGTGATTCCCTCCGCACCAAAGTCAATACCAATATAGGAACGTCGGAAGATTTTCCGGAAGTCGAAAATGAAATCCAGAAAACGGATACCGCTCTTAAAGCAAAAACCGATACTATTATGGATCTCAGCACCGGAGGGGATATTTCCGGGATCAGGCGCTTGATCCTCGACCGGGCCCGGATTCCTTTGGGAACGGTTCCCCTTTATCAGGTGACCATTGAAGCTATCCATCAGCGGGGTTCGGTGGTTGATATGACCGAGGACGATATTTTTTCAGTTATCGAGCAGCAGGCTCAAGAAGGTGTGGACTTTATGACTGTTCACGCCGGTCTGACATCAAAAGCCATAGGACGATTGCAAAATCAAGGCAGGGTGGCCGACATCGTTTCCCGGGGCGGGGCCTTTCATCTCGCCTGGATTCTGCATAACGAAAAAGAAAATCCCCTCTATGCCGAATACGACCGCCTGCTTGAGATCGCCCGCAAGTACGACGTCACTTTAAGCTTGGGAGACGGTTTGCGTCCGGGTGCCATTCATGATGCCACGGACAGACCGCAGATCGAGGAACTTCTTACTCTGGGAGAGCTTGTCAAGCACGCCTGGGATGCCGGCGTTCAGGTCATGGTGGAAGGACCGGGGCATGTCCCCTTGGATCAGATCGAAATGAATATGAAACTGCAGAAACGGCTGTGTCAAGACGCTCCTTTCTATGTTCTCGGCCCCCTGGTAACCGATATCGCGCCCGGTTATGATCACATTGTTTCCGCTATCGGCGGCGCCATCGCCGCATCCAGCGGAGCTGACTTTTTGTGTTACGTCACCCCTTCCGAACATTTGGGGCTGCCATCACCGGAAGACGTGCACGAGGGAGTCATTGCTTCCCGGATCGCGGCCCATGCTGCGGATATTGTCAAAGGAGTTCCCGGTGCCGCGGAAATGGACCGCCGGCTTTCCCTCGCCCGGAAACAATTGGACTGGGAAACCCAAAGAAAACTTGTGATTGATCCGGAAAAGTTTAACCGGGTACGGACAAAACGGAAATCAAAATCAGAAGCCTGTTCCATGTGCGGCGATTTTTGCGCCTTGCGCATAGTCAGTGATTTTTTAAACCCGGATGGAAAGGCCGATGATGACCTTTCCAAAAAATAAATTACTCTTCGGTACGGCCGGCGTCCCGCAATCATCACCCGGAACAACCTCAATCTCGGGCATTCAGCATGTCGCAAAACTCGGATTAGACTGCATGGAGATAGAATTTGTGCAGGGAGTCAAGATGCGGCCCGATACCGCGCATCTGGTTAAGCAGGAATCCACACGGCATGGAACCGCGCTGAGTGTCCATGCGCCCTACTTTGTCAGCCTTAACTCCCCTAAACAGGGAATCCGGATGATGAGTCAGGAACGGCTGCTGAAATCCGCCCGGATCGGCCGTATTCTCGGGGCCCGCAGTGTGGTTTTCCATCCCGGGTACTATTCACGCTCAACAGCGAAAGAGACTTTCAATACGATCCGTGAAGGTCTTCGGGAAATCATGTCGGTTTTGCGGACAGAACGCAATCCGGTGATCATGCGCCCCGAGACAATGGGGAAACGGTCACAATTCGGTACACTTGAGGAAATTCTGACACTCTGCCAGGAGGTGGAGGGACTCCAGCCATGCCTGGACTTTTCCCATTTACATGCCCGCAAAGGCCAGGTCAATGATTATCTAAGTTTCTACCGTATCCTTAATAAGGTTCGAAAAAAATTAGGTGACCAGGCTCTGAAAAACATGCATATCCATATTTCCGGAATCATGTATAACGAAAAGGGAGAAATGAAGCATTTAAATCTTCAGGAATCGGATTTTCGTTATGACGACTGGATCCAGGCCTTGAAGGACTTTGCGGTTGAAGGCATGGTGATCTGTGAAAGCCCGGTCCAGGAGACAGACGCCCTTATGCTGAAGAACCTGTTTTATGGAACGGCATAATCCTGCTCGCTGCGCGAGCGTTCGCCGCGTTCATATAGTCTATCTAGGTCTTTCTAAGTCCGTCTAAGTCTGTCTAGGTCTTTCTAAGTCCGTCTAAGTCTATTCGGTCTGTTCAGTCTGTTCAGTCTATTCGGTCTGTTCGGTCTGTTCGATCGGCTCGCTTTGCTCGCGTTCGACTCCCATGTCATTCCCGGAACGAAGTGACGGGAATCTTAGAGTGCTTCGTTTCTTGAAATCGGTGCCGTTTCATTCGGCGAAGCAGTTATGGCTCGCTTTGCTCGCTTTACTAGGGTTACTTGGGTTCATTGCGTTCATCGCGTTACTCGCGTTCTTTAAGTCCTTCTAAGTCTGTCTAGGTCTATCTAAGTCTATTCGGTCCGTTCGGTCTGTTCAGTCGGCTCGCTTTGCTCGCGTTACTAGGGTTGCTTGGGTTGCTTGGGTTCTTGCTCGCTGCGCGAGCGTTTACAGTTATAGGTATGCCATGAAAGAGAATATCCGGCTTCTGAGGTGGTTTTAAGATTTGAGATTTGAGATTTAAGATTTGAGATAAAACTAAAAATGACAATGATATATGACATTTATCCGGCTTTGGTTTATTTTTGATTTTTGATTTTTGATTTTTGATTTAAAAAAAGCCCGCCCCGGTCTCCCACCCCATGTCATTCCCGGAACGCCTCCATTGTCATTCCCGGAACGAAGTGACGGGAATCTTAGAGTGCGCTTGCACGAGAAGACGGTTCCGATTCATCCGACGAGGCCGTCTAAGATTGCCACGGGTCCTCCGGTCCCTCGCAATGACATGGGGGGAATTCTCCAACATCCTATTACAGCGTCTTCAACAACCGCATCCGTATCCCCAATCCATTCACCATCCACCGGCTTTAAGCATTTTGCGTTTTGCGTTTTGCGTTAATTCCATTCACCTCTCACCGGTTTAGGATTACGAGGCGATGCACTCTAAGGTCCTTCGCTCCGCTCAGGATGACATTGAATTAATATAAAGGTCATCATTTCGCATTTTGCATTTTGCGTTTCGCGTTTTGCGTTTTGCGGTTTTCACCATTCACCATCCACCATTCACCGGCTTTAGTCGCTTTGTTCGATGAATTCGCCGAATAAAGAGAAAATGAGAAATCCAGGTTAGAGAGTCGTCTATCTAAATGGAGGACGAAATGAACAAATCCTTTGAACTGGAAAAAAACCCCGGCTGGCGGGAAGCGCGCAATCTTACTCTTGATATGTACCGGCTGTCGGTCACCGGCAATCTCAATTTTGATTTGGGTTTAAGGGACGCCTTGAGACGGACAGCGATTGCTGTTATGTCCCATTTAACCTTAGGACAAAACGGATTCAACACGGAATTCCGTGCTGTTCATCTCTATTACGCCCGTGCATCAACGGCAACCCTATATACCCTTTTGACGATCTCGCGGGAAGTTGGTTATATAACCGAAGGTGACTTTTTAGAATTTGAGGACCGGATCCATCGCATCAGCGATCATATTGATGTCATACTGAATGAATTCGGCCCTCTTTCCCAGAAAAAACTTGATTTTTATAAATGGATGCCGGATTCCAATGAAATATGAATCCTTTTTTCCTCTTTAACATAAATTAAGCTTAGGCGATGCGGGACCCTTTTTTCATGGGACCCGATGGACGAGAAGGCCCGGGCCGGACAGAGGAGGCCCGGGCCCTCCTCCTGCTCGCTGCGCGAGCGTTCGTTGCGTTTATCGCGTTCTTTAAGTCTATCTAAGTCTTTCTAGGTCTTTCTAAGTCTATCTAAGTCTTTCTAGGTCTTTCTAAGTCTATCTGAGTCTATTCGGTCTGTTCAGTCGGCTCGCTTCGCTCGAAACGTCGGCGACCACTATGTCATCCTGAGGCTTGCGTCAGCAAGCCGTGAGGATCTTATGCTGCTTCGTTATGCTCGCTGCGCGAGCGTTTACAGTTATAGGTATACTATGAAAGAGAAAATCCGGCTTCTAAGGCGGTTTTGAGATTTGAGATTTGAGATTTGAGATAAAACTAAAAATGACAATGATATATGACATTTATCCGGCTTTGGTTTATTTTTGATTTTTGATTTTTAATTTATTAAGAGAACTTGGCGGGGCCGTCTAAGATTGCGACGGGTCCTTCGGACCCTCGCAATGACTCGTGGGGCGTCTTACCCTCATGTCATTCCCGGAGCGAAGTGCGGTGATCTTAGAGTGTCCCCATGTCATTCCGAGGAGCAAAGCGACGTCGGAATCTTAGAGTGCGCTTGCACGAGAAGACGGTTCCGATTCATTCGGCGAGGTCGTCTAAGATTGCCACACGGCCTGCGGCCGCTCGCAATGACTCAGGGAGCTGACTCCGCGGCTTCGGGGATGACATAGGGGCGTTATATCTTCAAATTAACCACCATCAGCTTCATTTCCGTCATCTCTTCCATAGCGTATTTCAGGCCCTCGCGGCCGAAACCGCTTTCTTTAATCCCGCCGTAAGGCATATGGTCGATACGGAAAGTGGGAATATCGTTTATAACGACACCGCCCACATCCAAAATTTCATGCGCCCGGAAGGCTTTTTTCAAATCATTTGTGAATACTCCGGCCTGGAGACCATACATAGAATTATTCACTTCTTTCAAGGCGTCTTCATAATCATGATACCGGTAAAATACAGCCACAGGAGCAAAGGCTTCAAGCCAGGAAATGCGCATATCAGGTTTTACATCCACCAGAACGGTTGGTTCATATATGGTTCCTCTTCTATTCCCTCCTGCCAAAACATGGGCACCGCCCCGAACAGCTTCATCCACCCATTCTTCGGTCTGTTTGGCGGCCTCCTCATTAATCATAGGCCCGATATCCGTTGACTCATCCATGGGATCGCCGATTTTCAGACGGTTGACGGCATCGATAAAATCAGAAAGAAATTTATCATAAATACTGTGATGGAGGTAGATTCTTTGAATGGAGATGCAAACCTGTCCGGAATAGGCATACGTTCCCAGAACAGATCGGTGCAATGCGAAATCAAGATTTGTATCCGGTTCAATCACGACGGCCGCGTTTCCCCCCAGCTCCAGAGTAACAATTTTTTTATTTGCTTTTTTCTTTAGGTCCCATCCGATATCCGGACTCCCGGTAAAAGTAATCATCTTGATCCTTTTATCTTCAGATAAAATATCCGCTGCTTTGTAGCCGCAAGGAACAGCATTGAAGCCGCCTGGCGGATAGCCGCTGTCATAAATAATCTCACTTAGAATCATGTCAGTCGGTGATACTTGTGAAGCCGGACGGGAGATAAAAGTATTACCGGTTCCCAAGGCAGGGGCCACTTTATGGGCCACCAGATTTAAAGGAAAATTAAATGGGGTGATACCTGCGATAACACCATGGGGAAAGCGCCGGATGAAACCCCAGCGGTCTTCAGCTTGCGGACTCCAGTCCAGAGGAATGATGTCCCCGTCCATCCTTTTGGCTTCCTCAGCTGCGACTTTGAAGGTGTTCACTCCCCTGCTGACTTCTGTCCGGGATGATTTAATCGGCTTTCCCGCAGCTAATGTGATGGATTCCGCTAATTCATCCTTTCGTTTCTCTATTTCATTGGAAATAAATTCTAAGACCCGGGAACGCTCATGACTGGGTAAAGACCGGGTGGCCTGGAAGGCTTCGTGTGCCTTGGCAACAGCTTCCTCCATTTGCTCTTTACCCGCAAAATGGACTTTGGCGACGGTTTTCCCGTCATAAGGCGATTGAATGTCCCGGATTTCTCCTGAAACCCATTTTCCATTTATCAGCAGTTTATGTTCTTTCATTGTCCCTCCTGGTGTCATGTTTATCGTTTTCTTCACTTATTCATACCATTTTTTACTTTTAGTGTTAAATGTTTTGTAAATCGTGAATCGTAAATCGTGAATCGCTAATCGTTAATCGACTTCAAGAGACGATACGAGTTTTTTCTACGCTTCGCTCGCGCTAATTGCGTTCATTGCGTTCTTTAAGTCCATCTAAGTCCTTCTATGTCCGTCTAGGTCTATCTAAGTCTTTCTGAGTCTATTCAGTCTATTCAGTCTGTTCAGTCTATTCGGTCTATCCAGTCGGCTCGCTTCGCTCGCGTTCGACTCCCATGTCATTCCCGGAACGCCTCCATTGTCATTCCCGGAACGAAGAGACGGGAATCTTAGAGTGCTTCGCTATGCTCGCTTCACGAGTGTTTACTGTCATAGATCTGCCATTTAAGAGAATATCCGGCTTCTGAGGTGGTTTTGAGATTTGAGATTTGAGATTTGAGATAAAACTAAAAATGACAATGATATATGACATTTATCCGGCTTTGGTTTATTTTTGATTTTTGATTTTTGATTTAAAAAAAGCCCGTCCCCGGTCTCCCACCCCATGTCATTCCCGGAACGCCCCCATGTCATTCCCGGAACGCCCCCATTGTCATTCCCGGAACGCCTCCATTGTCATTCCCGGAACGCCTCCATTGTCATTCCCGGAACGAAGTGACGGGAATCTTAGAGTGCTTCGCTGTGCTCGCTGCGCTCGCGTTTATTGCGTTCTTTTAGTCTATCTAGGTCTGTCTAAGTCTATTCAGTCCATTCGGTCCATTCGGTCTGTTCAGTCTGTTCAGTCTGTTCGCTTTCGTATGTGTTCGAAGCGTCAGTAACTACTATGTCATCCTGAGGCTTGCGTCAGCAAGCCGTGAGGATCTTATGCTGCTTCGACTAGTGAAGCGGTGCCGATTTCAAGAAACAAGGCAGTACAAGATCCTTACATTGCTGTACTCCTCAGAATGACATGGGGGGCTTCGCCGGCCTCAGGATGACAGCGGGCTCTAAGATACTTTTAATATTACGTCATCCAACTCCGATTTGGTTATCAGATTTGAGATTTGAGATTTTCGATTTGAGATATGTAACCTTGACTTGTTCCGGTTCAGCGAATAAAATCATCTTTCATGTCATATCATTTTATTCAAATCACCACTCTGGAGGTATCATATGAAAACTATTAATCTCTCCGATGTCAAAAACAAAATCAAAGACCTTGTCCAGGAAGCTAACTTCGAGCTTCAGGACGATGTCATGAAAGTCGTTAAAGACATGGAACAGAAAGAGGAATCTCCTGCCGGCAAAGCTGTTTTTGAGCAAATCAAGCAAAACGCAAAAATCGCACGCGATGAAAAACTCGGCCTGTGTCAAGATACCGGCCTGGCCATTTTTTTTATTGAAATGGGCGAAGACGTACGCTTCAACTATGATGACGGACTGGAAAGCCTTCGCGATGCGGTGACCGAAGGAACACGGGCCGGGTATGAGGAAGGGTATTTAAGAAAATCCGTAGTTGAGGACCCGATCCGCAGAAAAAACACCGGCGATAACACCCCGGTCTTTATTCACTGGGAGCTGGACAAGGGGGATCATTTCAAAGTCACCTTTGTTGCTAAAGGCGGCGGCGCGGAGAATATGAGCCAGGTCCGCATGTTCGCCCCGGCAGCCGGCAAGGAAGGAATCGAAGATTTTGTCGTTGAAGTTGCTGACACAGGCGGATCCAATCCCTGTCCCCCTATCGTGGTCGGCGTCGGCGTGGGAGGCAATTTTGAGTATTCCGCTCTCTTGGCAAAAAAAGCGTTGCTGCGAAAACCCTTGGGTTCACACAATTCTGATCCTTTTTATGCCGACATGGAAAAACGCCTGTTGGAACGGATAAATAATCTCGGTATCGGACCACAGGGGATGGGCGGCCGTGTGACAGCGCTGGCCGTGCATGTTGAAGCATTCCCATGCCACATAGCGTCCATGCCGGCAGCGGTGAACATCCAGTGCCATTCTCACCGCGTGCTTTCATTTGAAATGTAGCAACTGCTATGCAAACAGAGGCGAATCGTAAATCCTTGTTCAAATAGTTCCGGAGACAGCGGGAGCAGGATCAGCGGTTCACTCAAGTTTAATTCGGGAGGAAGGAATGCCCGCAAAAGGCTATGTAATTATTGACAAAGAACGATGCAAGGGCTGCAGCCTTTGCGTGATCAACTGTCCGACGGAATGTCTCGCTTTAAATACATCCGATACCAACAGCTATGGGCTGCATTATGCTTATCTGGCGGAACCGGAAAAATGCATCGCCTGCCAAAACTGTGCAGTCATGTGTCCGGATGCGGCTATCGAAGTCTATAAAATTGAGAAAAAAGCCGGTTGATCCTTAAGGAGGAAAAATGGGTGAACTTAGATTAATGAAAGGCAACGAAGCCTTGGCTGAGGCGGCTATCCGGGCCGGAATGCAAGGTTATTTTGGATACCCCATCACTCCTCAGTCTGAGGTTATTGAATATCTTGCGCAGCAGGAACCTAAGCACGATTATGTCCTGCTTCAGGCGGAAAGCGAAGTGGCTGCGGTCAATATGATGTATGGGGCCGGCGGTGCCGGATCCAGAGTCATGACCACCACATCCTCACCTGGATTTTCCTTGATGCAGGAAGGGATTTCCTATATCGCCTGCGCCGAAATCCCCTGCTTGTTCGCAAATATCGTCCGGGGCGGTCCGGGACTGGGAACTATTCAGCCGAGCCAGGGAGATTATTTCCAGGCAACCAAGGGCGGAGGTCACGGCGATTATCATTTGATTGTCCTGGCACCGAATTCAGTCCAGGAAATGGTTGATCACGTTTATCTTGGCTTTGAGCTGGCCGACAAATACAGGGTTCCGGCTATGCTGCTTTCAGACGGTGCCATCGGTCAAATGATGGAAAAGGTAGAACTGCCTGATCCAATTCAGTATAAACCCAACAAACCCTGGGCAACCAATGGAAAGGGTAAACGCAAACAGCGCAATATTCTGACATCTCTCTACATTCAGTCCGAGGATATGGAAGAAAAGAACGAGCATCTTCAGGAAAAATATAAAAAGATACGGGAAAATGAAATCCGCTTTGACGAATATAAACTGGATGATGCTGAAATCATCATAACATCTTTCGGACTGTCCTCCCGGATCTGCAAGAAAACCGTGGATATAGGCAGGGAAAAAGGGCTTAAGATCGGTCTGTTCCGGCCCATAACAGCCTGGCCTTTTCCTTATAACAAGGTTGAGGCGCTTTCCCGTAAAGAGACCGTCAAATTCTTTATTTCCGTGGAAATGAATGCCGGGCAGATGGTGGAAGATATAAGGTTGTCTGCCTGCGGCCGCAAGCCGGTCCATTTTTACGGCCGCATGGGAGGTATCATCCCGACACCGGATGAGATCTTTCATGAAATTGAAAAAATCCACAAAAATTCAAGGAGCGGACAATGAAGCAAGACGGCAAACTCCTATATGAACCGCCGAAAACCCTGGTGGACAAACGGATGCACTACTGCCCGGGATGTTTCCATTCCACCATTCATAAGCTTTTAATGGAAGTTATTGAAGAACTGGATATTCAGGAAAAAGCCGTGGGGGTCTGCCCGGTTGGATGTTCGGTGTTCGCGTATGATTACATGGACATCGATATGCAGGAAGCCGCGCATGGACGGGCGGCGGCGGTAGCCACCGGGATCAAAAGAATGCTCCCGGACAGAATTGTCTTTTCCTATCAGGGTGACGGCGATCTTGCAGCCATCGGAACCGCTGAAACATTACACGCCTGTAACCGGGGCGAAAATTTCACCTTTATTTTTATAAATAACGGTATTTACGGTATGACAGGCGGACAAATGGCTCCTACCACCCTGGAAGGGCAAAAAACATCCACATCCCCGTACGGCCGGGATGCGGCTAAAGTAGGGATGCCCATGAAAATGGCGGAAATCGTCGCAAGTTTTGAGAAGGTTGCCTACGTGGAACGGGTCAGCTGCGATTCGCCGGCCCATGCCCGAAAAGCCAAGCGGGCACTGAAAAACGCCATTAAGTATCAGATGGAAAACCTTGGAACAACGTTCGTCGAAGTGGCTTCAAACTGTCCTTCCGGCTGGAAAATGACCCCGGAAGAATCCATCAAATGGCTGGAAGAAAAGGTTTTCCCCTATTATCCCCTGGGCGTATTTAAAAAACCGGAAAAAGATTGAGCTGATAAAGGGAGGTCATGACATGTTACAAGAAATGATATTTGCCGGATTCGGCGGCCAGGGTGTCTTATCCATGGGAACTCTGCTTGCTTATGCAGCCATGAAAGAAAATAAACACGTGAGCTGGATGCCTTCCTACGGGCCGGAGATGCGGGGCGGGACCGCCAACTGTATCGTTAACGTCAGCGATAATCCCATCTCCTCTCCTATCGTAACCGAATACGATGTAGCCGTGGTGTTTAATCTTCCTTCACTGAATAAATTTGAACCCAAGGTGAAAAAAGGAGGCGTTCTCATTTGGGAAAGCAGCACGATTAAAGAAGCCCCGACACGGAAAGATATTGATATTTATGCAGTCCCGGCTATTAAAACCGCCAGTGAAAAATTGAAAAACGTCAAGGTCATGAATATGATCGCACTCGGCGCTCTGGTCAAAATCAAGCCGATTATTAAGAGTGATACACTCATAAAAGCATTAAAAGACACGCTGCCCAGCCGCCATCATCACCTCATTCCCCTTAATGAAAAAGCTTTGGAATTAGGGATGAGTATGGTTGATGGAAAGAAATAATCTGCTTGCCTCGCTCGTATTTATCGCGTTCTAAGCGTTCGGCAATATCCTCTGTCATTCCCGGAGCGGCGGGAATCTTAGACGGCTTCGTTTAGTAAAGAGCAATTAAGTGAAAAGTGACAGCAACGCTGTCATCCTGAGGCAGGTGAAGCCGGCCGTGAGGATATCAGATTGCCTCGTTAAGTGAAAAGTAAAAAGTTAGAAGTGATCGGAAGAGCGCAATTCAATTCTTAGCCTGGATTATTCACGGGTCGAGATTGCCGCAGATGCGAGGCGCAGGGCATGAAGCTGTGGTACTTCACCGCGAATGCCCTGCAACAAAGCAGATGCGGTGAGAGTCGGCCCGCCCAAAGGGTAAAAAAATTGCGATTATAATATAAATGTGCAAATGAAAAACTTTCCATTTGAACTTTCAATAAAAATCATGTTAATCGCTGATAAAAAAGAAATTGCAAAAACATCGCAATTTTTTTATGAATAATTCAGGTTAGATAATTCTGCTCAATGGTTTTATACGTTTTGCGTTTTGCGAACCGTATTTTTACTGATTTAACTGAAGGAACAATTTCTCCATATCGTTTTTGGCCAGGTACCCGACGTGCCGGTCATGGATGTATCCCTGTTTATCAATAACAATGGTTGCCGGGATATATTGGCCGGGCTGATATGCTTCCATAATTTCCTGAGTCGCCATGATCAGAGGATACTCAATATTGATTTTATCGGCAAAAGAACTGACAACAGCCTCCCCTTTTTGATCAAGAGAAATTCCTAAGATCACCATACCATCGTCTTTATACTGCTCATAAAGTTCCAAGAAGCCGGGAATTTCCTGACGGCATGGAGGACACCATGTCGCCCAGAAATTCAAGAAAACGACTTTGCCCTCATAACCAGCAAGAGTATGCGTATTTCCTTCCAAATCTTCCAGGGTAAAATCAGGGGCTGGAGGATATCCGCTTTCATCACTTAAAGCATTCCCGGCAAATAATAACAAAAACAAAACTATTGCGGCCGCAGCCGGAAAAATCATCACTTTTTTCATTATCTGCTCCTGTATATGTTTACATTAGGTGTATTAATTCTATAATAATTGTAGGATATAGTCAAGAGTACTTACGTCGCTTCGCTTCTCAGGATAACATTGAATTAATATAAAGGTCGTCATTTTGCGTTTCGCGGTTCGCGTTTTGCGTTTTGCGTTTTATGGATTTTACCAGCGGTATGTGACCGCCGCCCAGGTAAAACCGGCGCCGAAAGCGGCCATGACAATATGAGTTCCGGGACTAAACTTTCCGTCTCTTCTCAGTTCATGCATGGCAATGGGAATGGTTGCAACCGACGCATTACCGTATTTGTGGATATTAACATATACTTTCTCCGGGGGGAGTTTGAGTCTTCTTCCGGTGGCATCGATAATGCGAACATTCGCTTGATGCGGAATCAAATAATCAACCTGGCTTTTGTCCAGGGAAGCTTTTTTTAAAGCTTTTGTCGCGGCCTCTCCCATACGTTTAACAGCGTGCTTAAAAACCTCATTTCCCTTCATGGAAAGGTACTGCAAATCCAAGTCCACCATCTCATGCGACGGCGGCTTCCTTACTCCTCCGCCTGGTTGAAGAAGAAGCTCGGCCAGCTTGCCGTCCGCTTTCCAATAATGGGACAGCATACCGGACTCATCCTGCGATTCTTCCAAGACAACCGCTCCAGCCCCGTCGCCGAATAAAACGCAGGTATTTCGGTCCTTCCAATTTGTTATTTTTGTTAGAGTTTCCCCTCCGACAAGAAGAACCCGCCTCGCTGCGCCGCTAAGGATCAAACCCTCGGAAACGATCATACCATAGAGAAAACCGGTGCATCCAGCGGACAGATCAAAAGCGGGAACATGGCCTGCATCCAGTTTGCTTTGCGTCCAGCAGGCGGTTGAAGGAAACAGGGTATCCGGAGTTGATGTGGCGACAATAACAGCATCAATATCATTCACGCCCAACCCGGCGTTTTGCAAAGCGTATTTTGCGGCTTCAGCACACATATCTGAGGTAAATTCATCGGGTGCTGAAATACGCCGTTCTTTGATTCCAGTCCGCGTGGTTATCCATTCATCAGAAGTGTCAACCATTTTTTCGAGATCAGCATTGGTCAGAATTTTCTCGGGAACATAAAAACCCGAACCAACAATTTTTATATGGCGCCTGTCTTTTTCACTCATAAATTTTCTCCAATTATGAAACATATAGTCTATGAAAAAGTCAATTAATTTGCAAACGAAAATAAACCAGGCTACAATAAATCCATCTTTTCCGGGTGGATATAGATGAAAAATATTCCTTTGGTTGTTACCCTGATTTTCCTGGCGGGGATTTTCGTCACTCCTGCATCAGGTCAAATGAGTTTGGGACAGTATGAGGATGAAGCCCCGCTTGGAAGCTGGAACATATCGGCAGGGCTTTCTTTTGCCTACGCCCGGGACTGCACTGATATCAGCACAAATCCGGCTTTACTCAACCAAATGCCGGCCTTTACCGCCGTCATAAACGGCTTCTTCAACAATACGGCTATGAATAAATTCGCAATGGTCAACACTGGAATCCTTTCCTCCCGTGAAAATCCTGCCTTTTCCGTGTATGGACTTGATTACGGCGGTTTTGCAGTCCGGTTTAAGCACTGGGGAATCGCTTTGAGCACCGGAATTCCGGAAATATATGACCGCCCCGCGATCGTTTCCGAATACGAATCCGGAGGCACATTACAAAGAAGGATTTCGTTCGGGCAGAAAGGATATTTGCGCAACACAAATTTATCTCTCGCCTATACACCCGGAAACCGGGTCACGGCCGGAATCGGGTTTAATTTCATCTCCGGCGGCCTCGACCGGAGCTATAAAGATTATTTTGCCTATTATGATGACCTTGAAATCTCTGATACCCGCTCACAGTCTTATTCAGGTTTTTTCATCACCGGCGGAGTAACCGCCAAGATTTCCTCCGCAGTGACATTGGCCGCCGTCTTACGCGCTCCATATGGAAAAAAAGCCGAAGGTGAAAGCTGCTCCCGGTATTTCATTCCGGAGTTGGAGACGGATATCCAAATCCGCTCGGCTGAGAACAGCCTATACCGGCAGCCGCTTATGGCGGGAGCCGGTATAAAGCTGCTAATCACACATGCATTTACGGCGACAGCGGATATCGCTTTTTTCAATTGGAACCATTATGAGGTCAATTATTTCGGTCTGGATCAAATAAGAAATTTTAAAAATACCTTAAAAACAGGTTTCAGTGTGGAATACATGGGAGCTTTGAGACTTCTTGGGATGGATTGGCAGATTCCCATTTGGAGCGGTTTTCACTTTGATCCTCAACCCATGCGCGATCCCTCTTCGTTTTATACATCCCTTCTATTTGGAACCGGCATCCGTTCCGGAAGTATCTTCCTGCATCTCCGCACGCAAATCGGTTCGGAGCACGGCTCCGGAGACAGCCTCCAAACCCGCAGCGCGGCCTTAACCATCGGCTATGAGCTGAAATAAGGAAAGGCATTATGAAACCATTTGCTTTGAAAAAAATCGTCCTGATCATGTGTTTTTTTCTGGCTGCTGCAGCTGCGGCGGCTTGGGTCCGGGTTCCTGTCGTGATCAGCATCGAGGATACTCCTTCGATACTATCCAAGCTCATTCCCATGCAGCTTGATTTATTGATGAAAAAAGAGGGCCGGATATATGTGGTTGCAGATTGGAACATTCAATCCATGCTGCAAAACGCCGGAATCCCCTACCGGGATGAATCCGGCCGGTTCCCCGCTCATTCTCCCAAGACTGCATCCGTCCGCACCGGCCTCAACGGTGATTATCATTCCTATCCGGAAGTCGAACAGGAAATGATGGAGATGGAAAACCTTTACCCTGAATTGGCCAAGCTGGAAATCATCGGCCAGTCTCATGAGCGGCGCAATATCTACGCCTTAAAAATCAGCGATAATCCCCAAATCAATGAAAATGAAGCCGAAATCCTTTTTCTCGGGTGTCATCACGCCCGCGAATGGATATCCGTGGAAGTTCCTCTTTATTTGGCCCGCTATTTTTTGGATAATTACCAAGCCGATTCAGGGATCCGTGAGCTTATCGATTCCAGCGAGATTTGGTTTGTTCCCCTAGTGAATCCGGATGGGCTGGAATACAGCATTTATTTCTACCGTTACTGGCGGAAAAACCGCCGCAATAATGACAATGGATCCTTTGGAGTGGACTTAAACCGGAATTACAGCTTTAAGTGGGGTTGCGATTCCCTGGGCTCAAGCGGGGATCCGGATTCCTTCACTTACCGGGGGCCGGAACCATTTTCCGAACCGGAATCACAAGCCGTCCAAAGCCTGGTCGATTCCCGTGATTTTCAAGCACTGATCAGTTATCATAACTATACCCAAGTCATCCTTTTTCCATGGGGATATACAAATCGCCGGGCTCCGGAATATAATCTGCTTTCAGCCCTTGCCGGGGAGATGTCCCGGCTGATGGAATCCGTCAACGGCCGCATTTATGAATTCGGCCAATCATCCATTGCGTCTTATCTGGTTAACGGATCCACAACAGACTGGGCTTATGGACAATACGGAATCCCCTCTTTTACATTTGAACTTCCCCCGGAAGATTATTCAGACGGCGGATTCTTTAATTCGGAATCGGACATTGTCTCCATCTGCCGTGAAAATATTCCAGCCGCCGTTTATCTCATACAATGGGCCATCGCTCAATATGAGGGAAACGACATGCGGAAACGGCAGTCGGTCCGCCCGGATAGAAATCAAAAATCAAAAATTAAAAATGACCCTTTTGGGTCATCCTAAGGCCTGCGGCAACAGGCCCCCGTTGCGAGCGAAGCGAGCGGTTCTTCGCTCAGGGAATGACATGGAAAGCCGAATTTAAACTTTCTTATCCGAATTCTTCTTCTCATCCTCTTCTGCGGTTTTTTGTGTGTCCGGATGACTTAAATGTTCGATTTGATTTTCAAGGTCTTCTCTCCGTTTATCCGTCCGGTCGATTTTGGAATAATAGAGAGAAAGTTTTTTATTCTCAATTCTTTCATCATTAATAAAATGGCCTAATTTATGAAACAGCGGCTCTTTCTGCCCGGAAAATTTTTTGATTTTATCTGAAATTTTCTCTTGATTTTTTTCCCACTCCTTGATTTCATGGCCGAATTTATTTTCTTCTTCCTTTTTTATATCTCCGGCTTCCTTCATCTTATCCTGCAGTTTTCCAGTTTCTTTTTGTTTTTGCTTGATTTTTTCTTCCACTTCCTGCTTGCGGGCAGATAAATCATTGATCGATTGGCTTAATTGGAGCTTTTTTTCCTGCCAATTCTTGATATCCATATCAATTTTTTCGATCAATGCCTGCCTGCTTTCTTCATTAATATCAGTTTTTTTCTCCAGGTTGAGACTCTCTTTTCTGGCTTTAGTGATCTTCTTGGACAACTCAGCCATTTCATCTTGCTGTGTTGATATTTTTTTTTCCAGCGCTCGGTTCTTTTCAGCCAGCATATTCAAATCCTCTTTGAACGGAGACATCTGCGTTTCTAATCCTGCAATTATTTTATCCTGATTTTTCAGAACTCTATCCATTTCTGATGACAGCTCTCGAATTTTGGATAAGGCTTCATTTTTTTCCCCTTCCAGCTGCTGAATTGTCTCTTCAATGGTGCTCAATTTCCGCATGATCTCATTATCGCTGTCAATAGGAACATGCTCATTCCAAGCTGTCTTACCTAATTCGGTGATAAACTGTTTCTTTTTCTTTTTTTCCCTGTTTAAGATTCTCTGCAGCCTTATTATGACAAGTTTATTTCTCAGCTGCGCAAAAAAATTATCCAGCCGGCGCCGCATATCCTTATCCCGCAAAAAAATAAAAATCAAGAGCAGCGTTATAATGCACAGCAGCAGCCAGAAAATCCAGTACGGGAGCCCCTCCTGTGCGCCGGGAGGCATCTCCTGTGCAGGAAAAATTCCAGATAAAAATTTATTCATTTGTATCTCGCATCCTCTTTTTTATAAATTAATCATGAATATAATAAACAACAGACGCTGAAAGCGGCACCGAATGCCATCCTGAGGCACGCGTCAGCAGGCCGTAAAGACCTTACCCGGCATCGACAAGTCAGGACAGTACCGATTCATCATGCGAAGCAGTCTAAGATTGCTACGCGGCCTGCGGCCGCCTTCAATGACAAGGAAGCCGCTTCGCTCAGGATGACACTGTCGTGTCATTTAAGAACGAATAACTCAGGTTAATCTGATAATTAGATATTTTTCTTTTTTTCACGGGTTTTGTCAAGCGGTTCCCTCTTCCTTGCTTTATATACAGCGAGTCATTAAAATAATCCCTCATGAAAAACACCCGGGCTGTAACTGCCGTGGTTTTCGGAGTGGTACAAGGCGTCGGTTTTCGTCCTTTTGTTTATCGCCTGGCCCATGAATTCCGTTACCGCGGCTGGGTTAAAAACATAGGATTTGGTGTCGAAATTCACCTGGAATCCAAAAACCCCGTCGATTTTGAATCGTTTTTCCACGAACTCAGGCGACGCAAACCCCCTCTCTCGATTATTGAAACTTTGGAACTCCAAACCTCCGGATATACCGGCTGCCGCGAATTCACCATACAAAAAAGTGATGGTGAAAGCGGATTCGTGTTTATCTCCCCTGATATCGCCATGTGCGGCAACTGCCGCAAAGAGCTGCATGATCCCGCCGATCGCCGGTACCGCTATCCTTTCATCAACTGCACCGATTGCGGCCCCCGCTACACCATCGTTAAGGATCTGCCTTATGACCGGCCTCAAACCACCATGGACGCATTTAAGATGTGCCGCGATTGTGAGAAGGAATACACAAATCCGCTGAACCGCCGTTATCACGCCCAACCTATAGCCTGTCCGGCCTGCGGGCCGCAGGTCTTCCTTCGCGACAAGAAAGGAAACCATCTGGAAGGGGGAATCGAACATGCCGCCGGCCTCATTGAAAAAGGATATATTGGTGCGGTAAAAGGGCTGGGCGGATTTCATTTGGTCTGCAGCCCGTTTAATATAAAGGCCGTAAACCGATTGAGGGAGATTAAACAAAGAAAAGTCAAACCTCTCGCTCTTATGGCCTCTGATAAAACCACAGCCGCATTATATACCCATATCAGCAAACATGAGAAAGTCCAATTATGCTCTTCCCGGCGTCCCATTGTTCTGATGAAAAAAAAACAAGATATTCCCGGTATTGCTCCAGGATTGAGCGAAATGGGAATCATGCTTCCATACACGCCGCTTCATGACCTCCTGCTGGAAAAACTTTCATTGATCGTTGCCACCAGTTCAAATCCCAAAGACTCTCCCATCATGATCGATGAAAAAGAAGGAGTGGCCGATTATTGCGACTTCCTCCTCACACATAACCGTCCGATACAAATGCGTGCGGACGATTCAGTGATGAAAGTCGTCCAAGGGAAGCCGTTATTTCTGCGCCGCGCACGCGGGTATGTTCCCTATCCCCAGTCCGTTCCGGCGAAATTACGGTCTTCCCGGAATATATTGGCATTAGGTGGTGAACTCAAGGATACCATTTCAATTTACAAGGATGGATACGTAGTCACCTCTCAGTTCCTTGGAGATCTGGATGAATATCAAAATTTTCAATACTTTGAAGAAACCTTGCGGCATCTATCCCGCCTGTTTGACTTCACTCCTGATCTTATTGTGACCGATCTTCATCCCGATTTTCACACAACCCGGTTCGCAAAAAAACAAAATACGCCTCACATTCAGGTTCAGCATCATTATGCCCATGTTCTAGCCGCTCTGTTTGAACATGGAATTGATCCTTCCCGGAAAGTTCTCGGCGTGGCATGGGACGGTTTCGGTTATGGAACCGACGGAACCGCTTGGGGCGGAGAATTCCTGACTCTCGATTTCCAAGGCTTTAACCGGACAGGCCGTTTACAGCCGGTTCCGCTTCCGGGAGGCGATTTGGCATCCAAGCAGCCCTGGCGGATGGCCCTCTCTTACCTTGTGACCACCTTTGGTGAGCCTATCCCGCCGGCAGCCGTTTTAGAGTCAATTTCAATCCAGAAAATCAATTCCGTTAAAAAAATGATAAAAAAACAATTCTGTGCACCGCTGACTTCCAGTATCGGACGGCTGTTTGATGCGGTTTCATTTTTGACAGGCTTAGCTCCTCAAGAAGTTGAATTTGAAGCTGAAGCGCCGATGCTGCTGGAATCGGCCGCAGATCAAAAAGAAAACAGGTTATATCCGTTTTCCATTGATGAGGATGGAATTCTTTCTTTTTCGCCCATGATAAAAAACATCATCCGTGACATCAACTCGGGAGTCTCACCCGGATCCATTTCCGCCGGATTTCATAACACGCTTGCCGAGTCAATATACCAAATGGCGGAAAGAACCCGAAAAATTAAAAAAATCGATACGGTTGTCCTGGTGGGAGGCGTCTTCTTGAACAGAGTTTTACTGTCAAAAACCCAAACCCGTCTAAAAGAGGCCGGCTTTAAGGTATACCGCCCCGAGCTCTACTCCCCTAATGATGAATCTCTTTCACTGGGTCAAATTGCCTACAGCCTCGCTAACCTGAACGATTAGACCCGCCAGGATCACCCTGAAGCCTGCAAAGCGGCCGCATGCCGCATGGCAATCTTAGACTGCTTCGCCGGAGTAAAAAGTGAAAAGGTGAAAGTAAGATGAACGCGGGCAAAGCGATGTCAGGATCTTTTCCTGCTTCGTTTCCCAGAAAAGTTGTTAATCGTAAATCGCGAATCGAAAAACCCGTAAAACGCAAAATGCAAAACGTAAAATGACGACCTTATCTAACCTGAATTATTCACGGGTCGAGATTGCCGCAGATGCGAGGCGCAGGGTATGAAGCTGTGGCACTTCACCGCGAATGCCCTGCAACAAAGCAGATGCGGTGAGATTCGGCCCGCCCAAAGGGGTAAAAAATTGCGATTATAATATAAATATGAAAATGAAAAACTTTCAATTTGAACTTTCAATAAAAATCATGTTAATCGTTGATAAAAATGGAATTACAAAAATATCGCAATATTTTATGAATAATTCAGGCTAATTCAATGTCATCCTGAGCGGAGCGAAGGACCTTAGAGTGCATCGCCTCGCAATCCTAAACCGGTGAATGGTGAATGGATCGGGGATGCGAATGCAATAGTTTGATGCTGTGTAATAATCAGATTTTAAATGAAATAACTTTTCACTTTTACCTTTTTTACTTATCACTTTATTTCTCATTACTCTTCACTCTTCACTCTTTACTGATTATAATGATAAATCATGGCAAAATCATTTGATGACGTTGAAAACGAATTTTTGGAGCTGAAAAGACAATTTCGTTTAAAAATGATTTCCGAACGGGAATTTAAAGACCGTTTAAAAAAACTCCGCTTAAATGATGATGAAGGCCGGTGTTGGACTATCGGGGCCCGAACAGGAAAATGGTATTATTTTGATGGTGATAAATGGATCGAATCCAAACCTCCTTCTTTTGAGGATGGAAAAGCCATCTGTATCTATTGCGGTTATGAGAATGATTTGGAAGCGGAAGTTTGTAAATACTGCGGCGGTAATATCGATGAAAACCTGTCTAAGTGTCCTAACTGCGGATTTATCCTGGAAGCTCCCCATAGTATGTGCCCTGTCTGCCATGATCAAAATCATGCCGAAGAATACGAAGAAGAAACGGTTAAAGATGAGAATTCCCCTCCGAATAAATATACTCCTCCTCTTCCAAAAATATCAAAAGCTTCCTGGGACCATCTGAAAGAATGGAATGAAGATAATGATACGGCAGAGACTCCATCCGAAAATGCCTTTTCAATGGCGGAGGCCTCAGGAAATACCTCCTTAGAGCAACCGGGGGAAGCTAATTTTTCCATACATTCGGTTGAACCTGCCTCTATGTCGCTTTTTTTTGGAATGATCGGATTGATTTTGGGATTACTCGGCGGAGCTTTTGCGGGAACCACTTCACTGCTTCCGGGTCTCACCGAATTCCTGCCTGATTTTTATCAATCCATGCATGGTAAAATTACCGGCGGCATCATATTTGGTATAAGCGGTGGTCTTATTGGATTCGCAGCTTTGGCATTGACTGGATTTTTGTATGCTGTTTTCCTGAATATTATCCTCTCTTTGCTCGGGGGCTTGAAGGTTCGGATTGAGAAGATTAATTAACCTGGATTGTTCACAGCTATGAATGCATTAAGCACAAAACTCACTACAAACAATGAAAATGAGCATGTTTGTTATTCACGCGAATAATCAGGCTGTTTTTTTTCACAAAAATTGTGGAAAACTTGTGGAAATTTGTGAAGCGGAAAGTTTTATCTCACGCAAATTATTAAAGATATGACAAATTGCACAATTTACGGTCATGCTTTTTATATCGCAGATAACAAACAACTTAAAACAAACTTGTTGAAAATAAATGACTTAAAGAATCATTGGTATCACCACAGTTATACGCAAGGTAAACATTCCAACTTTCGAATGTTAATATTGTGTTAATCTTTCTCGAAATCCCATGCCATTTCCGGAGCGACACCCCCATGTTATTCCTGGAGCGAAGCGACGGGAATCTTAGAGTGCATCGTTTCTTGGAATCGGGACCGGCTCATTCGGCGAAGCCGTCTAAGATCCCCATCGCCGCTCCGCGGCTCGGGGATGACACGGTATATATACTCTGCGGCTCGGGGATGACATTTTTTATAACATTTTGCGTTTTGCGTTTCGCATGTTTTCCATTCACCATTCATAAACCTTTTAATATACGAAGCAGTACAAGATCCTCACATCGCTTCGCTTCTCAGGATGACAGGGAAGGCAGATAACTCAGAAAAGAAACGGCTTAAGAAAATCGATTAAGCTGTATCCCAAGATGGGGGCGGGAATAAAAGAAATAATGAATATGATAATCATAGTCACTCCGAGTATTTTGCGTCCCCGGGACAGTGGAACGTGCTCATCAAAAACCGGAGGATGTTTCAAGCCAAGAACGGTAATTAAAAGGGCCCATATAAACCATCCAATCCAGAAAAAAACACCCAATACAATAAAAGCCGCCAAAATAATCCGGCCCAATTTTTTAGCCTCCTTCCCCAGTAAAGAAAACATCACATGTCCACCGTCAAGCTGCCCGACCGGACAAAGGTTCAGTGCGGTCACAAGTATTCCCACCCATCCGGCAAAAGCAACAGGATGAACAATAATATCATAACCCGGGGGAATATCATGCAGAAGAAACGCCCCAAAAAATTTTATCAATAACGGTTCACCGAATGCCAGGCTTTCCGCTTGCGGCAGCGGCGGAACCGGCTTAGAAAATGCCAGCCCATAAAGGACTGCCGGAACCGACAGAACAAATCCTGCCAGGGGGCCGGCAACGCCCACATCAAAAAGATGATGCTTCCGGGTGATCGGTGAACGAATTTTGATAAAAGCGCCTAATGTCCCAATTAAAGTCGGCGCCGGAATGAAAAAAGGCAGGGTTGCACTGATTCCATACTTTCGGCAGGTCAGATAATGTCCCATTTCATGGCCGAGTAAAATCAGCAGCAAAACCGCGGCATAAAGAAAACTCAGCCATAGAATAACCGGGTCGGTGAAAAGCTCCCATCCCAAGGAAAGTGATTCGGGGGCATGAAGCGAATCGGCATATTTATAGCTTAAAGACCATGTTATTCCGACAAAAAAAGCGGAAGCGAAGGTGAGGGCAAAAAGAAGCGCATTCAGCCACGGCCGGTCCTTATCAAAAAAAGAGGGTTTTCGTTTTACCGGAGAACGAAATTCACTGCCATTATTTTCCATCCCGATTCTGCTGATTCCGCCTATTTCAAGCGGCGGGCTTTACTTTCCAGCTCATCCAGACTTTCTTTATGCTCCGGATCCGGAACACATGCATCGACCGGACAAACAGCCGCGCATTGCGATTCGTCATAAACGGGGACACATTCGGTACATTTATCCGGATCAATTTCGAACAGCTCATCTCCAGCAGAAACGGCCAAGTTCGGACATTCCGGTTCACATGCTCCGCAGTTAATACACTCTTCAGTTATTTTATATGCCATTTTTTTCTCTCCGGCAGACTATTCGCCCTGCAGTTTTGTCAATTCCTGCTGGGCCTCCATAACATAATATGTTCCGGAATACTCCCTGGTTATTTCTTTATATATTTCAATAGCGTCATCCACCCGGCCCATTTCTCTTAAGACCTCAGCCTTCTTAAATAAAATGCCGTCCATGACATAATTCTGCGGATTTTCCGCCTCAACGGCTTCAAAAACTTCCAAGGCCTCTTCATATTTCTTTTGTTTCAACAGAACTAAGGCTTTCAGCTCCCGGGACTGAAAATAAATGATATCCTTTGGATTTGCAGGTATTTTGTTGACGGTATCCAGAGCCCTCTCAAAATCTTCATTCTCAATATGGTACGTGGCAATATGAATATACCCGGACCGGGCGAATTTTCCAGGTCCGGCCAGGGTTTCTAATTCTTCCAGCTTCTGAGGATCATCCGGAAGCTGACGGCTCAGCTCATTTATTTGAGCCAAAACCCGGCTCTGTTTTTCCAGATTTTTAGCCTTGATAAAACGCACGCCTAAGATCACCAAAACAGCAACAGCGATAATCGCCGCCGCCGCCGCAAATTCCCGGGTGCGCTCTCTTGAAAAATGAATGGCCCGCTGAACAATCTCGGCAAATTCATTGGATTTCAAATGTTTCCGTTCTTTTCTTTTCATAAACTCACCTCTTTCTGCATACGTGGATAGGGCGGATCAGAAGTCTTTTTATAACAAAATCCCCGCAAAATCGCAAATGCCCGCTGCGTTCGCGTTCACCGCGTTTATTGCGTTCATCGCGTTCGTCGCGTTCATTGCATTCATTGTGTTTGTTGCGTTCCATGCGTTCGCTGCGTTCATCGCGTTCGTCGCGTTCATTGCATTCATTGTGTTTGTTGCGTTGCTCGCTTCGCTCGCATTACTTGTCATTCCCGGAGCGATGCGACGGGAATCTTAGAGTGCATCGTTTCTTGAAATCGGGACCGGCTCATTCGGCGAAGCCGTCTAAGATCCCCATCGCCGCTCCGCGGCTCGGGGATGACATGGTATATATACTCTGCGGCTCGGGGATGACATGGTATATATACTCTGCGGCTCGGGGATGACATTGAATTAAATAAGGTCGTCATTTTGCGTTTTACGTTTTGCGGTTTGCGTTTTACGTTTTGCGGTTTGCGTTTTACGTTTTGCGTTTTACGTTTTGCGGTTTGCGTTTTACGTTTTGCGTTTTGCGGATTGCGGTTTGCGGTTCGCGGTTCGCGTTTTTCACCATTCACCATTCACCATTCACCGGTTTAGGATTACAAGACGATGCACTCTAAGGTCCTTCGCTCCGCCCAGGATGACATTGAATTAATATAAAGGTCTTCATTTTGCGTTTCGCGTTTTGCGGTTTGCGTTTTACGTTTTGCGTTTTGCTGTTTGCGTTTTGCGTTTTGCGGTTTGCGTTTTACGTTTTGCGGTTCGCGTTTTGCGTTTTGCGGATTTATTGGAATTCGTACTTATTCTCTCTAAATAATTTCAAGCAGGCGCTGACAACTTTTTCATCATACAGAATTCCGCTGTTTTTTTCGATTTCATCCAGCGCCAGCTCTATCCCCAGCGCAGGACGATATGGACGATGGGAAGCCATGGCTTCCACTACATCGGCGACACCGATGATTCGCGCTTCAATAAGAATATCCTCTTTGGAAAGATTATTAGGGTATCCGGACCCGTCCAGCCGCTCATGATGCTGAAGAATAATCTGAGCAACCGGCCATGGAAATTCAATTGATTTCATGATCTCATATCCGACCTGCGGATGTGTTTTGATCAGGTTGAATTCTATGTTGGACAGATGCCGCGGTTTACTGAGTATCTCTGCAGGAACATAAATTTTTCCTATATCATGAATGATTCCGGCAATACGAATGGCATCCATCTTGTCTTCCGGCATATTCAATTCCCCGGCGATCGCCCTGGCAAGGTCCGCCACTCTGCGTTGATGCCCGGCCGTATAGGGATCGCGGATTTCCACAGTTTTCTCCAAAACCTCAATAATTGCACCCAAGGCCTGTCTGACCTTTTTCAAGCTTTTCCGTACTTCGCTTTCCGCTTTATAGCGTTCGGAATGACTGTGAAGGGCTACTATCCCATAGACAAGGCTGTCTGCTATTTTCATCAATAAATCGACTTCATCCTCTTCAAATATATCCGGCTCGTCTCCATAGATCGTCAAAGCTCCGAACGGCTTACCATTGCTTTGAAGAGGCAGGGCGACAACCGAAGAAAATCCATTTTTGATCGCTTCGCCCCGCCATGAAATAACCTGCGGAGCAGACAAGATATCCCTGACAACTCCCGGTTCTCCCTTCGTAATCGCTTTAAGGGTGGGACAATGACCATTTCCCTCTGCAAGGGAAAAATGGCAGCTTTCCAGAAAATCAAGGCCTCTGCCTGCCTGAGCGATCGTTTTAATATTCTTTTCCTTATTGCTTTGCGGAATTCCCACCCAAGCCATGGAATATCCCCCTGTCTCGACAATAATGCTGCAGATTTTCTGTAAAAGTTTATCCTTATCCAGGGTCTTCACTAATGCTTTTTGACATGCTCCCAAGGTATGGAGAGCCCGGCTGACCCGGAGAAGCTCCTTCTTGGTCTTTTGAAAATCAACTTCCTGCTGCTTGCGTTCCCGTTCTTTCCGCTGCAGAAATATTAATTCAGCAATCAGTTCGTTGCGGGTTTTATTTTTATATTTTTCTTTTCCGGTTTGGTCAGGGAGAAAGGCTTGTATCTCTGAATCCATTTTTTCATCCTGTCATGTTGATGAAACAATTTATTCCAGCCCGGCCCTTGGCGAAACCGGACTGGGCTGGGATCATACAGGTTCCATGGATTGAGTCGGACATCCATTAAAAAAAATGAAAATTATTTTACTTAGCCTGAATTATTCACAGGCCGACTCTCACTGCAGATGCGGGATGAAAGATTTTTTCTTTTCTCCTGGAGTCAAAATAAAGTAAAATAACCGAACATTATGCTGACCTGGAGGAACCATGAAAAATTTCAATACATATGACCGCAGAAAATTCATAAAAAACAGTGCTTTGGGCCTGGCTGGTGCCGGAGCTCTTTCCCGCTGGAGCTGGGCACACCCGGAACAAGAAAAGACCCCGCCCAAAATTCAAGAGTACCGGACACTGGGACGAACCGGGTTCAAGGTATCCGATTTGTCCGCCGGCTCCATTACGGATGAAGGCGTTTTGGGAACCGCTTTGGACGCCGGCATGAATTACATTGATTCCGCTGAAGAATATCCCGGCCATCACAAAGTAGTGGGTAAAGTGATGAAAAACCGGAACCGCAAATCGGTTTTCATCACCACCAAGCTGGAAGTCAAAGAAGACAAATCAAAACAGGGTTTCCTGAAAAGGGCCCGAAAATGCCTGGAAGAACTCGATATGGAATACGTCGACTGCATCATGATGCATATGGCGGAAACAGCCGAAATCTTAAAAACCGAAGGCTTCCACCAGGCCATGCAGGAATTAAAAACAGAAGGCCGGGTTCGGTTCACCGGCGTTTCCAATCATGGTTCATTCTGGTTCGAGGACCCTAAAGAAAGCATGGATACAGTTCTGCTTGCCGCGGCGGATGACGGCCGGTTCGATGTTTTCCTGATGGCCTATAATTTCCTGAAGATGGACGGTTCCGAAGAGGTTCTAAAAACCGCCAAGAAAAAAAACATCGGGGTCGCTTTGATGAAAACAACGCCTGTCGCGATTTATTACTCTCTGAAAAGCCGGGTAGAAGAGATGGAGGAAAAAGGGCAGGAAGTGCATCCTTTGTATAAATCCGGGATCCAGCGGTATAAAGACAAGATTGTGAGAGCTGATGCATTCATTAAGAAATATAACCTGGAAAATCCGGAAGAGATCAAATCCGCGGCCATCCGGTTTGTACTGGAAAACCCTAATGTCAGCACCAACTGCTGCCTGGCCCGTACTTTTGATGAGCTGGAAGGATTTCTCCGCCTTTCGGGGACTCGATTAAGCGATTGGGACAAAGCCAAGCTCTCGGCATACAAAAAAGGATGCAGTGAGCTTTACTGCCGCCATGCCTGCGGTGTCTGCGAGACAGACTGCCCGCATCACGTTCCTGTCAATACTATTCTTCGGTATCATCACTACCTCGCGCAGGGGAGAGAACAGGATGCCATCCGCAAATATACCGCCATCCCGGGAAATAACGCGGAACTATGCCGCACCTGTCCGGGATACTGCGAGCAAGCCTGCCCTTACGGTGTCAAAGCCCAGGGCATGCTGCTGACGGCCCATGAGCAGCTGGCAATAGCTTGAGTGCAACAGTATCATCCTGAGCGCGCATTAACACCCGAAGAATCCCAACCTGCTTCACAGGAGTTAAAAGTGAATAGAAAAAAGTGAAAAGTTATCTTATTTAAATTAAAAAAATCAAAAATCACTAATAAACCAAAGACGAATATTGGAAATATGCAACCATAATGAAGCAAATTAACCGGACAAAATGATCAGACTTCATCAGACCTAGATAGACACCTTGCAAGCTAAGCGAGTGTTGCCGTCTAAGATTCCCGTCGCTTCGCTCCGGGAATGACATGAAAGCGCTGCACCGCAGGCCTCAGGATGACATGTTGGTTCATTTTCATCGCTCCGGGTTTGTCAGGACTTAGTGCTCTACCGCCCGGTGAATCGCCGGGTCATTGGTGTTCGCATTGGCCGTGGCGCCGTACAGCATCACCATTCCTTCCCCTGCCGCCCAGGTTGCTCCCATCCATACATTGTCGTAAGAATAACTTGGATAAGGATATCCCGCATCACTGAAGGGATCAAAGGCTTTATATTCATAGGCGGAAAAGCTTTTGGAGAAATTTCCTATCAGGGATCCATCGCCTAGAAACAGATCAAAGTTTACGGTCACAGTCTGTCCAGTGGGATTGAACGCGCCGACGGCCGTCCTGTAAGTATTGTCGCTGCTCAGGTTCTGGAGCATCATTCCCCTATTCTCTGAAACACAATTATCGGCATTGACATTCAAACCCTGGAAGGACTTAGAATAGTCTCCGTTTTTGGTGCGGGCGATGACCTGGATACGATGGTTTTCATCCTGGGTCACAAATTCCAAGACTCCGGCCGTGCCGTAGTAGCTGAATCCGGAATCCAAGCCATCCAGCGCAGCCAGAATATTGCTTGATTTAACACTGCAGTTCCCGCCGCCGGTCCAGAGGGTAATAGGGCCGCGCCTGACACCAGTGCTGCTGTTGAAGTATACGGAAACCTGGCTCGAGCCGGTGAGGGAGGTGATCTGAATCTCCGTCTGCCACTCCCCTCCGCCGGTGGCCGACGCCCAAAGGACTTCCGGAATAACCTGGTAATGGGAAGGAGAACTGTAATATATATCAGGATTAAACTGAATCGCGGAATGAACGGCGGGGTCATTGGTATGGTTGTTGGCGGTTGCGCCGTAGCACATGATTTCCCCATCTCCAGAGACATGGTACATGTAGAAAAAGACATTGTTATTGGAATAAGTTGGGTAGGGTAATCCTGCTTCATCAAATGGAGAAAATGCCTGATAATCATGGGGAACAAATGTTTTGTTGAAAGGCGTTCCGATCAAGCTGCCGTTAGCATCGAGAAAGAGGAACTGAACTTCAACAGAATGGCTGGAAGGATTATACGCCCCAAATGCGGAGCGGTAATCAGCGTTGCTGACCAGGTTCTGGATCATCATCTCCCGGCCGGTGCCCAAAGTGTTGCTGTCATTGTAATTCAATCCCTGAAAGGTTTTGGAAAAATCCCCGTTGCTGGTACGCGCGGATACCTGGATCAAATCGCCGTCCTGGGTAGTGAATTCAACCGCACCGGCTTTGCCGAAGTAAGTGAAACCGCTGTCCGCATTTTCCAGGGTTTCGAGAATATTATCAAATTTGACACTTGTCAGAGCGCCCGGGCTGGTCCAAATGGTAAACGGCCCCCGGGCGTTTCCGCTACCGTAATAGAATGTCGCATCCACCACCGCGCTTCCGGATAAATCTGTGATTTGCACTTCCGACTGCCAGGTGCCTCCATTGGCTGAGGGCGCCCATAAGGTTTCCGGGATAATCTGAGAGGGAGAACCGCTGTTATAGGTCACATGGTTCTGTGTCGTAAAGCTCCACACACCTCCGCTGACCTGGAGACAGGAGCTTTTGGCCACCACTTCCCAGTAATGCTGGGTGCCGTAGTTCATGGGCGGAAGCGGGCATTCACTATTGGCAACATTCATCAGAAAGCCGGGCGGATTGGATGGGCCGAAATAGACGTCATAAGAAACCGCATGCTGGCAGTCATCCCAGTCCAAGCCGGCGTCAACGCTGACCCGGTAGGAGCCGTCATGGGGAGTGGGATTTTCCGGAGTTTCCGGCGTCCAGCAGGTATAGATCTGAATCGTGGCGGCCGTTGACCAGCCGGAAACAATTGAATTGTTGCTGGAACAGCGGGCTTGAGCCTTGACCTGGTAGTTCCCGGCCGCTGCCCACATATGGGAGGCGCTCGTGGAGGACGACCAGGTCGAATAATTGCCGTCGCCCCAGTCAAAGCGGTATTCGACGGAATGACCCTGGTCGCAGGTCGAACCGCTGGTGGAGAAGGAATAAGGCGTGTTGATAATGCCCTGCGCAGGACCGCTGGGTGTGTCGGGTGTCGAAACCGTATGCGATGACTGGGATTCCATCAGCGCCATAGCGGGGTCGCCGTAAAGATTGAAATCAAACAGATTCATCCACGGCGCTCCGCCCCATCCTGTTCCAGTTGGCGGAGTTGAGGGATCATAATAATTAGCGCCCATATCGCTCTTCACATCATAGAGGGCCTCGCCGGCGTTTTTGCTGTTGGATACCAGTTCCTCGCCGTAGTAATAGCCGATACTGGCATTGTCGCAATAGTATTTCAAACCCGTATGCCAGGAGGTTATCGCGTACCAGCTCACCCGCGAGGCGCTGACCGTAGCCACGGCCCCCTGCCGCAGAAGCGCGGTGCCGAGATTATTGGTGTTCTCAGGGTAACCGTTATTGCAGGAACACTGGTAAAGGAACGCGGGATATGAATCATTAATAGAACTGGGGTCGGAATTATTGAAAAGATTAGCCCAGCCGCAGCCGTAATATCCCAAAGAAGTAGATGTGTCACTTCCGTGGCCCCACCACCACACCATGCCGTAATTGTTGCTGCTCCAGTGCGTTTTGACAGCATCAGCCACAAGTTCCTGATTGGAACTGTAACTGGAATCGGCGGCCGCGCAGAGGCTGCCCTGCTGATACATGGTGTAGCTGGAATAGCCGGCGGTGCTCAGGTAGTTTGATTTCATATTTTCCGCCAGGTAAGCGCCGTCCGTGGTACTATCGGAATAGCTCATCGGCAAAAGCGCCGACTTCCTCCAGCTGATGGAGGCCGGGCTGGCGGTGCCGAAGCTTATCATTTTGGATAAAATGGAATCCAGATTGCTGACCCCGGAATAGACCGGAATCCGGCCCACATACAATTCATTGGCAAAATCCACGCCGCCGGTGCCGTCATCATCCGGCCATTCGCCGAAATAGCTGTTATCGTCAAGGTTCCAGTTGCCGGTTAAATCCGCATAAAAATAATCAGTCGGTGAGGTTTGATCCGAACTCTCACCGCTTCGAGGCCAGCACATTTTCATGGGTACGTTGCCAGTGGATGGATTCGGATTTCCGATGAGCAGTACATATTCAATATTGTAGGTGGAATAATTATTGATCAGCCATTGCCGGATTTTTTCTGCAGTTCCGTTTGGAGACTGGCCGGTAAGGCCACTGTATTGGCTCTCTGTTACGATTAAAGGATTGAATCCTTTAGTGCTGAGATAAGACGTAAAATTGCTCAGCTGCGTGCTGGCGGATTGAATGGTGCTGGTGGTGATGATAACATAGTCATACGTAACCGATGGCCCTGCGGGTATGGAATCGGGTTTGTACCATGAGGCGGCTTCTTTATAATTATAAAGAATTTCGGCGGCGCGCTGATCCATGACGCTGTCCGCAAGAAGAGCATCCGGAACAATGGTACCGGCTGCAGGAGCATGGCTGACTTGAAAAGAAACATCCGATACCTTCCGTAAAACTTTGGTAACCGGGTTGAATTGAAAAGGGCAGTATAAAATCCGGATATACCGCCATTTCCGCATCTGGGCCGTGCCGATGACCTGCACAGGGGAAGCCGGGAAGAATTCATCCCGGGTATAGACATCCTCATAATCCTGAATTATCTGCTGCCCGTCGACCCAGGCCGCCATGGGCGGAGCCGGCAGGATGTCATAGATTCCCTGGTCAGCCTGGGTCCGGCTGACGACCTGAAGATTAAGAGATGAAAAATCAGCCTGGGGCGGCAGCGCGATATTATAGATTTTAGCCGGGAGCTGCGGATACCCCGGAATGGGAAGTATTCCGAAATCTTCCATCACAATCATTTGTTGACCGGTCCCGGTATCATCGATTTGATGGCCGGGTGAAGTAAACCGGTAGGTTTGCGTATCCGCAAAAACAGTCATTTGCAGTAAACATAGGGAAATAAGTATAATTCCCAGCCGGATTTTCTTTGAATTGATCATTTTCGCTCCCTTTTTTTCATTTCAGTGCTTATAAAATTGGCCGCCAAGTCATTGCTTACGGCCGCAGGCCGCTTACAATCTTAGACGGCTTCGCCCAATGAATCGGGACCGTCTCCTCTTCGTGCCGGCGACGTCTAAGATTCCGGCGCCGCTTCGCTCCTCGGAATAACATGAGGATCATTTCCATTTGCCGCGGGCGGCGAAGCCGCTTTAAGCCATTTCATTGACTATATAACAAATGCAATATTTATGCCAATTATTTCTCATTTTTCCAGGGGAATTTATTTAAAAATATAAATATCTGTGTGCGGATATAATACAAATGAGGTGAAATTGAAATTTCGTGTGTGGATTTGTGACAAAAAAAATACCCCTGGCCGGACTCGAACCGGCGACACATGGATTAGGAATCCATTGCTCTGTCCATACTGAGCTACAGGGGTATTCAGATGGCTTTGCTATTTTACAATAGATTTATTGTAAATCTCAACCGACGACTCAATGTCATCGCCAAGCCGCCTAGTGGCGATGGGGACCTTAGACTGCTTCGTGACAAAATGCCGGTGAATCGTAAATCGTGAATCGTGAATCGTGAATCGTGAATCGTGAATCGTGAATGGATGAAAAACCTGTCTCATTCACGGGCCGAGATTGCCGCAAATTTCAATTTGCGGCGAGGAAGTCGTGGTACTTCACGTTCTGTATGAACTTTTAATAAAAACAATGTTAATCTCTTATAAAAAAGAAATGGCAAAAACATCGCAATTTTTTTATGAATGGGCCAGGTCAGCTAAAGAAGCTCTTTAATCGCGCAAGAATAGACATCTTATCCGTGCTTTTTTTGATTTCGGCATCAGAGAGCTCACGGATCTTTTCCAGATTTTCTTTATTTGCCTGATTTCTGCGGCTGATAATCTCAGCAACGGCATCCGCGAGCGGCGGCTGTTTCCGCAGCAGTCCGGCAAATGCTTCTTTACTGATCTCAATCAATTGAGTCTCCACTTCCGCCCGTCCGGTAGCCGTGCGCGGCATGCCGGTAAAAAGCGACATTTCTCCGAAAAGACGGTAAGGCTCAACTGTAAATTCCGTTGTTAATTCCTTACCGCTTTCTGTTGTTTGAATAGCTCCTTTAACCCGTCCGGACGCAACAATAAAACAGGTGTCGCCTTGCTCTCCCTGCCGGAATATGACTTCTCCGGGAGCGAACTGCAGCATCCGTAATTCCCGGGAAAAATCCCGCAGCGTTTTCTCAGAGACCAGCAGTCCGTCATCTTCACTTTCTTTCAAAAAATTGGATTGCTTCAGCACAGAGAAAATCCGGCTTGCTTCCCCTTCCTGTATTGTTGTCTCCGGCGGTTTCGCTGTCCTCAGGACTTCCTGCATCTTATCGTTCAGGGGAATAGGAATTTCGATTCCGGACCGCTGGAACCTGTACCAGATATTCCGGCCCACCTCAGCCATAATAGTATATTTTTCAGCAAAATCGGTGATCCAGAATTTGAGCGCATACTTGACGCCAAAATCCTCAAAGGCCAAAAGATGAGCTTCCGGCTGCGGCCGCTCCAAAACAGCGGGACAATCGCGGGCCGCTCGCGTTAATGCATTAAAAACAGCCGTCGGCGGCGCGGAAAAACTCACCCGCAGCGGAATGAATAAAGCGGTACTGCGGCTGGGATATGAAAAATTAGTCAGATTATTAGCGGCTATCATTTTATTCGGCACCACGATCACATTGGAATAGCGGTCGATAATCCGGGTTTCCCTCCAATTAACATCTACAACCACTCCTTCCCTTTCCTCAACTTGAATCCAGTCGCCTTTATTGAAAGATTTAATAAAATGCAGGGATAATCCGGAAATAATATTCTGCAGAAGATCCTGAAAAGCTAAACCCAGAATCATGGTCAGCAGGGCGGATGTGGCTAAAAACGGCGTGATGCTGACATTCAGGATAAGCTGCAGGACAACAAACAAAGTGACCAAGTACAGAATGCCCAGAATCACCGTATGCAGCAGCCTGGGAACGGGGAAACGGCGGCTGCGTCTGTGATACCAGCTCTGAAAAAACGCGTCCAGAAGCCGCAAAACAAGAAATACGGCAAAAAAAACCAAGCCCGCGTCCAACCAGCGGTGCACCCGCGGCTGAGCAACAATGTTTTCCCTGAACAAAGGGGTTTTTAAAAGGAGTAAAATAATCAGGCTGGCTGCCGGAAAAAGCAAGCGGGTAAAAAAGATACGGCCGGTTGACTTCATGAATAACTTTCTCCTGCGATTTTTTCATCCGGAATAAATACAGCGGGAAATTCCATCCGGGCCCGGTTAAGAATAAAATCCAATTCCTGATCGGAATAATCCGGATTCAAATGCCCCAGATAAAGCTCTTTGACTCCGGCGTTTTTCGCCAGCTCCACGGCTGTTTCCCAAGTGCTGTGCCCCCATCCGGCTTTATCTTCATAGTCAATCGGGGAATACATGGCATCAAATAAAAGCATATCCGCTCCGCAGCAGAACTTGGGCAATTCCTCTCCTAAATCACCTGGAGAATACTCTGCGTCGGTTGCGCTTATTATTATTCGCTCACCGGATTGAAACCGGTATCCCAGACACCCCTGCGGATGCCTTAAGGGAAGGCTGGAAACATCCAGATTACTCACTCTGAAATTCTCCTCTCCCACCTGGTGAAAGGTTTTGTGAGATCCGGTATCCAAAAAATCCACAGGGAAAAACCGCCCCCGCATGAGGGCTGACAGGTAATCAATGGTTTCTTCCTGGCTCAGCGGAGAATAAAAGTCAATAAAAACGCCGGGATGATATAGAGGAGCAAAATAAGGGAGCCCGATCAAGTGGTCCAGGTGAAAATGAGTTAAGATAATATGAATCCGGCTGGATTTGGGATTGATTTCCTTCAGAAGTTTATGCCCTAGATTGATAATTCCAGTCCCGGCGTCTACTATAACCGGGGAGGAGGAATCAGAGATCACTTGGGTGCAGATTGTATTGCCGCCGTATTTCATGCCTTCTTTTTTTGACAGAGGCGCCGTCCCGCGGACTCCCCAAAAAATAAAATTAAGTTTGTCTTCCATTTCTCCCCTGGTTCATTTAGCCTTCAACTCAAACACTCCGTCCCAGTCATCCGGGGGCGGATTCCTTTTAAGTCTCTGAACGCGTTGAAGGTATAAAACGGCAGCCGCATCATTCGGCAGAGCCTGAAAGGCATCCTCTGCCTGAGTCCACTTTCTATTACGGTAAAAATCCAGCGCTTCTTCAAAAAGTTCCATTTCCCGTTTTGTCCGGACATTGACCTCATTCCTTATCCCTATAAGTTCATAAACCCGTATAGGCCGGGATTTTCCCACAACTTTTATTATATCGATTTCTCTGGTCAGTATTTTTTCCTTAACCTGTGTTTGAGTTTTTTCACCGATCAGCGTAGAAATTCCATACGCTTTGCAGGCGCCTTCCAAGCGTGAGGCTAAATTGATGGTATCACCCATAGCCGTGTAGTCAAAACGGGTTTGAGAGCCCATATTTCCAACTACGGCCGGGCCGGAATTAATTCCGATCCGGGCCGTGATATTATGGCCGAATGTTTCCGCAAATTCGGGTCTAAGCTCCTCAAGTCTTTTTTGGCATGCAAGCGCCGACCGGCACGCAAGCAGAGCATGGTCGGGCTGGTCCAGCGGAGCATTCCAAAAAGCTATGATCGCATCTCCTTCATATTTATCAAGAGTTCCGCCCGATGCCAGGATAATGTCACTCATCTCAGAAAGATAGCGGTTGAGCATCCGCACAAGTTCTTCCGGGCTCAGCCCTTCGGAAATGGATGTAAAACCGGCGACGTCCGAAAAAAACGAAGAAACCTCACGCTGCTCCCCCCCCAGTTTCAACAGGCCGGGATCCGCCATAATGCGTTCAATCACATGTCCGCTGAGGTAATGATTGAACACCTGGCGGATAAATTTTTTCTGTCTGCCCTCCACCCGGTAATTTATGAAAACAGCCATAGTGAATGCTAGAGCCGCTGCAAAAAGCGGAGCCGTAAAATCCAGCCACATACCCGAAAAAAAAGCCCAGACAGCCGCTCCGGCCGGAATCAGCAGCCCGGTCAGCACCAAGGCACCTAATGTCCACAGCCGGGACAACAGCGCAGCACCCACACTGATACCAAAAGAAAGCAGAAGCATAAACAAGGCGGACAAGAGAAAAGGTGCGCGTTTAACGGCATCTTCGTTTAGAAGATTATCCAGAGCCGCGGCTTGAATCTCTACTCCAGGAAAAACCGGAGAGAAAGGTGTCGGTCTCAAATCCAAAATCCCGGGGGCATTTGCCCCGACTAAAACAATTTTATTTTCGAATGATTCAGGAGGAATTTGCGGTGTCCCGCCCGCCTGAGCCCGGGCATAGGAATCAATGACACCGGCAGCGGAATAACGCGTGTAAACACCGGAAGGGCCATGATACCGAATGATCATGCGTCCGTTTTTATCCAGCGGATGCCGGTTAAACCCAAGCTCTCCGGTAAGGTATTCATTGAGAGCTAAAGGAAGGGAAGGATAGATTGAATCCTTCCAGGAAACAAGGAGAGGCAGTCTTCGGAAAATCCCGTCATCATCCGGGGGAGCCTGAACATTGCCAAGCCCCCGGACCGCTTGTATATATACATTCAAAGGCGCCGTTACAGAGGTGGCCGGCATGGCCGCTTTCCCGGGATTGAGTTCCAAACGGACCTTGAACCGGGCCGGTATTTCTTCGCCGGCGTTACTGTTTTCCCTCCGGCCGAAATGAAGAGGTAAAAAAACACCGTCTTTATCCCGCATGCTTGCAGCCAAAGCCAGGTCATCCTCCGCGCCCCAAACCGAATCTTCCGAAAATATCAAGTCAAAAAAAACCGTCCGGGCTCCCCCGTCACGGCAAAATTCGATGATGGGGATGTACATCTGCCGGGGCCAGGGCCAGGATATCCCCTGCTGCTCCGAAAAAACGTCCAAACTGGTTTGGTCGATAAGAATAAGAACAATGTCCTCATCCGCATCCGCCGGATTAGAAAGCAGGCGCAGTCTTAAATCCCAGCTTTTCCATTCCAGGAGCTGAAAAGCCCCGGAAATCCACAGGCCCAAGGTCAACCCAAAGACCGCCAGGCCTGATATACAGCCCCGAAGCCACTTTTTTTTTAACATAAGTTATTAACCTGAACTATTCGTTCGAAAACGGCAGCGCTGGAGTCATTCTGAGATACGAAACGACGTAAGAATCTTGTGCGGCTTCGCAAGAAGAGACAGAACCGATTTCCTTCAGCGAAGCACTCTAAGATCCCCACGGCCGCTAACGCAGCTTGGGGATGACATTTGCATGCTGCCGCAGGCCTCAGGATGACACGTGGATTCATTTTCCTCGTTCAGAGTGAATTATATCCATGATTAATTTATATTTCCTGCGATCCGGGAAAACCGGCCTGCACGAATGTCTTCTCCGCCGGCACCGGAATCAAGGCTGGAAACGGATTTTTCCAACCGCCCGATCCGGTCCAAAGGAGAGGGGTGGGTGTCAAACCATCCTTTACCGGCCCCCGTTTCCGGTTCCACCAATGTCTGCAGAAAATCAATCATACCCCGCGGATTATAACCGGTGCGGGCGCCGGATTCCACACCCAGCTGGTCGGCTTCATATTCGTATTTACGGTCATATCCTCTTTCAATCAAGCTTTCTGCGATATCCCCTAGAACATTCTCAAATACCGCCGTCAATTCAGAGAGTTCCTGCGGGCCGTACTTTCTGGCTGCTTCCTGTCCCATGATCTTGAAAGCATCGATAAGCCGTGACTTCTTTATGGATTTCAATCCATGCTTGGCCGCCACATGTCCGACTTCATGGGCCAGCACACATCCCAGCATTTCCTCATTCCGGCACCGCATCAGCAATCCTTTTGTAATGAAAACGAATCCGCCCGGTGCAGCCAGGGCATTCACTTCAGCGCTGTCCAGCACAAGAAAATGATACCCGGCATAGATTTCAGGCCGGCTGCTGTAGGCCGCCACTGCATGGCCTACCTGGTTGACATACTCCGTCAGAGCCCGGTTTTGATAAACAGGATACCGGGACAGGATCACGGCCGCAACCGCACGCCCGATATAATACTCTTCCTCTTCAGTGATATCAGAGAAACTGTTTCTCAGGGCCTGACCTGAGCGCTGCAGCGCCTGCCGGTCGGTTTCCGTGAGTTTAATCGATCCGATTTGCTCCTGAAGCTCGGAACAGGCCGCCAACATACAAGCCGCCAATAAAATTCCTATAAACAGGATCCGGTTTTTTTTCATTTCGGGCCTCCGAATTCACCCAGTTTTCCCTGCTCAAGAAAGGCTTTCAACCGGGCGGGGCTGACCCGGATGCTGAGCATATTCTCCACCCAGGTAAAATCGATTTCAGGATTTTCAGAACGGTATTTGTCTTCCACCTGCTTGTTGAAGCCCTTTCCAGCCAATGCCACTTCATCGGCATCCGCCTGGGTTTTCACAGGCTGATTCATGGCCAGTAAACTGAATTTTTGCTTGCGGACCGCACTCGAATGCAGCCAGCCCTCGTGTCCGGATGAAGTCCTCACTTTGATCCAGCCGTTCTGGGAGGATATTTCCTCCACTTCTTCACCGGTGGTTAATTCCGCCACAACAGCACCGTAAAAAACCGGCTCCTTGCGAAGAAATGTGGATTTCACCTGCACAACCAATGTTTCCGCCAGCAGTACAGCTGCAAAGACAAAGAGCAGGGCTGACAGGCCCATTTTCACTTGTTTCAGCCGAGATTCAGGCATGATTCTCTCCTTTTTTTAAGCTTTTCTTCAACTCGACAATTCCGTTGGACCGGCTTGTCATTCTTTATGGCAATATGAAGAGCTTTATAAGACCCGATGACACAGCAAAGCTTTTTCGCCCGGGTTAGAGCTGTGTAAAAGAGATTTCTCTGCAGCATAATATAATGCTGTGTCAGCAGAGGCATAACCACGGCTTTATATTCGCTTCCCTGGGATTTATGCACGGAAATAGCATAAGCCAGCACCAGCTCATTTAATTCTTCCCGGGAATACGACAAGTGCCGGCCTTCAAAATCAACCATGATCCGGTATACGCGCCGTTCTATCTCCTTAATGATTCCTATGTCGCCGTTATAAATATCCTTATCATAATTGTTGCGCACCTGCATCACCTTATCACCGATGCGGAATTCGCGGGTCCCGGCTTTAAGACCTTCGCTGTGGGGATTCAGCCGATTCTGGAGCTCTGCATTCAGGTTATCCACTCCGACCAGCCCGCGATACATCGGACTGATGACTTGAATCTCAGTAGACAAGGGATGCAGCCCTAGTTTTTTCGGAATCCGGTCCCGGCTCAATTTTAAAATCATATCAAAAACTTTTTGTTCATCATTGAGGGCTAAAAAATAGAAATCGGAATTTTTATTATCTTTGGCCGGCTTCAGGATGGACTTACCCTGGTTGATCCGGTGGGCGTTTTTGACAATCAAGCTGCCCCTTTCCTGCCTGAAAATAGCAGACAGCCGGACGACCTCAACGCAGCCGGAATGAATGATATCCTGCAGCATAGTACCGGGCCCGACTGACGGAAGCTGATCCTTGTCCCCCACCAGGATAACCCGCATAGATGACGGAACGGCTTTTAACATATGATACATCAGGGGAAGATCAACCATGGACACTTCATCTACAATTAAGGCATCCCCTTCAAGAGGATGGTTTTGATTCCGCCGGAATTTTCCGGTTTTTGAGATGTACTCCAGTGTCCGGTGGATCGTTTTTGCTTCTTGCCCAGTGGCTTCAGACAACCTCTTCGCCGCCCGCCCGGTCGGCGCAGCTAAAACCAGGGAACGGCCCCATTTGGAAAAAAGATCGGCCACCAGCCTGATTATAGTGGTTTTTCCGGTCCCCGGACCTCCGGTTATAACCAGGAATTTGCGTAAAAGACTTTCTTTTACTGCCCGCCGCTGTTCCTCCGCAAATAAAATTCCGGAAGCCTTTTCCGCCCGTTTCACTGCGATATCCACATCCTCCGGAGGCTTAAGAAGCGGAAAGGAAGATAAATCAGAAATATAACCGGATACATCCTCTTCCGCCTGATAGAAAAAAGGCAGATATATCCCCCGGTCGTGCCTCAAGTCTTCAATAATCACCAATTTTTGCTTTTCAAGTGACGCCAGCGCCTGAAAAAAAGAATCCTTATTCAAATTCAGGTCTTGGCAGCATGCTCCTTCCAGCTGGGACTGTCTGGAAAAGACATGGCCCTCTTCGGTATCTTTTTCCAGAAGATAATAAATATAAGCTTTAACCCTCTCCGGGGAATCCTGCTGCATTCCCAGCTTAAGCGCCATTTTATCGGCGGTTTTAAATCCAACGCCCCATATATCATGACAGGCCTGGTAAGGATTGGACTTGAGGATATGAAAAGCCCGGCGGCCGTACTGCTGATAGATTTTTGTCGCCAGGTTAGTCGATATTCCATGCTGCTGTAAAAAAATGACCAGCTCCCGGATATCTTCATGTTCCGACCAGGATTTCTTAATTTCAGTCAGCTTCTTTTTCCCCACGCCTTCCACTTCGCTTAAACGGTCCGTCTGCTTGGACAGGATATCCAAGGTCTTCGCTCCAAATTTTTCAGTGATCCGTTTAGCAAGAACCGGCCCTATTCCTTTAATCAAACCGGAAGAAAGGAATTTTTCCACGCCTTTGCCGCTGCTGGGAAGAACAGGCATATACTGACTTACCCGGAGCTGCTGACCGAATTTAGGATTGATTTCCCATTTTCCTTCGACTTTCAGCGTTTCCCCGGGCGTTAAAGGAGGAAAAGTACCGATAAGAGTGATGTCATGCCCGTCCTCCAGAGAAAACCGGCAGACGGTGTATCCGGAATCCGGGCTGTAGAAAACGATGGATTCTATGGTCCCGATCAAACCGCCTTGTTTATTCAAACTTTTTTTCGACAACGACTGAATCCCCTGGTTCTAAACCGGTTTCTTCCGCAGCAGACCCTTCACGGACTGCAATTTCAAGAGATCCCAGGCTTCCGGTGAGAGCCAGCAGCCGGCCTTTTTCAACGGAATTGTAGCTTTCGACAAAGGGAATGTCCCGGCCGGATGCGCGAAGACGGAGATTGTCAAGGCTGGAAGACAGGGTCAGCATGGCTTTCTCGGAAATATTGCTTATCAGATTCCCGAATTTATCCTGATAGATGATTCTGCCGGTTATCGACTCATCGCTTATCCGGGCCCGGTCAAAAGAGAAGCGGTTGAAGCCGTCAATCAATTCACCAAATTTATCTCCGTCCACATTTTTGGAAACCCATGATGCAACCGGGGCCATTTTGTCCCGGCCTTCAAAGGTTCGGCCGGTTTGGGGGAGAAAATAATGGCCGGCTGTCACATGGCGGACCTCCTGATGTTCAGCTTCAGCCAGTACGTAACTTAAGAGGCCGTTGTCCGGGGCCACAAAGGAATATCCTTCGAATTGAGCCAATAGAATCCGCCGGCTGGATCCGACGCCTGGGTCCACAACGGCAAGAAATACAGTCCCCGCCGGAAAATACCGGAATGCGGCGTTGAGAACAAAAGCACCTGCCTGAATATTATGGGACGGCACCTGGTGCGAGATGTCTATTATGTGGGCGTCGGGATTGATGCCCTTGATGACACCCTTCATGGACGGCACAAAAAAATCTTTCTCTCCAAAGTCCGTCAGCATGGCAATAATCGGGGGCGTCATGAGAAATATCTTATTCGATTGTTTTGACGGGGTCAAGACTATTTTGCCCGCTGCATGAGCGTTCCATGCGTTCGCTGCGTTCATTGCGTTCATCGCGTTCATTGCGTTTATTGCGTTGCTCGCTTCGCTCGCATTACTTGTCATTCCCGGAGCGAAGCGACGGGAATCTTAGAGTGCATCGTTTCTTGGAATCGGGGCCGGCTCATTCGGCGAAGCCGTCTAAGATCCCCATCGCCGCTCCGCGGCTCGGGGATGACATTGAATTAAATAAGGTCGTCATTTTGCGGTTTGCGTTTTGCGTTTCGCGTTTTTCACCATCCACCATCCACCGGTCACGATTCGCAAGGCGATGCACTCTAAGGTCCTTCGCTCCGCTCAGGATGACATTGAATTAAATAAGGTCGTCATTTTGCGTTTCGCGTTTTGCGTTTCGCGTTTTGCGTTTTTCACCATCCACCATCCACCGGTCACGATTCGCAAGGCGATGCACTCTAAGGTCCTTCGCTCCGCTCAGGATGACATTGAATTAAATAAGGTCGTCATTTTGCGTTTTGCGGTTTGCGTTTTGCGTTTCGCGTTTTTCACCATCCACCATCCACCGGTCACGATTCGCAAGGCGATGCACTCTA
>CAZDJZ010000019.1:0-48557 GCA_964505785.1 uncultured Eubacteriales bacterium
TTTTGTAATTCCATTTTTATCAACGATTAACATGATTTTTATTGAAAGTTCAAATGGAAAGTTTTTCATTTTCATATTTATATTATAATCGCAATTTTTTACCCCTTTGGGCGGGCCGAATCTCACCGCATCTGCTTTGTTGCAGGGCATTCGCGGTGAAGTGCCACAGCTTCATACCCTGCGCCTCGCATCTGCGGCAATCTCGACCCGTGAATAATTCAGGCTAAGGAAAATCCTTTAAATTCCTTGCTGATATTTTCAATCTTGACGGCGTATTCCATTATTCCACCTCGCTATACAGAAGTATGAGCATTTGTTTTAATTCGTCCAAATGGATGTCCAGCAGCTTAGCTTCCGAAACAGCTTCCGACAGCCGGTCTTCCACTATTTTCATCTTTTTTTCCCGCAGAAGCTCCTTGTTCTGCATGGCCACAAAAGTCCCTTTGCCTCCAACCGTGTCGATGAAGCCTTCCTTTTCCAGTTCTTCATAAGCGCGTTTAGTCGTGATTACACTAATCTGCAGTTCCTGGGCCAATTTCCGAATAGAGGGAAGAGGATCTCCCTCTTTCAGCTCTCCGCTTATGATCTGATTTTTTATTTGCTCTGCAATCTGGATATATATTGGATCAGGCGAAGCATTGGAAATGATTATTTTCATGACCTTTCTCTTGCATCCTTTCTGTCTATTTTGTTATTAGCGTAATTACTGTATATATAGCATATGTACAAATTAGAGCAGACGGAAGTTTTTGTCAAGTTTTTTTTAATTTTTTTAATTATGTGGGCGCTAATGAGCCCTCAGGATGACAGCGGAGATGTCATCGTCATTTTGGAAATACCGATTCACAAGGTAAAGCAGACTAAGATTAACGCGCGTTCTGCCGCTGTTCGTAATGATCAGGATTGAGGGGTTTCCTATTATTTTTTGAGTCGAAACATAACTGTCACGGTAAAGATCATGCCGCGGGATTCGCCGTCGATGGTCTTAGGCGCATAAACCCATTGCTTAACAGCGTCGATCGCTGCCTGGTCGAGCGCGGGGATGGAACGCAGAATTTTGACGTCATGAACGCGGCCGTAAGGATTGGTGGTGACTTCGAGGATAACGGAACCCTCAATCCTTTGCTCTTCCGCTTCCTCAGGGTAAACCGGATCGACTCTTTTTATCAGCACCGGCGGTTTAATACCTCCAACCGCCCGGACTGGTTCAAACGGGGGTCTTTCTTCCGTTACGGATTCAATGTCCGTTTCCGGCTGCGGTTTATCCAGCTTGAAATTGACGGTGATCGTAAAGGTGACACCTCTGGGCTCGCCGTCGATAACGGCCGGTTCATAAATCCATTGCTTGACTGCTTCAATGGCCGCTTGATTGAGTGCTGGAGATAAAGGACGGAGAACGCGGGCGGACTGCACCCGCCCGTATTTATCCGTCGCGGCTTCGAGGATCACTAAGCCCTCCACTTGCGCCCGGCGCGCCGCCTCCGGATAGACCGGCTCAACCATCTTGATCAATTTCGGCGGCTTGATATCACCTGTTGCGCGAACAGGTGCTATTTCATCCACGAGGCCGGCACGTTTAGGATCAACTTCTCCCATAACGCCGCCCATAACCCCGCCAACAACGCCGCCCTGAACTTCTCCGGATACGCCGCTTTCGACCTCTCCCAATACACCGCCCGTGATTCCTTCAGCAATCCCATGCGAGATTTGAATTTCAGGTTTTTCTTTGTCATTCAAAAAACGGCATGTCACGGTAAAGGCGATGCCATAAGCGGTTTCATCGATCATCATCGGCTGGTATTTCCATTGGATAACGGCGTTCGCGGCGGCCTGATTGAGTGCCTCATGGGCTCCTTTGAGGATATCCAAACGGGTGACAATGCCCCTGCTGTCGGTTCGAGCCGCGATGACCACGGTGCCCTCGATCCCGGCTTGTTTGGCTTCCTGCGGATAAACGGGTTCGACTCTTTTTATCAGCTTGGGAGCGGTGACATCGGAAGCCAAAGTGATCCTGGACCCGGTGATTCCCACTGTCACCAATAAAGCTGCCAATAATATCATGGCAGTAGTGGATTTTTTTAACCTGGTTTCCATTTTTTTCTCCCTGGATAAAATATATTTAATCCGGCTTTTCAAGGGAATATGCGGAGCCCCCATTCCCACTGTTGCGGCTGCATGCTTGAAGCGGGATGTTTTTTCAGCCAAATCGATTAAGCATTCCGCATATTCCCTGGAATCAGAGAGAAGGAGGACATGATTGTCGGATATCTCTTCTCTTGCCCGGGCATGGGTTTTGCTTAATGCATAGGCAAGATGATTCCACCAGAATATGGCTTTCGCCAGCCTCTGCAGAATTCCGGCTGCTTGATCCCAGTGGCGGATATGCGAAGCCTCATGCATCAGGACGCCGCGAAATTGATTATCTGTGAGTTTTTCTAAAAGATCTTCTGGAAGGAAAATAAAGGGTTTGAAAATCCCTGCTGTCATAGGATAGGGGATCTGCGGTGAAAAATGGATCCGAATTTTTTTCGCTATGGATAAGGACCGGCTTACCTCTTTAAGGATTCCGAGAATCCGTCTATCCCGGATAGGACGGCTGTGTTTTTTCAGGGCTTGAACTGAAGCCACTGCGAGCCAAAATCGAAATATTTGAACGATGCATCCTGCCAGCCAGATGATGCCGAAAAAATTTATGATTTGAACGAAGAAAAAGTTCTTTTGTCCTATTGAGGAAATGGAGAATCCGAATGGATTATGTAATGCCGGAACTGTAGAAACATTGGCATCACCATGATTTAGGGATGGAACATCACCTTGATCAATAATGAAGATGGGCTGGTTAAGATTAATGTTAAAGGTTGTGTGAAAGGGAAGGCCGGCTAGAGCGATAGCAATAAAGAACAGGGGGATCAGAAAAAGGACCATGACGATGGCTGTCAAACTGATACCGCTTCTTAGGGGTGCAGCCCGGTTTCTTAATAAATATATGAGAACCCAGCCGGCGGCGAACAGTACGAATGACTGCAGAGCCAGGTTCAAAATCCATTCGGTGGCAAGGACATTGGTCAAAAAATTCATGGCTGCTCCTGCTGCTGCATGTTTTTTAATAATTCACGCAGCTCACGGATTTCTTCGGCCGTTACACCCTCGTCTTCCAGCAGGCATTGCACCAATTCAGGCCGGGAGCCGCCGAAAACCCGGTTTTTTATATCCTCAAGGATGGCCCGCTTGGTTTTTTGTTTTTCAATTAAGGCAAAGTAAATATAGGTGCGCCCTTTTTTCCGGTGCCGCAGCCAGCCGTACTCTTCCAGGCGGTTCATCTGTACCTGGATTGTGGTTCGGCGGACATTGTCTTTTCGTTTTGAGTTAATGGCCTGCACGACTTCATTAATAGTCGCTTCCCCCTTTTCCCAGATAACTTTCATGATTTCTAAGTTAGCGGGGGATAATTTGCGTGGATGTTTCTTTGACATATCTTTCTTCTCTTTTACCACAGCTGTCGTTAATATAAACGACAAAAGTCGTATTGTCAAGTCCTCATAAACAATATATTTAAAGAAAAAGATAAGTGTAATATAATTTGTCATAAAGACAGAATGAAAAAAACAGCAGATATCGTCATTATCGGCGGCGGGATAATTGGCCTAAGCATTGCCTATCATTTGGCGGTACAAAAAGCGGGAAATATCATTGTCCTGGAAAGGGATCTGCTGGCTCAAGCCTCCACCGGTCTTTCCCTTGGCGGCATTCGTCAGCAGTTTTCCCATCCGGCAAATATCCGGCTTTCCCAGGCCTCACTAAAAGTATTTGAAGAATTTGAGCAGAACTTTGCCATTGATATCAACTTCCGGCAGGTGGGGTATTTATTCCTCGTTCAGCAGCCGGACACCTGGAAGAATTTTTTATCTGCAATTGAAGTACAAAAGGAATTAGGTGTCCCCGTGGAGGTGTTGTCTCCAAATGAAATAAAAAAAGGCTGGCCCTATATCAATACGGACGGCCTGCAGGGCGGCACTTTCGGCCCCGCAGATGGTTATGCCGATCCCTATCAAGCTGCCATGGGATATGCCAAGGCTTGTCGAAAACTGGGAGTTGAGATCCATGAAAAAACAGAAGTTACTGATCTAATAGTTCACAGTAATAGAATGACTGGAGTCAAGACATCTTCGGATAATATCCCAGCTCCCGTTGTTGTTAATGCTGCTGGAGCCTGGGCCGCCCAGGTAGGGAAAATGGCAGGATTAGACCTTCCGGTCAAACCATACCGCCGCCAGGCTTTTATGACCAAGGCTTTTGACAGCATCCCCAAGCCGGTGCCGCTGGTGATTGACCAGGATAAGGCCTTCTATTTCAGGGGCGAAGATCCGGGCATCATCATGGGAAGGAGTGATCCTCATGAACCATCCAGTTTCCGGACGCATACAGACCGGGAATTCCTGGAGAAGGTCATCGAGGCGGCTGTCTTAAGGGCTCCCATTTTGGAGCAGGCCCGCATTCTGCGCGGATGGGGAGGATTGTATGCCATAACCCCGGACAGCAATCCCGTTATTGATGTTCTGCCGATTGGGGGATTATATTGCGCTGTCGGATTTTCCGGACACGGCTTTCAGCACGGCCCAGCTGTGGGGCAGATTATGGCGGATTTGATCCTTAAGGGCGAGACCTCTTTTGACAGGAAGCCCTTTTTATACAAACGCTTTGATAAGCCCCTGGCTTCAGGAGAGAAAAGTGTTATTTAACCAGTATTATTTTTTCTTCAAAGCTTCAGCTGTACGTTTTTCCAATGGAGGAGCGGGGGTCATTCGCGGAGGATTTTGTTCCAGGAGCTTCATCACTTCTTCAACCACTCTTTCTATCTGAGGATCGCGGCCTTTAATAAGCAGATTGGGATCATCCCATACTTCAATATCCGGCTTAACGCCTTCTCCTTCCCAGAACCAGTGGCCGTCATTGTCATACAAACGGGCACCGGGAACGGTGATGCCGCCGCCGTCAATAAGCATGTGTCCGGTGGCGGGCCCGACTAAAATTCCCAGGGTTCGCTCACCAACAATCGGCCCGGCTTCAAGTTCCTGAAAAGCCCAGGGGAAGCCGTCTCCGCCGGAACCGGCCCAGCCATTGATCAGCATGCCCATAGGCCCGGTATTGGTTTTAATAGGATGGGTCTGATCCCGGCCGTGCCGCCAGTGCAGGTTATAGACGACAGGCCGCTTCAGGAGCTCTAAAAACCGGTCTGCCAGCTGGCCGCCGCCGTTAAAGCGTTCATCAATGATAAATCCCTGCTTGCCCAATTGTCCATAATACATATTAACCAGTTCCATCTGGCCGCGGCTGGATGTGTTGCTCATGTAGATATATCCCAGCTTTCCATTGGAAAGCTCATCGACCACCTTGCGGTTGTTTTCGATCCATTCCAGATATCTGAGCTGGGTTTCTTCTCCCGGGCTTAAGCATTGAACTATAACTTGCCGGGTATCATCATCTGTTCTGGTTGAACTGATGGTCAGGGTGACGGTTTTACCGGAAAGGCCTTCAAAAGCGGCATAGGGGTCTTTTTCAGGATCAAGTTCTATTCCGTTTACTGCCGAAATAAAATCTCCAGCATTAATGTCTACTCCCGGCTGATCAAAAGGAGAACGGACTTCCGTATCCCAAACTGCAGGGCGGACGATCCGTTTTATTTTGTACTTGCCGTCTTCTAAATCCCAGTCAATACCGAGAAAACCGTTGGCCTGCCTGGGAATTGGTTCGACTTCGCTTCCGAAAACATAGGTGTGGCCGGCACTTAGTTCCGCTGCCAGATTGGTGCAGATATTGGTCACATCCCAGCGCGAACGGGCATGATCGATCAAAGTGCCGTACCGCCGGCGAAGACTGTTCCAGTCGACGCCGTGCATATTGGGATCATAAAAAAAGTCGCGGTAGCGCCGCCAGGTGTCGTTAAAAATCTGACGCCATTCTTCGCGAGGAACCCAATTCATGACCAAGCCGTCAGTGGGCACCGGCTTTTCGATTTTTTGTCCGGGTGCCGGCTTAATGACACCGTATTTCCCCTGGCTTCTGACTAAAAGTGCTTCCCCGCTGGAAGCGGCCGCAACGCCTTCAACCGGAGAAATAATGGTCTTCTCCTCGCGTTCTTCCAGATCATAGTACATAAGACTTGCAGTGCGTTCTCCTGATCCGGTATTGGGATATCTGATATAGAGCAGTTTCCCTTTCAATGGAATAAGGCCGCCAAAATTTCCTGCATTCAGCGGAAGAATTTCCAGGCGTGCTTCCAGATTATCAAAATCTATGTCTACTGACATAGTTTCAACGGCCTCTTCTTCTCCCTCTTCTTTGGCTTCTGGTTTCTTTGGCGTGTCCTTTTCCGCTTTAAGCTCATCATTTTTGGGAGCGAGAAGAGAAGGCACATCTTCGGTTAAGCTTAAGGATGCTATCTGGGATGCATTAATATATACCCAGGTGCCGTCGTCCATATCGGAATAAGCTGAAGACATGTTCCGGTTGGTGAAATAGAATAAATATTTTCCGTCGGCACTAAAAACGGGATTGAAATCTTCAAAAAATCCGCTGGTTGTCTGATGCTTTTTATTATTCTCTAAATCATAAAGATAAACCGCATTGTGGGCATTATCCAATCCCTGAGTGAAGGCCGCCCAGCGGGAATCAGGGGACCAGGCAATGGGATAGCCGTAACGTCCGGGATGGCTGATGTTCCATACTGTGTTGCCGACCACAGTGGTTTCCCCGCTGCTTATATCGATAATGGATATATCATTGGCCTCATCTATGAAGGCGATTTTTTTGCTGTCTGGAGACCAGAAGAGATTGTAACCAAAACCTTGAGTCCGTTTCGTCAGCTGTTTTGGCTTTGTCAGTCCATCAGCAGCTTGCAAATAAATTTGATATTCTCCGGAACGGTCGCTCCAGTAGGCGATGAGTTTGCCGTCCGGGGACCAGGCCGGATGATGATCAAAGGCGCCGCTGGATTGGGTCATATTCACCACATATCCTTCTGTTGCCGGGACATTAAACAATTCACCGCGGGCTTCAAAGACCACACGTTCTCCGGCAGGGGATAAGGCGGCGTCAGTTATTTGCCCGCCGATATCTTTAGTCCGGGGCATTTCCAGCGAAAAGTCGCTGATTACGTTGACATCCACAGGTTCATACTTGAGGGTTTCGGTATCCATTAAATAAAGCGTTCCCCCTACTTCAAAAACGATATCATTCTTACCTGCGGACATATAAACGATATCAAAATCGGTGAAATGAGTGATTTGCTCGGTTTTCTTTGTTTTAGTATCGTATTTCCAGATATTTAACCGCATATTTTTTCCCTGGTCGGAGAGAAAATAGATGGCATCTCTCACCCAGGCAGGTTTCCCGTCGATGGCATTATTGCTGGTGATGTTTTCGGCGGTATCATTTTCAAGATCATAAACGATGACATCTGAAGCAAGGCCGCCGCGGTAGCGCTTGAAAGGGTAGTTTTCTGTTATCTTGGTGATATAAGCCAGTTGGGCTCCATCGGGAGAATAACTGGCCAGTTCGCCGTATGGGATTTTCAATTTTTCCGGAAATCCGCCTTCTTTCGAGACAAGAAAAAATTGACTCACCCGGTTTTGGCCGTGTTCCCTGGCTGAGGCAAAGAGTATATGCTCACCGTCAGGGTGCCAGTCTACCATCCGGTTTCCTAAAGATTGATAGGTTAACCGGGTGGGCACTCCGCCTGCAGCCGGTATCACATAAGCATCAGTTTTGCCATTGTAAAGAGCCGTATAGGCAATGAATTTCCCATCGGGAGAAAACTTCGGCCAGGATTCTTCTCCGGGGGAATGGGTGACCTGGACCGCAGTACCGCCGGTTTTGGGCATCAGCCAGATATCGCCTCCGTATACGAATGTGATCTGCGAATCAGACACATCCATATAACGCATGAGCTTGGCGCTGATTTGCCCGTAAGCTGCTCCGGATAAAATAAACACGGATAAAAATAGAAAAAAAGATAATATAAAGAGTGTTTTTTTCATGACTTGAAACCTCCTTCGTCTTCGCCCGAAATAATATATCAGTATTATATACGTATCAGCTCTAATAAAAGTTCGATAATATGTCTCTTCAAGTTGAGGAATCATCCGGCTGGCTTGTAGAATCACTTTGTATTCGGTATCCTTTAATTTACCGCCTACAGTTTTTTGGAGTGGAAATTGCATTTTACAAAATTTATCCGGTCAATATTTCTGAGTTTTTTTATTGTTTTAATTTTATTATCCTGTGCTTTCTTTGAAAAAAATGAATCGGCTAAGGTGCTGCTTATCGGGGCTGACGGTTTGGATTTGGAGGTGCTGAATCAGCTTTTTCATGAAAATAAATGTCCAGCCTTGAAAAGTATGATGGAGCAAGGCGCCTATGGTGTTCTCTATTCGGAACGGCCGATGCGGAGCCCTGCCATTTGGACGACAATTGCCACCGGAAGGCCCAGGGGAGTCCATGGTATTTATGATTTCGTCACAGACAGCGGATATTGGCCGGACCATTTAAAAACGGAAGAACAAAATCTTGTGACAAGTGATATGCGCAGGGTTCCTGCTTTGTGGAATATTTTATCTGGGAAAAACCGCTCTGTTGCAGTTATGGGTTGGCTTAATTCCTGGCCTGCAGAAAAAATTAAAGGCTTGATGGTGTCACCATATGTAGCATTGGGGAATGCCAAACAATTAACTATCAAAGGCAATGTCTACAAGGATGAATCTCATCAGGTATACCCGGAGGACAAATGGCCGGAAATAAAATCGGTTATCACAACCTATGATCAAGTTCCGGATATGCTGTTTTCCCGCTTTGCGGAGAATCCAGCGAATTCCTTGAAAAAAAAGTATCCGGTTTTATTGAGGCATCTAAAAGGACTGAGAGGTTCCCTGGCTCATTCTTTGACTATGAGGGACATTGCTTTACATGTTTTGAAAAATGCCCAGCCGGACTTGACCATGGTCTATTTTGAGGGGGCAGATACTTTAGGGCACAGATTTTGGCTATTCCGGCAGCCGATGAGTGAAATAAAAATGCGGTTCAAGCAGATTGGCTATGAGGATGAAGATTCCGACTTAGTGACCCTGAAGAGAATGTATGGAAAAATTATTGATACGTATTATGAATTTTTTGATGATATTCTCAGGGAATTGATTGAAGCAGCGGAAAAAGATACAACGGTGATCATTGTCAGCGATCATGGATTTGGAAAAATAACCAGGGTCTTAGATCCGGGAACATCTACTCCCTTCGGAGGGGACCATCGTCTCGAAGGGACTATCATAATCGCGGGAAAAGACATTTATCACAAGAAAAGTATTCCGGGAGCGACCATCTATGATGTGACGCCGACTGTACTGGATATTCTGAATGAAACAACTATGGAATTTTTAGAAGGGCAGTCGCTCTTGCCGTATTTAACTAATAACAGCCGGATGATTCCGGTTTCCAAAAAGGATGAATCCCAATCTGAATTAGACAGCCGGAAAAAAGAAGAGGAGTTGGAGAGGCTGAGGTCCTTGGGATATATTAAATAGAAGTTGAAAATCCGCGAATTGACGATCGACGACTATGAATTTATCGTTGATCTCTTTCGCCAAGCTCCCGGCGTGACTTTCAGAAAGGCTGATTCCAGGGAAGCAACCAAAAGATATTTAGAGAGAAACCCCGGTCTCAGTTTTGTGGCGGTTTTGGATGATGAGATCATCGGCTGTGTTATGTGCGGGCATGACGGCCGGCGAGGTTATCTGCAGCATTTGGTGGTAAAGCCGGAATTCAGGCGGCGGGGAATCGGAGAAAAACTGTTCAGGCGGTGCATTGATGCCCTTAAAGAAATTGGAATTTATAAGACGCATATTTTTGTTCTTAAAAATAATGATTCAGCCCATGATTTTTGGGTGAAGCGGGGATGGCAGCTGCGTGATGATATCCATACGTATTCTTATAATACTTCTTCTAATAAAAATGTCTGAGCCCCGGGGTTGCATCTCTGTGTCTTTTATTAAATAATTCAAATGTTGAGATTCAATTTTACATATGGGGTGAAATGTGAATATAAACAAATTTATTGAAGACAAGATTAACGAAATACGGGAAGCCGTAGGCGATGAGGTCGCCGTAAATGCTTTGTCCGGGGGAATAGACAGTTCAGTTGTGGCTGTGCTTGCCCATAAGGCTCTTGGTGAGCAGGTGAAAAACATTTTTCTTAACACCGGGATGATGCGTCTCAATGAACCGGAAACCATTAAATCCAGCTTTGAAAAAATTGGAATCCCTGTAGATGTAAAGGATGTGTCGGATAATTTTTTTGATGCCTTCCAGGGGGAGGAAGATGGAGAGACCAAGCGGAAAATTTTCCGGGATACTTTTTACAAATCACTGGGCGAAGTTGTCCGGGAAACCGGTGCAAAATGCCTGCTGCAGGGAACCATCAAACCTGATATTGAGGAAACTAAGGCCGGCATCAAAACCCAGCACAATATCCTCTCCCAAATCGGAATCGATCCGGAAAAACAGTATGGATTTAAAACCATAGAACCGCTCATTGATTTGGTTAAATGGGAGGTTCGGGACGTCGGAGCGGAGCTCGGCATTCCTCAAACCCGCTTTAACACCATGCCCTTTCTGGGCCCTGGGTTGTCCGGACGGGTTATAGGTGAAGTGAGTCCTGAGAGGATCCATATGGTTCGGCTGGCCAACAATATTGTAGAAGAAGAGCTTATGCCCTTAAAGCCGTTTCAATGTCTGGCCGTGCTGTTTAAAGATCAGGCCACGATGAAGGGGGAGGAAAATGCTCAAGGCCGGAATTATGGGCATATTGTGGCGGTCCGCTGCATAGAAAGCCGGGATGCCCGCACTGCTGAAGTGACGGAAATTCCCTTTTCCATTTTGAAAAAAATGATGGAAAGAATCATAACCCAGGTGCCGGGAGTCACTAAAGTGGTCTATGATCTTACTCCTAAGCCCCCCAGCACGATTGAATATATTTGACAGTGAAGCTGTCATCCTGAGCGAAGCGGGCATTATCCGGCGACTGGGATAAGGAGCTATTGATTTAATTTCTCTCTTCGGTATTCAAATTTCATGACTTTCTGAATTTCCCGGCCTTCCCTTAAAAGCCGAAATGTGATCTCATCATCCCAGGTAAATCCGCTTAAGAAACGGCGAAGGTCATTGATGGATGAAAAGCTCTGCCCTTCAATGGAAAGGATAACGTCACCCTTTTTGAAATCCTGGCCTTTGGCCGCTCCGGATATGGGATCTTTTTCAATGACGGGGTTGTCCAAACCGTCAAATTTTTTTAAAGCCAGCCCCGGGGAAGGATAAACCGGTCTTTCTTCTTCCGGAATACCCCAAATAAAATCAGCGAAGGAAGCACTGACTTTAAGTGATTCCATGGAATCAGGAACCTCAAGGCAGATGACGGTTTTATAAGGCTGCTGCGTACGTTCATAAACCCGGCAGTTTATCCCGAGATTATAACTCAAGTGGCCGTATCCGGCCATAACCACCACCCGGCTGTTTTCAACTTTTTCCGTTTCGACAGCGTTTTTTGCCATCGTTTCATCCCATGCCGACTGAGCCCTGTACAGTCCTTCGAACATCATGTCTTCGGCCCCATGTCCTTTCATGGCCTCGGGCATTTCGATATTTCCGAATACTTCTTTCATTAAAATCCGATGGTCTTGGTGAGATAAATCTGGTTTGGGAACAATGGCTTTTTCTTCCGGTTTCAACGCATCCCAGCCCAGCATGCGTATTTTGGAAATGATTTTACGCGGGGCGTTTAAGGCGTGTATAGGAATTTTTTTTGATTTAGCCAGGTCAAAAACGGGTTTATAATAATTGAAATTAAAGTTCCAAGCTACATACCATTCCGCTTCATGAATAAATTCTTCTTCTGTAAGTATTCCGAGTCCCCATTTATTTAAAACTTCCTGCCGGGTGACATCAAACATTTCCATACCGATGGCCAAATCCGGATTTTGGTTATATAAGGCTTCCGTGATTTCACGCTGGATTTCATGCATGCGCATATTGTTGTGAGATTCTCCAATATAAATAAAACGGCTGTCGGACATTTCTGCGATCATTTGGTCAAAGGAAACCGGCGCTTGGGTCTGGGCTGAATAGATCTGCCCCGCCTTGATTTCAATTGTTTTTGTTTTCAGTTCAGGATCCCCAATTTCAAGTTTCAGGGTTTTATCGATCTCCTCTTGAGCTGCCATAAAGGATAAGCCCAAGGCAATAAATAAACCCAAAAACAATATTGTTTTCCGCATTATGACCTCCAAGAAATCATCATAGCAGAGGATCTTATGCAGTACAATAAATTGCAACGGGAATAGAATGTTTATTTTTGGTATGATAAGGTGAATTGAAGGAGGCTTTATGAACAGGCTTTATTTAATCATGATTATGAGCATGGCCTTGTGCGCACCGGTATTTTCAGATGAACATGCTTTAGTATGGAAGTGGAATTTTGATGAAATTCGAGAAAACGCTGCCAATGAAATCTTAAGCGGGACAGCAGCAGAAATCGGAGGCCATTGGTCGCTAGTGAACGGCATTTCAGGGAAAGCGGTGAAATGCGATGGCTACACCAGCAGGATTCATTTTACGCCTGATTACTCTCCTGGCCTCAAGGATGGCTTTACTGTTGAAGCCTGGGTTGCCTTAGGTGCCTATCCCTGGAATTGGTGCCCGATTATTTCACAAGCAGATGCTGAACAAAAAGGATGGTTTTTCGGTGTGGATGGACAAGGACATATTGGCCTGCATATGGCCGCTGAAAGTACCTGGCAGAAGTGTAAATCGAATGATATTCTGCCCCTAAACAAATGGGTTCATGTGGCTGGAATATATGAATCGGGCCATGGAATAAAAGTATATATTAATGGTAAGGAATCCGGCTCAATTCAATTCTCAGGACCGCCTGCCCCAGCGCCCGGTCAAGAAGTTCGTATCGGTATGCCGCAAGAGCCGGTCCGCCCGGCCCATTATGTGGGAGACGGTGCCGGAACCATTCCTTCCTGGTATGCCTTGGATGGGATTATGGATGAAATCAGTGTTTACAATAAAGCACTGATGCCGGATTCTATGCCGGGATATGCCATTTCCAATCAAGCTATCCCCGCACCTGAATTTGCGGTCCGCCGCATGCCGTCCGGCCCGGATGGACCGGGGACCTTTGGGGCTTTTTATACGAAATTAAAATATTATAAGGAATGGGACGATCTCTGGCGGATTTCCGATCATCCGGATGTGGTGGTGCGGTTTGACGATTCTCCGGTTAAAGTTGTTTTTTGGAGAGGACTCCGCTATTCTCCCGCCTGGGTTTCTGAAAACGGACTTTGGATGGCCGACCAAAGCGCCGAATCCGGCACACCGGAGGAAGGATGTATCGAACATATGCAGGATATACATTGCCGGTATTCCCACGTGAGGATCATTGAGAGTTCTCCTGCCCGGGCGGTGGTGCATTGGCGGTATGCTCCGGTCAGCTCCCGGGATCATTTATGGACAGCGGAATCCAAAACCGGATGGGCCTGGTGGGTGGACGAATATTATACATTCTATCCTGATGGAACCGGAGTCAGAAAAATTTCCTGGTATCCGCCGGAAGAAAGCCGTGCTTTTCCCTGGCTGCAGATTCAGGAGTCCTCTGTGCTTTGCCATCCCGGGCAGCAGGCGGACGAGGTATTAAACCATGACGCTATAACCCTGCTCAATTTAAAAGGTGAGCACCACACTTATTCATGGCCGGATGATGATTCCCCTGATACCAGGGAAAGGCGCAATATGCCGGTCGACCCCAGTATTATTAAAAACCTTAAGCCGGAGAATCCCAGTATACAGGTAATAAATTATAGATCTCAGTTTAAGCCGTTTATTATCTTTGAACCGGGCAACGATATGCTGGTCTATGTTGGAAGAGTCCGGGGCGATGTATCCCGTTTTCCGGCTTATAATCACTGGCCGGTCTGCCAGGTTAATTCCGACGGCCGGTTCGCTCAGGCTCCGGACCGGGCGACGAGTTTTTCCATCGCCTATGCCAGCCCGGTTATCCATACGGATGCGGATGGAAAGAAATGGGCACATTCCATTTACGGGATGATCAATCAGGAGCCGGAAACTCTCCTGGATTTGGCAAAATCATGGAGCCGCCCGCCTAAGCTAAACGTGAAAGGGGAGAATGTTGAGTATTTAGGATATGATTCCAGTCAGAGAGCCTGCATTTTAGAGCGGACCGATTCAGAAGCAGCCTCCCCCCTGCACGTGGCTCTTCAAGCCGGCCCGGAGAGCCCCCTGGTCAATCTCTGTTTGGTCATTAGAAATTGGGGGGCGCCCGGAGCAGATATTGAATTGGATGAAAACACCCTGACAAAAAAAGAGAGAATCAGGGTCGGGAAAATCAGAAACTTGGATTCCGATGACCTCGTTGTCTGGATTCCGGTTAAAACGAAAAAGACGTTTAAGATTTCGATTAAACCGGCCTACTCACAATAGACTTTGACCGTTTCCTTATCACTATCCACATCGACCTCCAGCTCTTTTAGGGCCAGCATCAGCTGATCGATATTTTCGGGCTTTAGCTCGGAAAGATCAAATTTCATTCCTTTCTCATGCATGGCATGGTCAATTTTGTCATGCACGTCTTTAGGCATCAGGGAGGCAATATTCATACCCGCTTTCACTAAGGACAGGGGAACGCGGACACGAACCCTGCCGTGTTCACTGCCGGCGCCTTTCTTGGGGTCCACTTTGACGTATAGATATTTAGGCAGAGCATTATCTTTGCTTTCGGAAATGTTCATGTCCGGGGCTTCCAGCTTCTCGAGAAGCTTATCTGCTTCCTCGGCAGTGATTTTTCCTTCCTGAACCATGTTTAAAATTCTTTTTCTTTCTTCATTCATTTATTTCTCCTTAGATAAAACGGATTAAAACATCCGATTCTTGATTTTTAACTTCGATATAAAGATGCTTCAGCTGCGTTATGATGATAATCAGGGAAGCGGTAATTCCCCATATTCTTTTCCGGGAGTCAGGGGTAACAAATATGGAAACAACCAGCATAATCATCAATACCAAAAGAATAAATGGAAGCAAAATCAATCCGAATATAAACAGAGGAAACCAGAGCCGGATGTTATGTTCTTTGTCCTTAACGCGAAACCCAATAAAAAGCGGCGGTATCATGATAATTCCTCCATTGCTTGCTCTGCGGTGATTTCCCCTTTTTCAAGCCGGTCTAAAATATCAGAAGCGTCAGCCGCCACATTGATATCGACATTAATAAAGTCCAATTGGCCTGCGATCCGGTTCAGCCGGTTTTTAACGGTCGGATAACTGATGCCGAATAGTTTTTCCATGGCTTTGATGGAACCGTGGGATTTAACAAACGCAGCCGCGAACACCTGGTCTTCCATAATTAACTTGGCCAAAGGCGGCAGTTCAAACGATCCCTCAATCCGAATATCGGTGTCTTTTATTTTAACTCGTTCAATAACAAGGTCTTTATTTTTCGTCATCTTGGTCAAACTCTGCCAATTTTCTGTCATTTTGACTGCCTCCTTAAAAATATCAATCCCATACTATCATATAAATTAAAAAAGTCAATAATTAGATAAAATAAATTACGTTTTTCCAAAGATGTTATTAATTTTTATAATTATTGCCTTTATTTACTCTTCTCTTCACTCTTTACTATAATTTTATGGAACCCTCTTCAGACATTTTCCGTATAACAGAATGAGGCCAAAACGATGAATATGAACCCGTATGTCATTCCCGGAGCGAAGCGACGGGAATCTTCAACGGCGCCTGCACGAGGTGAATCATGAAAAAGATAGTTACAACTGTTTTAGCATGCTTGCTTTTACTAAGCATTCCTATTTCGGCACAGGAGAAGGAAAGGGAAGAACAACAGGGGGTTCACAGATTTATCAATCTTTCTTTGTTTTACCCTGTCAGTTTGAACCAGTCGCCTTATGATCATGTGAATCTGAATTTATCCCTGATTTACGGGCGGGTCGGTTCGGTTTCCGGAGTGGACTTCAGCCTGGCGGCATCCGCCGTCCATGACAATCTGGATGGCATTCAGATTGCCGGCCTGGCAGGAGTCGTCGGCGAACAGGCACAAGGCATTCAGGTTTCCGGCATGGTCAGCGTGACCGGAGAAAGTTTTGCCGGCTTGCAGTCTTCAGGGCTAATATCGGTTGCCGGAGAGGAGCTCAATGGTTTCCAAACCGCCGGCCTGATCAATGTCGCGGGACAGAGAGGCCGCTGGTTTCAAGCTTCAGGATTGGCTAATGTGGCTGGTGAGGACTTTGAAGGGGGTCAGTTTTCCGGCTTGTTCAATATTGCCGGTGAGCATATGAAAGGAATTCAGGTAACCGGCTTATTCAGTATTGCGGGCGAAACCATGGAAGGGCTGCAGGCATCCGGTTTATTTAATATTGTGGGAGAAAAGTTTCAGGGTTTGCAGGTATCCGGACTGTTTAATGTCGCCGGCGAGAGTTTAAAGGGTTTACAAGCCGGGCCGGTAAATATCGCGGCCGGATCCCGAGGTGTTCAGATTGGACTGGTCAATATCGGAGATACGTGTGAGGGATTGCAGCTTGGATTGGTTAATTATACCAAACGGGATCATTCCGGACTGCCGGTGGGGGTTGTCAATCTGGCAAGAAACGGAAATATAAACGGCATTATCTGGGCGTCTAACCGAACAGCGGTCACCAGCGGCATGAAGTTTTATGTGGGACGGTGGCATTCCGTCGTTTCTCTTGGGTTGGGGAATTTGGCGGATGACCTGACTGAATCGTTCACTTGGGGAATCCATTATGGAACAACTTTTCCCGCAGGAGAGATGGCATTGCAGCCGGAAATAGGTTACCGTTACCGGGATAATTATGCATTGTTTCAATCGTCTGCTGCCGAACCGGACCAGCATCTCTTGGAAGCCAGGCTCTTACTCAAATTGTCTTTATCTCCAGGCATCCATTTATTGCTGGGTGGCGGAATAGAACATGCTTATGACTCTGGTCCGAAAGACCGGAATGCCCGCTCGTCTTTTCTTTTTAATGCAGGGCTGGAGTTGTTTTAATCACGCTTGAAAAAATCAAGCCCATCTTCTATAATGACTTGTCTTTATCTGAGTTTAAAAGATGGCCGAAAAAAGCACAATCACCCTGATTTCTCCTTATGAAATAAATATCGCTCTTGGAATTCGCAGTATTTCGTCTTACCTTAAATCCCAAGGACATCAGGTCAATCTGATTTTTTTGGCGCTGCAGAAAAGCAATCCCGGCCATTTTCACCGGGGGATGTATTCGCCTGAAGTCATGCGGGATCTTATTCAATTGTGCGGAGATTCCGACCTGGTCGGCTTCACATTGATGACCAATTATTTCTTGCGGGTCCGGGAATTAACCCGTTATTTAAAAAAAGAATTGGTTGTTCCGGTTGCATGGGGGGGGATTCATCCCACCCTCAGACCGGAGGAAAGCCTTCAGTATGCAGATATGGTCTGTTTAGGTGAGGGAGAGGAGACGGCTCTTGATCTTGCGGACAGAATCAAATCCGGCGATTATGAGGATATCCAAAACATTTGGGTTAAAAAGAACGGCCGTATCATTAAAAATCCCATACGTCCACTGGAACACGATTTGGATAAATATCCTTTCCAGGATTACGATTACTCCTCACATTACATTTTGAAAGATAACCGTATTCTGCCTATGGACCGGGAGCTGTTTGAATTCAGTTTTCCCAGAGAAGATGAAACCGGGATCACCCGCGCCATGTATCATGTCTATACAGTGCGCAATTGCCCGCATGATTGCACTTACTGCAGCAACAGCGCTATGAAAGATTTTTACCGGGGGAAAGGCCCTTTTGTGCGTAAGAGAAATCTGAATAATGTCATCCGGGAAATAAAATCAATGACAGACCGGTATGATTTTATACAGAATATTTCCATTCTGGATGAAACTTTTTTTGTGCGCAGTCAGAAGGAAATTGAAACCTTCAGCCGCCTCTACCGGGAAAAGGGAATCAACCGGGCGATTTCCTGCAGTTTATCCCCGCATACTTTGACCGATGAGAAACTTAGGCCTCTGGTTGAAGCCGGATTATTCCGGGTTTCTGTGGGCATTCAGTCCTTATCCGGGCGAACGCTTCAAGAAATATATAATCGTCCCACTTCCATGTCTTTAATCAAAAAAACCATTCATTTGATCAATAAATATAAAAAGCAGGTCCGCCGCCCGGTTTATCATTTGATTGTGGATAATCCCTATGAATCAAAAGAATCACTTAAAACCAGCATTGAATTTGTGATGTCTTTACCGGCCCGGACTAAATTCAACATTTATCCGCTGGTTCTGTATCCGGGGACGGAAATATATAAAAAAGCGAAGCGCGACGGCTTCATTCAGGATGAGTTAAAAGAAATCTACATGAAGTCTTGGACCATTGATGATGTTCAGGACTTAGATTTCCTTACCATTCTGCTCTATTATGCGGTATGGACCAAATTTTCCCGCCCGGCTATGCTGGTCACCAACCGGGTGATTGGAGTTTTATTGAATGACCGGATCATTACCTGGATGGACAGAAAGTTTATCGTCAAGGGATTGTTATACAGTCTCAAATTTTTCATTTTCAGCCTGAATCAGGGTAGAAAAATCAAAAAAGTGCTTAATCGCGGTTGATCATGACTTGGAGCATGATGTATCCCGTGAAGTGATATTGGTCCTGATTGTCCCGCATTAAAACCAGGTTGGGGATCAATTTGAGGGTGTTTTTATAACTGAATAAAGCTGCGCCTAAAAGCAGTTCCTGATTGAATTCCCGGTCAGTAAATTGAAAAATCAAACGGTTTTCAAACGGCAGGTCATAATAGCATTTTAAAAACCAGCCCTGCCGGTTCAAATCATTTCTGCGTATCCATGTCGGAGTGAATGTGAATTTTCCGGTTTTCCATTCCGCCTGTATCCATTCTCCTGACCGGTAATAACGGTCAGGTGTATCTTGCCATCCGCCCTGCCAGCAGAAAGTAAAATGCACTGTCTTCCAGGGATTCAGTTTTATCCAAGCGACGGAATCCTTGTCCTTGTTGTCGTCTCTTCTATTTATCCCGGTTCCGTTCAGCAGGCTGAAACGCCATTCCATCCAGGAATGCCGGCCTTCCAAAGTCGCGCCGATAGCGTTATATTGACCGGAGGGAACAAGTGCAAAAGGATCATGAACAACATGTCTCTGATGAGGAGACGGAATATATAGTTTAAAGCTGTTGTTTTGCTGTCCGAGGATCACTTGAAAGTGCTCAGCAAAGCCGATGACGATTTCAGCTTTCTGGAGCTCCCGGCCCATTTCCACCTTATATCCAAAGGATTTATATTTCCCCGTGACGAATCCTCGGACCCTTTTTATGGAAAAAGCGCTGGATTCCGAATCGAAAAGCGGCTGAAAATATCCCCATGCATGGATATTGATTTTGTCATCGGCAGCTTGAATTGAAAGAGAAACCGAAAGGATTAAGAAAAATAAGAATGTTATAATTTTTATATTTTTCATCATGTTTATATTCATCGCCTGCTTTATTGGCAATCGCGGTGAAGCATCACAGCCTCGTTTCCTGAGCTTTCCATCTGTGCCCATCCAGGCTTGTGAATACTTTAGGCTGGTCAATTAAAGTAATACATGATATATCTGATTACAAGTGATGTCCAGAAAAAAAGATAACGGGAGGTTTACCATGAAACGTGTTTTTCAGACCGGTCTTTTTATTATTCTCGCAATGTTTTTAATTCATCGTGCCGGTGCGGCGGAATTAATTTTTGAGAAAACGGAATACACAGCCAGGCGTGTCAGCCTGATGGAACAGATCCCGGATGGAGCCGCCATCATTTTGGGTGCTCAGCCGGTGACAGGTTATCATCCTTATTTTCAGAATAATGATTTTATGTATTTCTGTGGAGTTGACATTCCGGATTCCATATTGATCATAAATGGAAAACAAAAAGAAAGCATTCTGTTTTTCAGTATCTCGGAGCGGCATGCCCGGAGTGAGAATATCAGTGTCGATTTGGTGAAAAATCCGATTGGATATACCGGTATTGATAAATATTATCCAATAGAGCAGTTTTCTTCCTATCTTTCCCGGCTGGCATCCCGGGTGGACGCATTGTACACCAAATTCCGGCCGGAAGAGCTGATGCGGGAATGCGGCTATGAAAAGAAGCGGACTCTGGAAAATAATCTGACTTTCAATCTTTGGGACGGACGTCTCGCGAGGGAGCTGCGTTTTGTTGAACTGCTGAGACAGAGATTTCCCGCTCTGCCGGTAAAAGACTGCTCTGAGACGATCACCCAGTTGAGAATGATCAAATCTCCGGCCGAGGTGGATATAATCCGCAAGGCCGGCCGCATCGGGGTAAAGGCCCATACGGAATTGATGAAGGCATGCCGTGCTGGCGTATATGAGTATGAATTGGCATCCCTTTTTGAATATATCTGCAAAAAAGACGGAGCCCAGGATCTAGCGTATGTTACGATCATCAGCTCGGAAGAAAACCATCCTTTCCTGCATTATCATAAGTATAACCGCCTGCTGGGAGATGGAGATTTTTTAGTGGTGGATGCCGGACCTGATGTGGATTATTATGATGTAGATATCTCTATCTCATTTCCCGCTGACGGAAAATTTACGCCCCGTCAGCGGGAAATATACCAGGCGTGTCTGGCAATAGAACAAGCCTGTATATCGGTATATCGTCCAGGGATAACCTGTACTCAGGTCAATGACGAGGTCAAGCGAATTTTATCTGAAGAGGGGTATGACCTTTCCAAGGATGTGTTCAAGCGCATGCTGCGGGGCGGGGGATGCAGCCATTACGTGGGGATGGCGGTGCATGATCTTGGAGGCGGACCCCGCGGTGTAGAGCTTCAGCCGGGAATGGTCTTTGCCTGTGATATCCTGGCGGTTTTTGAAGAAGAAAACCTCGGTGTCCGGGTTGAAGATACTGTCTTGATCACGGAAGACGGGTGCGAAAATTTAACCGCCGGCATCCCGAGGGAAATAGATGATATCGAAGCATTGATGCAAAAGCCCGGTATTATTCAGATATTGAAGAAGAACAATATTTATTGATTAAATAGGTGCCATATGCGTTCAACACAATGAAAACAACAAGCCTGGCTTATTCACGGGTCGGGATGCGTCACCCACAGGCAGCATCAGCATATAATGTCATCCCCAGGCCGCGTCAGCATAAAATGTCATCCCCAGGCCGCGTCAGCGGCCATGGGGATCTTAGACTGCTTCGCTTAAGAAACCGGAACCGTCTCTTCTGACAAAACCGCTTAGGATCCTTTGTCGCTACGCTTCTCACGATGACAGGATAAATCAGATTATTTCAATGTCACCGTATCCGTGTGACGGCCGCCCTTCCAGCAGTCAAGCTCGACCGTGACCTGGCCGCTACCTTCCACTAAAAAGTGATATTCCACTTCTGACTCGCCTGGAATTCCGTTCATCAGCTTCAGATTTTTCAAATCATCCTGATCAATAAAGGTCACCTCGCTGTCACCCATGCTTCCCCTGCGGAAATACCGCAGATAACGGGCGGGAATGCCTGCGGGAACCGTTGTGCCTTCTTTCTGTCCGGCTGCTAATACTTTAATGTTACCTTCCATGGAGAGAATATCCGGCCTCTGGACTTTATTGGTAACGGCGGCTGCGGACATGGTGGGCATGAGGCGTTCATTGTATAGAGTAACCTTCACTTTGTGAAGATTTCCGGAAATCTTCTCAGATCTGACCTGTTTGATAACCGGAAGCGGCATCTCATATGCATGCAGCAGGCAGAACGCCATATTCCGGTGGCACAATTCTTCCAGCAGCCACGCTGGGGGAACCCTGCCGCTCAGTTTGGTGATATCCCGGTCAATGATAACTTTGCCTAACTGGGGGTGGTCCGCTTCATGCATGGCGACAGCGGTGTTATCCATGTTGATATATTTTTCGAAAAATTCCTGTTCCTCCTGAGTAATGTCTCCGTCGCTGTCCAAGTCTGCCCGGGAGGTCCACAATTCATTGGAAAAGGAGTAAATGCCCAGCATATCATAGGTGAAGTCTATGAAGCCGCCCCATACGGTATACAGGTCTTTCCAAATTATAATATAACGATAACCCTCAATGATTTTTTCGCCTTTTTTCCCAATCTCATCTAAGACGGCCAGATCTGAGCGAGGCAATTCCCCGTGAAGCGCGGCTCCTGGTCCCCGCAGGATCATGCCGCCGGAATTGTGAAAGGCCTGGACACCTGCGATATTGGGGTGAGAATAAAAGAAATCCCGGATAGCCTTGGATTCCGGCCAGTAGAAGGGATATTCGCCGGCTCCACTCTGGATATATTTTGGCTGCCAGTAAGACGGCCAGTCACGGTTTGCGTCATATCCACCCGGGCCGTCTTCGTTATAACGGCCGTCCCCGTCATTATCAATGCCTTCAGTTCCGACATATTTATAATCTCCCAGTTCGTCTTTTTTTCCTTCAATGTTTTTGCGGATCGGGACCAGCCGGTCTTTGGTGTCACTAAGCCGGTGGGTGCCTTCGCCAAGCGGAACTTTAATAAACATAGCCCCGACTTCTCCATCACCGTCCAAGTCCTCAGGGGGATCTTCATCATACAGGCCATCGTTGTCATCATCTATAGGCACCTGGCCGGTGCGGGCACTGCCGCCCTTATGCAGCCACAAATCGCGGCTGTCAGGATTAACTGAGGGGAAAATGTAAAAAACCCGGTTATCCACCATGCTTTTTACATAATCATTATAAAGGTAATTTTCCATCAGGTACCAAATGGTATAAAGGCCGACTTCTCCGCCCTGGACTTCATTTCCGTGGATATTGGCATCCATATACATGGCGCACTTGTCTTCTTCTTTGCCGGTGTCCGGGTTGTTTATGGTCATATACCATAATTCACGGCCCTGATAGCTTTGACCGGCGGAACGCAGCTTGAGGAATTTGGGATATGCTTTTTCCAGCTGTTTTAATGCGGCTTCCATTTCCTTCCAGTCATAGTAGCGGTTGAAACTCAGCTCGACTTTCCGGGTGTTCCATTTTCGGGGCAGAAAATCCTGCGCTCCTGCAGGAGCGGCCAAGAGAATTCCCCAAAATAGAGCCAGAAGAGGAATCGCTGCAAAAAGTTGTTTTTTATGATCATGGTATTTCATAATATTATTCTCCTTTGGGTCATTTCAGGACAATGGTCTTTTTGTATCTGCCGCCGCCGTTCCGGGCGAATAGGGAGAGGGTCATATTTTTTCCTTCGGGCGAAATAACCGTCCATTCATATTCTTTTTCCCCTCCGGCTGGCAGTGTGTTCAGTTCATTTCGTTTACTGCCGCCAAAAAGCTCCATGCTTTCATCATCCTCGAATTTAAGCTGAAACACGATCGGGTTGATATTACGGGTCCGGATTCCCATTGCGGTTGCATAGGGGAGTTCCCCGTTGTTTTGAAGTTTAACTTTAACCCGGTAAAGGCCGGATGATAATTTTTCCACTTCAGGTTCCGTTATTTCTATATCTGCGAATTGGGATGCCAGATACAGAGCGAATTCAGCATGGGGTTGCGTCAGTCCAGGAATCATTTCCGCCGGGGGATTCGTCCTGAGATAAGGACGGAATCCACCGATTTCGACTGTTCCCAGCTGAGGATGATCAAATTCAGTCCAGTCGATAAATCCTTTGCCTTGGTTATGCTGGCCGATCCACTGCAGCCATTTTTTATCCATTCCCGATGAGCCGGATTGACCATCTCCTCCGGGAGTCCGGCCCATATTCCGCTGCATCATGGCCGTCCGGGGATCCATTTGAGAAGTCGCCTGGGTTTCACCGCTGCTGGATTTGTCATGATTATCGCCGCGCTCCGGCTTTTCCGGTGCAGCTTGACGCAAAGACCATAGGTTAGCGCTGAATGTCGGCACTCCATATTGAAAATAACCCCATTCCAGCAGGGAGCCGCTGGGTTTTTCGGATTCCGCGCTTTTAATACCGGTTATTTCCTTATATTGTTCACTAATGCTCTTAAAAATATACTCATCTTGGGGATTTGTCTTTTTGGGCTGCGGATCGGATGGCGGCCGCTGCGGACCTTCATCGTCTCCGCCTCTGCGGCCGAACATGAACATCGCTCCGCCTCCGGTAGCAGGAGAAGCCTGATATTTTTCCGGAACTTCAGGAAAATCAGGTGTTCCGCATTCGATTCCGGTTCCGGCGGCTAAATTATCATATTTGGAAAACAGCAAAATACCGCAAATATTTTTGTGCGGCTGGGTTTCATATTCAGGATTATAACGGGTCATAAAATCGATAAGAGCTTTGGTTTCATTTTCCGAAGCGGGGTAGACCTTAAAACCTTTGGCTTTATAGCCGAAATTGTGCGGGAAGTTCCGGTTGATATTGAATCCACCGGGACCGTCTTCATTGTATAAGCCGTCTCCATCGTTATCGCGGCCCTCGGGAAAGATTGTATATAATTGATCCAGCGGCGTTCCATCTTCCTTTTTCTTCATAAGCCGGGGATTATCTTTATCGGCCATCCATTCGCCGTCTTTATCTTTGACCCGCATAAGCGTGATCATCCCATCGCCGTTTAAATCTTCCGGTCCGTCTTCATCTGTCTGCCAGTCATAATCTTCGTCGCGCGGATTGAGATTGCCTGTCAGTTCATATAATGTATCAGCGAAAAAGGCTTCAGCGCCATCGGGATTCAAGCGCGGAATAATATAAAAGGTCCGGGTGTCCAGAGCCGATGTGACGTCTTCATTTTTCCCATAGTTCTGTACCAGGTATTCGGCGACGCCCAATGCGACCTCACTGCCGATGACATGGTTGCCTTCCAGATTCCCGGCAATGAGAAGAGCCTGTTTGTCGATTGCGTCTCCTTTGCCGGATACCTGCAGCATCCATAGATTTCTTCCTGCAGATGACTTTCCGATCGATTTGAGTTCGGTTATTGAAGAATTCATTGCTGCGATTTGTTCCAATTTCTGTGACAAGGCTTGGTAATCATGGTAGCCTTCCGCGGGATTGTCCTGCGCGGCGGGTAAGATCAAGCCAAGGAATGGAATGACCAGTACTGCGGCCGCAATGGATTTGAAGGAATGTTTCATTTTAAAAGTGCCTCCCTCGGTGAATTTCTTTGATACTAAACGAATCATGTTAAACATAGTAAAAATATAAGATATCATAAAATTTTGCAATTATTTTCTGAAATATGCTTACGGCTGCATTCCAGAGGATGAAGGCCTTTAGGCTGGGCACCAAGATCTTTGACTCTCACCGCATCTGCTTTGGTGCATGGCATTCGCGGTGAATGACCAAAGCTTCATGTCCTGTGCCTTGCATCTGCGGCAATCTTGGCCTGTAAATGATCCAGGTATATTCAATAATTTATAAAATGTTTGTTTGTTTCCTTGAATATCTATAGTATAATTTTTTGGGAATATATATTTTAAGGGATGATATAAAAAAAAACTGAAACGAATTTAAAACGAATTTAAAAGGAGGAAGTATGTTTTCTAAAGTATTACGTATCGGAATTATGGTGGTTTTAGCGGCCGGATGTTTATCTGCGGCTTACGAAACCTCCCCGACTCAATTTAAGTATATTCCGGAGGTGATTTGGGCGGAAGCTTCCGGCGGAGGTTCGTGGCAGACTGAAGTTCAAATCATGGCCAGGAATGATTCCACCACCATCGCTCTTTATTTTTTTTACGGTGCAGGAAGCTTCCGGTCCGTCACTCTAAGCGGCACTTATGATCAATGGGACTGTTTTAAACACAGTAATATTCTAAATCTTATGCACACTCAGGATGCCGGTTATGATTATTATAATAAAGTAGGAGCGCTGTGGATTGTGGGGCAAGATTCGGATCACCGGGTGCTGGTTTCCGCGCGGACATGGCATTCCAACGGATATGCTAAATCCATAAACGGTATCAGTCATGTTGATGGTTCGGTGATCAATGCTTCCAATACGATAGGTGTGATAATGAATATTCGTAAGGACAGCAACTCTCGTACTTCCTTAGCCTGCAACAACTTGGATGTCAGCGCTATTGAAGTGCAGTTTTATGTTATGTCTTACACCGGCGGCTATGTGGGAGAGTTTACCAAAACTTTTTCCGGCTGGGATTTTCAAGCCTTCGATCCTTTCGCGGAAGCCGAACTGAGCGGGACTTATACAAATCATTATCTTTATCTTGTATATCGCGACGGTACTGGAGATTTGGCTGCGATTGCCGCTTCAGCCAACAATTCCACAAATGATCCTGCGGCTCATACCATGCAGTCGTTTATTTATTGAGCTGTTATTTAACGCTCCATCTGTTTTTATCCGGGCCTTTGCCGTCAATAGTAAATTCCTGAAATCTTTCCGGATAGAAGATCAGAAGATTCTTGATTTTATATAATTCCAGTTTATTAACAAAAACACAAATTATATGCCAAAAAAATGTTTTGGGCAACTTGCATTGAATTTTCATCCCGAATATGAGGACTAAAGTCTCTGAAAAAAGCGGAGTAAAATAAGGTTAGAATATTTAACCTGGATTATTCACGGGCCGAGATTGCTGCGGATTTCGGTTTGCGGCGAGGAAGTCGTGGTACTTCACTACGACGAGCTGCAATCCGGAAGATGCGGTGAGATTCGGACCGCCCGAAGGGTAAAATAATTGCGATTAAAATATAAATGTGCAAATGAAAAACTTTCAATTTGACCTTTAAATAAAAATTATGGTAATCGCTGATAAAAAATAAATTGCAAAAATATCGCAATTTTTTTATGAATAATTCAGGTTAAATAAATGTTTAAATAATGGATAAATTTCTATATAATTATTTTGTATGGTAATAAAATTGGGGAAGAAAAAAAATATGTAGTGAAACCCTAAATGAGCCTGAAGCAGCCTTATCTATGGAACTGGGCCTGCCAAAACCATTATCTGTCATCCTCAGCGGTATAATGGCTCTCACAGTGAGCCTATCGCTTCGCTTAGGGCAAAGTTTTTGGAATGTTTTTTAAACTTAAAACTATATTAAATTAAGGAGGAAGAATGTTTAAAAGAGTTTTTGTAATCGGTATTACCGTATTGGTTTCAGTGGTTTTTTTATCCGCTCAGTATCAGGATGAGCCCGAACAAATCAAGATTATTCCGGAAGCCATTTGGGCGAGTGCCGCAGGAGGCGGGGTCTGGCAGACAGAAGTCCAGGTTGTAGCTCGTGATAACGGTACGGAATTACAAGCCCAATTTTATTATGGGGGAGGCTCTTTACGAAATGTTGATTTAGGTGTTACTTTGGATCAGTTTGATACATTTAAAACCGCAAATATCCTTGATTATTTGGGGGGTATTGATACAACCTATGATTATTTCAATAAAGTCGGTGCTTTGATTATCGCCGGTCAGGATAGCGTTCATACTATCCAAGTGAGTGTGAGGACCTGGCACAGTAATGGCTACGCCAAATCATTCAAAGGGATTAACTGGAACAGTGGATTATTTATAGACAGTACTGTGACGGATGGTGTTTTATTGAATCTTTCGCAGGATGCGGGACAAAGGTCTTCAGTTGCTTTTTTCAATCCGAAAATAAGTTCCATAACCGTTTATGTGTCCATTGTGAATTCCAATGGAACCATTGTAGGAACTCCGTTCCAAAAAACGGTTACAGGTTGGGATTTTCAGGCATTTAATCCTTTTGCAGAGGCCGGATTAACCGGGGATCTCTACAGCAACCATTTTGTATATATTTCACGTTCAACCGGTTCCAATAATGGAGATCTGTTTCTTATTGGTGCTTCAGCCAATAAGTCAACCAATGATCCATCCGCCCATGTTATGCAGCCTTGGACTATTATAGATTGAGAATGAACAGTTTGGATTCCGCATCAAAAAACTGATTCAAGAGGGGAAGAGTTTCTGCTGGGCAGAATTCTTCCCCTTTTTTTTATCAAAATCAGCTCATGCAGACACAGGAGCGTGCCGGCGGGATATGACTTTGGTGAGTCATTTTTTAGTAATAGTTCAGGCATAATAACTCTATTGTAATTTTACCTTCGGGAAGGCATAATGGTCTGCAGACCGATGGTGGCATATCCCAGCGAAGTGCTCATAATCGCCGATTATGAGAAATATCATTTCAAGGAGCATATCCGGTCTAAAATTGATTTTATTCTGTCTTGCGGGGACATTCCCTACCACTTACTTGAAGAAGTCTACGAACGATTCAAAAAACCGATATTTGCTGTGAAAGGGAACCATGAACCCACGGCCCCGTTTCCTAAATTTGTAGAAAACGTTCATAACCAAATGGTCCAGCACCGCCGCTGGCTTATAGGGGGATGGGAAGGCGTTCCCCATTACAAAATGACCGGTCCGCACGAGTGGGATGATATGGAAGCAGCCTTCAAATTGAGCCATTTTCCTTATGTGGATATTTTCATATGCCATGCTCCGGTGGCTAAAGCCACGGATAAGGGAGATTATGCCCATATGGGCAGCGAAGCTATTGCCGGATACATAAGGACAAAACAGCCCAGGTATGTTTTCCATGGGCATGTGCATTCCAAAATAGGCACCATGATCGGCCGCACTGCGGTTGTAAGTGTTTTCGGTGCCAAAGTCGTCACGATAAGCTGACGAAAATAAACTCACATGCCATCCAGATGTCTGCAGCGAAGTTTTCATGTCATTCCCGGAGTGAAGCGACGGGAATCTTAGAGTGCATCGGAAATGAAGCGGTTCCGATTCCCGGCAGCAAAGCAGGACAAGACCTTTCGCAGCATTGCTCCTTAGACAGTGAAAAAGCTTTCAAAAATAAGTATAATCTAGGCATGAAAGTGAAAAAAATGTCCGCATTGAAATTCATTAACGGTGTTATCATTCTCTTTTTCACAGCGGGGCTTTGTTCCGCCGAAGTCCTGCCCCGCACGTATTGGCTGGATCTGCAGATTGAGCCGGATAGCGGGCTGCTTCAGGTGGAAGGAGAGATCCTTTTATCCGGAATTCCTCAAGGGCAGGAAATGCTTTTTTTTAATCTGCATTCGTCTTTTAAAATTGAAGAAATACGCATTGGAGAACGGAAGACCGCTTTCACAACGGAGCCCAATTCCCGAGCCCGCACAGTCCCGGCATCCAAAATGGTGATGGTCCGGATTCCCGGGCAGATCAATAGAGAAAACGCAACCTTGCGGTTTGCCTATCGGGGGAAACTGCAGGATATCCCGGAATGGGGGAGCCAGGATGGCCAGAGATTCGGCCTGGATGATGCCATCGATTTAGAAAGAGTGGAGCTGGCCTCTTATTCCAATTGGTATCCCTTCTGGTATTACGGCGTTCATTTTGATTTTGAAATGAAAGTATCTCTTCCCGAAAATTGGATTGTAGTCTGCAACGGCGATAAGCGCCGTGAGGAAACCATTGAGGAGCGAAAAGTGACCTTCTGGGCGGGTACCCGGGCCAATGATATCGTGATTTTGGCAGCCCCGGATTTTAAAACCGCTGAAATTGAAAATGACCATGCTTTGATAGAAATATATTATACCGAACTTCCAGAAGATTATGTTCTCCGGGAGGCGGAAGGCTTAGAGAAGACTTTGAATCTTTTTACCGAAATATTAGGGCCGCCTTCCGGACAGTCCAATGTATTCCGGTATGTGTATTCTCCCAAAGAATTCGGACAGGGAGGATACTCCCGCCCGGGTTTGGTGGTGGCTTCGGAGGGCCGCATGCTGAGGGCTTTGGAAGAAAATCCGGAATTGACCACCTTGCGGGGCAATGCCCATGAAACGGCCCATTTCTGGTGGAATTTTGGTCTGGATCAAGGAGACTGGATCAACGAAGCGTTTGCCGAGTTTTTTGGTTTGCTGGCGGTTGAAAAAATCCAGTCCCGCGAAAAATATCAGGAAATATTTGAACGATATCAGGAAATTGTTCACACTTTGCCTGATGACGCGCCGTCAATATCCCAGGTCTCCCCGGAAAATACGGAAATGAATTATATTATCCGTTACTATAAAGGGGCTTTGATGCTGCATGCTTTCCGGGAGTTTCTCGGGGAGGAAGCATTTCTGGATGCGGCCTGCCGCTTCATGGAAACTTTCCGGAATGATGGGGCCCGGACATTGGATTTCCGCCGCTTTTGGAACGAAGTCATCCGGGATGAAAAATTCCTGAACCGCTGGTTGGATTCCCCGGGCAGTGATCCGCTGACTATTCCCATTCATCCCAAACGTATGCATCGGCCTGGATATTCTTTCACCTGCAGGTTCTTCCCGGAAAGAAGCGCTCTCTGTGCTCCCGTTCTTAGCGTTGTTTTTAGTCCATCTATGTCTATATAGGTCTCTCTAAATCTTTTCGGTCTGTTCAGTCTGTTCGTTGTGTTCGCACTAATAATGAGTAGCTTTGCTGTCACTTTTCACTTTTTACTTTTCTCTTTTTACTTCTTCGGTTGCCTTAGCCTGCCGCTTGTCAACAAACCGGTGGGGTTCCTGTTTTTGGGGCATGTGGATTTTTCCCTGCAGAAAGCTTCCCTCGGCAATAGCCAGGCGGCTGGTGGTTATATTGCCGTTGATACGGGCGGTTGGCTGAATTTCCACTTGTTCCGCTTTTTTTATGTCTCCGTCCAATTTTCCCGCGAAAACAATAAAACGTCCGGTGATATTCCCTTGGACCGATCCAGATTTATTGACCTTAACCATACCATTGCTTTGAATATCTCCCTCTATTTTTCCGGAAACAATGAGGTCGTCCCTTCCGTTGATGTTGCCTTTAAATGATGTATCCGGCGCTATAACCGATTGGGTATGCTGAACTTTATCTTCAATCCGCCGTTCTTCGGGCTGGTCTTTCTGCTTTTTCCCCATCATGATTATTCCTTCCTATTTCTTTTTCCATTCGGGTATGCCGCGTCCCGGGGTCCAGGGTGCTCCGGCTGCCTCCAGGGCTTCACCCAGCTTTTTTAACCGGACTTCAACCAGCCGGCGCAATTCTGATTCGAGCCGCTCGAATTCGCCGGCGGCGATGTCATAGTTTTGCTTGTTGGTTTCCGTTATGGGAGCTGTGGCGCGGATTTGGGCCTCAAGCCGCTGCATGAGCGAAGGGGAGACCGCGTCCGAATAACGGCGCACGGTCCAGTCGCCGTAAAGGGCGGTCATAGCGTCCTGCAGGTTCTTTTCCAGGTCTAATGCCTGTTTATACAGTTCAGGTTCGGCGCCCGGGGCATCCATCAAGGCTTTTTTCATGAACTGAAGCTGCCGGGCAGCTTCCTGAGCCGCAGAAGCTGCACCCATGGCAGCCCGCTGAAGTTCTCCCACCTGCTTTTGAAAATGCAGCAAGGCTTCCCTGTCTTCGGTTTTCAAGCTGGCTAATCCGAGAGATTCCACCAGGAAAGTCTGAGCTTCGCCCAGGGGAATAAATTCTCCATTGACACGTTTAGTCAAAGAGACGGTGAATGTTCCCGGTGCGGCCAGAGGACCTGAACGGGGTTCGGACCAGGGCTCCATTTGCGGAGCTTCCAGCCGTGTGGGCGAGAGGTCCGGATACCGCAAATCCCAGGCCACCCGGTGAAATCCTGCCCTTGCCGGTCCGGTCAGCCTGCGGACAACAGCACCGGAATCATCCCGAATTGTGAGAACAACGGCCGGCTGATCTTGCTGTTCTTCTTTGCGCAGCCGGTCCCATCCGGGAAAGGTGATGGCCTCACCGGCAGCCCGGAGTTTCTTTTCTTCTGCCCGCCTTTCTTCTTTCAGGGTTTCGAGCGAATCTTTTAAATAATAAGATATCACAGCTCCGAAAGGAGGATTCGGCGCAATATAAAAATTATCGCCCAGGAACGCTTTGCCCCGCAGGCTGAGCGGACGCCGGGGAACATACATCAGCGCTTTTTTGACTGGAAACAGCGCTGCTTCCTGGTTTAGAGTTTCGGCATCCATATGGCGGAGCGGAGCATAGTTATCCAGGATATAAAAACCGCGTCCGAAAGAAGCGCCTACCAGATCATCTTCTTTTTCCTGGATTTCGAGATCCCGGAAGGCGATGGTGGGCAGCCCGCCGGTAAGCTCAATCCAGTGTTCTCCCGTATCCCGGGTGAAATAAATTCCGTATTCGGTGCCGATAAACCAGAGACCGGGCTGTTTATGGTCTTCCGTCACGGCCCAGACGATTTGACGCTGGGGTAAATCGGATGAAATGGATTTCCAGGTGCGGCCCTGGTCCCGGCTGACTATCAGATAGGGTTTGAAATCACCGGTTTTGTGGTTGTCCAGCGCCGCCATCACCAGGTCGGGGTCATGGCGCGAAGCCCGGACATCATTGACAAAACAGCGGCTGGGAATACCGGGAATATTATCGGTTTTCCGCCATGTCTCTCCTCCGTCTTCGGTCACTTGAATCAAGCCGTCATCGGTTCCGGCATAGATCAGCCCTTCCACCAAAGGAGATTCGGAAAGAGTCGTGATGGTGCTGTATATAGACATGGCGCCGTGGTCCCATAAGGCGTCAATCGACCAGGTCCGTCCCAGGATCTCTTCTTCATAGCGGAAAATATTCCGGGTTAAATCCGGGCTGATACGGGTCCAGGAGTTGCCGCGGTCATCGCTGCGGAACACAAACTGGGCTGCGAAATAAAGCCGGGTATGGGAATGGGGGCTTATGATAACCGGGGAATCCCAGTTCCAGCGGTAGGGTTCATCGCCCGGCTGTTCCGCCGGCTGAATCCGGACCATTTCGCCGCTTTTCCGGTCAAAGCGGTTGAGGTTGCCGTTTTGGGTTTCCGCATAAATAATGTTGGGGTCTTCCGGGTCGATGGCGCAGGCATAGCCGTCGGCGCCGGTTGTGATAAACCAGTCGCTGTTGCGGATGCCGTTGACATTCAGAGTCCGGGACGGCCCCGCCTGGCTGGAATTATCCTGGGTGCCGCCGTGGACATTGTAAAAAGGTTCAGCGTTATCAAGTGCCATTTTATAAAACTGGGTCACCGGCAGGTTAGCTGCATATGTCCAGGTTTCTCCCCGGTCCCAGGACTGGTACAATCCTCCGTCGTTACCGGCCAGAAGATAATCGGGATCATCGGGAACAAATGCCAGGGCGTGATTGTCCGAGTGCTTATGGGCTTCATTCAGCCTGTCCCAGGTCTTGCCGCCGTCCGTGGTCACTTGGGTCCAGACATCCATCTGGTAAACCCGGTCGAATGTATGCGGATCGGCATAGATCTCCTGATAATAATGCGGGCCGGTGCCGCCGCTTATGTAGCTGCTGCGTTTTTCCCAGCTTTCTCCCCGGTCATCGGAGCGGTAAAAACCGCGTTCTCTTTCTGAAGCCTCAATGGTGGCATAGACGACCCGCGGGTCAAACGGGGAGACAGCTAATCCGATACGCCCCATATCACCATGGGGCAGGCCGACTGTCAATTCTTTCCAGTTGACACCCCCATCTGTGGTTTTATATATACCGGATTCCGGTCCTCCCGCCATAAACGCGGCAACGCTCCGCCGGCGCTGGTACGCAGCAGCATAAAGGATATCCGGATTTTCAGGGTCCATGGCGATGTCCGTGACGCCGGTTTCGTCGCTTATCTGCAGGCTGCGGGCCCAGGTCCGGCCGCCGTCGGTGGTTTTATAAACCCCCCGTTCTTCCCCGGAGGACCAAAGCGGCCCTTCCGCTGCGATATAGACGACTTGGGAGTCTCCGGGGTCCACTAGAATCTTGGAAATGTGTTCAGATTCCGTCAAACCCATATTGGTCCAGGTGCGGCCCTGATTGAGGCTTTTATACACACCATCACCGAATCCGACATGGCGGCCGCTCACATTTTCACCGGTTCCCACCCAGACGACTTCCGGATGATTGGGATCGATGGCCACACACCCGATGGAATAAGAATCCTGGGCGTCAAACACCGGCTGCCAGGTGGTGCCGGAATTTTCGGTTTTCCAGACACCGCCGGAACCCACCGCGATATACCAGAAGGAATTGTCGTCCGGATGAATGGAAATGTCGCTTATGCGGCCCGACATCAATGCCGGCCCGATGCTGCGGAAGGTCAAACCGGCATAAGTCTGCGGCCTGAATTGCAGTTCCTCCTTATCCGCATCCTGTGCGGCTATAAATGGAATGAAGAAAATAAACAGACTGAAAAACACCAAAGATTTTTTCATGATCGATCTCCCCTAATAGATTTCATTAGTGCTATTGTGCAATATTTCAGCCAAAGTTTAAAGAAGGAAATGCAATTCACAATCCATGTCATTCCCGGAGCGGAGCGACGGGAATCTTAGACTGCACCGCCTAAAGAATCGGACATCCGTAAAACGTAAAACATAAAATGCTTATTCAATATCCACTTGATTGATAAATTCAGGAAACATTTTGATTTTGTCGGCTTCATCGGGATTATAAAGAAATGGAGATATATCTTTGGCTAACCGGTCAAAATCAGCATCTTTGCATTTTTCGAGCAGCCGGCTTTTGAGTTCTTTCCCATCCCTGATATGGATTTTATCCTGGAGATAAGAAAAATCGGGTTGAGTTTTTCCTAAGAGAAATATAATGTCATAAAAATCCCGGCCGATAATGCGCGGACGCATAAAAACACAAAGGATTTTTTGAGATAACAGCAGTTCTATGGGGGCCGCATTTATTCTCTGAAATACATCAAATTTGTTTAAAATGAATTGGTCCGGCGAATAGTGATAATTTTGGGGTTCCATATCAATTTGAATGGATAGCTTTTCTTGCTTATGCCGGGTGATTTTGTTGCGGTAAAGAACTTCAGGGAATTTTAAATAAGCCCTGAATGCATTTTTAATGACAACTTGTGATTCAATATGATATCCCTGCCGGCTCATGCTTTTTTTGATCTGTGAAACAAGCTTATTAAAGCCATCCGGATTAAGACTTAAATTATCAAAGTCCAGATCTTCGGAAAACCGATGGCTTCCATGGATTATGTGAATGGCTGTTCCTCCAATAAAAGACAAATAATTGGCAGCAGGGGAATTAAACACAGCTTCGAGGATCTTATGCTGAAGATACTCCCTGAGGATGTTTTTTTTAAATGGTCTCAGTGAATTTGGATAAAAACTTGCGATCTGTTTAATATCCAGCATGAAACATTCCCATTACTTCATTTCCACTAAGTCAAGAAAGACATTTACTCGTTTGGTCATTGTATTTTGGCCGAATTCTTGAAGGTAATTCTGCATTTTTTTTCGATTAAGCCTTTGTCTCAAAATTTCTTCTGAAAAGCGTAAAGCCACTATGTCATTTATAGATGTTAACTTTGGGTGAAGATAGAAATAATCAAGAACAGCTTTTTCGATGTCAGCGATTTTAAAAGTTTTATCGTTATACCTCACAAGTTGATAGCCGAAAAAGAGAGACGGCTTTAATGTCCGGTATTGGAATTTCCCAAGTGGAGTAGTGAAAGAGTAGGTCCGTCGAGTGGAAATGGATGTGATGCCGTAAACAGCTTCCGGAATGGTCTGATAATAAGATAAGGCCGATTCAAGAGACACATATGAAGGCCTGTAGAGACGGTTTGCGATTTCAAATAACACATTTTCGTCTATAATGAGATCTGAAAAAATGTATCGGCCCTTAGCGATTTTTTTGATATACCCTTTTTCCTGCCATTCATTGAGCCGCCGCCTGTGAAAATGAGGATCAATCATTTTGATATCGCTTAAGGAGAAAACTGTAAAATCCTTAAGCGCTTCTTTTAATTGGATATACTTCATAGTTATATTTCAAATAAATGCTAAAAATAGCAACAATATGAAATATAATAGATTTGCAGGATTTTGTCAAATCACTTGCTGCAGCCGCAGCTCGCACAGCACAATCGGGTAGGCCAAATTGAAGTTGGTGATAACTTCCGGGTGGACTTCCCCGATGCGGGCCAGCCAGCGGCCTTGCTCATCCGTGACCTCCGCGCAGCGGCCTTCAAAAAACGCCGGGTGGGAAGCCGGTTTATAAATGCCTTGAAGACCCAGTTCAAAAAGGACGGCGTCCAGAACCGAACGGCCGCCGGCATAGCCTTGATGGGGACCGATAAGGCCGAATGCCAGGTGCCGGTATTCCGCTGTCCCGGTTTCAGCTTCCGAGCTGACGGTGAGGATATTGCCCAGCTCAAAGATTTTCTGCGACACCGGTTTGCGCCGGTTTTTCTGGAAGGTTTCCATAATCCCGGACAGCATATGGCAGCGGACTACTTTTTGCTCGATGGTTTTGGGGTTCTGCACGATGACGTGGTTGCCGCCCGGCTCCAGCCGGAATTTTTCGAACAGCCTTTCTTTGGAATGGAGATTCAGGGTCATGATTTCGGTAAATCCCAGGCCCAGCATGGTGTCCCGAACGGTTGTGCTGATACGCTCTTCAGGCCGCGCTTCGCCGATGGTTAATGACTCCACCATTTGCGGCTGAATGTTTTCATAACCATACCCGATAGCCACATCTTCAAAGATATCGACTTCGTGGCGCACATCCGTCCGGAATACGGGATAATGCACCAGGTAGACATCGTCTTTTTTCTTGACATCCAGGCGCATTTTTTCCAGAAATTCCATAAATTCCTTGGGCGAAAAATCCAGGCCCAGCCAGAGGCGGGCTTTATCGTAGTGAACGGCGATGGATTTGGGGGATAGGTCCGGTGTTTCTTCCGGGCCGCCGGGATGAAGCATGGTCACGGTTTCAGCCGCCCCTCCCAGCTCGATCAGCGCGCTGACCAGGGTATTAAGCGAATTATATACAGGGCCGGGCACGGCTCCGGTAACATCGATGAACAGCCGTGTGGTCCCGGTTTTGCATTTGGTTTCATCGCTGTTGATAATCGGCGGCATGGCCAGCACCAATTCTTTGGAATCGATCAGAATGGGATATCTGGTATATTCACCCATCAGTTCCGCATAGGCTTTGCCTTTGGGGTGTTCTTCCAGAATCTGCGTGGGCGTCATGCTCTGACCGGGCATACCGAGAGGATGAAATTGGAAATTGTCCGGGTCCACTAGGGTGTAGCGGATGGGCGGGGCAATGGTGTCTAAGTCGTATACTCCAATGGAGGCCAGCTTGCGGTCGCGGCCGATGCCCCAGTGGAGATTCTCCTGAAGCCGCATGATTTCCCTTAATGCGTCCTGGTCTAATGGCGGCATCTTAACGACAGCACAGGCAATATACGGACGGTAGGTGCCTTTTTCCGAAAGCGCCGGATCAACCTCAACCTTGATATCTCCTTGTTTCAGGGTAAATTCCGTCAAGCCCTTTTCCAAACCCAGATAGCCTTTAAGCGCCCGGGATAATCCGCCGGCGTCAAACAGGTCGGGCCGGTCGGCCAGCAGGTCCAGCCGGATGACCTTTTCCGCGGCATACAGGGGAAACGGCTCCTCGCTTTCGAATCCGCAAAAGTCGCATCGGGCAGCCGGTTCTTCGCGGGATAATTTTTCGTTGGGGCTCTGGCAGGCCGGACAGCGGAAAAGGTTCATTTCCGCGGTGTCTTCCACATCGCATCCCAACTGGTCGAGCGCATGCACCAGCTTGTCCATGGGGTATTCGCGTCCCAGCAGCTGATTTAACCGTTTGGCACTGACAGCGACTACCGGCATAGGGGCACCTCCTTGATCTTGTCCAGATCACTCCAGTAGAGCTCGCGGATATCATTAAATCCGTATCGGAGCATGGCCAGCCGGTCCAAACCCAGTCCCCAGGCTAAAACCGGCACGTTGCAGCCGAGCGGAATGGTCACTTCCGGGCGGAAAACTCCGGAACCGCCCATTTCGAGCCAGCTTTTTTTGGATTCCATCCATACGATAACATCTGCGCTGGGTTCGGTATAGGGGTAGAAAGAGGGTTTGAATTTGACTTTCTCAAAACCCATCTTCCGGTAAAATTCCTGCAGCGTTCCCAATAGGGTGGCCAAGCTGGCGTTTTCATCGATAATCACACCGTCCACTTGAAGGAACTCCGGCAAATGTTTATAGCTTATGGCTTCATTCCGGTAGACTTTGCCGACACAGAAAACCTTGCGCGGCGGATGAGGGTCCGCTTGCAGCGCCCGGATAGTGGAGGCGGTGGTATGGGTGCGCAGCACGACTTGCCTGGCCCGGCGCTCCTGCCACTGGTATCCCCAGCCTTTGGACCCGGTTGCGCCGCCGTTTTCATGGGTTTGTTTTATTTTTTCGACCAAATCCGGAGCGGGCAGCCGGGCCTGGTCCGGCCGTTCTAAATAGAACGTATCCTGCATATCCCGGGCCGGATGGTCCTGGGGCTGGAAAAGCGCGTCGAAATCCCAGAAGGCGGATTCGGCCTGAGGGGAGACGATCTCCGTGAATCCCATTTCCAAAAAAGCGGTGCGTGCCTGCTGGATGACCTTCTGCATGGGATGAATTTTTGCCGGGTGCAGGGCTTCCGCCGGAAGAGTGACATCATAGCTGCGAAGCTGAATATTGCGCCATTCTCCTGAGGTGATGTCCTCGGAAGATAAAACATTTTGTTCCTTGACCACTTGAAGATCCGGAACAATGGTTTTGCTTTCAGGGGTTAGCTGCGCGGAACGCAGTGTCCGTTCTTTTATCTTGGCAAAATCGGTTCTGTTTTTTAAAAGGGATTTTGCTTTTATCGCATCGATGCCCTTTTCTTCCAGCTGGTCAAGAAAAACCGGCCCCTGTTTGAGGGTTAACGCCATAGCCTTTTCATCCTCGTCCTTTTGGCCCAATGCTTTTAGGCCCTGGTCTGTGAGAGCTAATTTTCCCTTGTCTTTTTTGAACCAGTTTCGCTGGGTGCCCCAGCGCATGATCTCGTTCATGGGCAGGTTGTGTTCTTTAGCGAATTTGGCTACATCCTGGATCGGCATCTCTTTAGAATCCGCCAGGATTTCCAGAACCCGCCGTTCCGGAATGCCGGAGGATAGATAATCAGCGGCGCTTTCTCCCGGATTGAGTTCTTCTCGGATTTTCTCATTCAGCTCGATCCAGCCCTGATCGCGGCCGTAGGTGAGGGCCGCCATCACTTTTGCCTGATCAATACCCGAACGGGAAATAATTTTTTCCACGGACAAAGAATCGTCTTCGTCCAGCAGGATCTGGAAAACCTTCCACTGCTCTTGATTGATTTTTTCTGTCATAATCACACTCTATTTGAGGGATAATACCATTTTTCGTTTAATACTGCACAAAAATCCGGATATTTGCACCCATTGTATAACATGACGGGAAATAATTGAATACGCGGCCGCGGAAATTCCCGCTTGTTTGCCGGGATAATCCAATTTATAATGAATACAGGGAAGACAAAAAAAACACCCGGAACGATGGAAATGAATCTACATGTCATCATGAGCCCTGCAACAGCAATGTTGTCATCCCCAGGCCGCATATGCGGCCTGGGGATCTTAGAGTGCTTTGCCGAAAGAATCAATTCCATCTCTGCATACGAAGCAGCACCAGATCCTTCATCGCTTGCTTCTCAGGATGACATGTAATATTTATTATAGTCGGAATAAAATGAAAAGAATAATGCAGAGATTCATGGACAAATACATGACAGAGCCGGATGTGTCCGGGGAGAATGAAACCGAACGGCTCCAGATCGCAACCTGTGTGCTTTTGGTGGAAGCGGCGAAAACAGATGAAGAATTCAGTTCGGTTGAAGAGGACATCATCACCGAAATCCTGCAAAAGGAATTCCAGCTTTCCCAGGAGGCGGTGAAAGACCTCATAGAAATCGCCCATGCCGAAAGGGAAGAAAGCGTTGACGTCTATGAATTCACCCGGCTGATCAATGAACATTACTCTCGGGAACAAAAAATGAAAATCATGGAATTCATCTGGCATGTGATTTATGCGGATGCCCGGCTGGATAAATACGAAGACTATCTTGCGCATAAACTGGGAAAGCTCCTGCGCCTCCACCATCATGAAATGATCGATGCTAAATTGAAAGTTTTGGCAGAATTCAAAGACTGAAGGATGGAGCGCAAGCAGTGCGAACTCATGTCATTCCCGGAGCGAAGCGACGGGAATCTTAGAGTGCTTCGGCAAGTCCGCTCGAGTCCATCTAAGTCTATTCGGTCTGTTCAGTTTGTTCAGTCTGTTCAGTCGAAACGCAACGTCTGTGTTCATCTTGATCTGCCTCGATATGGTTTGCAGATTTGAGATTTGAGATATGCGATGCAGCTTGAGATCCTTCGCTTCGCTCAGGATGACAGCTAAACCAGCCGGAATGAGAAAATGATATGAAGGGAGATATGTTATGAAAAGACTGCAAAATGTATGCGCATTGGTTACGGGCGGCGATTCAGGCATCGGCAAAGGAATTGTGGAGGAATTTGCTGCGGAAGGGGCGCAGGTTGTCATAAACTTTATCAGTGATCAAGAGAAGACAGAACAGATGGCAAAAAAGATTAATGACCAAGGCGGAGCGGTGTTGGCGGTTCGTGCAGATGTCAGTCAGGAAAACCAGGTGAAGGCCATGTTCCGGCAAGCGGTGGACAAGTTTGGAACTGTCGATATTTTAGTCAATAACGCCGGTATCCAGCAGGATGCCGACTTTGTCCATATGACGTTGGAGCAGTGGAGTAAGGTTCTTGATGTCAATTTAACCGGCGGCTTTTTATGCGCCCGGGAAGCCGCCCGGGAATTTATCCGCCGGGGTGTGGATGAGCAAAGGTCAAAAGCAGCCGGAAAGATCATTTTTATCAGCTCGGTCCATGAGGTCATTCCCTGGGCGCATCATTGCAATTATGCCGCTTCTAAAGGAGGGATGAAGCTGTTTATGAAATCCATCGCCCAGGAATTGGCTTCCCAAAAAATCAGGGTGAACAGCATTGCTCCCGGTGCAATTAAAACCCCGATAAATAAAAGGGCTTGGGAGGATCCGGAAAAAGTAAAGGAATTGCTCAAACTGATTCCCGCCAACCGGGTTGGAGTCCCTAAAGATATTGCCAAGGCGGCCGTATGGCTGGCTTCGGATGAATCGGATTATGTTCACGGCGCCACCATTTTTGCCGATGGCGGCATGACTTTATATCCCGGATTCGCCACCGGCGGATAATGTATAACAACTTTTTTCCCCTTTGATACGTATTAAGAAGTGACATGGAGAGGTTTATATAGAATGACAAGGATGAATATCAAGGAGGAAAAAAATGAAAACATGGACGCGGAGGTCCTTTCTTAAGACCTCGGCCACAGCGGCGGCCGCCGGGTTCGCCTTGCCCATGCTGAACGGCAATATTTTCAGTCTGGCGCGAGCGGATGTTGACGGCTATTTTGAACGTGAATTCGGCATCAGTGATGAACTATGCCGGGAGGTTCTGGCGGAAGCCCTGTCCAAGGGCGGTGATTTCGCGGATCTCTTTTTTGAGCATACCATCAGCAACTGGATCATGCTCGAAGACGGCAAGGTTAACCGGGCTTACGGCGATATTGCTTTGGGTGTAGGGATCCGGACTGTCAGCGGGGATCAGGTGGGGTATGGCTTCACCCAGGAACTGGAAAAAGATGCCATGCTGAAAGCCGCAGCCACAGCAGCCACCATCGCTTCATCCAGTCCCGGAAAACCCCAGGGAAAATTTGAAAACTTACAGACCAGAAATTATTATCCCTTGGACACGCTGCTCACCAGCATCCCCCTGGATTCCAAGCTGCCTTTAGTCAAAAACTTGAATGAAAAATGTTTTTCCCTGTCCCCCTTGGTTCGCAAAGTCAATGTCAGTTTTTATGATCAGCAGAAAAGAGTCCTGGTTGTCACCAGCGAAGGGGTTAAAGCCGAGGATCTGCGCCCCCGCAATTATCTGTCCGCATTTGTCGTGGCGGAAAAAGACGGGCGCTACGAACAGGCCGGATGGAACATGGGCGGACGCCGGGATTTTTCCTTTTATACACCGGACATTATCAACCGTATCGCCGATAAGTCGGTGAACCAGGCCGTGGTTTTATTTGATGCGGTGCAGCCGCCGGCGGGCGAATTTCCTGTAGTATTGGGACCCGGCGTTTCAGCGGTCCTCCTGCACGAGGCCATCGGCCATGGCATGGAAGCGGATTTTAACCGCAAAAATATCTCCACTTACAGCACCATGATTGGAAAAAAAGTGGCGGAGCCGTTTGTGACGATTGTGGATGACGGCACCGTTCCCCATTTAACCGGATCTCTGAATGTGGATGATGAGGGAACACTGGGCCAGGAGACGGTTCTGGTGGACAAAGGAATTCTGACCAGTTATATGCACGATAAAATTTCAGCCAAATACTACAAAATCAAGCCGACCGGAAACGGCAGGCGGCAAAGCTATCAGCATTATGTTCAGCCGCGGATGCGCAACACCATCATGCTGGCCGGACAGGAAGCCCCTGAAGATGTGATCAAGGCCGCCGCCGACGGGATCTACGTAGAGAGCGTCAGCAACGGCCAGGTGAAGATCGGAGAAGGGGACTTCGCATTCTATGTTTCGCAAGGCAGAAAGATTGAAAACGGCAAGCTGACCGCCCCTATTAAAGACATCAATATCATGGGCAACGGCCCCAAGATGCTGAAAAATACGATTATGGTCGGAAACGACCTGAAATTGGCTGAAGGCGGCGGAGGCGCTTGCGGCAAAGGCGGTCAGGCGGTTCCCTGCAGTTTCGGGCAACCTACGGCTTTGGTCAAATCACTGACTGTGGGCGGGAGAACCCGTTAAGAGGAGATGGCAATGAATAAAGAAATGAAAAACTTAGCGGAATGGACGATCAAGACGGCGAAATCCCTGGGAGTGGATGACTGCGGTGTATCCATCAATCAAAGCCGGACGGTAGAGATCAGCTACCGGAAGCAAAAGCCGGAAAACATCAAAGAAGCGTCTACCCGCAATTTGGGAGTGGACCTGTATGTGGACGGCCGTTATTCCTCCCAAAGCACCTCGGATCTAAGGAAAGACGCGCTTAAGGAATTTCTGGGAAGTGCGATCGGGACCACCAAATGGCTGGCGGAAGACCCCTTCCGTACCCTGCCGGACCCCAAGTATTACCAAGGCCGCGCTGATAAAGACTTGGCGCAGGTTGATCCCGCTTATGCCAAGTTTTCACCGGAAAAACGGCATGAATTGGCTCAGGCGGTGGAAAAAGCCTGTCTGAAGGAAGGCGGGGAAAAAACCATTTCCGTTACCGCGGAAGAGCAGGATGTCCACAGCCAGTCCCTGATGATGACCAGCAATGGATTTGAAGGATTTTCTGAAGCCACGGTGTATGTGGCCGGCGCCAGCATGACCGCACAGGGAGAAGGAGACCGGCGGCCCAATGGATACCATTATATCGTGACTTTAGCCCAGGAAGACCTGCCTTCCCCTGATGAGATCGGGAAAGAAGCCGCCCAGAGAACTCTATCTTTACTGGGCGCCAAGAAACTGAAAACGGAAACCCTGCCCATTATTATTGAAAACCGCAGTGTTCCCCGGATTTTCGGCGGATTCATGACCGCGATGTTCGGCCGCAGCATTCAGCAGAAGCAGTCTTTTCTGGCGGATAAAAAGGGCCAAAAGATCGGCAGCGATGTATTTACGCTGGTGGATGATCCCTTCATAAAAAAAGGCTTGGGCAGCCGGCTTTTTGACGGCGATGGATTTGCCGCGAAAAAAAGGACCATGATTGAGGCCGGCGTGCTCAGGGATTTCTATATCGATTGGTATTACAGCCGCAAGCTGGACATGGAGCCCACCACAGAAAGCCCGTCCAATCTGGTGATTCCTCCCGGCAAACGTTCAGTTAAAGAGATCATGAAGGATCTGGAACGCGGAATCTTTATCACCGGGTTTATCGGAGGTAATTCCAATCCCACAACCGGTGATGCCTCTATCGGCATTGTCGGCCATCTTTTTGACGGCGGAGACATCATTCATCCGGTCACGGAAATGAATATTGCCAGCAATCACCTGGAATTCTGGAACAAGCTGGTTGAAGCGGCCAATGATCCCTGGGTTTATTCCCAACAGCGCTTCCCGAGCCTGGTGTTTGAGGATATTGTGGTGGCGGGGGTTTGAAATCTCAAATCTCAAATCTCAAATCTGAAAACCATAATGAGGCACAGACGCACCGGTCCGAACGAATGGACTAAACAGACCGAATAGACTGACATCCTGAGCAAACCGAAGGATCCCAAACGGCCTTACAGGAGTGAAAAGTAAAAAGTAAAAAGGGAAAAGTTATCTTAGACGGCGCTTGCACAAGGTGAGGGTACCAGAGGGGATTTGGTCCTGCACCGTGACAATGGGTGTCTGCTTTTTAAAAAAAGGAGAGTAGCAACATGAAATTTTTCGTCCAAAAAATAACAAGCAATTTAGCGTTTCTAATTATCCTTACGTCACCCGCCCTCTTATTCCCCCAAACCGGTACTCTTTTACCCCAGACCACGGCATATGATTTAAAAATCAAAGTCGATTACGAGCAGGAAAAAATTTTCGCAGATTGCGGCCTGATCATAAAGAATCCCCATCAGGAATCCCTTCATGAATTGCCTCTCCTTTTATACCGGTTATTTGATGTCACGCAGGTTCAAAATGAACAAGGTAAGCCTTTAATTTTCACCCAATCGGTCGAGAAATACGAAGACTGGGAAAAGCTCCAGGTAAACGCTGTCCGTATTCAACTGACCCCCCCACTCGATTCGGGGCAAAGCACCACCCTCCATATCGGCTATCAAGGCCATCTTTTAGGCTATTCCGAGGTCATGCGCTATGTGAAAGATCACATTAATAAGGAATATACGGTTATCCGGCCGGATGCGCGGGCCTATCCGGAAGTCGGGATTCCTTCCTGGCGCAGCAACCGGGCGGCCGGTTTTGCCGAATTCAATTACCGGGCGGAAATATCCGTGCCGGAAGGCCTGGTGGTTGCAAACGGGGGAGAGCTGGTGGATAAGACAACCTCAGAAGGAAGGGGCATCTACATCTACCGCAGCAAAATGCCGACCTGGCGGATGGATTTTGCGATTGCGGATTATGCGATCCTTCAAGACAACGATGAGACCTTCCGGATATTTCATTTTCCGAAAGACAAGGATGGTGCTGAATCGCTCTTGTCCGCCCTGGATGAGACCATGATGCTTTACCGGGATTGGTTCGGCCCCCTTAAGTCGTTTGAGGGCTTAACGGTGATTGAGATTCCCAACGGCTACGGCTCCCAGGCGGATGCCGCGGTGATCCTCCAGGAAGCGTCCTCTTTTGAGAATTTGGATAATCTCTATGCCTTTTACCATGAGCTGTCGCATTTGTGGAATGTGGAGCCGAAAGATCCCATGCCGCCGCGGTTTGAAAGCGAAGGCCTGGCTACGTTCCTGCAGTACCTGGTCCAGGAAAAGCTCGAGGGAAAAAACAAAGCGGTGGAGGAAGCGGCGCAGCGAATACGGAAACGGCTGCAGGACCAATTTGCTGAAAATCCTTCAGCAGCCGAAGTCCCCATGATAGATTTGGGAGAAAAGCAGATGACCGGCCTGGCCTATACCAAGGGCATGCTGTTTTTCTATTTTCTTTATGAAATCATGGGTGAAAAATCCTTTCTGGAAACAGTGGGGGCTTTTTATCAAAAATATGCCGGAAGCGGTGCCGCCGCCCGTGAATTTGTCGAGTTTTTTCAATCCAAAGCAGGCATGGACTTAGAGCCTCTGATGCAGGACTGGATTTTTACCGCCGACTCCTCGAAATGGATCCTGAGCGATATGTCGATAGAGGAGATATTGGAGCGGTATTAAGCCGAGTCATCCTGAGCGGAGCGAAGGATCCCAAACGGCCATACAGGAGTAAAAAGTGAAAAGTGACCATTGTCATCCTGAGGCCTGCGGCAGCAGGCCGTGAGGAGCTTGTGCTGCATCGACGAATGAACCCCAAGTCATTGCGAGGCTTGCGTTAGCAAGCCGTCGCAATCTTAGACTGCTTCGTCTGATGAAACAGCTCCGTCTCAAAAAACGAGGCACCCTGAGATTCCCGTCGCTCTGCTCCGGGAATGACAATGGGAGCGGATGCTCGCGCAGCGAGCCGACTGAATAGACCGAACAGACTGAATAGACTGAATAGACTGGATTGATTGGCATTCTGAGCGCAGCGAAGGATCCCAAACGGCTTCGGCAGAGGAATCGACTTCGACTTATATGGATGAAGCAATGCGGGATCCTTCGGGCGTTAACCCACCCTCAGGATGATAATGGGGTTGAAGGCTGAAACTGAGTTACTTTAGATCCCTGCTCCCGGGCTTTATCGCCTGGCTGCCTTGTTCGCACAGCGGACAATCATCCGGATCGTAATTCTGCACATCCATCTGGAAGAGCGAATAATACGGCACGCCGAACTGGATCTTGCCGCCGCTGCGGTCCACGATGGACGTGACCGCCAAAATATCTCCCCCCATATTGGTTACGGCTTTGATCAGCTCTTTGACCGAGCCGCCGGTGGTGGTGACGTCCTCCGCCACCAGGATTTTTTCGCCGGGATTGACCTTGAATCCGCGCCTGAGTGTCATGCTCCCGCCTTCCCGTTCGGTGAATATATTTCGGACACCCAATTGGCGGGCCAGTTCATAACCGAAGATAATGCCGCCGACGGCTGGGGAGACGACCAAATCAATCTCCACATCCCGGAAGTGTCGGGCGATGTCCCGGCAGAGCTTTTCGGAATGTTCCGGATATTGGAAAATCTGGGCGCATTGAAAATAAGTTGCACTGTGGAGCCCGGATGTAAGAATAAAGTGTCCTTCCAACAGCGCTCTGGTTTCCCGGAAAATGGATAATATGTCCTCTCTGGATAAAGCCATCGCTACGGTCCTCCTTGTTTGGGTTCCGGTCTTTATTTTGTCAGATATTCTTTGTTGAGTAAACAGTAAATTTGCAGGAGTGAAGAGTAAAAATTAGTAAAAAGTGAAAAGTAAAAAGTGAGAAGCTGGAGAACCAACATGTCATCCTGAGGCCTGCTGAAGAATACCGTGAGGATCTTGTGCTGCATCGCGGTATGAACCCTAAGTCATTGCGAGGCTTGCGTTAGCACGCCGTCGCAATCTTAGACTGCTTCGCTGATGAAACAGCCCCATCTCCAAAAAAGAGGTACTCTAAGATTCCCGCCGCTCCGCTTCGGGAATGACAATGGGGGCTAAGGCTCATGAAGAAAGCCGACTGTATAGACCTAGACAGACTTAGATAGACTCTGTATCTGCGAAATTCATACAGTGCAGTACTCTAATATCCCTACGGCCGCGAACGAAGCCTCGGGATGACATTTTATGTCTCAGAATGACAATAAAGTCAGCCAAACCGTGCTACCTGCGGCGGCGACAGCCACTCCCATTTGCCGGAATGGCCGGCGGCACGGGCGCCCAATTCCAGATGCAGCATAGTAATGCCGCAGTCCAGCCGCCGCGAAATGTTTTCACTGGATTTTTCTTTATCCACCGACACCGTAATAGAACCATCATCGATGTGAAAGCGCCAAGGCTGGCGGTTGACAGCGGAAGGAGCCACTCTGGCTGCTTCCAGTCCTTTCTGCATCCATTCCTTGGGTTTATCACCGGAGACAAGATCATCTAACGGCTTGCGTTTATGCGTTGCCCCGAAACCGGTCATTACTTTTTCTTGGAAAGGCACTTTCTGGGTAGGATATCCGACCGGTGTCACGGCGAATATTCTTTCATTATCTTTCAGCTCAACCAGCTTGCGGGCATCGCCCTGCCGGAAGAATCCGCCGACCCAGCAAGTCCCCAGTTCCAGCCGGGTGGCTTCCAGAATAATGCCTTCGCCGGTATAGCCTAAGGCGGCATTGACGTGTTCGGACCGCGTATCTCCGATAAAAACTGCCACTAACGGGGTGTTGTCCACTTTCCCGTAAGATCCGAGAAATCCTTTGAAAATATCTTTGCTGGGATTTTCTACTATAACCGCCCGGGTTTCCTCATAGGGGCGGAAGTTTGCACACATGTCTTTTAATTGTTCAATTTTTTCTTTTTCCGGGGAACGTTCGTTGTATTTCCGGCGCGACCGGCGGGAAAATACAGCGTCATACCATGATTGTACGGGAAGTTCCATTTTATCTCCTTTGATTATTTGACTTAAACTTACTTCAACCTAATATACACTCGGAAAATGGCCCATAACAGGCTTCCTGGAGAGAAACCTTATTTCATACCGGGAGCCATGCCTTCTTGCCATCCATGGAGACGCACCTTCTTGTTCCTGATGAGCCATTCTTCTGCCATTCTAAGTGACACGCCTCCTTGTCATCCTGAGGAGCAATCCTTCTGTCATCCTGAGGAGCGCAGCGACGAAGGATCCCAAAGTGCCTCGCGATTATTAATCGTTACCTTCACCTTAAGCGAAGCAGATTGAGATCCTTCGTTTCACTCAGGATGACAATGTGATTCGTTTCCTGAATAACAGAGTACTTCAAAGTGTACCAGCAACGTGATAATGTCCGGTTTTAGCAAAATGAAAATGTCCGGTTTAC
>CAZDJZ010000020.1:0-48136 GCA_964505785.1 uncultured Eubacteriales bacterium
CTCGTCGGGCTCATAACCCGGAGGTCGCTGGTTCAAATCCAGCCCCCGCTACCATATCAATTTCCAGACTTCCATTAATTTCAATTATGTTTATTGCATTTTTAATTTAGCCTGTATCATGCAGGTTAATCAACCATATCCATATTCATGCAGGCTTAATGAAACTCTGACACGCAACGGGCTTTACGGTTGCTTGTTTGGTAACATCTTGCAGGCTGGAACAGGATTTTTCCGCCTAAACCATGATAGCCGAAGCAATGTTTTCACGGCCTGAAAGACAGCTTCCGGTGATTCCTTTTGATACGGAAAAACCTGCAGCCAGAATCTTCAAACCCAGATGGAGATCCTCATTGCTGCCGTATTCAAAAACGCCGGTTTTCCCCACATGATTTTTTGCAATTTTATCTCAATTTGTTAAGATGGATTTATATTAACCTGAATTATTCACAGGCCGGGATTGCCGCAGACGACGACAATTCGTTAATTCATTGTCGTTCCGAAAAGAACAGCCACGAGAGAACTTAGACGGCGATTGCACGAGGAGACGGTGCCGCTTCATTCGGCGAAGCATCCTAAGATGGCTACGCGGCCTGCAGCCGCCCGCATTGACGAGTAGGCCGATTTTGCTCAGAATGACGCTGTCAAATCATTTTCGAACTAATAATCCAGGATAATCAATAGGGAGGTTTAATCCATGGAATACAAAAATCCCGCGTTTGATGCAGATTTTTTCAAAAACGCCCCGGATGCAAAATTGTTAATAATTGCAAGAGACGGAATTATGCCGGAAAGTCTTTATTTGACTACCAACCATCCTACCTATATCAAGCATAACGGTGAATGGAAACTGGCAAAAGAACAAATGATGGATTCATGTATTGTGCTTGAAAATGATGAATTTTATATCCGCGAGTATTGGAATATCCAAAAAGGTGCACATATTGTCGGCGGATTTAATGAAGACGGGTCTGAGGGAATATATGTGCATGAGGACGGGTTTAAATTAGAAGAAAAAGACAGAAAAAAATTCAGTTCCTTTGCGTTTATGAACAGTTTTACATCGAGGGAATATCCGATCCCTTATGCACAAATCTTCAATGAGCTAAGACGGCACAGGGATTCCGGGTATATCATTTGGGTTCTCGGCCCCGCTGTCACTCATTCCCGCGGGAGAGCGGATATGAGCTGGCTGATTGACAAAGGTTTTGTCGATGTTTTGTTTGGAGGAAATGCCGTTGCTACACATGATCTGGAAGCGGCCGTCCTGGGTACAACTCTGGGAATGGACTCTCAGGGAAAACCGGTACCCGGCGGACACCGGCACCATGATGACACCATCAATAAAATACGGGCGATCGGATCAATGGAAAAAGCAGTGGAGAATGGCATGGTGCAGGACGGCATTATGTATTCCTGTATTGGAAACAATATTCCATATGTGCTGGCCGGATCTATTCGGGATAACGGCCCCATCCCCGGGGTGATTAAGGATACGTTTGCTGCTCAGGATGTGATGCGGGAGTATACCAAAAAAGCAACATTAGTGGTGATGGTTTCGACCATGCTCCATTCCATTGCCACCGGCAATATGCTGCCCACCTTTTATGAACAGGGAAATACTCTGAGGCCGTTAAATGTTATCTGTGTCGATCAGGATGAATTTAATCTGAATAAACTCAAAGACAGAGGGACGCATCAATCTGTCAGCGTGGCAACAAATGCCCAGGATTTTTTGAGAATCGTTGTGAACGAACTTAAGAAAGGGAATTAAAATGGCCATTGCAGTCAAGCAAAAAACAGTCGGTATTTTAGGCGGAATGGGCGTTTACGCAACGTTGGATTTTCTGACGCAAGTTTTTAATTTTTCACCCAACCGGGAATCCTTCGGCAATCTGAAGATTATTATAGACAATGCCATCTCCATTCCCAATATTATTCAATCCGCATTGTTTGAAGGTCCGGACCCCAAGCGGGGGATTATTAAAAGCATTGCCAATTGCGAGAAAATCGGAGCGGAATTCGTTGCTGTGCCCTGCAATTCCGTCCATTATTATTACAAGGATGTGATTCCCCACATCAATATTCCTTGGATAAACATCATCGAAGTCACAGGCAAAGAAGCAGCCCACCGGGGCCGCCGGCCGCTTATTCTGGGCGGTTTGGTTACAGTCAAGAAAAAATTGTACAGCGGATATATTCCAGGTGCTTTATATCCGACGATTATGGAAAATGATACGATTATCAATGCTATTGAGGAGATTGCTTTGACGTCCACTTTACAGGAGCATTCCCGTGACCTTGTTAAAAAATTGATTTATCAATACAAAGATAAAGCCGATTCTATCATTCTTGCCTGCACCGAACTCTCCATCGTCTTTAAAAATAAATATATGGTCGGACTGCCTGTCATCGACTCCAATGTAGAGTACGCAAAAGAGATCGTGAAGCTGAGCACCGGGCAAAAGCGGCTGAATAAATTATGATTACGGTGCGGTTTTTCTTTTCCGGCAAATAAAAATCATTATAATATTTATGATGTCATGATTATATATACATATTGAAGAAACTAAGGAGGGCCAATGCAAGTTAAAATGACACCGGTGGCAAAGAGACTTGTTCAATTAATCGAACAGAATGCAGAAAGCCTGGCAGATCACTGGCTGCAGGATGTTCGAAAAAATGTCAAATTGCCATCCTACAATAAATATGAAGAAAAAGAATTGTTTAACCGTGCCTTTGAAGTTTACAGCAATTTAGGAAAATGGATTTCTTGGGAGACCAGTAAGGAAGAAATTTCAGAGCAGTACAGGCAGCATGGGGCTGAGAGAAGAAGGCAGAAATTTGAACTGGCTGAAGTGATTCAAGCACTGATTCTTATGCGTGTACATCTGTGGAGGAAAGTCCTGGCAGACGGACTCCTGGATACTGCACAGGAATTAAATTATGCCATCGAACTGAATACGCAGGTGGTACGTTATTTTGACCGGGCGGTCTATTCCACAATTGTGGGATATATGAAAAAATAAAATTTTTACTTAACACATGCCGAAATGTCATCTCTGAGTACATCTTGAATTCCTAATGGTATGCATTCATAGACTTTCTTATCGAATTTGCTTCGTAGGGAGTTTATTATTGAAGATTCCTTAATTATAAACGCCCAATCCGGCATGTCACCGCTCATAAAAGGTTCTATATTGAAATATAAAATGCAAATATCAGAGTCTTTCTTGCGACCGATAAAAAAGGTATAAACGGGAAGATTTTCGGGCAATATATAGGTTTCAATTTTTTCCTCTATTTCTGGATGTTTAGCGTGCAAAGCGGAAATAAACTTTCTGTAATTCTCAAAACGGCGTCTAAAAACTTTGTTATCAGGATGTTGTTGGTTTTCACCAAAAAAGAAAAAGTATTTGGCTTTAATTAATTTGGGGTGACGATAACGCTGAACATGGGTTTCTGTTAGCTTTTCCAAGTCCGTATCGCGCTCTAATCGAAAAGGGGCGTTCCAGGCATAATAGACTCCTTCAAAATCTTCCCATATATCAGGTCTCTCCCGAGGGGCCACAAGTTCAATTTTTGGGCTTTGGCTTTTTAAAAGAATTCTAATATCCTTGAGAATTTCCCTTTCCTGCTTGATTTTTTCCTTTTCGCTTTGTCTTTCGTGCTGAAGACGGGCTGAATTAAGAGCTAAAAGCGCTAAGAAAGCTGTGATAATTGAAAGATTGATGTTAGTTGAAAAAGTGATTCCGAAAATATTCATCCCAAGAATAAAAATGCTTGCGGATACGAGTAAGATTAATTCAGCATAATCAATAATAATTTTCATGAATTTCGATTTTGATTCCATCTTTCAGCGCCTCCATCTTAAGCTGAATAATTTTTTAATAAAAATGTCAAGGCTATTATAAACCAGCCCTAAAAGACTAAGATTTTCACACAGCATAGTTTTTTCTTCGTTTAATTAAAATCAAGCAAATCTTACTCGCCTCTGTTAAAATTTTCAATAAAAAATAATTCTGCTAGTTTATAGTTCTATTGAACAAGAATTTGTCCCGGTCAACTGTACCTGCAGCTTTTTTTTTACAATCAGTTCTCGTCAAAATAAAATTTATTGAAGATTGTTTACTGAGGGAAATGGGCAAATTAATCGATTTGGCATGATTTTTGAGTTGTATGAGTTAAAATGAATAAATTTGCCTTTTTATTTCTCATAAGGAGGAAGAAATGATCCACCGTTTTGCTTATAAAACTGCAGGAGTTATTCTATCCGCAGCTTTCCTGTTCAAGCCCAGTATTTCGGCCGGAATAAAGTCCAGTATAATGATTTTGATTTTGATGTGATCAACACGAAAAATTTTGATATCTATTATTACCCGGAAGGAAAGAAAGCAGCCATACTGGCCGCCCGCATGGCGGAACGCTGGTATTCGCGGCTGTCGCGGATATTTCAGCATGATCTGTCCGGCCGCCAGATCCTGATTTTGTATACCAGCGGGCCTCATTTTCAGCAGACAACCGCCATCCCCGGTATCTTAGGGGAAGGAGTAGGAGGGGTAACGGAAAGTCTGAAGCGGAGAATCGTGCTTCCCCTTGCTGCTTCTTTGGATGAATCCAATCATGTTATAGGACATGAACTGGTGCATGCGTTTCAATATGACATCACCGGCCAGTATCACTCCAATTACGCCAGGGCGGCTCCGTCCATCCAGCGCCTGCCCTTATGGAATGTGGTGTTTTTGTCCACAAAGGATCTTTTCTCAGTCGATCTGTTTCTTGCCGATGCGGAAACCGGTGAATTCAAACGCAAGCTGGTCAGTACGGCTGTCAATCCGCATTTTTCCAGCCTTCAGTTCATTAAATCCGCCGGGAGCTGGGATTATGACGGCCGCCGTTTTGTCTTTGGTGCTGTCAGCAAAGGAGATCCGGTCTTGAGCATCCTGGATATTCCTCAAGGGGAAAAGATCCAGGAAATCAGATTTGAGGAATTGGGTGAAATTCTCAATCCTTCTTGGTCGCCGGACGGCCGTTCGATTGTCTTTTCAGCACTGGAAGGCGGATTTTCCGATTTGTTTTTTTATGACCTGGAAGAAAAAGAACTGACAAAGTTGACCGATGATGCCTATGCCGACCTTTATCCGGTCTGGTCACCGGACGGCCGCAAAGTCGCTTTTTCAACCGACCGTTTTTCCACGGATTTAGCCTTGCTGGATATCGGGCATTTTGAATTGGCCGTGATGGATATGGAAACCCGGGACATTCAAAAACTGCCCGGTTTTCCGGGCGCCAAAAACATCAATCCGCAATGGTCTGCTGATTCGAGTGAATTGTATTTTATTTCCGACAGAAACGGTATTGCCAACCTGTACAATCTCGATTTAAAAAGCGAAACCATCACCCAAATTACGGATTTATTTACCGGGGTTTCAGGAATTACAGAACTGAGTCCGGCCATGTCTGTGTCACGGGATACGGAAAAATTGGCTTACTGTATTTACGAGAATGGTCAATACAATATCTATTCGGTTGATTCAGGCCGGAGGATGATCCGCGGCGAGCAGACCGTTTTTATGGATTTGGAGCCTTCACTGCTGCCCCCCCGGAAAAAGCCGGAAGGAACCGTGGCGGGATTGCTGCGGAATCCGCTATTCGGACTCCCGGAGGAGAAGGAATACCAGCCTGAAGATTACAAGCCGGTTTTGACTTTGGATTACATCGCTCCGCCTCAAGTGGCGGTTGGCGTCGACCGGTTTGGTTCGTACGGGGGCGGAGGCATAGCCTTGTTTTTCAGTGATATTCTGGGATATCATAGTCTTTCCACTATGGCCCAGGTGAGCTCCCGTATTATGGATTCTTCGGCCGCTGTCAGCTATTTGTTTAAAAAATACCGCTGGAATTTAGGTGCTGTGGCTCAAAGAATGCCGTATGTCACCGGCGGGTTCAGCCAGTCGATACAAAGTGTTCAGGGAGAAACGGCTTTGGTGGAACAAGAGTATATTTTCCGTCAGATTAATTACCAGGTATCCGGACTGGCTGAATATCCTTTCAGTCAGGTATTCCGGTTTGAATTATCCGGAGGATATCAATATCTTAATTTCGACCGCAAAGTCCGGACCCGGGCGGTATCGCTTATTGATAACGCGACACTCATCAATGAGAAAGAGAATCTCCCGGCTCCTGAAAGCCTGCATTTTGGGCGCGGCAGCGCCGCCCTGGTCTATGACAGTTCATATTCCGGGGCGACCAGCCCGGTGCTGGGCCAGCGGTATCGTCTGGAAGTATCCCCGATGATGGGCTCGATTGATTTTACGGAGGTTTTAGCTGATTACAGGAAATATTTCATGCCGTTCAGGCCTTTCACGCTTGCTTTCCGGTTCATGCACTACGGCCGCTATGGACCGGGCGCAGAAGACAGCCGCCTTTATCCCTTGTTTCTTGGGTATCAAAGCATGGTGAGGGGGTATAATACCGGTTCTTTCAGCGCTGAGGAATGCGGCCAGGAAGGATGTCAGGTTTTTGATCAGCTATTCGGCAGTAAAATGATGGTGGCTAATCTGGAGTTACGTTTTCCTCTTTTCAATGTGCTGGGTATCGGCAGGGGGTTTTACGGGATACTGCCGATCGAGTTCGCGGCGTTTTTTGATAGTGGTTTGGCATGGAATACTCAAGATGAAGCCTGGTTTTTAGGCGGGGACCGAAGACCTGTCACTAGTGCAGGGATTGGGCTTCGCATGAATGTGTTCGGGTATGCCATTCTCGGAGCCAGTTATGTTTATCCGTTTGACCGCCCGGATAAAAAGGCCTATTTCCAATTTTGGTTCACTCCCGGCTTCTAGCCTGAATTATTCATGGGACGGGATTGCCGCAGACATCCTTATGTCACTTTGCTTCTTGGAATGATACGGATGTATTATTTTGTAAGTAATTGATCATGTTATATAATATACCTCGACGAATGAAAGTCTCACAGTGGACTGCTCTTATCCATTGCCGCGAGGAAACGGTTTTTAGATCATGACGCTGACATTTAATCAGGCGAGGCAGAATGAAATCGTTTGCTTCGCTCAGGATGACAGATGAACGACCGTAATCCCCATGACCGGTTTATCTGGATATTGATTGTCGGCGCGCTTGTCGCTCTCGTTCTGTATTTTTACAGCCTGCATACCGTTCTGACCCCTTTACTGGCTTTTCTCATCCTGTTTCTGATGCTGTGGCCGATTAGAAAAGAGGCCATCGTTAAATACATTATTCTGATTTCACTGTTGGTATTTCTGATTTGGTTTATTGGCGAGACGCAGCATATTCTTTTCCCCTTCGCGGTTTCGTTTGTCCTGGCTTATCTTTTTGATCCCGTGGTCATGAAACTGGAAGCATGGGGCTGGCCGCGTTGGATTAGCTCCCTGACCATTGTCATCATCGTTTTAGGGCTGTTTGCAGTCCTGATGATATTTTTAATACCGGCGGTTTTACAGCAGTTCAGGGATCTGGTGGATTTGAGTGTGCGTTATTCCAAGAAGTTGACCGCATGGGTGGAAGAAGGAGGTATGAGGCCGCTGACCCAGTACCTGCAAATCGATGCTGAAAAGATCCGGGAATTTATTGTGAACGATTTACCGGGGCAGCTTCAGAACTTTTTTGAGAATTTTTTCAGAACCGCTTCCAGCCTCGCTTCAGTATTATCCAAGGTAATCGGTCAAATATTTATTTTAGTCCTGGTTCCGTTTCTATTCTTTTATACCTTAAAGGATTATGACAAAGTCAAAATTTGGATCAATGACGTTTTTATCAGCAGCGCGGATGATTTCCAGAAACGGATATTTGAAAAAATCGGTCAAATCATAAATGGATTTTTCCGGGGCCAATTGATCGTCTGCGTGATTGTCGGCGCCATAACCACTACGGTTTTACTCCTTCTTGGAGTCCGGCAGGCCCTGTTATTAGGAATCATAGCAGGAGTATTAAACATTGTTCCTCATTTTGGGCTGATAATAACTCTTTTTATTGGAATCTTTATCGGGCTGCTGAGTCCGTCGCCGCTGTTTACAACCATTAAAATCATTGCAGCCATAGAGATCGCTCAAATTTTGGACGGGACATATTTAAGTCCGAATATTGTCGGTCACCGCGTGGGTCTTCACCCGGTATGGGTTATCCTTTCCCTCCTGATTTTTTCTTTTTTTTGGGGAGCGTTGGGGTTCATAATTGCGGTTCCGGCGGCTGCGGTTTTGCGGGTTCTTATTTCCTCTATGCTGGTGAAATACCATTCTCCCCCGCAAGGATGACGCGCAGCTTTAGCGGCGTTGCTTCCCGGGACGACTAAGAATTAAAAAAAATGTCATTGTCTGCGGCAATCTCGGCCCGTGAATAATCCAGGCTGAATTAAACTGGATTATCACTAAAGTGAAGAGTGCGGAGTAAAAGGGGGGTGAAAATCAGTCCGATTTTATAATACCTGTCCGGAGATACAGAACAAAATTATCCTCATAGATCGCAAGCAATTTCCGGTAATTCCCATATTTTATTCCTGATATCCAGGGAATGAAGGAAAAAACGCCATAATCAGAAATTGGCATGATTCTTGTATAAATTAAGGACATAAACGAAAGAGAGTGACAAAATGAAATATATTAAATGGTTTGAAGATGTCGGATCGGACCAGGCAGCTGAAGTCGGAGGAAAAAATGCGTCCCTGGGTGAGATGATATCCAAGCTGAAGAATCGGGGAATCCGGATTCCGGATGGCTTCGCAACCACGTCTGAGGCCTACCGGATGTTTGTCAAGGAAAATGATATCCAGGATAAACTGGAGGCGGCACTGAAAGAAATGGGCGATGGGAATCTCCCCTTGAAAAAAGCCGGCAAAAAAATACGCCGGATATTCACACGGGCGGAAATTCCGGACGACTTGGCGCAGGAGTTGCGGAAAGCGTATCAAGCTCTGTCACAAAAATATGGAGCGGATGAAGCAGACGTAGCTGTGCGAAGCTCGGCCACGGCGGAAGATCTCCCTGAAGCCAGCTTCGCCGGCCAGCAGGAGACATTTCTCAACGTAACCGGAGAAGAGGAGCTCCTGGATGCATGCCGGAAATGTTATGCCTCCCTCTTTACCGACCGGGCTATTTCATACCGTCAGGAAAAGGGATTCGATCATTATAAAACCGCTCTTTCCATCGGCGTCCAAAAAATGGTCCGGGCGGACAAGGCCGGCTCCGGAGTGATGTTTTCCTTGGACACGGAAACCGGATTCAGAGATGTGGTGGTCATCAACGCAGCCTGGGGATTGGGTGAAAATGTTGTGCAGGGTTTAGTCAACCCGGATGAATACAGGGTGTTCAAACCTTTGCTCGGCAAGAAGGGTCTCAAGCCGGTTATCCAGAAGGAAACAGGTTCAAAAGAAAAGAAAATGGTCTATGCCGGCGGCGGAAGCCGGGACACAAAAAATGTGGAAACATCTAAAAATGAGCGGGCTGCTTATGTCCTTAATGATGAGGAAATTATAAAATTGGCGGACTGGGCTGCGCTCATAGAAGACCATTATGATAAGCCTATGGATATGGAATGGGCCAAGGATGGAAATTCTGGAGATCTCTTTATTGTTCAAGCCCGGCCGGAAACCGTTCAATCCTTGAAAACCGCAGGTCAGATGAAGACCTTTAAGCTTAAGGAAAAGGGGAAGGAAATCATTGAAGGCCTGGCAATAGGTGAATCAGTGGCTGCGGGAAAATCTCAAATCATCAAAGACCCGGATGAAATTGATCAGTTTGAAGAGAACGCGATTCTGGTAACCGGCCAGACGGATCCGGACTGGGTTCCCATCATGAAAAAAGCAGCGGGGATCGTGACTGACCACGGAGGCAGGACGTCCCATGCCGCCATTGTAAGCCGGGAACTGGGAATCCCGGCTGTGGTCGGGACCAGGGAAGGTACCTCCGAAATAAATGACGGTGATGCTGTCACTATTTCCTGTGTTGAAGGCGATAAAGGTATTGTTTACGCCGGAAAACTGGATTTCGAAGAACATGAACTGGATCTGAGGAAAATACCGGATACGGAAACACGGATTATGATGAATATTGCCAGTCCGGCGGCAGCTTTTCGCTGGTGGCGGCTCCCGGCACGGGGAATCGGTCTGGCGAGGATGGAATTCATCATCAACAATATCATCAAAATCCATCCTTTGGCCTTGATCAATTTTAATTCACTGTCGGATAAACAAGCTGAAAAAGAAATTTCCGCCTTAACCCGGGGTTTTGATAATAAAGAAGACTACTTTGTTGAGCATCTTTCCCGGGGAATAGCGCGCATCGCCGCCTCCCAGTATCCGGAGCCGGTGATCGTCCGCATGAGTGATTTCAAAACCAATGAATATGCCAATCTGGTAGGCGGAGGGGAGTTTGAACCTGAAGAAGCCAACCCCATGCTGGGATTCCGCGGGGCTTCCCGTTATTACAGTCAGCGCTACAGGGATGGCTTCCGCTTGGAATGTCTTGGAATTAAGCGGGTTCGGGATGAAATTGGATTAGATAATGTTATCATCATGATTCCGTTCTGCCGGACTTTACGGGAAGCTGACAAAGTACTGGATGTTCTGGCAAGCTACGGGCTTGAGAGGGGAAAAAACGGGTTGGAGGTCTATGTGATGATTGAAATCCCCTCCAATGTGATTTTAGCGGAAGAATTCGCCAGCCGCTTTGACGGTTTTTCCATCGGCACCAATGATTTGACGCAGCTGATTTTGGGTGTTGACAGAGATTCCGAGGAATTATCCGAAATATACGATGAGCGCAATGAAGCGGTTAAAACAATGATCCGTCAAGTTATTGAACGGGCTCATAAACACGAGACAAAAGTCGGCCTTTGCGGCGAGGCCCCCAGTGACCACACGGATTTTGCTGCTTTTCTAGTGGAAGCGGGGATTGATTCCATATCCCTTAATCCGGATAGTGTCATTGAAGTAAAGAAACGGGTCCATGAGAAAGAAAAGGCGTTAAAGAAAAAGTAAAAAATGATAGAATAACTAGTATGGATTATGCACGGGCCGGGATTGCCGCAGACGATGGCAATTCTATAATTCAATGTTGTCCCGAGGAGCTTAGCGACGAGGGATCTCAGACGCCGCCTGCACGAGGAGACGGTGCCGATTTATTTGGGGCGATGAAGCATGAGATCCTTCACGTCGTTTCACTCCTCAGGATGACACGGTGTGTCATTTTCGAACAAATAAGTCAGATTAATTAAAGATGAACAAAACGGAAAAAAAACAAAAAAATACCGGATACATCCAGTCTATTCGCTCTAGTGTTGTGGATATCCATTTTCCAAAAAAACCGCCCTCTATTAATCAACGCCTGAACGCCGGCGAAAACGGACAGGTGGCCATTGAAGTGATGATGCATTTGGATTCCAATGTTGTCAGGGGAATTGCAATGCAGCCTACGCAGGGGTTGAAACGGGGAGATGAAGTTGATGACACCGGCCGGCCGATTCAAGTCCCGGTAGGACCTGAATTAACCGGGAGGGTTTTTAATGTATTTGGGGAGCCTATTGACGGGGGCGATCCTGTAGAAAGCGAGATGATGCGGTCTATCCATCAAGAACCGGTTTCGTTGGCCCGGCAAGTTACGACTGAGGATATTTTTGAAACCGGGATCAAGGCGATCGATGTGCTGGCTCCTTTGGAACGGGGCGGCAAGGCCGGAATGTTTGGAGGCGCCGGTGTCGGCAAGACCGTTTTGATCATGGAAATGATCCATAATATGGCCAGTCATCATGAAGGGGTCAGCATATTCTGCGGGATAGGAGAAAGGAACCGGGAAGGGGAGGAGCTCTACAGGGAGATAAAGGAAGCTGAGGTGTTAGACAAGGCGGTATTGATCTTCGGTCAAATGGACGAACAGCCCGGAGCACGGTTCCGGGTGGGTCATGCCGCCCTGACTATGGCGGAGTATTTCCGCGAAGACAGAAAACAGGATGTGCTGCTCCTGATAGATAATATTTTCCGTTTTATTCAAGCGGGATCGGAGGTATCCGGTTTGCTGGGGCAGATCCCTTCGCGCGTGGGTTATCAGCCTACCTTGGCGACGGAACTATCCGCGCTTGAAGAGCGGATATGCAGTACCGCATCAGGATCCATATCCTCTATTCAGGCGGTCTATGTTCCTGCGGATGATTTCACTGACCCGGCTGCCGTGCATACCTTCGGCCATTTGTCTGCTTCCATTGTGCTTTCGCGCAAACGGGCCAGCCAGGGATTCTATCCGGCTGTAGACCCGCTGGAATCAAAATCTAAAATGCTGGCTTCGCACATTGTGGGGAAACGGCATTATGAAATTGCTCAGAAGATACGCAGCACGTTGGCGCAATATGAAGATTTGAAAGATATTATCGCCATGCTGGGAATTGAAGAGCTCAGCCGGGAGGACCAGAAAACCGTGCACCGGGCGCGCCGGCTGGAGCGCTTCCTGACTCAGCCTTTCTTTACCACTGAACAGTTTACCGGCCACAAGGGAAAGCTGGTCAAGCGGGAGGACGCATTGGAAGGATGTGCGCGTATTTTAAATGATGAATTTTCCGATTATCCGGAAAAATCCCTTTATTTGATCGGGGATATTGATGAGGCGGAAAAATGAAACTGAAAGTCTTGCTGCCAACCAGGATCTTCGCGGAAGAAGAGGTCCATAGAATATCCGGAGAGGCATTGAACGGATCGTTTACGATACTGCCCCGGCATGTGGATTTTGTCACGGTCCTTCAGCCGGGACTATTGTATTATGAAAGCGAAGCAGGGGAGACCTTTTTGGCTGTGGATAAAGGGGTGTTAATGAAGGCCGGAGAGGAAATGCTGGTATCGGTCAGAGGTGCCGTCAGGGTTGAAAATCTGAATGATGTCCGCAGGGTAGTGGAAAAGCGCTATCAAGAAATGAATGAAAAGGAAAAGAAATCGCGTTCGGTCCTGGCCCGGTTTGAATCGGAATTTGTGAGAAGATTTTTAGAACTGGAGAAAAATGTCTGAAAACCAGAAGAAAAACAAGCCCCGGGAAAGGCAAAGAGAAATATCACGGAATATCGGGAAAAAAGCGGAAAGGAAAATGGAAGCGCGAAGGCATAAGGATGAAGAAAGCATCTGGTTTGGATTGGGTATGTTCGGCCTGGTGGGATGGGCGGTATCCATTCCGACTGTGATAGGCATTGCTGTGGGTGTTTGGCTGGATTCCCGGTATCCAGGTCCGGTTTCCTGGACCTTAACTTTTCTGTTCATCGGAATTGTACTGGGTTGTTTGAATGCCTGGTATTGGGTCTCCAAAGAAAGAGACAGCATTCAAAAGAAAGACGGGAATAAAAAATGAATGGAATATTGAGCTATATGCTGTCTCTGCTAGCCGGTTTTTTCCTGGGATATATATTCTTCGGGGGCCTCTGGCTGACAGTACGGCGGCTTCCTCAAATGAAAAATCCTTTCCTTTGGATGATTTTAAGTTTGCTTCTGCGTTTGGGAATAGCATTAACCGGGTTTTATTTTATCGTCCGCGGCGGGCATTGGATCCGGCTGCTGATTTGTCTGGCCGGTTTCATGGTGGTCCGTTATATTTTGGCGGCTCCCATGCGTAGACAGGTGAATGCGGCTAATGATGAAAAGGAGCCGGGATGAATATCAGTCCGGATACCGTGATTTTCTGGGAATGGGGATTTATTAAAATCAATGCCACTATTGTTTTTACCTGGGCGGTCATGGGATTTTTGGTCCTGGTTTCCTGGCTGGTCACCCGCAACATATCGGTGGAATCCGGTTTTTCCCGCGGTCAAATGTTTATGGAAGCGCTGGTGGATATTATCCGGGATCAGATTAAGGATATCATTCGGCATGACCCATTGCCCTATCTGCCGTTTATCGGCACATTATTTTTATTTATTTCCGTATCCAATTTTTTTGCTTTCGTTCCCGGATATGAGCCGCCGACCGGGTCCATAACCACGACGGCGGCTTTGGCGATTTGTGTTTTTTTTGCCGTTCCAATTTATGGGATTACTGAAGCAGGAGCGGTACAATATTTTAAGCATTATATTAAGCCGACCGTTTTTATGCTGCCTTTTAATGTTATCGGAGAACTGTCCCGCACTTTGGCATTGGCTGTGAGGCTTTTCGGCAATGTGATGAGCGGAACCATGATCGCGGCCTTGCTGCTTTCAGTGGCGCCTTTGTTTCTGCCGGTGATTATGGACGCCCTGAGCCTGCTGATCGGTCAGATTCAGGCATATATATTTGCTGTGTTGGCAGCCGTTTATATCGCATCCGGAACCAAGGTCGAGAAAAAAGAGCAAGAGAAGATCAATTCAAAGCAAGAAGGTAAAGAAAAGGAGGAATAATCATGGAAAGTATCAATATAATCGGCGCGGCTTCCATCATCATCGCCGGGTTGACTATTGCTATCGGATCGGTCGGTCCGGCCCTGGGGGAAGCCCGGGCGCTTGCTCAGGCGCTGAGTTCTATTGCACAGCAGCCGGATGAATCGAATACCATCACCAGGACCCTTTTTGTCGGCTTGGCTATGATCGAATCAACAGCTATCTACTGCTTTGTGATTTCCATCATTCTGATATTCGCTAATCCATTCTGGAGCCACGTCATACAAACAGGAGGCTGAAGGTGGAAATCGATCTTTTTACATTTATCGCCCAGATCATTAATTTCCTGATTTTAGTGCTTCTGCTGCGGAAATTGCTGTATAAACGCGTGGTCCAGGCGATGGATCAGCGGGAATCACGAATACAGTCGAGGCTTCAGGAAGCGGAAGAAAAGCAGGAAAAGGCGGATGAGGAAGCGGATACTTACCGGAAAAAACAGAACGAATTGGAACAGAAAAAAGAAAATATTATCAACAATGCCGAACAGGAAGCGGATGAGAGGAAACAGGACCTGTTGAAGCAGGCGAGGAATGAGGTGGATGAGAACCGGCGAAAATGGCGGGGAGATTTACAGAGGCAGAAAGAAATTTTTATGAATAATCTGAGGGAAACCGCCGGCCGTCAAATATACACCGCGGTCCGGAAAGTACTGAATGACCTGGCGGATGAAGAATTAGAGGACCACATTATCCGTTTCTTTATAAAACGGATCAAAGATTTGGATAAAGAAAGAAAGGAGAAGCTCCGCTCGGAGATTAAGGAATCTTCCGGGAAAATCACGGTTGTGACGGCATTTGCGATAAAAAAGAAATTAAAGGATTTTCTGCAAAAAGCCGTGAATGACCTTTTTGAGAGGGAGATGCCGGTGGAATTCCAAAAAGACAATAAATTAGTATGCGGAGTGGAACTGCATGCCCGCGACCAGACTGTTGCATGGAGTATAGAGAGTTATTTATCCGAATTGGAAGAGCGGCTCTCGAGGGAATTGGAAGACAATCTTCCCAGGGAAAAAGAGAAAAAAAGCTCCCAAAAAAAACCGGAAAACAAACAAGATGAATCCAAAAAAAATCAAGAACAAAAAGGATAAGGATAAAGATACTGCACTGAGCCGGGTTCTGGAAAAAATTGAAGCTGATCTTTCTCGGTCTATGCAGAATACTCAGGCGGAGATTTCCACGCGGGAATCCGGACGCGTGTTCAATGTAGGAAAAGGGATCGCTCGAATCCGGGGATTGTCCGGCGTAAAATACGAAGAATTGCTGCAGTTTGAGGAACAAAAAATGGGGATCGCGTTTAATTTGGATAAGGATGAAGTGGCGGTGGTCCTTTTGGATGAATATGAAAATATTAGTTCAGGGGGAGTGGTCAGGCGGACCGGCAGGGTTGCGGATGTGCCGGTGGGTGAGGAGATGATCGGCCGGGTTGTGGATCCTATAGGCAGGCCCCTTGACCGGAATGAGCCGATCCGAACCAGTGAAAGATGGCCGATTGAAAGAAAGGCGCCTTCGATTATGCAGCGGGCGCCGGTGGAAGTCCCCCTGCAAACAGGGCTGCAAGCGGTGGATGCTTTGATCCCCGTCGGCCGCGGCCAGAGAGAACTCATTCTGGGGGACCGCCAGATCGGCAAAACGGCTATAGCATTGGATACGATAATCAATCAAAAGGACAAAGACGTTATATGCATTTACTGCAGCATTGGAAAGGAAAGCGCGACTGCGGCTAAAGTGATTGCGGATTTGAGACGGTTTGACGCCATGGATTATTCCATTGTGGTGGCTGCACATGGAGAAGACCCGCCCGGATTTAATTTCATCGCTCCCTACGCGGCGACCAGTATAGCGGAATACTTCATGGAAAAAGGCAGGGATGTTCTTATTGTTTATGATGATTTAACCCGGCATGCCCGGTCTTACCGGGAATTATCTCTCCTGCTTCGGCGCCCTCCGGCGCGGGAAGCGTATCCCGGGGATATTTTTTATATCCACTCCCGGCTTCTGGAACGGGCCACTCATTTGAGGGAGGACTATGGCGGCGGTTCCCTGACAGCGCTGCCGATCATAGAAACCCAGGCTGAAAATATTTCCGCTTACATCCCCACCAATCTGGTCTCGATCACCGACGGGCAGATCTACCTGTCACCTAAATTGTTCAGTGAAGGTGTTCTGCCGGCGGTGGATGTAGGGAAATCGGTATCCCGGGTTGGAGGAAGAACCCAGCTTCCAGCTTACCGGGAGGTGGCAGGTGATCTCCGGCTCTCCTATTCTCAGTATAAAGAGCTGGAAACATTCGCCCGCTTCGGGACCCGGCTGGATGAGGAAACCCGGCACACCCTGGAGAGGGGAAGGCGGGTCCGGGAAGTGCTGAAGCAGCCGCAATATAAACCGATTCCCGTGGGGGAACAGATGGCGCTGCTGCTGGCGGTATCCGAAGGCCTGCTGGATTCGGTCCCTTTGGCTAAAATCGAAGAGGCCAAAGACCGCATCCGCCATGATATCCGCGAAAAGGCTCCGGATGCAGCCCGGCGTATGGAAGAAGGAGAAAAATTGTCCGAAGACGATAAAGATAAGATTCTATCCCGGATTCAGGATTTAATCACTGATCTGCAGGAAGTGGAGAAGGAATAATGGAGCAGCTGGAAACTCTGAGCAGAAAGCGGCAAAGCGCACGGGACCTTCTTTCTGTGGTAAAAACCATGAAATCTCTTGCTGCTGTTAATATCCGGGAATATGAACAAGCGGTGGAGTCGCTGAAGGACTATTCACGCAGCATTGAAATGGGACTGCAGATCGCTATGCGTAATAAACCGGAGAAACTGCGTTTGGTGGATTCCGGAAAACAAGAAAAGCTGGGAATTGTGGTTTTCGGTTCAGAGCAGGGAATGGTGGGACAGTTCAATGAACAGATCGCTGAATTCACCAATAACCGTCTAAGGGAAATGAAGGTGGAGAAGCAGAATAGGACCGTTATGGCTTTAGGAGGAAAGCTGATCGGCCGGCTGGAAGCCCTGGGAGTTGAAGTGGAGGAAGGAATCAATATTTTTGGTTCTATGGTGGATGTCAGCGAGGTCGATCAGGAAATCCTGCTGAAGATAGAAGAATGGCGATTGGAAAAAGAAGCGGGCCGGATAGTTTTGTTTTACAACCAGCCCGCTTCCGGAACCACATATAAACAGGTGATGCGTTATCTGCTCCCATTGAATGAACAATGGCTGAACAGCCTGGCAGGCAAGGAATGGCCGACGCATATGCTTCCTGCTTTTTTTATGGACTGGGACCGCTTATTTTCCTCTTTGATTCAAGAATATTTCTTTGTGACATTGTACCGGGCTTCGGTAGAGTCACTTGCCAGTGAAAACGCCAGCCGTCTGGCCTCCATGCAGGCAGCGGAAAAGAATATTCAGGAGCAGCTGGATGATCTTAATACCCGGTACCAGCATCAGCGTCAGGAATCCATAACGGCGGAGCTGCTGGATATTGTATCCGGCTTTGAGGTGTTGTCATGATTCATATAGGGACATCGGGCTGGCACTACAAGCATTGGAAGGGTCCCTTTTACCCGGAAGACTTGCCCGATAAGGAACTGCTCAAATTTTATTCCGCCCGGTTTGATTCGGCGGAAATCAATAATTCCTTTTATCAAGTTCCGGAAAAAAAGACCCTACAGCAATGGAGCCGGACCGCCGGAGAAAATTTTATTTTTGCGGCTAAAGCCAGCCGTTATATCACCCATATGAAAAAGCTTAAGGACCCGCGGCAGCTGGTCAAAAAATTTATGGATAAAATAGAGGCTTTAGGCGATTCCTTGGGACCGGTGCTTTTTCAGCTGCCTCCCAAGTGGAAAAAGAACGCGGATAGATTAAAGTCATTCCTGGAAGCATTGCCCAAGGGATTCCGGTTTACATTCGAATTCCGCAATCCCGATTGGTTTGGGCAGGATATCAACGATTTGCTGGCTGAGTATCAGGCGGCTTTTTGCATTTATGATTTTGACCGCTGGCAGTCTCCGAAAACCGTGACCGCCGATTTTGTTTATATCCGGCTGCACGGCCCTGATGGAGCGTACAAGGGAAAATATGATGTCCAAACCTTGTCCGGGTGGGCCGGGGCTGTTTCCCAATGGCAAAAACAGGGAAAGGATGTTTTTTGTTATTTCGATAATGACCAGGAAGGATTCGCAGTTGAAAATGCATCCCGGCTGAAAAGAATGTTAAGAGAGAACTGACCCATGCCTGTTCATAACAGTGACATTGCAGAGATTTTCAATAAAATTGCCGACTTATTAGAGATCAAGCAAGCCAATCAATTTCGGGTCAGAGCCTACCGGGATGCAGCCAGGACTATCGGAGGCCTGTCTAAAAACGTATCCGATATGCTGGAACATGGGAAAAATTTGTCTGAGCTTCCCGGTATCGGCAAAGACCTGGCCGGGAAAATTGAAACCATTATTAAAACCGGCAGTCATCCCTTGCTGGAAGACTTGACACAGGAAATCCCGGAGGAATTGAGCAGCATGATGAAGCTGCAGGGTATGGGCCCCAAAAAAATTGCAGCCATTTATAATAAACTGGGAATAAAGACGGCCGAAGAGTTACGGGAAGCAGCCGAGGAGCATAAAATCCGCAAGCTTTCCGGATTCGGAGCGACCACGGAGAAAAACATTCTGGAAGAGCTGGAGCGGAGACAAGGGGACCAAAAACGTTTTAAATTGTCGGTTGCCGAGCAGATGATCAAGCCTTATCTGAAGTATTTAAAGTGCGATGATAAAGTTAAATCTATTGAGATTGCCGGCAGCTACCGGCGAAGGAAAGAAACCGTTGGGGATATTGATATCCTGGCTTCATGCAGGCGGGGATGCAATATTATGGACCGGTTTACAGGTTATGAAGATGTGGAAAAGGTCGTATCCAAAGGTGAAAACCGTTCGTCGGTCATTTTGAAAACCGGGCTTCAAGTTGATCTGCGCGTGGTTCCCCAAGCAGCGTTCGGGGCGGCCTTGCATTATTTCACCGGTTCTAAAGAGCATAATATCGCCTGCCGTAAAATTGCAGTCAAAAAGAAATACAAGCTGAATGAATATGGTTTGTTTAAAAATGATGACCGGATCGCTGGACGGACAGAGGAAGAGGTTTACTCCGGTTTGGACCTGCCCTATATTGAACCGGAATTAAGGGAAAACCGCGGAGAGATCGAATCCGGAAAGGAAAACAAGCTTCCAAAGTTGGTAGCGCTGAATGATATCCGTGGCGACCTCCATGTCCACACCAAAGCCACGGACGGGCGCTGCAGCCTGGAGGACATGGTGAGGGCGGCCGAAAAAAAGGGATATGAATATGTGGCGATAACCGATCACTCAAAAAAAGTCACCATAGCCAATGGACTGGATACCAAACGGCTGCGGGAGCAAATGGAAGCGGTGGATAAACTCCAGGATAAATTCAAAAAAATCCGGATTCTTAAATCAATTGAAGTTGATATTCTTGCAGACGGTTCGCTGGACCTGCCGGATGAAATTTTAAAAGAATTGGATTTTACCGTTTGCTCGGTTCATTATAATATTAATCTTTCCCGGGAAAAACAGACCAGCCGGGTGCTTAAGGCTATGGATAATCCCTATATGAATATTTTAGGGCATCCCTCCGGGCGTTTGATTCACGAAAGGAAACCGCTCGCCCTGGACATGGAGAAGCTCATGCAGGCGGCAGCTGAAAGGCATATCCATTTTGAAATCAATTCCCATCCGGACCGGCTGGACCTTGATGATGTCTTTTGTAAGCTGGGTAAGGAAATCGGAATAAAAATGGCTGTCACTACGGATTCACATAGTATCGATGATCTGGAATTGATCCGTTTCGGAGTCGGCCAGGCCCGGCGCGGCTGGCTGGAGGCGGACAATATTATCAATACGCTTCCGTTGAGAGAATTAATGAAGGCATTACATAGGGAACCATCTTAGAGGAGAGGATATGGATTTCAAACATAATCCCAAAACCGATTTCAAAGATATCGGCAAGCTGTCCAAGAAGGAGGCGGAAGCACAGATCAAGGCCTTAAGAGAGGGAATCGAGTATCACAACTATTTGTATTATGTAAAAAATCAGCCGGAAATTTCCGATGCCGCTTTTGATACGTTGTTTAAGCGCCTGCAGGAACTGGAGGAGGCCTTCCCCGAATTTCAATCCGATACATCACCTGCACGGAAAATCGGAGCGCCGCCTGTGGATAAATTAAAAAAAATCGATCACACCGTGATTATGCTGAGTTTGAATGCGGTCCTGGACAAACAGGAGGCACGGGATTTTGATGATTTTATTCGCCGTAACACCGGCAAGGATGAGATAAACTACGTAGTTGAGCCTAAATTTGACGGGCTGTCGGTTGAGATCGTGTATGAAAATGGAAACTTCAAGTACGGCGCCACGCGGGGAGACGGACAAACCGGTGAAGATATTTCGGAAAACATAAAAACCATTGGTGCTGTACCCCTGAGGCTGCGCCGGAAGGACGAACAGAAAATTCCGCCTTTTTTAGCAGTGCGGGGAGAAGTCTTCATGCCCAAAGCCGCTTTTCAGGAGATGAATAAACACCGCATAGAATATGGTGAAAATCCATTTGCCAATCCCCGGAATGCCGCGGCAGGGACCATGCGCCAGTTAGATTCCAAGAAAGTGGCGAATAAACCCTTGGATATATATTTTTATGAAATTTTAAAAGTGGAAGAACAGAAATTTTCCTCCCATTGGGAAGTCATACAGCAGCTGCCTGAATGGGGATTGAAAACAGACAAGGAAAACCGGAAATGCGAGTCTTTTCAGGAAGTGGAAGAGTACCGGGAAGATATCAGCCGCCGGCGGGATGAACTGGAATACGAAATCGACGGTATTGTGATAAAAGTCGACGATTATTCCCTACGCGAACAGCTTGGGACCCGCCAGCGCAGCCCCAGGTGGGCTCTGGCCTGGAAATTTCCTCCAAAAAGGGAAGTCACTATTCTGGAGGATATTGTGATCCAGGTCGGGAGAACCGGAATGTTGACTCCGGTGGCGCTGCTGCAGCCGGTGGATGTCGGCGGTGTGACTGTAAGCCGTGCCACGCTGCACAATGAGGATGAAGTGCATGCCAAAGATGTCCGGCCCGGCGACAAAGTCCGGATTGCGCGTGCCGGCGACGTCATTCCCGAAGTGGTGGAACGGATCAATCAACCCGGAAAAGAACGCGGACGGGAATTTTCTATGCCGGAAAAATGCCCGGTTTGCGGTTCGGATGTTTTTAAGGAGGGCGCATATTATTTTTGCTCGGCGGGATTGGCCTGCGAAGCTCAGCTTATCGGGCATATTATGCATTATGCTTCCCGCGACGCCATGAATATCGATGGATTAGGCGAAAAAATTGTCAAGAAATTAGTCGACAAGGATATGGTCCATGATATAGCGGACTTGTACCATCTTTCGGTAGAGGATTTTAAGGGACTGGAGGGATTCGCCCAGAAGTCAGCGGAAAATTTATATAATGCTGTTCAAGGGGCAAAGCAGGCCCGGTTTGACCGCTTTCTGTATGCTCTAGGCATAAGGCATGTAGGACAGCATGTTGCACGGGTTTTGGCCGGGGAGTATCATGCTTTGGAAAACTTAATGGAGGCGGATGAAGAGGAAATGAGGGCAGTCCATGAAGTAGGACCGCAAATCGCCCGCAGTGTCCACTATTTTTTCAAGCAGGAAGAAAACCGGAAGGTCTTGGAGCGTTTACATAAAGCCGGCGTCAAACCCCAACCGCAGGAACCCGGGGGGAAATCCTTTCCGCTGGAGGGAAAAAAATTTGTTTTTACCGGGAGACTGGATGAATTCACCCGGGATGAAGCCAAGCAAGCGGTTGAAGACCTGGGCGGCAGGGCGACATCAAGTGTCAGCGGAGAAACCGATTATTTAGTGGCGGGGGAAGACCCCGGCAGTAAGCTGGACCAGGCTGAAAAACATGATGTGAAGATCCTGAATGAACAAAAATTTAAAGATGTATTAAAAGAGGCCAAATCATAGTTTTAGTGAAAAGTTAAAAGTAAGAAGTGAGAAGTTATCTTAGTTAAATCAAAAATTAAAAATCAAAAATCAAAAATAGCGATCTGTTGGGTATGTTTATTTTCTAACCTGAATTATTCACGGGTCAAGATTGCCGGTGACGACGACGATACGTTAATTCATTGTCCTCCAGAGGAGCAAAGCGGCGAAGGATTTCATTATGCTTCGTATCAGCAGGACGTGACTGAGCAGTAAATACGATGCAGCGGCAGATCCTTCGCTTCTCTCAGGATGAAATTGATTTGTTAAGAGGCCCTCACTTCACTGCGACGAGCCGCAAGCCGGAAGATGCGGTGAGATTCGGCTTGCCCGGAGGGTAAAAAAATTGCGAATAAAATAAAAATTTAAAAATGATAATCCTTCTATTGATCTTTAAGCAGAGGCCATGTTAATCGCTGGTATAAAGATATTGCAAAAAAAATCGAAGTTTTTTTATGAATATTTCAGGTTAGAAAATGAAATACAAATGCTGGAAAAGCGAACAGCAGGATAATAGGTAAAGATAAAGAGGAGACGAATATGCCGGAATTACCAGATGTGGAAGTATTTAGACAATATATGGACAAGAATGCGCTGAATAAAAAAATAACCGGAGTGGAGGTGGAAAACGACCGCGTTCTTGCCGGCACCACGCCCCAGGGATTAGGACGCAAAATTCACGGCTGCTGTATTGTAAAAACCAAACGGCACGGTAAACACATGTTCGCATGCCTGGATGGAGATTTTTGGCTGATGTTTCATTTCGGCATGACCGGTTATTTTAAATATTTTAAGAATGAAAACGCGCGCCCGCCCCACACACGTATCTTGTTTCATTTTGATAATGGTTATAACCTGTCTTACGATAGTCAGCGGATGCTGGGTAAAGTGGAGGTTGTCAACGAGGCTGGAGAATATATAAGGAACAATAATTTGGGGGAAGACGCGTTGGATTTGTCATTCGGACGTTTTTTAAAACTGGTCGAAGGCCGAAGGGGATCACTTAAAACCACATTAATGAATCAAAGCCTTATCGCGGGGATCGGAAATATTTATTCAGATGAAATTCTTTTCCAAACAGGAATTCACCCCAAAAGCAAAGTTAGTAATTTGAATAAAATCCAAATCAAAGACTTATTCCGGCAGATGCAAGAGGTGCTTAAAACCGCGATCGATAAAAAAGCCGATCCGGACGAATTTCCGGATGATTATATTATTCCCCATAGAGGAGAAGACGGCATATGTCCAAAGTGCGGAGGCCCTGTCGAGAGAATTAAGATAAATAACAGGGGAACGTATTTTTGTCCGAAGTGTCAGAAGAAGTGACAGCGGAGCTGTCTAACTGAGCGAAGCGAAGGATCTCAAACTGCCTCGTTCAGTAAAGAGTGAAGAGTGAAGAGAAATCAAAAATAAAAAAACAAAAATAAACCAAGGCCGGGTATGTATGCAGAAGCAGTACTAAAAGAACTCTTGCGAACGTAAGAGTAGAAAAGCAATTTGGAAGGGAAAATATGACGGAAAAGAAGAAAAGCGAATTAAAAATAGAGCGGGAGGAGGGGCTTCCGAAGAAGCCATGGGCCAAAAAAGCCCAGGTGATATTAGATCATTTCTCTGTATCTCAAAAAGAAGGACTAACCCAATCACAGGCACGGAAACAAAGAAATAAATTCGGGGCCAATAAACTGAAGCAGGCGAAAAAAAAGAGCGCCTGGTCAATCCTTATTGATCAAGTAAAAAGCATTGTTGTGATTGTGCTGGCGGCAGCCGGGGCTGTATCTTTTCTTTTAAACCAGTGGATGGAGGGAATCGCCATTGTTGTCGCTTTGCTGATTAATACACTCATTGGTTTTTTTACCGAATTGAAGGCGGTTCGCTCCATGGAAGCCCTTCGGGAATTGGGCAAAGTGAAGACCAAAGTACGGCGTGACGGCGAGGTTCGGGAAATTCCTGCTGATGAGGTGGTCCCGGGAGACATATTGATTTTAGAGAGCGGGGATATTGTCACGGCTGATATCAGGCTCGTGGAAGCATCCAAACTGCAAACGGATGAGGCTGCTTTAACCGGGGAATCTGAATCTGTGACCAAGTTGGTAGACGCGGTTGCCAAAGACGCTCCCTTGGCTGAACGGACCGGCATGTTGTTCAAAGGCACATCTGTAACCCGCGGCACAGCTGAAGGTGTAGCTGCAGCCACCGGTATGGATACGGAGATCGGGAATATTGCATCCTTGACTGAAGAGGCGGAAGATGAAGAAACACCTCTTGAGCGACGTCTCAACCAGATGGGACACCGTCTTATTTGGGCGACCTTGGGCATCATGGTTTTGGTTGCGGCGACCGGATTCCTGGCTGGGCGGGATACGCTTCTCATGCTCGAAACCGCAGTTGCTCTGGCCATCGCAGCTATTCCGGAAGGCCTTCCTATTGTGGCCACCTTGAGTTTAGCCCGCGGCGTTTGGCGGATGGTCCAGAATAAGGCCCTGGTTAACCGGCTTTCTTCTGTGGAAACATTGGGTGCAACAACCGTTATTTTTTCGGATAAAACCGGGACCCTGACGGAAAACCGCATGCAGATCAAGGAAATCCGGACAGCGTCGGGTCGAATGGAAATTGATAAGGAAAATGGGGAAAAAGGAAAAACCGGCGCACTTATGAAAGAAGCCTTGAAAGTGGGAGTTCTCTGCAATAATGCGGATTTATCTGATGATCCTGAAGAGCATTCTATGGGCGAGCCTTTGGAGCTGGCGCTTCTGGAAGCCGGGGCACGCTTTGATATCCGAAGAGAAGAGCTGCTCGAATCCCTGCCGGAAAAGCGAGAGGTTTCTTTTGACCCGGAGCTGAAGCTTATGGCAACGGTTCATAAGCAGAACGGCAGGTATCTGGTCGCGGTAAAAGGGGCTCCGGAAGCGGTTTTCGATATATGCGACCGAATTAAAACAGAAAAAAAAATCGACCCTTTTGATGAAAATAAAAAAAAGAAATGGTTGTCAAATAACCGGGAACTGGCAGCCCAAGGTCTTAGGATTATCGCGTTGGCGGAAAAAACGGAATCCAGTTCCGACACGGACCCTTATAGTAAACTTGTGTTTTTGGGATTAGCCGGGATGATGGACCCGCCCCGGGACGAAGCCCGGGAGGCCATTGAAAAATGCCGGCGGGCCGGAATCCGTGTGGTCATGGTGACCGGCGATCACGCCGAAACCGCCCTGAAGATCGGTGAGAGCATTGGCTTGGATTCGGATTCCTCCCGGGTCATGGAAGGCCGCGAATTGGACAACATGTCATCCGGGGAAAACAAACAGCGGGACGATATTCTCAATGCATCCATATTCGCCCGGGTCAGTCCGGCTCAAAAGCTGAATCTCATTCAAATGCAGCAGGAGGCCGGTGAAATCGTGGCAATGACTGGAGACGGGGTAAATGATGCTCCCGCGCTGAAAAAGGCGGATATCGGCGTAGCCATGGGAAAGAGGGGAACACAAGTCGCCAAAGAGGCGTCCGATATGATTCTCCAAGATGATTCGTTTTCTACGATTGTTCTGGCTGTCCAGCAAGGCCGGATCATTTTCAATAATATCCGCAAGTTCATTTATTACCTGCTTTCCTCCAATGCTGGAAAAATATTGAGTGTTGCCTTAGCGTCTTTGCTCAGTATCCCGCTGCCGGTGCGTCCTTTGCAGATACTGTTTTTGAATTTAGTGACCGATGTGTTTATGGCACTGGCTTTAGGCCTAGGGGGCGGAAACCCCGAAATAATGAAGCAGCCCCCGCGGGACAGCAAAGAACCCGTGCTGACGTCCGGACGATGGATTGGAATAGCGGTCTATGGCTTCATCATATCAGCAGCTGTTCTGGGTTCGGTATTTTCCGGCCGTTTGATCCTAAAGATGAGTTTAGATCAGACGGTCACATTTTCATTTATAACTTTGGGCCTCGCGTCTATCTTCCATGCTTTTAATATGCGCAACACCGGTTCGCATCTCATCCGGAATGAAACCACCCGGAATCCCTATATTTGGGGCGCCATGGGATTTTGCCTGCTTTTATTGACAGCGGCTGTTTATCTTCCCGGTTTATCCGATGCTCTGAAAGCTGTTCCACTGACTGCTTACCAATGGGGATATGCGCTGGCCATAGGTCTGGTTCCGCTGGTCTTAGGACAAATTTTAAAGGCTTTTCCCCAATTGGAATCTTTCGGCCCATAAAACCTCAAACCGCAAAAACCGCAAATCGTTCACGGCATGCAGCGTAGGCCTCAGGAGAGTATGGAAACTTGAATTTTAAGCCTGGGTTTAAGATAATAAAGTTTATTCAATCATTTTGTTCCCTATTAAGACGGGTGCCAAAGGAGTTTAAAATTGAAAATTGCGCTTATACAACAGCATGCTGTTCCTGACCAAGAAGATAATCTTGAAAGAGGTATCCGGGCTTTTAAAACCGCTGCGGAAAACGGCGCTGAACTTATTGCTTTTGCCGAACTGGGATTAACGTATTTCTATCCACAAAAACCGGCCAATCCGAAGGATCTGGAAAAAGCTGAGACGGTTCCCGGTCCTCTTACGGATGTTTTCACTCGATTATCACGTGAACATCATGTTGTAACCGTTCTGAACCTGTTTGAGCGGCATGGGAACAAGACCTATGACGCTTCACCGGTTATTGATTCAGACGGCAAAATTTTAGGAGTAACCCGGATGGCCCATATTATGGATGGACTGGGATTTTATGAAAAAGGATATTATTCACCGGGGGGGAACGAAGATTTTGTTTATGAAACATCATCCGGCCGGATTGGAATCGCCATTTGTTATGACCGGCATTTTCCGGAGTATATGCGGCACCTGGCTCTACAGAAAGCACAGCTGGTTGTTATCCCGCAAGCCGGTGCTGTTGGAGAATGGCCGGAGGGCTTATTCGAAGCAGAACTCCGGGTGGCGGCATTCCAGAATGGATATTTCACCGCGCTGGTCAACCGGGTGGGAAAAGAGGACTGCCTCCATTTTTCCGGTGATTCTTTTGTGGTGGACCCGGAAGGCCGGGTTATAGCGCAGGCCCCTTCCGGAAAAGATGCCATTTTATATGCGGATGTGGATTTGGCGAAGACGGAAAGCTGTACGGCCAGGCGGTTTTTCATACCGGACCGCCGGCTGTCTCTTTACCGTAGTTTTCTTCAAAAAGAGCGGCAGTTATGAAAAGATGGTTTGTGATCAACACCCGGCCAAAAAAAGAATTCCAGGTGGAAAGGCTCCTCGAAGAAGGGGGCTTTGATGTATATAATCCTAAATATAAGCAGGAAGGTTCGGTCCGGCCCTTTTTCACCGGATATGAATTCGTGCTTTTTGATTTTCCCCAGCAGTACCGCCTGATTAAATACACCCGGGGTGTGAAAAACCTGGTCGGGAATGAGGATGGTCCGATTCCTATTTCGGATACAATTATTCATGAAATAAAAGCCCGGGAAATCGATGGTTTTATAGAGCTGGAAAAATATGGGCGGGAGCCGTCTGTAGGAGATGAAATCCAGGTCATGGAAGGACCGTTAAAGGGATTAAAAGGCTTATTTAAAAAGGACCTCTCCGGAAAAGACCGTGCGATGATTTTATTAAATTATGTTTCTTACCAGGGACAGCTGATCATCGAAAAGAAAAAGATTAAAAAAGTGTAACTCCGCTTAAGCGGAAAAGGACAATACGATGAAAATACCATTACTCGATCTAAAGAAACAATATCAGACGATAAAGGATGAAATTGACACGAAAATGCAGGAAGTGGTTGCCTCGCAGATGTTTATTTTAGGCGAAGAGGTGGATGCCTTGGAGCGTGAATTGGCTGAATACTCCGGAGCTAAAGACGCTGTCGGTGTCACCTCCGGCTCAGATGCCTTGATCGTCTCAATGATGGCGCTGGGCATTGGATCGGGTGACAAAGTGATCACAACCCCGTTCACCTTTTTTGCCACCGCCGGAGCGATTGTGCGTGTAGGAGCGATTCCGGTTTTTTGCGACATTGATCCGGACACATATAACCTGGCTCCTGCGGCCCTGGCGGATATCCTGGATAAGGCTGAGAAGGCTGGTGATGCTTCACGGTTCAAAGCCGTGCTGCCGGTCCATCTCTATGGGCAAATGACGGATATGGATCCCATTATACAATCAGCCCGGACATATAAATTATTTGTCATTGAGGATGCCTGCCAGGCAGTCGGATCGGAATACCCATCCGATACCGGTGTTAGGAAATCCTGCACCTTCGGGGACATGGGGACGCTTTCGTTTTTTCCTTCAAAAAATTTGGGTGGTTTCGGTGACGGCGGTATGGTGATCACCAACAGCAGGGCTCTGGCCGGCCGTATTCGAAAACTCAGAAATCACGGGGCGGCTGACCGGTATTTTTATGATGAAATCGGAGGAAATTTCCGTCTCGATGCGCTTCAAGCGGCGATTCTGCGGATCAAGCTGCGGCATTTGGATGACTGGCAGCAGAGGAGAAGGCAGCGGGCGGAAACGTATCATCGCCTTTTTCAGGAGTTTGGTTTAACCGAAAAAGAGTTGGTCCAGCCGCCGGCAGAGGTTTACCGGAATACAGGAGTGGAACAATACCATACCTATCATCAATATGTCATTCGTGCTGTTGACCGTGATGCTTTGCAGCAATTTCTTCAGAAAAATGGAGTGGGCACTTCCATTTATTATCCACTTCCGCTGCACAGGCAAAAGTGTTTTGCCTATCTGGGATATAAAGAAGGAGATTTTCCGGTTTCCGAAAAAGCATCCCGGGAGGTGCTGGCTCTTCCTATATACGCAGAGCTGACGGACGAGCAGCAGACGTATATTGTGGAGAAAATTGGGGAATTCTATCAAATCAAAAATTAAAAATCAAAAATCAAAAATAAACCGTTTTGTTGCTTGCTTATTGATTTTTAGCGTTTTACGTTTTGCGTTTTTATGATTTGCGGTTTGCAGGTTCATCAAGAACCTGCCGTAATTTATCCAAGGTCAGCTTAGAGCCGGTGATCAGCAAAGCACCGGTTTTTTCTGAAAAACGTTTTTTTTGCTGAAATAGTGCGGCCAGAGACAACGCCGCTGCACCTTCGACCAGCATATGCTGAAATTGCAGCATCCACCGGAGGGCTGCTGCGATTTCTTCTTCTGAAACCAAAATAAAATCATCCACCAGTTCTCTGCAGATATCAAAGGTGATGGAGCCGGCTTCCATTCCTCCGGCGGTCCCGTCGGAGAGCGTGGGTTTAGAGGGAATATCAACCACTCGCCCTGCTTTAATGGATTCGTACATGACCGGGGAATTCTGAGGCTGGGCGCCGATAACCTCAATCTCCGGCCACTTGTGCTTGAGAACCCCTGCAATTCCGGAGATAAGCCCGCCTCCTCCAACAGGAACGATAACAAAATCGAGTTTGCGGCCCTGTTCAATGATCTCCAGACCTGCTGTGGCTTGGCCTGCAACAATCAAAGGATCATTATAGGGAGAGATAAACACCCGGTTTTGTTCGTCTGCAGTTCGTTGTGCTTTAATTTCCGCCTTAACACAGTCATCTCCGAACAGGTGGATTTCAGGCTGGTAAACCCGCAGGGCATCCAGTTTAGCCGGCGAGGCATAGTCCGGCAAAAAAATGGTTCCTTTCAGGTCAAAAAGGTGGAGAGCATAAGCGACCGCCGCTCCATGATTTCCGGATGAGGCGGTTATAATCCCGGCATTCTTTTCTTCCGGTCTCAGCGACAGAATTTTATTCAAAGCTCCTCTAAGTTTAAAAGACCCGGTGATCTGCCAGTTTTCCAGTTTTAAATAGATCCGCCCCTTAAATTCTTGGCTCAGGAAGGGAGATTTTTCCAAAGGGGTTTTGCGGATGTAGGGGCGGATGCACCGGGCTGCATTGACCGCTTTTTCATAATTATTGATCTTATCAGCAGAGGAATTCATTAGATATCTCCTTGTTGCCTTGGCCGTGCTTTGTTTTTCCACCAAAGGTAGACCGGAATTCCTGCGGCAGTCAGAACGACTCCGGAAAGGGATTCAATGGGTTTTTCTATCAATGTATTGATTAAAATTCCGGAGGAGGCCAGTATGAAAAGCCAGGGAACAACCGGATATCCCCAGGTCTTGTATGGACGCGGCATATCCGGTCTTATTTTCCGCAGCCTGAAAACTGCGGCGGCGGCTGCAATCCAGAAAGCAATGGACATGAACATAGCGAAAGTAAAAATTTGTTCAAAGGTTCCCAGCAAAGTTAGAATGGAAGCCCAGACAGCCTGCAGTAAAATGGCGAAATCCGGGGTCCGGAAACGTGGGTGCACTCGTGCGACGCGTTTGAAAAACAAGCCGTCGCGGGCCATGGCATAATAAACCCGAGGGCCGGCCATAATAGATCCGTTTAAGGAACCGAAGGTTGAGACCACCACCAGGGCGGAGACAGCCGCTCCATAGGAAACACCGAACAGGGCTGTCATGGCGGTTTCGGCAATCCTGACTTCTCCAATAAATTCAGGCAGGGGAACCGCTTTAAGATAGACTAGATTGGTTAAGAGATAGAGCAAAGTAACACCCAAAGTCCCCAGGATTAAGGCACGGGGAAGGGTTTTGCCCGGCTTTTTTATCTCCCCTGAAACGAAATTAATATTATTCCATCCGTCAAATGACCATGCGACCGCAACCAGGGCTACGCCGAAACCGATAAGCAGACCGCTCCATCGCAACCCTCCGGGATTGAAGTTCCAATTGACGGGCGTGCTTTGTCCCAGGCTTAATCCAAAAACCACGATTAGGGTTATAGTGCCGATCTTCAGCACTGTGAAAAAATTCTGCACCGATTTTCCTAAACGTACCCCAAAAACATTGATCAGAGAGAGAACAATGATAACCCCAACCCCAACGAATTGTCCGGCGGAGAGAGAATAAGCGAGGGAGTTTCCCAACAATGGAAGGCGTACGGTTAAAATTGTATTTTGTATGGAAAACGCCGGAAAAAATACGCCGAAATATTCAGCGAAGGCAAGAGCCAGACCGGCGATACCGCCGGTCATATAGACCAGAAACAGGATCCACCCAAAAAGAAATCCTGATAAAGGCCCATAAGCTTCGCGGAGATACACGTATTGCCCGCCGGCTTCCGGCATGGCTGCACCCAATTCGCCGTAGGTTAAGGCCCCGGCTAAGGTCAGAAGTCCGCCCGCCAGCCAGGCCAAAAGAAGAAGCGGAGCCGAAGGAATGCTTTTTGCCATGATTCCGGAAGTGAGGAATATACCTGAGCCGATGACGATCCCCACCATGATCATGGTGGAATCGAATAGACCGAGCTGCCGGACAAGCCCGGAACCAGAGCGCGTTTGATTCATTCCAGCGCCAGAGTGACGGCAGCCCGGGAATGCAGAGCGGTTGTGTCGTAAAGAGGAAGGTCATAATCCTTTTGTTCAACAAGCAGGGGGATTTCCGTGCATCCCAAAATAATTCCCTGGGCGCCGCGGGATTTTAGGTTGTTAATTATCGACCGGAAAGCATCCTTGGATTGTTTTTTTATTTCACCCAGGCATAATTCCTGGTAAAGAATTTTATGGATGATTTCCCGTTCATCCGAAGGCGGAATCAAAACATCGATGTTATAATTGTCCGTTAAACGGCCCTTGTAAAAATCCTGTTCCATGGTGAACCGGGTTCCCAGGAGACCGACGCGATTATGCCCGTCTTTCAGAATGGCCTCGGCGGTCACATCGCCGATATGGAGAAGGGGAATATCGGTGTTATCTGATATGGCCCCAGCCATTTTATGCATCGTATTGGTGCAGATAACAATAAAATCCGCTCCGGCTTTTTCCACTTTTCTGGCAATGTTGATTAAATAATCGGTTGCCTCATCCCACTTGTCCTGATGCTGCATCTGTTCGATTTCATGAAAATCAACCGAATACATCACACATTCAGCTGAATGAAGTCCTCCCAGCCGTTTTTTTACTTCCTCATTAAGAATGCGGTAATATTCCAGGGATGATTCCCAGCTCATACCTCCGATAAGGCCGATTGTTTTCATAGTAAACTCCTTTCTTAAACGAATTACAACACAACGTATCTCAAAACTCAAATATTTAATTAGGTTACTTGGGTTACTAGAGTTACAAGCGTTACTTGGGTTACCAGGGTTACTAGAGTTACTAGAGTTACTAGGGTTACTAGGGTTACTAGAGTTACTAGGGTTACTTGGGTTACTAGAGTTACAAGCGTTACTTGGGTTACTAGAGTTACAAGCGTTACTTGGGTTACTAGGGTTACTTGGGTTACTAGAGTTACTAGAGTTACTAGGGTTACTAGAGTTACTAGAGTTACTAGGGTTACTTGGGTTACTAGAGTTGCTTGGGTTCCTGCAATACCCGGCTTTGTTTTATTTTTTGATTTTTGATTTTGATCAGGTAACTTCTTACTTTTTATTGATTTACCTTCACCTTCTCCTTGCCGAGGCAGTCGAAGATTGTCACGCGGCTTACGACCGCTCGCAGTGACTTGGAGGCTTGTACAGGGAGATGCTCGCTTTGTTCAGGATGAGTCAGGGGGCTGTTTTCGAACTAAAGAAACAGCCTAATAATATTCCAGACCCCTAAAACCGTAACGATCAGAATAATGGTTATACCTGCCATGTTTTGTTTCCAATCGTTCACCATACCGCCCATTTCCTTGCGGTTATTGAGCATGGCCAGCAGAAAAATGGAAGCGGCCGGCAGGATAAGTCCATTGGCCATCTGGGCGAAAATGATAACAGAGATCGGATTGAAGCGGAATAGGGAAACGGCCAGGCCGACTATGATCACGATCAGCCATACTGCGCGGAACCGGCGTGAATTGGGCTGAATTTCCCACCCCAGGATTCCAGAAGAGGCGAAGGCCGCGGCGTAAGGAGCCGTGACCGCCGAACTCATGCCTGCGGCGAAAAAACCGATCCCGAACAGCCATTTGGTCAGGGGGCCAAAGAGGGGCTTAAGCTGTTCGGCCATTTGCGCGCCGCTGGTCACATCCATTCCCCGCATGAAAAATGCAGCCGCGGAGGTGACCACGATTGACATGGAAATCAATCCGCCCAGACTGACGGAAAGCAGCAGGTCTTTTCTAACTTTTTTAATATCCTTGGGGGTGGTCCATTTTTGCCTGACTGCTGAAGAATGAAGAAAAAGATTATAGGGGACCACAGTGGTTCCGATTAAAGCCAAAACAAGGGGAAGGGATCCTTCCGGGACAGAGGGGACAAGGCCGGATAAAATGGATTTTAAGTCCGGCAGGACGATGATAAAAGTGGTGATAAAAGAAATACTCATAATAAAGACAAGATAGACCAGAAACCTTTCAACAAAACGGTAAGCGCGCCGGCTGAGAATAAAAACAGCGGCAAGTGCGATTATCACCACCCATATTTTCTGGGGTATTTCCGTAATCATGGACAAACCCAGGGAACCGCCGATGATATTTCCCGCTTCGTAAGCGGCGCATCCGAAAGTCACTGCGGACAAGGTCAGGACGATGTAGATCAACCGTGTGAGTGGATTTCCGGAATATTCCCGCAGGGCCTGGCCCAGATCTTTTCCCGATCCCAGGCTCAAGCGGCCCGTCATTTCCTGCAAAATAATGGTGGTTACAGTGGCGAAAACAAGGGCATATAACAGGGCGTAACCAAAGTCGGCTCCAGCCAAAGAACAGGTGGTGACGGTTCCGGGTCCGATAAAGGCGGCGGTGACCAAAAATCCGGGGCCGAAAGAGGATTTCCTATTTTTTCCAGCCATATCCGCCCCCTCCGGGAGTTTCAATCCGGAGAATATCTCCGGATTGAGCCTGGATATTCACCTTGGAACCAAGCTTCTGTTTTTTGCCCTTTGAGATCAATAGGTTCCGGCCTTTTTTCCCGTTCTCTCCCCCGTTGAGTCCATATGGGGAAAAAGATCGTCTTTCGGAAATAATGGATATTTGCGTCGGGGTCAGAAACTGATATTCCCGGATAATTCCGTTTCCGCCTTTATTGCCGCCTTTCCCTCCGGATTTTCGCCGGAGACCGTACCTGCGGATACGGAGCGGAAGGTAAATTTCCATAGCTTCCAGGGGGGTATTCAATGAATTGGTCATATGGGTGTGAATTCCGCTGAGCCCGCTGTGCTCGGCACTGGCTCCCATTCCGCCGCCGATGGTTTCATAGTAAGCAAAGGCTTTGCCGGTGCGGGGGTCATGACCTCCGAAGGTCACGTTGTTCATGGTGCCGGAACTGGCAGCAGGAATTCTGTCCGGAACCGCTCCGTAAAGAGCGCCAAGGAGAACATCAACGATCCGTTGGGATGTCTCCACATTTCCGCCGGCTGTAGCTGCAGGAAACCGCGCATTGACGACACTGCCTTCCGGTGCCTTTATCCTCAACGGCCGCATGAGACCGGTGTTAAAAGGAATATCTTCCTCAACCAGGGAGCGGAAGACATAGAGCACCGCGGAATAGGTGACGGCGGAATTGGCATTCACACCTCCCTGGACCTGCGGAGATGACCCGCTGAAGTCAATTTCCGCTTCATCCCCATTAATTGTTACAGCTGCTTCTATCCTCACAGGGTCACCTGTGATTCCGTCGTCATCCAGGAAATCATGGAATGTCCAGTGTCCGTCGGGCATGTCTTGGATAGTCCGACGGAGAATGGTTTCCGTGTAGTCCTGAACGAGCTCGGTGTAGCGGATTATTTTTTCAAGTCCATACTTTTTAATGATTTCCAGAAGTCTTGTCCGGCCTTTATGATTGGCTGCAATTTGGGCAAACAGGTCGCCTTGTCTTTCTTCCGGAGTCCGGACATTGGCTAAAATCAAATTCATCACATGCGGATCCACATGGTCTTTGCGCAGTAATTTAACCGGCGGGATAATCAAACCTTCCTGGAAAATTTCCGAGGCGAGGGGCATGGAACCGGGGCTCATTCCGCCTACATCCGAATGGTGAGCCCGGTTGGCGGAAAAAAAGGCCAGACGGTTATCAGCGAAAACCGGGGTTATGCAGGTGATGTCAGGAAGATGGGTTCCGCCGCGGTAAGGATGATTAAGAATAACAAGATCCCCGTCTTCATATTCGATGTTTTTTAAGGAAGCCTGGACGGACAAAGGCATTGCACCCAGATGAACGGGAATATGAGACCCTTGGGCGAATGTTTCACCCTCTTTGTTAAAAAGTGCACAGGAAAAATCGCGGCGTTCCTTGATGTTGGGAGAAAGAGCGGTACGCTCCAGCACAGCACCCATCTCCTCGGAGATGGAGATGAAAATATTTTTAAATAATTCCAATTCAATAGGATCAAATTCCGGCATTCTAACCTTCTTTTTGTATGACAAGATTTAATAACGCATCGACCTCGAGACAGTATCCGGGAGGAAGAAAAGCGGTTGATTCAATGTCGACGACAAGGGCCGGTCCTGAAATCCGGTTGCCGCATTTAAGACGGTCACGGACATAAACCGGAGTTTTAAACCGGCGATTTTGGAAAATAAGGCCTTGATGTTTGGTTAAAGCCGTGCCGGCATCGCCGCCTTCCTGCGGCTGTTTTGCTAATTTGATTTTTTCAGTTTTTCCTACAGTTTTAACTCTGAGGTTTACGATTTCTACGGGCTGTTTGGGGTGATTGTAGGCGTATAAAAGGAAGTGGGTCTGGTGAAAATTTTTTATGGTATCCTGCCAGCAGGTGAATGGAATGGGAATTTCAAAAGATTGCCCAAAATACCGTATATCCAGAAATTTTTGGAATTTGATCCGTTCTGAGGGGAATCCTTCTTTTTTCATGTCATTCAGCCCCTGCTCCATGATCCGGGAAAACAGGGATTTGATTTCAGTTTCCTGTATTTCATCTGATTTTTTCAAGATGGAATGAGAGTAATCCTTAATGGAATCAGCCAGAAGCAGCCCTAGGGCGGAAAGCACACCGGCATTCTTTGGAACCACGATCCGGGGGATTTGGAGATGGGATGCCATTTCTGCTGCGTGCATGCCTCCGGCTCCACCAAAAGAAAAAAGCGCGAAATTGCGGACATCAATGCCTTTTTCGATGGATATGACCCGGATGGCTTTTTCCATATTGGCATTGGCGATGGCAATGATTCCGGCTGCTGTTTCCTGGGTGGATTTATTGATTTTCCGGCCCAGGCGGGAGACAGCCGCATGACTTTTTTCCGGTTGGATTTTCATGTTTCCGCCTAAAAAAAAGTCCGGGTCAAGACGGCCCAGTACCAGATTGGCATCCGTAACCGTCGGCTGGTCGCCTCTACCATAACAGGCCGGCCCTGGATCGGCGCCTGCGCTTTCCGGCCCTACGCGCAGGGAACCTCCTTTGTCCATGTACGCCAGCGAGCCTCCTCCGGCACCGACTGTATGGATATCAATTATAGGGAGGCGGACGGGAAATTCACCGATCATATTTTCATTGGTCCAGCGGATGGATTTATCCACCAAAGAAACATCGGAAGATGTCCCCCCCATGTCGAAAGTCACCAGTTGCGGAAATCCGGATAAATGACCTATATGATGCGCGGCGACAACTCCACCGGCGGGTCCGGACAAAGCGGTTCGAATTGGCTCTTTCCGGGCTGTCCCGGGAGAAATATGACCTTCGTTGGACTGCATGATGCGAAGATCCGCTCCTGAAAGCTTTTGATCCAAACGGGAAAGATAGCGGCCGACCACCGGCATCAGGTAAGCATTGACCGCAGCTGCGGTGGTTCGTTCATACTCACGGTATTCCGGAAGAATTTCACTGGAACGGGAGACAGGAAGACCTGTTTTTTGAAGAGCTTCGTGAATGATTATTTCATTTTCCGGATTGGCGTAGGCATTTATCAAGCAGACAGCAACGGCTTCCGCTTTCAATTGTCGTATCTTGGCCAGGCATTTTTCGATGTCTTCGGATATAACTTTTTTTTCAATCCGGCTGTCAGGACCGGTTCTTTCTTCGATCCCCACACAATGGCTGGGATGGAGAAGGGGCGTTCTGGATTCTCCTCTGAGCCGGTAGAGATGTTTCCGGACCTGCCGCCGGATGAAAATGATATCCTCGAAACCTTTGGTGGTGATAAGGACAATCCGGCCTCCTTTTCTTTCCAGCAGGGCATTGGTGGCCACAGTTGTTCCATGGTGAATTTTGCGCAGCTCATCAGAAGAGAGGCAATCCTTGATGCCGGAAAGGATGGCTTGGGACGGGTCGGCGGGAGTGGAGGGGAATTTTTTTATTTCAATTTTTCTATTCCGGCAAATGATGAAATCTGTAAACGTCCCACCGGTATCGATCCCGATTTGAATAGATGTTTTCATGTGATACCTCTGTTATCCGGAGGCCTGCGGAGCAGGCCGCGGGGATCTTATTGTGCTGTAATGAGTAAAAAGTCAGGAGAGCCTATTTAACGGCGATGGCTTCAATCTCAACTTTAACGTCTTTTGGTAACCGGGCGACTTCAACCGCAGCGCGTGCGGGGTAAGGTGCATTGAAAAATTCATCATAGACAGCATTCATTTTGGAAAAATCGTTCATATCCTGAAGAAAAACCGTGCATTTCACTACATTTTCCAGGGAACTTCCGGCTGCTTCCAGAACAGAATTTAAATTCGTTAAAACCAAGCGGGTTTGTTCTTCTACATCTCCAGTCGAAAGATCACCGGTGGATGGGTCGATGGCGATTTGCCCGGAAACAAAGATGAATCCATTGGCTTCAATAGCTTGCGAGTAAGGGCCTATAGCCGCCGGGGCGTTTTGGGTTTTAATTTCTTTTTTCATTTGAATACTCCTTTCTTGACAGGAAATAAGAGCAGGGCCAATCAGGGCCGCACACCCCAGTACCATCAGAGCTTCCCGTCGTTCCATATTAGTCCTCCAAATAGAGTAGATATATACCATGCTTTTTATATATCATTCCATGAATGTTTTCAAATGATATCTCTTGTATATCAAATCTCAAAAAAGGCCTTGACAGAAAAAAATAACTGCTTTAGCATTTATATTCAGGTTTTGTATATGTCAGCTAAAAAAGTACTTATAATCGAAGATGAGGGAATTGTATCCAGCGACCTGCGCAGTTTTTTAACCCCGCTCGGTTACACAGTAACCGCTTCCGTATTTTCCGGGGAAGAAGCCCTGCAATATTGCCGCAGTGATCCTCCGGATGCGGTTTTAATCGATATCGGGCTGCAGGGCCGGTTAGATGGTATTGAAACCGCCCGGCTGCTTAAAAAAGAACGGCAGGTCCCTTTCATATACATCACCGGATTTGCAGATGAAAAGACAATCGGCCGGGCCCGCAAGACCGGGCCTGAAGGATTGCTCCTTAAACCGATTGCCGAAAAGGAACTTGAAAAAGCCTTGGAACGGATATTTAAGAAGAAAAAAGTAAAAAAATAATCCTCTTGCAGCAGCCGTCAGTCCAACACTGTAATCACAACTGAACCCTTTTGAGTGGAGCCGGTTTTGGTTTTCGCTTTGAAGCTTAAGGTGTGCCGGCCTGGTTTTATATGCCAATAAAAAACAAAGTTCCCAAGGGCGGACGCTAATGTTATCCCATCGGCCAGCCATTCAAATCCAGCGATTTCCATCCCGGATGGAATCACGGCTCGTAATGGGACCGTCTGGAATTCGGGTTTCAGCACCGGATCGATTTGGTAGATGGTTCCATGGGATGGGTTGATAATATGGATCCGGCTGGGTTCCTCTCGGGCGGAAAAAGCCGGAATGCGGCTGGATGGAGAATGCCTGCGGCAAATGTCTTTGGGTTCGGTACCCGGGATGAATATCTCTTCGATGGTTCCCGGGCATTCTGAGGAAACCAGCAATCCGGATTCAGGACAAATCCGCTGCCGGATGAGAGTTTCCGGGGCTGTAAATCCGAGAGGCGGGTTTTTCCGGTGAAGCAGCAGCATAATATCCCTAAACAAAGGGCCGCATCCGGTGACTCCTGAAACAGTATGCATCGGTTCACCGTTGAAATTACCCGCCCAGACTCCAACCGTATAGTCAGGAGTGAATCCCACCGCCCAGTTATCTCTGAAATCCTTGCTTGTTCCGGTTTTAACGGCACAGGCAAAGGGAAGATGAAGAGGGGACCGGTAGCCGAAAGCGGGAATACGGGCATCCGCATCAGAAAGAATATGGGTGAGGATGTAAGCAATTTCCGGGGAAAAGACCCTGGTTTCCGTAAATTCATTTGAAATTTCATCGGGTGGTTCCGGTGGCTTCAGGCGCCAGGACGCGGGCTTGAAAACGCCCCCTCTGCTTAAAGCGGAGTAAGCCTGGGCCAACTCCAGAAGAGTGACTTCTCCATTACCCAGAGCCAAGCCGACACCATAATAGGAAGAAGGACGGACAAACGTAGTGAAGCCGGCTTGCTTGAGTTTCATATATAGACGTTCAGTACCAAGGCGTTCAGTTAATTGGACGGCTGGGATATTATAGGAACATGCCAGTGCTTGCCGGAGGCGGACAAGGCCGTGAAATTTATGATCGTAGTTGACCGGCTGGTAGGGCCCGGACGGGGTTGGATATTCAACCGGACCGTCAAAAAGGACATCCGCAGCACTCATTCCTTGTTGAAGTGCCAGGCCGTAGGCAAAGGGCTTAAGGGTTGAGCCCGGTTGACGAAGGGAGACTGCGCCGTTGACCTGGCCTTGATGATGGATGTCGAAAAAATCCCGGGAGCCGGCCATGCTGATGATATCACCGCTGCAATTGTCAATGACTATGGCTGCGGCTTGAGTTATATTGTGCCGGGACAGGGAAGCAATATGATCTTTGACCAGATGCTGGATATGATTTTGGAGATCAAGGTCGAGAGTGGTTTGGATGTCCAGGCCGGAAGTTTTATCCCCAATGGTACAATTTGCCAGTACAAAATCACAGAAATGAGGTGCAACAAAATGGGACCGGACCGGTTTCAGTTTTAATTTTTGCTGCAAGGCCCGGTCATGCTCGGATTCTGCAGCCAATCGATACGAAAAAACTTTATTCAGGATTTCTTTTTGCGTACTGAGAATACGGGGATCTTGCAGATAAGGATTAAAACGTGATGGTGAGCGGGGCAGCGCCGCTAGGAATGCGGCTTCAGCCAAGGTGAGGTCCCGGCAGGATTTATCGAAATAGGTTTGGGAGGCCGCTTCGATGCCATAGGCCTGATTCCCGTAATAAATACGATTCAAGTATTGGGTCAAAATCCGGTCTTTAGTCAGAGCTTTTTCCAATCGTAAGGCAGTCCAGGTTTCGCGGATTTTTGAAAAGATGGTTCGAGGGCCGGGGTAAATATTCCGCGCCAGCTGCTGGGTGATGGTGGATCCTCCGGAAACAATCCGCCCTTGAGAAACATTCTGCCGTAAGGCTCGGAAAAGAGAAAAGATGTTCACCCCCGGATGCCAATAAAAAAACCGGTCTTCTGCAGCTAAAGTGGCTGCAATCACTTCCGCAGGGATTTGTTCCCGCTTTAACCAGCGGCAGCTTCCGCTTTGATCGGAAAAAACCTCCCTGAGAACGCGGCCGTTTCTATCGAGGATACGGAAAGAAACCATGGATTGAGGAGACAATGAAGATTCCGGCACGGGCCAATATAAAGAAGCCAAGCCGGCTGCCGCCATAAGGGCGGCTGCAATAAATAATTTTCCGTTTGCCCTCATCTGCTTTTTATGGTTATAATTTTTTCATCGTTCCGGCCGAACACCTCGGGGGAATACATTTCTTCTGCTTTCGTTGCAGGCATTTGAAATTTTCCGGGAAGCAGGATTCTGGCCAAATAATGATGATAATGAATTCCAGGGGCCAGAGAATCTGCGAACAGCCGGATTCTGTCGCTGTGGATTTCAATATGGTTGAATCCTCTCCAAAGGGGGCTGTCTTTCTCGACTTGCCGGGCCCATTGCTGCATTTTATGATGCATTTCACGGCTTTCAATTTTAAATTCCGGATTGACAGCTTCTAATCCGGCCGGCACCGGGTCCTCTACCATGACAAACAATCTTTCCTGAGGAGTAATGATTCTTAAACTAACAATAACCAGATCACCGGATTTAAGTTCATTCAGCGGTTCTCCCTCAAGGGTTAAAAACTGTTTTTGGATGGAAAAACCCTCATCGCGGGCCCCTGAGGACTGCCGGGGGACATAATGCATCCTGGTTTCATAATACAGAGTTCCGGGCCCGGATTTTTCAATTGAAAGTGTTTTACTGGTTCCTGCCGGCCATTGCTTCAGGTGAATATCCTTATGGATGGTGTCTGTGACTTTAGTCATGGATGCTTCCAGAATCTGTTCTGTTTCCAGTTCAGCCTTCAGCATAAAATCAGGATCACTGTCCTCATAGGTCTGATAATATTGATTCAGTGCGTAAAAGGCGAAAAAATTATCCTGGGTTGTTGCCCAGCGTCCGGCTTCCCGGCGGGAAATCAGCCACCGGACCATTGCCGGGATAAAGTCATGCTGAATATCCATTTCCAGTAAAGTCTGCAAAACCAGCGCGGTTGTTCTAAGTGAGGAGGAATATATCCATCTTCCTGAGCTGCTTTCATCGTTTTCAAAGTGAGCCTGCGTGGATGAAACCTTGATCGAATTCAGCATTTCCTGCAGAAGGAGCTTTTTGGCCTCCGGATAGCCCTTTTCATAATGCATTGCTTTTAAAAGCATGGTTTTCCCAAAAGTCGTAAGCTGGCTGCGTTCTGCATATATTTTTTCAGTATATCCGGGCTCGGGCCTGCCGGCCAAGGCAAGAAGATAGAGCGCAAAAGCGCGGACGGAAAGGCTTGTCTCCTGCGTATAGGGATGATTCCGGAACTGTACTTTATCGCCGGCGATTTGAGCCAAATAATCCATAACCCTGTCAAGACCGGACTGGGATATGGGATAACCGGCTTTTTGTGCCTGCATGAGACAGAAAGCGGCATATCCGCTTAGGAATGGAGAGGATAACCGGGAATCCGGCCAAAGGGAGAAGCCGCCGTCATTTTTTTGGTAAGAGTCCAAGGCGGATAGTGTATTCCGGATATAGCGCCGGTTGCTCTCAGCAGAATTTGCAGAAAGAGAAAAATCCCGGATGATCTCTTCCGCCAACAAAAACGGCAAAATGGAAGAGATTCGCTGCTCCAGGCAGAGATAGGGATATTCACGCAAATACCGGAGGCTGCCCCGAATTCCGGATATCGCTGAAGGTGATGCGTAAAAATCAAGGCTGGAATATTCGGGATATGTCTTTTCAGGTATCCGGATGACTTCCGAAACGGATTGTCCGGTTTGGTTGAAAACCGCTACAGTTTCCGATTGCCGCGGCTGATAGACTGGAATTTCAGCTTCCAGGCCGTCACTGTATGTTCCCATGACCGCTCGAAAGGAAAAACGCGCTCTTCCTGGCTTGTCTGCGGTGAAATCGAAAAGGATTTCCTGTGATTGCCCTTTTTGGAGATGGATTTTATGCTTCTGGCCGCTGCGGGGCATGGATATTCCCTGTGCGGAGCATTGGAGGGTGATATCACCGGATTCAGAAGAGTTATTTTGAACGACAACCCCGGCTTTAAAATTGTCTTCCACGCGGGAAAAACGCGGCAGGGAAGGCCGTAATAATAAAGGTTTATTGACTTGAAAATCCGTCATCTCCCGGCCGAAACAGGAGTCTTTGGTCAAGGCGACCAGCATAATCCGGAATTTTGTCAGATTATCGGGCAATTCGAATTCCACTTGACCCCGGCCATCAGCGCCGGTCCGGTATTCAGGATTCCAATAGGCAAGCGCCCTGAAATCCTTTCTTAAAAGAATTTCAGATAAAGAGGCATAACCGGGGGCCCTGGCTTCCCCAACCGCACCACTGACATTTTCGCCTTTTTCTCCAAAAAATATCTGGCTGATCACATGGTGCCGGGTTTCTGTGGTGTGAACCGAAAGGGGATGATGACGGTAGAACAGGGAAAATGGGTCTGGTGTTTGAAAACCGATTAAATTCAAAACACCTGTATCCACCACCGCTACAGACACTTCTGCGGGCTTTCCCTTTCCAGAGGGAGTTGAAACCTGAAAGTCCAGTGTGACTTTATCTCCGGGCTGGTAGGTGAAGCGATCGGTTTCAGCCTGAATATCAAGCTTCTTTTCGGAGGGATCGATATTCAATTGACAATATCCCAATTTAAAAGCGGGCTTGCCTAAGTCGGAACGGTTCCTGTTTTCATCCTGAATGAGGTCAGTGCGCCCCTGGACGAGAATAACGGAAATAAAAACATTGGGAATATGTTTGGATGTTACTGGGAACTGAAATTTATGCATACTGCCTTCGATTTCGATCATCCGGCTCTCGAGAATTGATTCCCTTTCTACTGTGATGAGAGCCAGAGTTTTTTCATACGGGGATTTAATCAGGAGTTCAGCTGTATCACCTGGCTGATAATGGGCGCTGTCAGGTATAACTTCAATAGCGTCATCGTTGTCTCTATGCCAGGGAATATAATCCTTTCCGGTAATATATACGGATGAAGTTGTGGTAATGGTGTTTCCGGATTTATCTTGAGCCTCGGCTTGAATAAGATAAAAACCGGACTTGTCAGGTTGAAAAACCAGAGTTTCCGGCGTATCTCCGCTTTGTATTTCCTTGGTGCCGATCAGGGTGTCTTTTTCTTCGCTGTCCCACCGGAACCGCCCCCCGATTGTGGATTTGCGTACAGAATGCCATTCGCGCAGGACAAGACGGATTTGAATGTCTTTTCCGGAAATCAGCCTGCCTTCGGGAGTTGCGGCAATAACGTCAATTTCCAAGTCATTTTCATGGGGAATAAACAAGGAGGCCGGTTTTAATCCGATATAAAAATGTCCCCGGTGGACAATCGACTGGATCCGGCTGGTTACCTGGCGGCGGTCCGGTCCGCTCACAGTGGCTTCCAGCGCTGCGCTTACTGAATCACTTTCATTTTCCGGCGATAATTTTTGTTGAATTTCAACTTTTCCCTGATCGTCCAGTTTCGTTTTTCCCGAGGAAAGAAGCCGGCTTTCATCGCGGTCCCACTCTTCCCACCAATTAAGATGATTACCGAAAGTAAAGCCTTCATGACCGGGAGGAGAGAAACGGTGGGGATTTAAGCGCAAATGCCATTCGATATCTTGTCCGGCCATAGCGCCGCCGGATAGATAAGCGGCTTGAATTGCGGCGGTATACTTTTCTCCAAAAATATAGCTTTCCTGACCGGTTTTCAGATGAAGTTCATACTGGGCCGGGCGGAAGGATTCGACCCGGAAATGCCCGGAAAAGCGTTTGACGGATTCCCCTCCGCTTTCCGTTCCGGGTATCTCAACCACTACGTTATATGTTCCTAAAGCGGCATCCTCTGGACAGGAGTATTCGTCCGAAAACGAACCGTATTCATTGAAGAAGATTGTTTTTTCCAAAACTTTTTCATTGAGCGAATCCCATATTTCCAGCTGGGCTTTTTTCTTATCAGGAATGATCAGTCCGCGGCTGGAATTTTCGCGGATGATTCCTTTCAGGTAAACCTTTTCTCCTGCCTGATAAATTCCCCGGTCTGAGTATATATATCCGTTAATATCCACAGCCGGAGGTGACCAGTCATAGCTGATTCCGAATTCATAAGGAGAAATCCCTGAATACCATTCAGAGTTGGTGAAAGCGGAGTCCCCATTTTTATTCACTATGATCCATTGACGGGGCGAATCCCAGCGATTTTGGCGCTTGAATCCCAGCTCCCGCCAACCCGGCGTTTCAGCTTGGCCGTCGCTCCCGGTTTCACCGGTCCATAAAACCCGGTTGGCATCATCCCGGACTTCCACCCGGGCGCCGGGAACCGGCTTCCCGTCATTGAGGGTGGTCACCCAAACCAGGTTGTTGGATGTGGAATATTTTGCTGTAATGCCCAGGTTGGTGACCTGAAGCAAAGCTTTAGGATAACGGTTCCATTTTTCTTCAGATTCTGTGTCGAGCTGAAGAAATATCCATCCGGGTTTTCCATGTAAAAGCAGATCCGGTTCAAAGGGTGTCGCTGTGCGGGTGTTTTTTTTCTGGTTAAGAGCAAAGGGACGTTCCAGTTCATAGAAGTTACCAGGCTGAAATGCTTCCCGGGACCAGAATATATTCTGCTTTTTAAGAAGAGGGATAACCGAATCCGCATCAATTTGGGCCGCCTGGATGCGGACTTGTTCCTTATTTATGGAATGGATAGGGAATTTCCGGTTTCCGTAAACTTCAAGCAGCCCATTTCCCGTATTGATTTCCACAGAAGGCGGATAGGAGGCTGTATTGAATTTCCGGGTCACTTTTTGCCCGAGAGGGTTTCCGAACATGTCTTCGAGTTCCGGTTGAATGGTTACTGTGTACTGGGTTTCCGGTTCCAAGGGAAGGGACATGTACAGAACCGGATCAGCCTGTTCCCAGTTTAGATAGTATTCGGGAATTTTAATTTTGGGAGTAAAATCTATATATTCAAACAACCGGCTGTAGGAAACCGGGTTGGAGAAATGAAAGCGGATACTTTCGGACGGATTATGAGGGTGGCCGCTGGATAGTTCCTGGAATTCAAACGGTTTGAAAGTCGAAAATGAAAAGCTTTGCGGCCGGCGCAAACCAAGGTGGCCTTCCTTGGCAGGGAGGCCGGAGCGGATTTCTACGGAATAGGTTTGGTTTGGAACAAATTTATCCGGCTTCATGACCAAAACCTGCTCCGGTTCATAATTTAAATTTTGTTCTTGCACCTCGTCCCGGGTAGGATGATTCAGGGAAAAGGAAAGACCGGAACCCTTCTTATCGCTGCCGGATGCGAGGAGGGATATAAAAGATTCAGCTTTATTTGGTGTAACCGGAATATTAAAAAAAAGCCAAATGTTTCTGTCAAGGCTGATCCATTGTTTTTTATCCACTGGATCGTGACCGAGAAGTTCAGGGGTAATAGTCTGGAAACTCCAATTGTATTCATTTTCCAGGTAATGGCCCTGAAAGGATTGGGTTCCTTCTCGTATGGTGACTTGAAATTCTGTTGCATAGGAGAGCCGTTTTCTTGGGCTGAATGTAAGGGTTTTTGGATTCAGCCAGTGAAAAGCACCTTTAACCCGGGGCGAGATCCGGACGAAATCCGGATCCTTTCTGTCATCGATTGCTTCAAGGGGAATCATGGGATAATTGAACATAATCACAATTGAATCGGATTCATTCGGGTCACCCGTCGTTCCTTTGGGAGAAACAAATGTAATTTCAAGATCGCCGGTGACAGGCCCGGAATAGGATTCCGCTGCAGGTTGATTATTTTGGCGGCAAGATAAACAAAAAAGCAGACAAAGGCTGAATAATATGGAGGCAATGATGTTTTTTTTCATTCGTTCTCCTTCATTACAGAACTAGCCTGATCTATTCAGGCTGTTTGAATGAGGTAAATTTCTTTGTCAATTATCAATTTTTTTATCTCAAAACGCAAATATTCCATGAAATCCATGCAGCATGAAACACCACCCTGTGCTGTTTGCAGGCACTCGGCTGCCGCAGACATAAGGCGGCCTGATTCGCTCTTCAAGGTGACATGAAAACGTTTTTAAGTTTGCGATTAAGATAACCAGTCTAAGAATCCAGGTGCAGGGTTATATGGTTCTTTCCCATCGATTGGCTGTGGGCGAGGTTTGTTTCAACCCGCTTGATTAATGAATCCATGGTATCAGAAGAACGGGCTAACGTGCCTCCTGTGGAGACAGTGGTGTGAATATATTTATTTTGGATCATGACTGTAGACTGTTCAGCCAGCAAGCGGAGTTTATTGGCGATAAGATCAAGTGTATTTAAATCTACATTGAGCAATACCAGCAAAAACTTGTCTTCATCCCATCGTCCGGTCACTTCAAAAAAACGGACATTCCGGATCAAAGTCAGGCCGAGCACTCTTTTTATTTTCTCACCGGCCTTTTTCCCATATGTTTCCACAAGGATTGATAATCCATCGACAGCAAAAAGGAGAATTCCCAGAGAAAGGCCGTACTTTTTCATTTCATCCAGCCTGGAAATCAGGTGCATTTCCATATAATGGCGGTTTCCCAATTGAGTCAGGGGGTCAAGGAGGTCCATTCGCATCAATTCAAAAGCTTTATGCGGCAAAACCACCTTGGGGGATGTTTCTTGCCAGACCACTAATGCACCCGGTGTGTTTTTATCAGGCGAAGGAAACGGAAAAATCTGCATCCTGACAGGTAACGGATATCCTTCCTTATGCATTAGGTAAGCAGCCAAATTGTGAAATTTATTGTTATCCAATGATTTCTTTACCGGGCAATTTTTTTCGCAAGATATTAAATCTCCCTTTTCTCCGTATGAAAGGATATTACGCAAACAAGAAGGATCAGGTTTTGATTTATAAGAATAACCAGTCAGCTTTTCTGCTGCATGGTTCCAAAAACGCACGTTGCAATCTTTATCCAGAAAAGCAATGGGATTTTCGAGATGATTGAAAACATTCTCAATGAACGCATAATTAATGTTTTTGGAGTTATTTTCCATATTTTTCCCCCAAAAGTATTATGACCAAAACTTATAAAAAATCAAGCCTGGCTCGTTATTTTTATCGCAAATTTTCACCCCTTCGGGCAGGCTGAATCTCACCGCATCTTCATGCTTGCAGCTCGTCGCAGTGAAGTGACGACCTTGATTGAATCAATGTCATCCTGAGGCCTGCGCCGGCAGGCCGTGAGGATCTT
>CAZDJZ010000021.1:0-46026 GCA_964505785.1 uncultured Eubacteriales bacterium
AAAACGATTCCTCGCGTCTGCCGCCATCCCGGCTCGCGATAGGCACATCCGGATGACGGCGTTCGGGGTGTTCACGATTAACCAACCGGAGTTCTTGACAAAAAAGCCGGTTGCCGATACATTTTACGGAAGAAGCGGACATAGCTCAGCTGGTAGAGCACGAGCTTCCCAAGCTCGGGGTCGCGGGTTCGAATCCCGTTGTCCGCTCTTCTCCATACAAAACACCAACGCAATGAACGCGGGCGCAGCAGGCGGACTGAACAGACCGAAGGGACTGAATAGACTGAAAAGATTTATACAGGCACTAGGGTTTCCGGTTGCGGAAACGGTCTTTGGCTGACCGGATAAGCAGGGAACTGACCCGGCCGGCTCCAAATTTTCCACGGATACGCAGCCGTTTGACTGCGGCCTTGGTAATCTTGTCAGGAACGGGAGGCTTTTCCGGCTCCGGTTTCCTATGAAGATGGATAGCGTTTTCAGGGCAGGTGGTCACGCATAAGCCGCAGCCGATGCATTGCGTTGAATCTAAAGCGGCTTTTCCATCATCCAGGTGAACAGCGTCCATCTGGCATCTGTCTGCACAGACACCGCAGCCGGTGCAAAGATCTGAATCCAGAAGAGCAACAAAAGGAGAAGCAACCAATTCGGAGGGACAGGGATGCTTTTTTATATTTTTCAACACCTGGCAGCAGCAGCCGCAGCAGCAGCAAATATTTGAGATCTTTTTGGAAAAACTGGGCTGCAGGACCAGACCTGTTTCATCTGCTTTGTCAATGATCTCGAGGGCCTGTTCCCGGCTGATTTCCCGGCCGATACCGGAGTTTTTGTATATGTCTACTCCCGCTCCCATGATCAGGCAGTTTCCTTCCGGTTTGTCACAGCCTTCTCCTATGATGCGGCGCTCTTTCCGGCAGATACACGGCGCTTCCAGAAATTTCGTATTTTCATTAACAAGGCTGACTGCGTTTTCATATGGATAAACCTGCAATTTATGGTCAAGACTTTGCCCGACTGGAACAGTCCGGAGCTGAGGGGCTTTTTTCCACTCATCCAAATTGAACAAAACCGGCACATATTCATTGAAATCCCTAATTAACTCCGGGCTTAATTGGTTAACCTGCATTTCCCATATGCCGATAACAAACTGAATCGCCATATAACGCGGCGGCTGCCCTCTCCGCTGCAGCCGGTAGATGAGTCCTTTTTTCGCCATGTCTTCAAGCATATGCGAGGTCTGCTCCGCCGGTATGCCGGCACACCGGGACGCAACCTCCGCCTCTTCAGGGATGAGCGTCAACTTTAAGGCCAATCCGGCTTCTTCAGGCGTAAACAAGCGGCGCAGAATCCGGAGTTCAACTCCGCTTTCTGTTTCAGGATAACCTCCGGGAAGATCGTCCAAGTGCCGGGCTAATAGTTTATAAATATCATCCGTCATTCCAGTTCCTTTTTACCGAGAATACCATATAATTATCATGTAAAACAGAGAGACATGAGTCTATTTTCTTGAGATTTCCGGCTGAATCGATTACAATCATTTTTTATTTTTGCCAAAGGGCGGATTTTCCCATGCGAATATTGCTGGTTTACTTAGATGTATTTCAAGCCATCGAAAATTGGAATGGAGCCTATTCACATGGAATCGGTTATCTCATCTCTTCAGTCAGACAGAGCGGACATGATATTTCTTTTTATCATGTCATTCGTATGCCGGACAAAGATTCGTTTCTGCTGCGCGTTAAACAGTATGCCCCGGATGCCGTCGGATTTTCTTCCACCACTAATATGTATCAATATGCAAAAAAATTGAGTGCGTGGCTTAAAAGCTGTTCCGATTTGAATAATATTGAAACTTTGATAGGAGGAGTACATCCGACGCTTGAGCCGGAGGATGTTTTAAATGAAGGGTTTTTTGATATTATTTGCACCGGGGAAGGAGAAGGTCCGCTTGTCGATTATTGCCGCTTGAGGGGCGCTGGATTTTCAGTAGCGGAAGTTCCCAATCTTTGGGGCAGGGAAGGGGGGAAGATTTTTAAAAATTCCAGACGGCCTTTGCCTGATTTAAACAGCCTGCCGTTTCCGGCGCGGGATGATTTTCACTTCCAGAGTCTTCATCATATGAACCAGGGCGTTGCGGCGGTTATGGCAAGCCGGGGCTGTCCATTCAATTGTAATTATTGCTGCAACCCCGTACTCAGATCTCTGACTAAGGGCCTGGGCGGATATACCCGTTTTCGCTCCGTGGATAATTTGGTGGAGGAACTCAAACAGGTCAAAAATAAATATCCGCTTATAAAAAAATTTGCTTTTCAGGACGACAACCTTCCTCTTTACCCAAAATGGTTTGCGGAGTTTTGTGAGAAATATTCTGCAGAAATCGGCTTGCCTTATTCCTGCAATCTGCATCCCAGCCTGGCCAATGAAAAGGTTGTCCGGGCCCTGGCGGAAACAGGATGTATACGTATTGATATCGGATTGGAATCGGGTAATGACCGGATCAGGAGGGAAGTACTGGGGAGAAAGCTGGATATACAAACATTTACTTCCGCCATGCGAAGGATCAAGGAAGCCGGCATTACATTATGTACCAATAATATCGTTGGTATTCCCGGAGAAGGCATGCGTGAAATGCTGGAAACCGTGAAATTAAACAGTGAAATAGGAACTGAAATCCTGCAGTTATTTATTTTTTATCCTTTTCCGGGCACCAGATTATTTCAGACCTGTAAAGAAAAAGGGTTGTTGTCCGGCAAAGAATTCCATAACTTCAACACTGAATCCGTGCTGAAGATGTCTCCCCTGAAAAAACGTCAAGTCTATTTTATCCGTGATTATTTTTCCCGCCTGGTCAGACTCTACCGGAGGCTTGATTCCAAAGGCGGAGCCGGAAGATATATCTCCCGGATGCTCGATATGCTTCTATGCAATAAAATTACCTTTTGCTTTCTTTACCCCCACCCCCTTCGCTTTATCAATCGTTTTAAATCATTGCGTTATCACAACCGCACCTGACCATTTTCGGCGAATCCGTTTGAGAACCTTACGGGCTGCCGTCTCCGGTCTCAGGATGGCCCTTTCCGGTTTTTTCCAAGCACAAGTCAGGTAATTAAGTTGCGACGATATTGACCAGTTTTTTGGGGACGACAATAATTTTTCGAATGGTTTTTCCCTTGATATGACGTTCGACATTGGGAAGTTTTTGGGCATGCTGCTTGAGTTCTTCCGGATCCGTATCTGCGGGCACATCCATATCACCGCGTACTTTTCCGTTGACCTGCACGACAATCGTTAATTTTTCTTCGACAAGAAATTCGGGGTTATAGCCGGGCCATGATTCTTTAAGAACAGAAGGAGATCCGCCCAAGCATTCCCATAGTTCTTCTCCCAGGTGAGGAGCGAAGGGGCTGAAAATAAGAATAAAATCCTTTAAGACATTGATGGGAAGGACTTCTTTTTTATTGATCTCATTAACAAAGATCATCATTTGAGACAATGCAGTATTAAAGCGCATCTCATCGATATGGGCCCCGACGATTTTGATGGTTTTGTGCAGCAGGGTCAATGTGTCTGCATCAGGTTCACTGTCTTTTATCCGTGAATTGATTTCTCCGGTGTCTTCGTCAATAACCAGGCGCCACACCCGCATTAGAAAGCGGTGTACGCCTTCGATCCCTTGTGTATCCCAAGCCGCAGTTTGATCAAAAGGCCCAATGAACATCTCATAGCAGCGGAATACATCCGCACCATATTGATCCACTACTGAATCCGGGTTGACCACATTGCCTTTGGATTTGGACATTTTTTCTCCGCCTTCGCCGAGAATCATCCCGTGGGAGGTCCGCCTTGAATAGGGTTCCGAGACCGGAACAAGACCGCAGTCAAACAAAAACTTGTTCCAGAACCTGGAATAAAGCAGGTGGAGAGTGGTGTGTTCCATTCCGCCGTTATAGAGGTCAACCGGCATCCAGTAATTTAATTTTTTATTATCGGCGAATGCTTTATCGTTGTGCGGGTCACAGTAACGTATAAAATACCAGCTGGATCCGGCCCAATTAGGCATGGTGTCCGTTTCCCGTTTTGCCGGCTCCCCGCAAACAGGGCATTTCGTGTTGACCCAATCCTTGATGGCGGCAAGAGGAGATTCCCCGGATTCCGTGGGCTTATAGCATTCTGTTTCCGGCAGCTCCACGGGCAGTTCTTTTTCCGGAACGGGAACGGTGCCGCATCGGGTGCAGTGGATGACAGGTATGGGTTCTCCCCAGTATCGTTGACGTGAAAAGACCCAGTCCCGCAGTTTGTATTGAACTGTGGGACCGCCCAATCCATTTTTTTCCAGCCATTGATTCATAGAAGAGATAGCTTCCGGAACATTTTTCCCGTTCAGGAAACCTGAATTAACGAGTTTCCCGTCTCCGGTGTAGGCCCCTTGGGAGATATCGCCGCCTTGAATAACTTCAACAATGGGAAGATTATGAGTGCGGGCGAAATCCCAGTCCCGCTGATCGTGGCCGGGGACCGCCATAATAGCCCCGGTTCCATAAGAAATCAAAACATAATCGGCTGCCCAGACTGGTATGGGTTTGCCGGTGGCGGGATTCACGGCATATCCCCCTGTGAACACGCCGGTTTTTTCCTTGGATACTTCGCTCCGCTCCAGGTCGCTTTTCCGCATGGCAACCTGGACGTAAGCCTGAACTTCGGCTTTACGTTCAGGGGAAGAGATTTTTTCAACCAGTTCATGCTCCGGAGCCAATACCATGTAGGTCGCTCCGAACAAGGTATCCGGGCGGGTTGTGTATACCTCCAGGGAATAATCCAGTCCTGGAATTTCGAAATAAACCCGGGCGCCTTCGCTCCGGCCGATCCAGTTGATTTGCTGTTTAGAAATCTTATCCAGGTAATCCACGCCTGCCAGGTCATCAATGAGGCGCTGTGCATAGGCCGTTATTTTAAGCATCCACTGTTCTTTAAGCCGTTTTTCAACCTTGCCGCCGCAGCGTTCGCATGCGCCGCCGACCACTTCCTCATTAGCCAGGCCGATTCTGCAGTCCAGGCACCAGTTGATGGGAATGCTGGCTTTGTAAGCCAGGCCTTTCTCCAGCATTTTCAGGAAAATCCACTGGGTCCACTTATAATAATCCGGGTCTGATGTATTGACCTGCCGGTCCCAGTCAAAGGAGAAACCAAGGGCTTTCAGCTGCCGGGTGAAAGTACCAATATTTTGTTCGGTGACGACCCGGGGATGAATCCCTGTTTTTATGGCGTAGTTTTCCGTGGGTAATCCGAAGGCGTCAAACCCGATGGGATAAAGCACATTGAAACCATCCATTCTTTTTTTTCTGGCCATAATATCAAGAGCGGTATAGCTGCGCGGATGTCCTACGTGAAGGCCGTCTCCTGATGGGTAGGGAAACTCGATCAGGCAATAATACTTCGGCTTGCCGGAAAGGTCCTCCGCTTTAAAGGTTTTATTTTTATCCCAATATTTTTGCCATTTTGTCTCAATTTCAGTATGATTGTATCGCATTTTTTTCCATTTTCATCTATAGCATTAACCGCTATTTTAGGTCGAAACCAGGCGGAATGCAACCTTTGCCTGGCTAGCCTGGATTATTCATTCTTTATGCTCGTTTCGCTCGCCCCTCCATGTCATTCCCGAAACGGAGCGGCGGGAATCTTAGACGGCGCGGCCCGCTTCGCTGTCACTTTTCACTAATCGAGGCAGCCTGTTTTATCTCAAATAAATCCAATCCGGATTCTCATGACGATTTTTCTGGAGAATTTTGATTTCCTCAATTTGAAGCGCCTTGAAAGTAAAAGGACTTAAAGAGATGTTGAAGAATGCTTTTAATCCTTCGCTGAGAAATGTGACGGCCTGATTGAAATCCACTGGCCGGCCCAGCACTTCGGATATGGAAATCATTCTCACTTTATCCACGCTCTCCTTCAGCCGGGAAACAACCCGCAGCGGCTGCTCTTCATGGACCAATGGGATCGATCCATGCTGGAGAAATTTCCCTTCCAACCGTTTCTGTGCGGAGCCCACAATTTTTCGTCCTTTAACCTCAATTTCATCTTCGGCCGGATACGAAAAACATGGAAGGTTTCCCCGGACATAATCCTGGGGAGGCGGCTGAGACAGGGCCGCTGAAATCCCCATCTTTTTAAATCCGGCGATAAGGCCTTGGGATATTAAACGGTAAGAATCTTTAAGCGTATTTGTGAAAAGAGCCGCATCAGATGAACATAGACTATATGTTACTTCCCGAAAATGCAGGACCAGTTTCCCTCCTGTTAACCGACGGACAATGTCAATGTCATTGGCCCGGCAAAAATTCTCATCCAGCACTCTTTCTATTTTCTGTGAATATCCCAGGGATACAGTCGGTTTTTCCCATGAATAAAAACGGAGATATGTTACCGGAGTATGTGTTAAGCTGTGAAACAAATAGTCATCCACGGCCATATTCCAGGAGCCCTTCCTGGGATCCGGTTCATGTATGTAATGCCATTCTTTCATATTATTCGAGGCTTATTATACACATGATTATTCCTTATTAAAATATCCTGCGGAGAACATAAAACACACTGTACCGGAGTAAGTGAGGAGTGAAGAGTGACAGCGGCGCTGTTATCCTGAGGCCGCGCCGTCTAAGATTCCCGTCGCTTCGCTCCGGGAATGACATGAGGGGGGCGATGGCAGCGAGCAAGTTTTATTGATTTTTCATATTTATCCTGATAACATTTCCATAGAGGCCGGGATTATGAACGAAATTGAAGAGCTGTCCAAGATTGATGTCAAAAAACTTCCCAAGCTGGGCGGGATGCTTCTGGACGACCTGCATCAGAATGTACTGAAGAATATGCATATGGAATTGGGCAGCGGTCCTGTCTTGTATCTTCTGTCGCCTTCCTTCTCCGTAGTCAATCCGGCTTCCAATGAGTCCATTAATGAATTTATTACCAAAAAAGAAGATTTGCTGGATTATATCAAAGACTTAATCATCCGGAATTTAGCTTTCTATTCAGTCCTGTTGGATGTCAACAGTTATTTTATTGAACAGAACCAGTTTCTAGTGCTGGCCCGGCTGCGGGAAAGAGATTCCGGAGGCCGCCGTTTTGAAGTGAAATTTTATACGCATTCTCCACGTGAGTTAATGACCAATTACAAGGATAAAATTTATATCGGCCGGGACTTCATCGATCTTTTCCATTTCAAACGCAAGCATTTCGGCGTCAAGGAATTGATTACCTCCCTGGCGGATCAGAACCGGTCCTTACTGGATAAAGCCGAGCAAAAATTAAAAAAACCGATGAATTACAAATCTTTCTTCCAGGAAATCAGTGAATATGTCAATGAGCTGCAGAATGAAAGCCTGGTTTTACTGCAGTCTCTTCCGCCTCACATTGATTTCGACAAGATGAAGGGAGCTGATTTGATTGACATTAATGCACAATACCGCACAATCAATCATTTTCTGATAGAGCTTCGGGATGAAGTGGCGGAATTTGAAAACACCCTGTTTAAAAGCGAATCTGGTTTTGTGCGGTACGCAACTAAATTCAAAAAAGATTTAACCAATCTAATCGCCTTTTTCAATATTAGAATCAACGGCAGCCTGTCCGACCGGATTTTTAATTATAAAGTCCGGAACTGATTGCGGATTCATTTTGCTCTCACCGGTTCCACCCGGATTGTTCCGTACCGGGTGAAAAGGGAAATCAGCTGTTCCGGGGCATCACCGGAGAAAGATTTCATAAGAGTATGGCCGTTTTTAAATTGAACTTCAGGTTCTTCGGGCAGGTTCCACTGAATTTTTCCTTTCTCTGCCTGCGCAGAAAGCCATAAATGTTTATTCCGGGGCCAATAAAGGTAGATATCGGCAATATCCCCCTGGACGAGAACGGGGAAGACTGATTCTTTCGGATAAAGACGGACTTTTCCATTGGAAAGAATAACTGTGGTTTTACCCGTAAACTCCGAGAGCCGGATATCCCGGTATGAAGAAGACAGAAAGATTTCGTCTGTTTTCACGTCATCGGCGTCAACGGCAATGCTCTTTCCCCTTATATCCAGGGAGGATCCTCTGACCTTGCTGAGTTTAATCCGGGCGTACTGGTTCGTGATTTCCAGCCGGCCTGTGACTCCGGCGGCTGTTATTTCCGATTGTTTTGCATCAATTTTGACCGGTCCGGTATTCCGGAGGCGTATGGGCTTGTAGGAATTTTTGATATCCAGCAGCCCCTGGATATTGGCTGCACGGATGCGGGTTTGAGGACAGGAAACTGCGGCACCGTTTTGTAAATCCTCTAAATCAATCCGTCCGTATTGCGTCTCGATTGAAGTGCCGCCCTTAACACCCCGGACTTTGATTTCAGAGCCGGTGCTTTCGATAGAGCAGAGGCCTCCTACCTGGTTGACATCCACATCATGATGCTTGTTTTTAATAGATACATTGCCTTTGACCTGCGCTGCTGTCACGTCTCCGTAGCGGCTGTGGATGTCCGCCTCATTAATTCCGAAGACTCTTACATCTCCAGCGGTGTTTTTGATGGCGGCTTTGCATTCGGGGGGCAGGGAAATGGTGAAGTTGGTTTCAAAAGGCCTGCGGCTAAAGTCATCCCGGGTAGTTGAAATAATCCATTTTTCATTCTGCCGGGAAACAGTGATTTTCAGATGCTCCGCCATCTTCGCGGCTTCAGTTTCATTCTTATGCCGGATTTGTTTTTCCAGTTTTATTTGAATGACGTCCTTTGTCGCAGGGTCGACTTGGACCGAACCGTCCGGATTGATGATTTCAATCACAGAAGGGAAGGGGGCTTCCAGCTCCTGAGCAGCATGATAGGTGAAGACATCATGCGGGAAAAAAATGTCCTCACCCATATAAATTTCCCAGTCCAGCTTTCCGGTTTGAACGTGAGTGAATAGAATCCCCGCTGCAAGCAGGCAAACCAGGAAAATGATCTCTTTAAATTTCATTGCGGGTATCTTTTTTGCGGGATTCCAGTATACCGAAATAGAGTTTCCAGGCTCCCCAAGCGATGAGGATCACCGGCCATAGGCGGGCGACATAATCCCAGATATCGACGTTGATATTATCCAGAAAGAATATCAGGCCAATGACAATAAGGATGATTCCCCATATCAATGAGTCTTGTTTGGCTTTAGCTGTCATGATATCCTCCTTAAGTCTTTTCTTTACCAGCGGTGAATTCGACCACGAGCTTGATTCCGATCAAAATAATGATCAAAGGCCAGAAATCAAAAAGAGTGCCGTAGTCTATGATGTCGAAGTTTGCCATGATTAAGACTGCGCCCAGGACCATCAGCACAATACCCCAGAAGATGGACCCGGACTTGACGGCTTCAGGTACTTCTTCCATATCTGTGGTTTCAGGAACAGTTCCGGACAGGGCGGCTTTCTGGTTGATGAGCTTAGCGGTTTGAATGGAATCGAATATTTGATAAATGATAAAAGCGGCCAGGGTCAAACCAAGGAAGGGCTGTCCTTCTCCGGTCGTCTGCAGGGTGACCAATCCGGAAAAGATGAGGAAGAACATGACCGCTTTTTTGAATTGGCCGTTATATAACGGCCCGACGCCGAAGGGGAAGCATATCGCCAGGACTCCAGCCAGAGCCGGGGATTTTGGCGGTCTTTGTACGATCACTTCCTTTCCATTTTTATTATCCATTTTATCCTCCATTAGTTTCTTTTTCTTTTTTTGGATTGATGTTTTTTATGGAATAAACGACATCATTTTTATATCCGGCCAGGAAATCGGTAAAAGATTCAGCCTGGACGAATAAACGTTCAATTTTGCTGAAGCCGATATGGAACTGACGGTCCACGGTGTGCTGAATTTTTCCTTTATCCGGATGCAGCAGAAAAAGGGATATCAAAGTCAACACGATAGTGAAGGCGGCCATAACCGGCTGCAGGGACGGGCGCAGAAAAAAATCAAGATTCAGGAAGGATTTCCTTTTTTCCCCGGGAGGACCGATTTCCATCAAACGGGAATGCAGTTTCGGGCTGACTTCCAGTTCAGGCCATGTGGATAAAGCGGACCGGGCTTCCCGTATATGGGACAGCAGTTCGGCGCATTCCGGGCAGGCATTCAGGTGGCTTTCTAATTCTTGCCGCTTTTCACAGGAGAGTTCCTTGTCCAGGTAGGGAGAAAGGAGTTCTTGAAAATGATCGCAGGTCATTGTTTTTCTCCTTTCTTTTTTTTGATATGTTCCGCCAGCTGCAGGCGGCCGCGGTTGACCCGGGATTTGACGGTTCCCAGGGGCAGTTCCATGATCTCCGCGATTTCTTCATATTTTTTACCCTGGATATCCTTCAGAATCAGCACCATCCGCACTTCAGGGGAGAGCGCTTTTAATCCTTCCCAGACTGCTTTTTGCGCTTCTTTGCGGCGAAGATGTGATTCCGGATCCGTACCGGGCCCTGAAGATAGATTGTAATCATTGAATTCATTTCTCTTCTGTGTTTCGAGTTTGTGTTTGCGGTAATGATCGATCAGGTAATTTCGGGCTAAGGTTAGAACCCATCCGTCAAAGCTTTTCTTATGATCATATTTGGACAAATTATGGTGGAGCTTAAGAAAGATATCCTGAGTCAGGTCTTCAGCCGCATGATAGGAACCTCCGAATTGGTAGGACAGGTTGAAAATTCTTTTTGAATAGGTGTTAACCAGCATTTCCCAGGCTCCTTGATGTCCTTCTAAGCATTTTTTTATTGTTTCTTTTATTATCACTTTTCACACCTAAGTAGACGAGAAGCTGTTTAAAAAAGTTCCGAATACCCGGGAAATTACTTCCATCCCTCAGGATGTATTATATAACAAGAGGCGTTAGTGCGAAAATGACAGCGGCGCTGTCATCCTGAGAAGCGCAGCGACGTAAGGATCTTGTACTGCCTCGTTTAGTGAAAAGTGAGAAGTAAAAAGTGAAAAGTTATCTTTTTATATCAAAAATCAAAAATTAAAAATCAAAAATCAACCAAAGCCGAGTGTTGGAAAAGGAACATCATAATATAAGCATCTCAAATTACAAAAACATATCAAAGCAGATGGTTAAAGCTGTTGTCGCTGCTGTTAGAATAAGCAAAAAGAATTAAAGAACGCAACAAACGCAAAGAACACAATGAACGCGACGAACGCGAGCGCAGCGAGCAATAACCCAAGTAACCCTAGTAACTCTAGTAACCCAAGTAACTCAAGCAGCGCAAGCGAAGTGGGCAAGACGAGGCCGTCTAAGATTCCCGTCGCTGCGCTTCGGGAATGACATGGTGTATCAAACGTTTTGATCGCAAAGAACGCAAAAAGGATTCTTGACTTTCCCGTAAAATTTATGACAGGATTAAAACACATATAAAGATATGGGTATGATTGGAGTCATTGCAAACTTTTTCAGCTCATTAAATTCACTTTTAAATTGGGAGGTTATTCATGGAAGGAATTGTCGGGTATGGTGCGTATATTCCCCGCAACCGTATCAAAGTTGAAGAAATTGCCAAAGTCTGGGGTGCGGATGCTCCCAGCTATAAGAAAGGGTTGATGCTGGAGGAAAAATCCGTTCCTTCTCCAGACCAGGACACCGTGACCCTAGCGGTCGAGGCTACCAAGAACGCCTTGAAACGGGCGGACATTGATCCGATCGACATTGGGGCTGTTTACATTGGATCGGAATCGCATCCGTATGCGGTTAAACCCAGCGGAACAATCCTGGCCGAGGCTATCGGAGCGACTCCGGAAGTCCATACTGCGGATTTTGAGTTCGCATGCAAAGCCGGAACAGAAGGAATGTTTGTGGCCTTAAACCTGGTAAAATCGGGCGCTGTCCGGTACGGTCTTGGTGTGGGAGCGGATACATCTCAGGGGGCCCCGGGAGATGCGCTCGAATATTCCGCTGCCGCCGGAGCAGCCTCATTTATTTTTGGGAAGGAGAACTTGGCAGCGGAGGTTATACATACGTATGCGTATATGACGGATACGCCGGATTTCTGGCGACGGGAATATGAATACTATCCTCAGCATGGCGGACGGTTTACCGGAGAGCCGGCGTATTTCAGCCATGTAACCGGAGCCGCACGGGGAATTTTGCAAAAGGCAGGTATGGTTCCCGAAGATTTTGCATATGTCATTTTTCATCAGCCGAATGGAAAATTTCCCTTTAAAGTCGGAAAAATGCTGGGGTTCAAGCGGAATCAGATTGAAACCGGGTGGCTGGTCAATCTCCTTGGCAATACGTATTCCGGATCATCTCCACTGGGATTAACGGCTGTTCTTGATGTCGCTGATCCGGGGGACCATGTTCTGCTGGTTTCTTATGGGTCCGGTGCGGGAAGCGATGCGTTTATCATCAAAGTGACCGACAGAATAAAGGAAGTCCAGGATAAAGCGCCCAAAACCCGGTTTTACCTGGAATATAACCGAAAATATTTGGAATACGGTGAATATGCCAAATTCAGGCAAAAAATCAGGAAGGCGGATTAAGGAGGTTGAGCATGAGAGATGTTGCAGTTATTGGCGTAGGAATGACCAAATGGGGAGAATTATGGGATAAATCTCTCCGGGATATATTTGTAGAAACAGCGCTGTTGGCGCTGGAAGATGCCGGAATCGAAAAGATCGATTCCATGCACATAGGCAGTATGTCCTCCGGACTTTTTGTCGGGCAGGAGCATATCGCCTCAATGCTGGCCGATTATTTGGGCCAGGCTCCGGTTCCGGCCTCAAGAGTGGAAACAGCCTGTGCTTCCGGAGGTTTGGCTTTACGTCTGGGTTATATGGAAGTAGCCTCCGGTGTAAGCGATGTGGTGCTGGCCGGCGGAGTTGAAAAAATGACGGATGTGGACGGCAATGCGGCCACCTATGCTCTGGGGACAGCCGCCGACCAGGAATACGAGGGTTATCACGGCATCACATTCCCCGGATTGTACGCCCTGATCGCGGTGGCGCATATGGAAAAATACGGCACAACCCGCAGGCAGCTGGCGGAAGTTTCGGTGAAAAATCATGCCAACGGGTCAAAAAATCCCCTGGCACAGTATCCGTTTAAAATAACGGTTGACGATGTTTTAAACTCGGTGATGGTGGCGGATCCTCTGCGGATTCTGGACTGTTCACCCATCACAGATGGAGCCGGAGCGGTTATCCTGTGCCCGGCGGAGACCGCCAGGAAGAAAAACCTTCCGGTGATCAAGATAATAGGCAGCGGGCATGCCACTGATTCCATTTCCCTGGCCCAAAGAAAGGATATCACATGGCTGGAAGCCACGTATCAGGCAGCGAAAAAGGCCTATGCGATGGCGGATAAACAACCGGATCAAATTGATTTTTTTGAAGTTCATGACTGTTTCACTATCGCGGAAATCTGTGTTATGGAAGCATTGGGACTGGTGGAAAAAGGCGGCGGCGGCCCGGCGGTGGAAAACGGAGAAACCTCCCTGGAAGGCCGCATGCCGGTCAATCCCAGCGGAGGATTGAAGTCAAAGGGCCATCCTGTCGGAGCGACCGGAATAGCTCAGGCCGTAGAAGCCGTTAAACAGCTGCGCGGCGACGGGGGAGAAAGGCAGGTTGCCGGAGCCAGAACCGCATTGACCCAGAACATGGGGGGAAGCGGCGGAAGCACCGTGGTCCATATTTTTGAAAGGGAATAAGGAGGCTGACATGACAACACCATCCAGATACTGGAGAGAAATACCGCAAAGATATAGATTTGAGGGCAATCAATGTTCCAATTGCGGAGAAAAATATTTTCCGCCCCGGCTGATCTGCCGGGAATGCGGCGGTCAAAAATTATCCGCTTTTCGTTTGGCTGAAAAGGGGAAAGTCCTGACATACACCATCATCCGGGTTCCGCCCAGTCAATTTACCGACCAGGCTCCTTATGCCGTTGGGATTGTTGAACTGGAAGACGGGGTTAAGATTACGGCTCAAATCGTCGATTGTGATTTTGATCAATTGAAAGTGGGAATTCCAGTGAAAGCGGAATTCCGAAAAATGAGCCAGATAGGACATTCAGGAATCATATGTTACGGCTATAAATTCGTTCCGGAATTCTGACTGCGGAGACAGGAATGTTCAGAATTGAAAGCCAAATCGATATCTCCAGCCCAGAATTCAAAGAAAATTACGCCCATCAACAGTCCCTGGCTGAAACCTTTCGCACAAGGATGTCTGAAATAGGGAAGGGCGGACCTGAAAAATACAGGAAACGCCATAAATCCAGGGGCAAACTTTTAGCGCGGGAAAGATTGGATAAGCTTTTTGACCGGAACACACCATTTCTCGAGCTCAATCCCATGGCGGCTTATAATATGTACGACAATGAAGCTCCTGGGGCCGGAATTGTGACCGGGATCGGAGTGGTCCACGGCCGTGAAGTGCTTGTCATCGCCAATGATGCAACGGTTAAGGGCGGCACGTATTTCCCCATGACCATAAAAAAGCATATAAGGGCTCAGGAAGTCGCTATGGAAAACCGGCTTCCCTGTATATATTTAGTTGATTCAGGAGGAATCTTTCTTCCTCATCAGGCTGGAACATTTCCGGATAAAGAGCATTTCGGACGGATCTTTTTCAATCAGGCCCGTTTGTCCGCGTTGGGGATCGCCCAAATATCCATCGTTATGGGATCTTGTACGGCCGGAGGTGCATATGTTCCGGCCATGAGTGATGAGACGGTGATCGTCAAAGAGCAGGGGACCATTTTTATCGGCGGTCCGCCTCTGGTTAAGGCCGCTACCGGAGAAGAGGTCAGTGATGAAGATCTCGGCGGGGCGGATGTCCACTGCCGCATATCGGGAGTTTCCGACTATTATGCCCTGAATGATGAACATGCGCTTCAGATTGCGCGAAATATCGTGGAAACACTGGATCCTCCCGAAAAATTCATTCTCGACCGCAAAGCTCCGGAAGAACCCCATTATGATCCCAAGGAAATCTATGGGATTTTACCTAAAGGCCTGCGCAAACCTTTTGATGTCAGGGAAGTCATCGCCCGCCTGGTAGATGGAAGCCGATTCCAGGAGTTTAAAGAATTGTACGGTCCGACTCTGGTATGCGGTTTTGCCCGAATCATGGGCTATCCGGTTGGGATACTGGCTAATAACGGTGTCCTTTTTTCTGAAAGTTCCGTAAAGGGAGCACATTTTGTTACGTTATGCGCTATGCGGAAGGTCCCTTTATTGTTTCTGCAGAATATCACTGGTTTTATTGTCGGAAAACAATATGAACACGGCGGAATCGCCAAAGACGGCGCCAAGCTGGTCCATGCGGTCGCCAATGCGGATGTACCTAAATTTACGGTCATAATAGGCGGTTCTTACGGTGCCGGCAATTATGCCATGTGCGGGCGGGCTTATGATCCCAGGTTGTTATGGATGTGGCCGAATGCCCGTATCAGTGTGATGGGGGGAGAGCAGGCCGCCAATGTGCTGTTAACCGTCAAGAAAAAGCAGTTTGAAAAACAAGGGAAAACGATGACAGGGGAAGAAGAACAAGCCATCCTGGATCCTATCTTGAAAAAATATGAACATGAAGGCAATCCCTATTACAGTACCGCCAGGTTATGGGATGACGGCATTATTGACCCGCTTGAAACCCGGGAATCCCTGGCTTTAGGTATCGCCATGAGCCTAAATAGAACCATTCCGGATTACAAGGTCGGGATATTCAGAATGTAAAATGAGTGAACAAACATACCAAACTATTGTTGTCAGAAGAAAAAACAGAACCGCCAGGGTGGAGTTAAACCGGCCTGAAGTTCATAATGCTTTTAATGCAGTGATGATCGGAGAGCTCATTCAAGCCTTTGGTGAAATCGCAGAAGACCCGGATGTCCGGGTGGCGGTATTGACCGGAAACGGAAAATCCTTTTGCGCCGGCGCAGATTTAAATTGGATGCGCGAGGTCATCCGGTATTCGTTTGACCGGAATATGGAGGAAGCGATGCAGATCGCTGAGCTGCATCACAATATCCATACCCTCCCTAAGCCTACTATCGCCCTTGTGAATGGAGCTGCGATAGGCGGCGGGACCGGTTTTTTGTCCGCGTGTGATATTGCATTGGCGGCGAAGGAAGCAGTATTTGGATTGAGTGAAGTTAAGATCGGACTGGTGCCGGCTGCGATTTCACCGTATGTGGTCAAGAAAATAGGAGAAAGCCAGGCACGGGAATATTTTTTAACCGGTGAGCGGATAAAGGCGAAGCGGGCTTGTGAAATCGGGCTGGTCAATCATGTCTATCCCAGGGATGAGCTGGAAAATCATGCCCGTGAGATCATTGACCTGTTGTTGTCTTCCGGACCCAATGCCCTGGCCAGCTGCAAGGAGCTGCTGTACCGCGTGCCGCGGATGTCCCCTGAAGAAGCCAAACGTTTTACGGCAGAAATGATCGCACGGCTGCGTATCAGTCCTGAAGGTCAGGAGGGGATGGCTGCTTTTTTGGAAAAACGCTCTCCCGAATGGGTCGATAATAAGAAAGGAAAAGGCGATGTTTAAAAAAATCCTGATCGCCAACCGGGGGGAAATCGCCGTGCGCATTATCCGCGGCTGCCGGGATCTGGGCATTTTGACTGTAGCCGTGTATTCCGAGGCGGACCGCAACGGCCTTCATGTTCAGGAAGCGGACGAAGCGGTTTTGATCGGACCTGCTCCTGCGGTGGAAAGTTATTTAAACATTGATGCAGTGGTGAGTGCGGCTGAAAAAACCGGAGCGGAAGCCGTCCATCCCGGTTACGGTTTCTTAGCGGAGAATCCGCTTTTTCCCTGGAGATGCGAAGAAGCGGGCCTGGTTTTTATCGGGCCCAATCCAAAATCAATGGAACTTGTGGGGGATAAAGTCAGAGCCCGTACGGTCATGGAAAAAGCCGGTGTGCCCATTATTCCGGGAATGAAGGGAATTAAGAAGACCTTGGAGGAATATGAATCGGCTGCAGAAGAGATTGGCTATCCGCTGATGATCAAAGCCTCGGCCGGCGGCGGAGGCAAAGGAATGCGGATTATCCGTTCCCAAGAGGATCTTCGCCCGGGACTGGAAGCAGGACGGCGGGAAGCGCTCTCCGCATTTGGTGATGAATCCGTATATCTGGAGAAGTATATTGAGGAACCCCGCCATGTTGAATTCCAGGTCCTGGCTGATAACCATGGAAATGTTGTCCATCTTTTTGAACGGGAATGTTCCATTCAGCGGCGCCATCAAAAGATCATTGAAGAGTCCCCTTCGGCGGCACTGGATTCCGAGCTGCGGGAGGAGATGGGGCGGACAGCCTGCCGTGTCGTGGCTGAGTCAGGATACAATAACGCCGGAACTGTGGAGTTTCTCCTGGATAAGGACAAAAACTTTTACTTTCTGGAAGTCAATGCCAGGCTTCAGGTTGAGCATCCGGTCACTGAACTTGTAACGGGCGTTGACCTGGTGCACCATCAAATCCAGGTCGCAGCCGGCGGGAAACTCCAGCTTCGCCAAGAGGACCTGAAACAGCGGGGCCACGCCTTTGAATGCCGGATTTATGCTGAAGATCCAGCAAATCAATTCCTGCCTTCTTCCGGTAATGTTCTTTATTATCATGAACCTTCCGGGCCTGGAGTGAGGATTGACGGGGGAATCCAATCCGGAAGCGAAGTGCCGATTTATTATGACCCCATTCTGGCGAAATTGATTGTCTGGGCTGAAGACCGGGACCAGGCTTGCCGAAGGACTCTGCAGGCTCTGGATGATTATGCCGTGTTGGGGATTAAAACCAATCTCGATTTTCTTAAAGCCGTCATAAAGCATAAAGAGTTTAAAAAAGGAAACACCACCACTGGATTTATTGAGACATATTTGAAGAATTGGACGGGAGCCGGAGTCAAAACAGAAAACCGCGAGTTGGCGCTTCTGGCTGCGGCTGTTCTCTGTGAACAGAAGCAGGGCCGGCAGGTTCAGGCTGGTGAATTTCCTGAAATACCGTCCCCCTGGACGGCTTTGGGCACCTGGCGTTTAGGCGAAAGGGACTGATATGGACCACGAATTTATTATAGATGGGGAAACACACCAGGTTAAATTAGAAAAAAAAGGCGAACAGTATCGCCTGATTATTGGAGATAAAACCCTGGAAGCGGAAGTTCGAGAGATAACTCCGAATATTTTCTCGGTTTTAACCGGAAACCGGTCCCTGAAAATTCATCTGGCCAGGGGGAAAGACGGCTTCCATGTTTTCTGCCGGGGAGACACCTTTCTTGTTCAGGAACCGGCGGATGACCAAAATTGTTTTTTAAGCGGCGGTGACCGGGAGGAAGCGGATATGCTCTTTGTAAAAGCTCCAATGCCCGGGAAGGTCATCAAGCTCTATGTGAAAGAAAAGGATATGATTCAAAAAAACCAGACATTGGTGATTGTGGAAGCGATGAAGATGGAAAATGAAATCAAAGCCCGGATATGCGGGCGGGTAAAAAAAATCCATGTTGCCGCCGGCGATCTGGTCGATTCTGCGCGTCCCATGCTGGAATTGGAACTGGAAGAAGAGCAGGAAGCGTAGCCCTCCTCGCTGGGCTCGCACCCCATGTCATTCCCGGATCGGAGCGACGGGAATCTAAGTCGGCACAGCTCGCTGCACTCGCATTCAGAACGTCTTTTTGGTCCATCTAAGTCCTTCTAGGTCTATTCAGCCGGACCGCAGCGCCTGCGTTTTTTGCCATCAGCTTCGATATGTTTTTCAGATTAGAGATTTGAGATAAATAAGATAACTTTTTACTTATCCTCACGGCCTGTGGAAGCAGGCTGAAGGGTAGTGAATTGCAACGAATCAGCTATAATATAAGTATAGGTAGTGAAAATATGGAAGAACAAGAGCTGATGAAGAGGATTAAAAACGGAGATGAACCTGCTTTCGAAGAATTAGTCCGGAAATACAAGAATAAAATCACCAATTACCTGTATAGAATAACAAGAGATTATGAGAGGGCGGTCGACCTTGCTCAGGAAACGTTTATACGGGTTTTTTTTAAGGCAAAAAAATATAAGCCGATTGCCCCGGTTTCTTCCTGGATTTTTACAATTGCATCGAATTTGGCCAAAACCGAGTTAAAGAGAATGAAGAGACGAAATTATGTGCCGGTTGAAGATGTTTATAATCAATACGACCAAGGAATCGCCATCGAGGATTCCCATGAAGAAGACAGGATGGTAAAGAGGATGAAAAGAGCGCTGCAAAATCTGGATGCACGTTACCGAATCCCTGTGGTATTAAAAGACCTGGAAGGATTTTCTCAGGAAGAAATCGCTGAAATTTTAAAGATCCCGCTGGGTACGATAAAAGCCAGAATCAGCCGGGGTAGAAACAGGCTAAAAAAAGAAATGAACAAAATAAATTCTATGAATTTACATAGACAGGAGAATTATCAGGAGATGGAAAATGAAAGAACTTGAAAAGCTCAGGCAGGTGGACAGAGCCGAGGCTCCTCCAGGATTCGAGGCAAGGGTCCTGGCCGGTCTTCATGAACGCAAAGCGCATAAGAAAAAAATAAAGACATTACATCTGTCCCTGGCCGGAGCATTCGCTACCATGGCTTTGCTGGTTGTGACGGCACAGGTATTTTTTGTAGGTCCGCAACCTCCTGCGCAGATGGTTGCAGTTGAGAAGAGTTCCTTTACGCAGAAGGCTCTTCCGGAGAGAGAAATCTCAATACCCATTACCGAAGGCGTCACGTATACAGGAGAGCCGAAGAGCCAAGTCCGGGATCCTCAAACCATTTTTATCCTGGAGCAGGTCTCTGACAGCACCGATACAAGAATTATTTACTGAGGAGGTCTGTTTTGAAAAAAAACAATAAACAAATGATATTAGGCTTGACCTTGATACTTTTCATGTTTAGTTTGCCAGGCTGGGCTCCTCCGTTCTTGGATGAAAATGTTGATGCCGCCAAGATCACAAAAATGGTATTCCCGTCAGTGGTAAGAGTGGAAGCTGTTAACGGCATGCGTAAGGTAGCAACCGGAGTTGTGATCGATAAAAAAGGCCACATTGTTACAACCGCTTTGATCAGCCCGAAAGATGAAAGAATATCCGTAGTGAATTTTCAAGGCGACCGTGTTGATGCTGAACTCCTGGGAATGGACCCGGTCACCCATTTGGCGGTCTTAAAAGCGGAACCTCTGAAGTGGGAACCGGTCAGGTTAGGCGAATCCAAAGAATTATCCCTGGGTTCATGGATTGGAGTTATCAGCGTGACGACGGAAAGCGCACCGGCCATTACTCAGGGAATCGTCAGCTCGATCGGGCCTGAAACTCTGCGGCTGAATGTTTGGCTGATGCCGGGAGCCAGCGGAAGCCCGGTTGTTGATAAAAAAGGGCGCATGGTTGGGCTAATCCGGGGAACCTATTCCGGCCAGGTGACTTTTTCCCTGGACCCTGAAGAAATAACCAGAGACATGGTTTTCAGCCGGGCGGAAGCCCCTTCATCCGGGCTGGCCATGGCGTATCCTACTGATATTGTTGAGCGGGTCACTTCCGAAATCAAAAAAAAGGGGAAAGTAGAACGAGGATGGCTGGGAATCAGTATTATCGATATGCCGGGCGGGAAAGTAACGATAATAAATGTGGATCCGGATTCTCCGGCTGAAAAGGCAGGTTTAATGCAGGGAGATGTGGTTCAGGAAATTTCGGGCAAGCAAATCACAAGTTCCGCTCTGCTGGTGCATGAAATCCGCATGCACCGCCCCGGTGACAGAATGGAAATAAAAATCAAGAGAAATGAAAAAGAATTAACCAAGACAGTTGAATTGGGCGAATACTCCAAGTTGAGGATGAAGGAAGAGTTTAAAACCAAGTTTCCATCTCTTTTTTCTCCCCCCGAATACCGGCAGGAATTCAAAGAGGCCCGTCCGCCGGGGGAATATTTCTTCCGGCGCCGTGGAAACAAATACATAGGTGTCTCCGTTCAGGAAATGAATCCGGAACTGGCCGAGTATTTCGGAGTGGAAAAGGGAACCGGTCTTTTAGTCAATAAAATCACAGAGGATAGTCCAGCGGATGAAGCCGGTCTGGAAGTGGGCGATGTCATCGTGCAGATTGACGGTATGAAAATAGAGGAATACGACAATCTTTTTCAGCTCATTCAATCCAAAGAAGAGGGAGAGACGCTCCAGTTGAAAGTGATCCGGGATAAAAAGCCTGTAACATTGGAAGTCAAGGTTGGCGCTGACCCGGAACGGGATTTTCGTTTTTTCAGCTTCCTGGATAAACGCAGGGAACATTCGCAGAACATTGATTAGCCTGAATTATTCACTGTCGTTTTCGAAATAATAATTCAGTTTAGCTGTATCGGTGCATAAAAGACTTGCTTTTATGCCCATCGCCTAAGGGCCGGGGACTAATCTCCGGCCCTCTTTTTTTGGCGGTTCCGCCTCCTGTTCAATTCGTCTAATTGCCACTGTTTATGTATACTTTTCATGTCTTTATCCGATAAAGGGTTGGAGAATAAACATCCAGCTTCCCGGCGTTGGCGAATGGCTTCATACAGTATGACTCCGGCTGAGACCGACAGGTTGAGGCTCTGTGCCATGCCGAACATGGGAATATTAATGGTACAGTCGGACAGCTTAAGAACTTCTGAGGAAATACCGTCGGCTTCATTCCCGAAAATCAGAGCGACCGGCCGGGTATAATCAAATTCCGTATAGTCCATAGCGGAGGGACCCAAATGAGTTGCTGCGACTGTAAACCCTTTTTTTTTCAAAAATAAGATACATTCATGAGGAGAAGAGTATGTGGAAAAGCTCAACCATTTTTCAACGCGGGTGGAGATGGCTTCATTGACTGGGAAATTATCAGAGGAAGAATTGATAATGTCAACAAACATCACTCCGGCGGCGTCGCATGTGCGGACTACGGCGCTGGCATTATGCGTGTTTTTGACATTGTCCAGCACCACCCGTAAGTCCGGCTGCCGGAGCCGCAGCACCTGTTTGATTCGTTCTTCCCGTCTTTTTGTTGCCATTTTAGCCTTACCTATTCGTTCGCAAACGGCCCGTAAGGGTCATCCTGAGCGAAGCGGCTTCCTCTTCCCTCCTTACTCTTTACTTTGAAAAAAATCAGGGTCCTCATGGCCTGCTCTAAAGGCCTCAGGATGATATATGAGAACATTTGCATCCTCTATAAAATAAATAATTTTCCTGCGATAAGGATCCAAAAAATCATGACACCGGTGAAGGCACGGATCTCATGGTTTTCGTGATACCGGGCCCAGCTGAATTTCCTGTCCTGCCCGGAAGACGAAGATAAGCGAGGAATAAAAAGTGGAACTTTGCTGTCATATTCCCTGTACTTTTCGGGAAAAAGCGACTGCATTTTTTTCTTTTCCCTGATAATCACAACCGGATAGAAAACTGAAAAATATACGGCAAGAACGATAAATGCCCACCAGGAGCCGCTCCCAACCGCAAAGCCGGCTCCGATAGATAAATTACCAAGGTACAGCGGATTCCGTGTAAACTGATAGGGGCCGGAAATGGTCAATTCTCTTTCTTTATGAATATGTCCGCATGACCAGGCACGCAGGGCAAGCCCGCAAAAACTGATGAAAATTCCCGCAATCAGCGAAGTCAATCCGGGCTCAGCCAATACCAAAGCCAATATCGCGCTGACGGCTCCGGCGCGAACCCGCCAACGGTAAAGTATCCGGACAATAGAATCAGGCATATGTGTTCAGCATCTCCTTTACGGCGAGGAGGACTTCTTCCGCAGTGATTTTTTTCATGCAGGTCATATCACGGCATTGTCGCTTATAACAATAACTGCAGTCAAGCGGATGAAAGATGATCCGGTCTCTTTCACGAAAAGGTCCGTTTCGGGCAGGGTGGGTGGGTCCGAAAAGCGCGACAACGGGCCGGTCCAGCGCGCAGGCTGCCTGCAAGGCAAATGTATCGCCGCTGACCAAAAGACTGGCTTTATTCAGTAAAGCCATCACTTCCTGTAAGTTCAAACCCGGGGCCGTGACTCCCGGAGAAGCAGAGGCAATTATTTCAGCTGTATCCTTTTCCCGATGGTTTCCCCACAAAATAAGAGGAAAAACATCCTCTGTACTGATATTATTCAAGACGGCTACCCATCGCTCGGCCGGCCACTGTTTGGTTTTCCATGCGGCGCCGACATTGAATACCACCAGGACTTGTCCCGGATGATATCCGGCGGAAATCAGCTTCCCGGACACTTCCCGCGTTAAGCTTTCCGGGATATGAATGGGAAAACGGCTGCTGCCTGCCTTGATGCCTGCAAGAGAGAGCAGCTTGAGGTTCTTATCAATGATGTGGATGAATTCAGGGAGCGGGTTCAGTGTCTGTGTGTAGAATATCCGGGCCGCGGTTTCTTTGAGATTTTTGGGATGGAAACCGTACCGGCTGCGGGCCCGGGACATGCCGGCATAAAGACCGCTTTTTATTAACCCCTGGAAGTCAAGAACAGTCTGGTTTCTGCGGGAAATTGTTTTCTTTAAATGAAACAATTCCTTAAAGAACCGGATAGAGAACAAGCGGTGCCGTTTTAAGCTGGATATGACTATCAGGTCGATTCCCGGAACCAATTCCAAAATCTGATTGCCCTTTTCTTCTACCAGCCAGGTGATATGCGCGTCAGGGTGCGCTTCTCTTATGCAGGCGAAGGCGGGGAGAGAATGGATGATATCTCCCAGAGAGCTCAATCGAATGAACAGAAAATGCATTATTCTAACCGGAAATATCCTGGATGACTTCCGATGTCGAACGGACTTTATCTCCACCGACTATGACCGTTTGTCCTCCGTAGCTTTTTACTGTTTCTCTTTCCGGAACGGTTTCGACCGAATAATCCGAACCCTTTGCATGAACATGCGGCTTAAGGGTCAATAATACCCGGTGAACCGTTTCCTCTTCAAAGACAGTAATATAGTCAACCATTTCCAGTGCGGATAAAATCAAAGCCCGCTCCTCTTCGCCGAGGAGAGGCCGCAGAGAACCTTTAAGCTTACGGACCGATTTATCACTATTGAGGGCTGCAACCAAAATATCTCCGCATGCGCGGGCTCCCCGGAGATAGCGTATATGTCCGACATGAATCAGATCAAAGCAGCCGTTAGCCAGTACAATTTTTCGGCCTTTTCGTTTTTCGCTTTCTAAAACGAGCTGAAGCTCCATAAGGGGAAAAATTTTTTTCAGATTTGAGATGAGACCGCCTCCTTTAACTCTTGTACGGTAATGGCGGCTGTTCCTTTTTTCATAACAGCCAAACCGCCGGCATAATTGGCGAGAAGAAGGGCCTCTGAGAAATCCGCACCGGAAGTCAAAGCAAGAGTAAAAACGCTGATAACCGTATCTCCCGCGCCTGTGACATCGACGATGTCGGTCGAACCGAAGATTGGGATATGAAGGGAAGGTTTATTTTTTTCAAATAATGTCATGCCGAGACAGCCCCGGGTGAGAACCACTGATTCGGCCCCGGTTTTCTGCAGCAGAAGAGATCCGGTTTCATCCAGGTCAGCCCCGTCTCCAACCGTTTCAAGATGAAGGGCGGCTGCCGCTTCCGGCTCATTGGGAGTGCAAACCGTTGGGCCGGGAAAACGCAGCAGCCGAAACCTGGAATCAAGACTTATGGGAATCCGGTTTTCCTTAAAAACTATAAAGATTTCCTGGTATATGTCTTCTTTAACGGCCATGTAATTATAATCGGAGATTATGAGTGCTTCAGCCTCATCCGCTGCCTGAATCAGCGCACGGGTCAGCTGTGATTTCAGTCCCGGATCTTCCGGAACTTTTTCTTCCTTATCGATTCGCAGTATTTGCTGTTTCCTGGTTCCCTGTTCACCGGCGAGGATACGGATCTTGGTGGGGGTCCTGAATTCCGGTTCGGTGAAAATGGTTTTTACCGGGATATCTTGATTTTCCATCAATTCCCGCACTTTAATGCCTGCATCATCATCTCCGGTTATTCCTATCGGGTTAGGTTCCGCTCCGAGGGATTTAAGATTCAGCAGGGAATTGCCGGCACCGCCGAGAGAAAAAAGGCTATCCTGATAAGAGAGGATAAGCACCGGAGCTTCCCTGGATATACGCCGGGTGTATCCGTACAAATATTCATCCAGAATAAAGTCTCCCCAAACCGCGATTTTGCGGGAAGAGAATTTATCAATGATGGCGAGCAGTCTTTTTGTCTTTTTCACAGGTCCTCTGGAAGATTTTAATGAAATTTCACATAAAAAACAATCTTTATCCTGGCCTGACATATTCGTTCGAAAATGACACGGCAAGTGTTGCCCTGAGCGAAGCGGCTTCCTTGTCATTGCCTGCGGATGCAGGCCGCATGCCAATATTAGACTGCTTCGCCGAATGAGACGGTTTCGTCTTTTCAGACGACGCCGTCTAAAAATTCCGTCGTTTCGTCTCTAAGGATGATGAACGAATTATCACTCCATGGATTATGGATGGAGATTTGACAAAGCTTGGATCAGATGTTAAGATATGTATAGTTAAATTCCTGTAAAAAAACAGGATAACGAAAAATGGGATATAAATTCCCGCCCTCCTGAGGCCTATTCCGGCCGCTAACGATGGTTTTTGGACATACTCTTTTTATAAAGCGGAGGGAAAGAAGCAAGGCCGGAAATATTGAAGCCTGGAGTTTATCCGATTACCAAAAAAAACAGGAGACAATTAAAATGGCGGCTATAGCAGGTATTTGTTCATCAGGACAAAGAGATTTAGTCAAGGGCATGTTGGAAAAAATGTCTCACCGCGGCGGTGAGAATATTGAAATAAAAGATGTCAACGGAGTCACAATCGGGACGAATTATTCAAAAATTCAATCTGACAGCATGTCTGTAAATAATACAAGAACCTTGGTTCGTGACGATGCCGAGGCCGGCCATCAGGCCCAGGTCCGGGTTGAAAACGGTGATGTTGTTTTAAAGCGGGACCCTCTGGGGGTAGCACCATTATACTATGGATTTAACACGGAAGACGCTCTGTGTTTCGCATCCGAGGTGAAAGCGCTGCTGGGAATTTGCAATGATATCAAACAAGTAAAGCCAGGGACTGAATTTAATGGGGAAAAAGCCAAAAAATATTTTTCACTTAATAAAAAAGAACCGTTGGATAACAATCCGGAAACTATAGCCAGGGAATTAAAACATAGATTAAGTGATTCGGTCAAAAAAAGGATTGGAATGGGCGGAAAAGTCGGATCCTGGCTGTCCGGAGGGTTGGATTCCAGCACCATGGCTGCTTTGGCAAAAAAATACGTAGATGAACTGCATACCTTTGCGGCAGGGACTGAAGGAGCACCTGATATTGAGTTTGCACGTATTGTTGCTGATTATATCGGTTCTAATCACCATGAGGTCATCCTTGATTTTGACAGTTTGCTGAAATTGCTTCCTGAAGTTATCTATCACTTGGAATCTTTCGACGCTTTGCTGGTCCGTTCCAGCATCATGAATTTTGCGGTCGCCAAAAAAGCCGGCGAATATTCAGATGCCGTTTTTTCCGGAGAAGGCGGTGATGAGCTTTTTGCCGGATATTCCTACCTTAAAGGATTGAGTCAAGACGAACTGGATGATGAGCTGGTGGATATTATAGGCCGTCTGCATAATACGGCTCTTCAAAGGGTTGACCGCAGTGCTTCAGCCCATGGAACCGTTGCTCATGTTGGCTTCTTGGATCCGGACGTGGTTGATTATGCGATGCAGATTCCGGTGGAGTATAAGATGTATGGTGATACGGAAAAATGGATTCTGCGCCGGTCTATGGACGGTGAACTTCCCGAAAGTGTTTTAGAGCGGGATAAAGCTAAATTCTGGGAGGGAGCCGGGGTTGTAAACAAGATCGCCGAATATGCGGACATGAAGGTGACAGATAAAGATTTTGAGCGGGAGAGACAGCTTAAAAACGGCTGGGTTCTTAATTCAAAAGAAGAGCTTCTCTATTACCGTTATTTTAAAGAACATTTCGGGGAATTGGAAGATCTCTCCTGGATGGGACGCAGCAAAGGCGCCCCTGAAGTTTAAATAATAAGAAAATCAGCATGACTTCTTTCCGAACGGAGTCGTCATGTGATAGAATATGCCCTGAACGAGGAAATTGATCTCACTTGTCATCCTGAGGCCTGCGTTAGCAGGCCGTGAGGATCTTATGCTGCTTCGGCAAGGAAGACGTTAACGATTTGTCTTTTGAGGCAGTCCAAGATTCTTAAGCCGCTCTGCTTTTCAGGATGAGAAGTCTGTTGTCATTATCTAAGGAATAATTCAATGTTTAGTGATTTCATATGAGCCAGGCGGTTGACTTTATCATTTCAAGGCTGGAGTCTATGGCTGATCCGGAGGCTGTCTCCGGAATGGCGAAATTTGGAATCAGGGGAAAGTCCGTTTACGGAATTAGATTGCCGGAGCTGCGGCGCATGGCCCGGGAAATAGGGCATAATCACGACCTGGCTTTGGACTTATGGCAAATCAACAATCGGGAAACCCGGATCCTTGCCAGTATAATCGACATTCCTGATCAGGTTACAGAAAAACAGATGGAGGATTGGGTGCTGGATTTTGATTCCTGGGAAGTCTGCGATCAGTGCTGTATGAATCTATTTGAAAAAATACCGTCGGCTTGGGAAAAGGCCGAAGAGTGGAGTTTCCGGGAGGAAGAATTTGTCAAACGGGCTGGTTTCGTGCTTATAGCCCGGCTGGCTGTCAGTGATAAAAAAGCCGCGGATAAAAAATTTTTGAACTTTTTTCCGCACATCCGCCGTGGAGCGAATGACTCCAGAAACATGGTTAAAAAAGGAGTGAATTGGGCGCTTCGCCAGATCGGGAAACGCAATCTTCACTTAAATGCCGCAGCCTCAGACCTTGCCGAAGAATTGATTCAATCGGATTCAAAATCTGCCCGTTGGGTGGCAAGCGGCGCTTTGAGGGAGCTGCAAAGCCGGCCGGTTTTAGAGCGGCTTAAGAAGAAAAACCGCTAGCCTGAACTATTCATAAAAAAATTGCGATGCTTTTGCAATTCTTTTTTTATCAGCGATTAACATGATTTTTATTGAAAGTTCAAATGAAAAGTTTTTCATTTTCATATTTATATTATAATCGCATTTTTTTTACTCTTCGGGCGGGGTCCTGAGGAGCGAAGCGACGAAGGATCTTAGACGGCGCTTGCACGAGAAGACGATTACGCTTCATGCGACGAAGCCGTCTAAGATCCTTCGTCGCTTCGCTCCTCAGGATGACAATAAATCAACGTATTGTCGTCATCTGCGGCAATCTCGACCCGTGAATAATTCAGGCCAGTCAATTTTTTCCTAGCTCCACAACCGCTTCCATATGGGGAGTATGGGGAAACAAATCAAAAAGCGCCGCGCTTTTGATTTGATAATTCTTCATCTCTTGAAGATCCCGCCCCAGCAGCTTAGGGTTGCAGGATACATAGACCAGGCCTTCCGGGTTCAACTTATCCAGCCAGGGATTGATCCGGGGGTGAACGCCGCTTCGCGGCGGGTCCATAAGCAGGACATAAGGTGAAGCGAGTTCCAGCTTGGGGAATTGCTTGTCCGGCATGATAATCGAGTCAGCATTTTTGATATCGTTTCTGATTAGGTTTTTCTTCCCTGCCTCTATAGCTGGAGCATAATTCTCAGCCAGAGTGACATGTTGGAAAAAAGGTGCGTTTATGATTCCAAACGTTCCAGCGCCTGAATATAAATCATAAAGCCGGGTATCCTTCCCGGAATATTTGATCAGCAGCTCCCGGCAGTAGGCCAGAAGGCGCTCCGCCATATCGTGGTTAACCTGGGAAAAACCTTGAACCGGGTAAAAAAAGCTCCGGCCCAAGTATTCTTCCTTAAGATAGGATCGATCCTTGAGTACGAAATATTCTTCGGAAACACTGACATTGCGGTTATGCGGGATAAGAGTTACAAGGACGTTATTTGCGGTGGTTGATTCAGCGAATTCCTGCACCTGAAAAATGCCGTCCTGGAGCTGTTTGGATTTCTGATTTAAAACAATCGAAACCGAAGAATCACCGGGCGGAGTGCGGATAACGGCATAGCAAAACGTGCCGAAACGCCTTCGGACATCGAAATAAAAAACATCATCAAAAAATTTCCTGACTTCTTTCAGTAAATCATTCAGCCGCTGGGTGGAAATAACGCAATTGTCTATATCCACCATCCGGTCCCAGTGCCCTTTTTCCCGCAGCCCTAATCCACCGGCATGAAAAACAAAATCCATCCGGGACCGGTAATGATATGGCTCGCCGGAAAAAACCCGGATATCCTCATATTGGAGATATTCTCTCAAAACATCCAGCTTCCTATCCACCTGCTCGGAATAAGGAATATCCTGGTAAGCGCAGCCTCCGCACCGGCCGAAGTACGGGCAGCGCGGACCGGTCATGTCAAAATATCCTTGATTTGCTGAAGGCTGTTTATCCGGAAACTCGATGCGGCTTTTCGCCTGTGGTCTGAGCTTAAATGGCCGGAATGATAATGGGTCATGTTTCTTCCGTAAACGCAAAAGATGGTCTGAATTCCCAGTTCCCGGGCAGGAAGAATGTCCTGAACCGGATTATCGCCGACTGAAAACGATTTTCCCGGGTTCCCCTGGAATTCATGCAAGCCCTTCTCGAAGTGATGCCCTTCAGATTTGAGAGCCTTGACGGTATCACTCCCAATGATCATATCAAAAAGGGAAGAAAGGCCGAGGTGTCCCATCCGCAGGCGGATAACAGGAGTCACGGCGTTGGTGGTCAGTATATTGATGAAACCCTTGTTCTTGGAAAAGGATAAAATTTCCCTGGCTCCGGGGACAAGGGACAAATGGGTCAGATTCTCCGATTGTGCCTTTTGCCAATCTATCTCGAGTTTCATGCCATGCCGGGTGTAATCATGCCATTCCCAGGTTTTTTCCAGGCCTCCAAGATAATCCTGAAATAACCGGACTGCATCGGGCAGAGTTGTTCCTTTCTTGTGGGCCAGTTCTTTCTCCATGAAACGGCAGACCGCGCTGTCCATACGGGATTCATCCACTAGAGTCCCTGTCCAGTCCCAGAAAATCAATCGATTCATTCTTTTTTCTTCCTGCTTATTTTACCTGATGCCCTGTGCCTCATATATGCGGCAATCTAGCCCCGTGAAAGATTCAGGTAAGCCATCCATTTTACCGGATTTGAAACTGCGGGGCAATCTTGATGACAAGCTTCATGTCATTCAATGCCATGCAGAAAGGTTTCTGTCATACAGAAGCCTTTGGAGAGTCTGTGAGGCTCTGACAGAGCCTTTTCATATAGAAGAAGGATCAAGAATTCAAAAGCCAAATAGAAAGATTCAGTGCCGCAGCAAAAGTCACCCAGAGAAGATAAAGAATTTGAAGATAAGCCGCGACAGGTGAAATCTTACGGAATTTCAAAATCATCAGCCAAATAACCAGCCACAAAACCGCGATTTCCACAAATGCCCAGAACAGCCAATGCAGCCCGAAGAAAAGAATCGACCACAGGGCATTGAGACTTAGCTGGAAAAAGAAAATCCGGAGAGCGGACTTGACTTTGGTGTATCTCCAGCCTTTCCGCCAAATCAAATAAGCCGATATGCCCATAAGTGTGTATAACGTAATCCAGACCGGACCGAACAGCCAGCTTGGCGGCGTAAACGCAGGTTTTGTCAGCTCCGGGTACCAGCTGTCCACGGAGCCGGCGGTAAAAACGGATCCAATGATTCCGGCTAATTGTGATAAGATAATGAACCCGATGAGAACCAAAATATTTTTAGTTGAAGATGCGGCCATGGCTTATTCTCCCGGATTTTATTGTGATTGTCTTCATATTATGCCCGGAACTAGATGGGAAGGCAAATCTGCATGAAACCTTGTTTGTCATTCCCGGAGCAAAGCGGCGGGAATCTTAGACGGCCTCGTTTTTCATTGTCATCCCATGAGGCCTGCGGCAGCAGGCCAAAGGATGCTCAACGGGCGGCGTTTTTGGAATCGGCTCTGACTCATCCGGACGAAGCAGATGGGGATCCTTTGTCGCTGCGCTCCTCACAGAATGACATTGGCTTGTCATTTAATAAGTGATATGTCATGATAAAAATAAAGGCATTCCAATGAATCCATTAATCAATACAATCCTATCAGGCATATTTCTTCTTCTAGGCGCGGTTGTCGTTTTCGCCATGATGTCGGTCATGGGCAAGCGGGAAACCCCAAATCAGAAGATTTATACCAGAATCCACAGATATATGGGCTGGATTTTCGCCGCCGTTTATATCTTCATGGCGGTGATTATGCTGCTGCGGATGGATCAATACTGGGAGGAACCCTCATCGAGAGTCAATTTGCATATTTCCCTGGCGATTTTATTATTTATGCTGCTGCTGATTAAAATTCTTATTCCCCGGCTTTTCCCAAAAATGCGAAAATACATGTTTTCTTTTGGGATCGGTGTTTTTTTAACTGCATTCATTATGGTTATGAGTACCGGGGGATACTATGCTATGCGTAAAATTGAAAAATTACCGTATATATCCCATGCAGAATTGTCTCAGCACATGATGGATTTGGAATTAGGCCGCGAACTTTTTATTCAGGAATGTTCTTCTTGTCATATGCTGAAGGAAATTATGTTGCCGAGAAGCCCGGAATCCTGGGAACAGGTAGTCAATGAAATGCTGGCTTTGGCTGATCCGCGTATTTCCAGTGCTGAGGCGGGACAGATCCTTCATTACCTGGTCAATACTCATATCCCTGAAAAAATGCCGGCCCCAAAGGAAGCGGATTTAGCCGCTCAGCATTGCCTGCCGTGCCATGAGGCGAAAATGATTTATGATCAGCGCTACAGCCGCAAGGGCTGGGAAGAAGTTGTCAAAAAAATGCACGAGTATGATCCGGATATTGTTCCTTTAGATAAAATCGATCAGATTGTGGATTATTTAATGGAGAACCAGCCGGCCCGGAACGGCAATTAATGACCCGCTTTGTCATCCTTAAATCAGCTCAACTAATCCCTGCGGGTGGAGCGCCGCTGCCAGCATGACTGCATTGATATCCTCATGCTCCTGCCAGATGGAGACTTCGCGAATATCAGGGTCCAGCCAAAGATCCGTAATTTTTTTTTCCAAAGGATAAAATAAAGACAGATTCTCGCCGGCATCCGGCAGGCCTTTATGATTTTTTTCCCACCATTCCAAGGCATGGAAACCAATAGCCAGGCCAAGTTCCCGGAAAGCAAGCCGCTGAGACGGAGGCTGTTCCAGGCAGCCTGATTCAGCCCAAGCTCGAACCCCGGCTTCAGCCGAGCGCATCATTTCTGAAATAAGTTCGCGGTCTCTTGGAACTTGTGGTCGGACTTGCAGCAGCCGAATCGAATCCATGAGCAGGCCGCCCAACCCGAGAGGGTCAGTCGTTCCCCAGCTCCGGCCCTGAGTCATTGCGGAAAAAACCGCCAGATCTTCTTTTAAATGTTCCGTCTGGTCCGGCAGCCATGGCTTATCCGGCATGGCCTCTGCTGTGCCCTGCAGCTGCCGCAGGGTGACATAACCATCAAGAGGATCATGCTGACCCATGGAAGGGACAAGGGAGCGGGACAGGTCAATGCTCATCTTCCAGTACATCCCGATCTCTCCAGACGGTCTCCGGTAAACAAAGGCTTTACGGACGGCATGGGCCAGCTCCATAGCCCAGACGGTATATTTCATTTCTCCGGTTTGACGGGCGGTTAAATCCAGGGCATGCATCCACTTGGTCAAATAATGGAAATACTGCCCGTCCCGGTCCCATTCAAGATTATGATTAAACGCTTCGCCGTCCCGCCGTTCCGGCATCTTTTTACCGATCCGCAGCCCCCCCATGGTGGGATGCTTGCGTCCTTCCTCTTTATCAAGACCGCTGATCCAGCCGGTACGGGGATCATCTTTGCGGTGGTGTCCAAGAGTTCCATGCACCTGGTCAATGAGGAGAAGCGCCAGGTCCAGGAATTCTCTTTTCTTTGTCACGCTGGCTAATCCCAGGAAATTACAGACGGCAAAAGCATCCGTCCAGAGATAGCGGATGGGTTTTTTATCCGTGGTCAAACCTGTTCGGGCGGCAAACTCCCGCATTAAAACTTCAGACTGATCAATCCAGGTCCTTTTATCAGACATTAATATTATTATAACATATCACTTGGATTGCCCCACATGTCATCCTGGGTGAGGCAGTCCAAGATCCCCTTCACCGCTGCGCGTCTCGGGAATGACATGGGGATGTCATCCTGAGGAATGGAGTGACGAAGGATCCCAAACTGCTTCGTCAAATGAATCGGTTTCCTTTCAATGGGCGAGGCAGTCTAAGCCCCCCCTCACCGCTGGCGCGGCCTGGGGATGACAATGGGGAGGACGAAGCCGTTTGGGATTCTTCGGACTTCTGCGAAGCCTTCAGAATGACAGACTTTTGTTATCCTCAAAGCGAAGTGACGGGAATATTTAAAAAGATAACTTTTCGCTATTTACTTTTTACTTTTCACTCCTGTGAAGCGGTTTGTGGCCCTTCAGGCAGTGAGATACTTCAGGACGACCCATGCGGGTCTTTTTCGCACAAATAATTTGCTTGATTTTTTTCGATAACTGCCATAGGCTGAAATGTTTAATGGATTATCTATTACATGTCATCCTGGTGCCTGCGGCAGAATACAAGTGTCATCCCCAGGCCGCGTCAGCGGCCGTGGGGATCTTAGACTGCCTCACAGTCGAAATCGGTTCGGGTGGGCGATGTTTATTGCTTCGTTCCTCAGGGTGGCAAGGGGGAGAAAACTCATGAAAAGAACAGGATTCATATTTTTTGTCAGTTTACTTTTATGTGTGAATGTGTCTTTTCCCCAGGAAACGGACAATTGTTCCAGTTTCCTGGTCACCAAAGGCGCATCCACCGACGATTCCGTCATGATCACCTACACGTGCGACGGGGAATTCCTTCCGCATTTGGAAATCATACCTGCGGCTGATCATGGCCCGAATGACTATCTGGAAATCCGCGGCCGCGACGGCCAGGTTCAGGGAAAAGTCAAGTACCCCGCCCATACATTTAAAGTCGTGGGTTTGATGAATGAACACCAGCTGGCGATCGGCGAGACCACCTTCGGCGGCCGCCGGGAGCTGCGTAATCCGGACGGACTGCTGCATTATTTCATGCTGATGCAGCTGACCCTGCAGCAGGCAAAAAACGCCCGCGAAGCAGTCAAAACCATGGCCGCATTGGTGGAGGAATATGGTTATGCCAGCTCCGGTGAATCTTTTTCCATTGCTGATACGGAAGAAGCCTGGATCATGGAAATGATCGGGCCCGGACCAGGCGGCAAGAGCGCCAACTGGGTGGCTTTGCGCATTCCGGACGGTTATATCTGCGCCCACGCCAATCAGTCCCGGGTAGGGGAGTTTCCGCTCAATGATCCGGAAAATTGCCTTTATTCAGAAGGCATCATCGAATTTGCGGCGGAAAAAGGCTATTACGATCCCGAGTCAGGAGAGCCGTTTAACTTCCGGTATGCCTTTGATCCGCCCAAGCCTTCCGCGCTTCGGACATGTGCGGCACGGGTATGGAGCATGTTTCGCCGTTCGGCGCCGTCACTCAATCTCTCCGCTGATTTTCAGCGGGGCGTTAAAAGTGCGGAACCATATCCGCTGTGGATCAAACCGGACAAAAAACTGTCGGTGCATGATGTGATGGAAATCATGCGCGATCATTACGAAGGCACACCTTATGATATGACACAGGGTGTTGATGCCGGGCCTTTCGGCAGCCCTCTTCGCTGCCGGGGATTGACTTGGGAGGTGGACGAAGTGGAATATTCCTGGGAAAGGCCGATTTCCACTCAGCAGACCGCCTTTTCTTTCATATCCCAGTCACGAAGCGCCCTGCCCGACCCGGTGGGCGGTGTTTACTGGTACGGGCTGGATAACACATATACCTCCTGCTATGTGCCGCTTTACTGCTGCATAGACGAAATTCCCGTATCATTTAGAACCGGTGATTTGAACAAATTTTCATGGGATTCCGCTTGGTGGGTATTCAATTTTGTCGCCAATTTTTCTCATCTCCGGTTTAAGGATATGGCCGCTGATATCCGCAAGGTCCAGGGTAAGCTGGAAGGGGAATTCCTGGAACTGCAGCCGGTCATTGAAAAATCCGCGGTGGAGCTGCTGGATAAAAACCCGGATCTGGCCGTGACATTTCTTACCAATTATTCCGTAAGCCAGGGAGAAATGATGGTCAAGCGCTGGATCGAATTGGGAGAATATCTGATCTGCAAATACAATGACGGTTATGTGAAAGACGAAAACGGCCGCCCGCGCAGTTTAGGCTATCCGTCGGAATGGCTGAAAATCGTACTGGAGCTTAAACCGGACCAGTTCAAGCTTCCTGCCTGGGGCAAAGATGACGAGGACGGCCGTCTTCATTAGATGGAAATGATTCCGCAAAAAAATCAAATATTTCATATATCTAAAATTTTATTTTTTTTCTCGAAAATATTCTACTATAACAACGATATATGTATCCATCTGCTGCTCTGCAGCTGAAAAATTTGCCTTTTTCTTTTGAATTATATAGATTATTTATAAATCTAACCTGAATGATTGACGGCCCGGTATGGCTGATCAATTTTTTATGACTAGGTTAAGCAAAATTTAGGAGGCCAAATGTTCAACAAATCCTTTCAAAGATCAACAGTCCGTTTTTTCCTATGTTTCATGGTTTTAGCTGGATTTATGCTTAACACCGGCTGTCAGCAAGGCGGTGTTCCGGATTCTGAAGAGGCCCAACGGCGCTTGGAAACCTTTACGAAACATCAGGAGATGCAGACGGCGTCACCGTTTAGCAACCTGACCTGGACCTATGTCGGCGGAAACGCGATGTCGGGCCGGATGACGGACGTCGACGCTCATTCTTCTCAACCGGAGACAATATATTGCGCCGTCGCCCAGGGAGGCGTGTTCAAAACAACGGATGAAGGAGAGACCTGGACAGCCATCTTTGAAAACTATCCCACCGCTTCCATCGGCGACATTGCTCTCGACCAGTCCAATCTGGATATCATCTGGGTCGGCACCGGTGAGGCCAACATCTTTCGTTCCGGAATGGCCGGCGCCGGCGTCTGGAAATCAACAGACGGCGGAGAGACATTCGAACATATGGGATTGACCGATACTCAGCAGATATCCCGTATCCTTATCCATCCGGAGAATTCCAACATTGTTTATGTTGCAGCGGCCGGCAATGAGTACAAATATAATCCTGAACGCGGCGTTTATAAAACCAAAAACGGCGGCAAAACCTGGACCCAGGTTTTTTACATCGACGAAAAAACCGGCGTTATCGACCTGGCTATGGATCCTGAAGAGCCGGATACACTTTATGCGGGCACGGCCGAACGTATGCGCTACCGCTGGAATGATCCCAAGCCGACTCCTCAAAGCGGCCTGTACAAAACCACCGACGGGGGTGAAACCTGGACGCCGCTCACAAACGGCCTTCCCGACTTTTCCAAAGGGGAATGCGAACGCGTAGGAATCGATATTTGCCAAACCCAGCCCAATGTCGTCTATACCGTCATCCACATGACCGGAGACAAACTCGGGGCTCACCTTTACCGCAGCAACGATAAAGGCGAAACCTGGGCTCTGGTTGAGGGAAATGAAGAGGTTAGAAAAGTTTTTCCCGCATACGGCTGGGTTTTCGGCCAAGTCAGAGTGGCTCCCCAGGATCCAGACATCGTCCATATTTTGGGCCTGTGGCATCGCCGCTCCAAAGACGGCGGCAAAACCTGGGAGAACATCCCCGGAAATCATGTCGATTATCACGGCATGTGGATGAATCCCGAAGATCAAAACCATGCCCTTGTTGTCAATGACGGCGGTTTGATGTTCACGCATGACGACTTTGAAACCTTCGAGCATCCGGCCAATCTGCCCATCGGACACCAGTTCAGCCTGGCGGCCACGCAGACCCCCGGAAAATTCTGGCTCTACAGCAATATTCAGGACTCGGGGGCCTGGAGAGGCGAAGTCGACATGACGGCCGGAAGGGACAGCATAACCTGGACGGAGTGGGAAAGCACCGTTGGTGATGAAGCCGGACGCCATGCCATCGATCCCACCAATCCCGACCTCGTCTACTTCACCACCCGCTACGGAGGCGGCCCCTTTGTTAAGGATTTCAGCCAGCCTGAACCGGAACCGAAAGAGGGCGAGCCGAGATGGAGAAGGCGGCGCGGCACACAGATCGCTCCTGATTTCGGTGAGGTGGAAAAACGGGCTCAGTGGGTGTCTCCGCTCATTATCTCACCTCACAGCACAAAACGGCTGCTCTACGGAGCCCAGTTTGTGTTTTTAACCGATGACGGCGGAACCACCTGGCGGCAGATAAGCCCGGACCTGACCAATTTTGATCCGGAAAAACAGGGGAATATCGCTTATTCCACGGTATGGGCCATTGCTGAATCACCGCATAAAAAGGGCCTGATTTACGCCGGGACGGACGACGGCAATTTTTACACCACCATGGATGAGGGCGCCGACTGGACCTTGAATACCGAGGGCCTTCCTCTGGGGCTCTTTATCTCCAGTATCGAAGCCTCCCATCTGGATGAAGCAACTGTCTACATCACTGTCAACGGCAAGCGGCATAACGATTTCAACACCTATGTCTTCAAATCCACCGACTACGGTCAGACTTGGACTGATATCGGCAGCAGCGTTCCCGGAGAATGCGCCAATGTCATCCGCCAGGACCCGGAAAACGGAAACATTCTCTATCTGGGCACGGACAGAGCAATGTATGTGTCTCTTGACGGCGGCGACACCTGGGACGTGCTCGGCACCGGACTGCCGACGGTCTATGTCCATGATATCGTCATTCAGCAGCCGGAAAACGTGCTGGCCATTGCCACCCACGGACGCAGCAGCTGGGTGATCGATCTGCTTCCGGTACGCGAAGCGGCCGGCAGCTGATAATGGAGGTGTCATTCAATATAAAGGAAGTACGATGAAAAAAATCGCAGGAATCACAATTGCCGCAATCATGCTGTTATCATCCATCCCCGCTGCAGGACAGTGGTGGATGCGGGATTCAGAGCCCAAAGGTTTTGAATTCCGGAATCTGGGCGCATTCCGCATCAATGCCTGGGTGGGCGAGTTTGCCATTCCCGTCAATCCCAAGGAGAAGCATAAGTACACCTGGTATGTGGCGGCCCGCGCCGGCGGTGTATGGAAAACCACAAATAATGGAACCACCTTCACGTGTGTTTCAGACGAGCTGGGAACCAATGCCATAGGAGATGTGGAACTGGCCCCGTCCAACCACGATATTGTCTGGGTGGGGACAGGCGAAGATTTTAACGCCCGTTCCTCCTACTATGGAAACGGCATCTGGAAGTCAACAGACGGCGCTGAGACCTGGCAAAATATGGGCCTTGAGGACTCGCAGCACATCGCGGAAATCATCATTCACCCAACAAATCCTGATATCGTCTGGGTCGCGGTTATGGGGCATCTGTTCTCGGAAAATGAGCAGCGGGGTGTCTTCCGGACCAAAGACGGCGGTGAAAACTGGGAAAAGGTCCTGTACATTGACGCGGCCACCGGAATTATCGATATGGCCATAAGCTCCAAGGACCCGAATGTCCTGTATGCCTGCTCATACGAAAAAGAACGCACGCCCTGGACCTTCGAACCGGGCGGTGAGAAAAGCCGGATTTATAAAACCACCGACGGCGGGGATAACTGGGAAATGCTGACCGGCGGAGGACTGCCGGACGGTCCTCTAGGCCGAATCGGTATTGATGTCCAGTATGAAAATCCCGATGTTGTCGTGGCCGTCATCCAGAACCTCAATCCCCAGCCCGGCAAAGACCCGGATGAATGGAAAAAGTCCTATCCCTGGCCTGACAAGTCGATGGATAATCTGATTGGCGGTGAATGCTACCGCTCGTTTGACGCCGGAAAGACCTGGACCCGGATCAATGACCCGGCAGAAGTCGATGTCAGCGGAAAAGCCGGGTACAGCTTCAACAAGATCTGTATCGATCCCAAAGACCCGGATAAGATTTACATTATCGGCGCCGGCATGTATGTGACGCTCGACGGCGGTGAGAACTGGCTGGGAAGGCGCGACCCGGACCGCCGCTTCACCTCCAACTTCGGCGACAACCGCAGCCTGTGGATCGATCCGCTTGACGGCCGGCATATGTTTCTGGGTTCTGACGGCGGCTGCTATCAGACCTGGGATGCCGGTAAGACCACTTTCCATTATTACCACATCCCGCTGGGCGAAGTGTACATGGTCGAAGTGGATAATGATGATCCCTATAACATCTATTTCGGGCTGCAGGACCATGAATCCTGGAAAGCGCCGTCCAATAACTGGTCCGGACGCATCGGTGTTGAAGATGTTGTCATCACCGGATACTCGGACGGCATGTACACCCGGGTGGACCCGGAAGATAACCGCTGGATCTATCATACCAGCCAGTTCGGCTCTCATCAGCGCGGCAACCAGGCTATCGGCGAGCGGGTGCGGATTGAGCCGCAAGCTCCCGAAGGCAGCGATCTCTACAGATTCACCTGGAACACCCCGATCATGCTGTCACCGCATAACAGCCGGATCGTCTATGCCGGCGCGCAAAAGCTTTTGCGCTCCCTTGACCAAGGGGAGACCTGGGAAGAAATCTCGCCCGACCTGACCACCAATGACATAGAGAAAATCGCCGGTAAAGGCCATGTGATGTACTGCACCATTACCTCCATGGATGAATCCACGCTCAAGCCCGGCCTGATCTGGGTGGGAACGGATGACGGAAAGGTGCATATCACCAAAAATCACGGCGCCGACTGGGAAGAGCTGACCGAGAATGTAGAAAAAGCCGGCGTGCCCCATGAACGCTGGGTCGGCCGTATCATCGCGTCTAAATACGACAAAGCCACTGCCTATCTCGCTTTCACCGGCTACCGCAATGACGACTTTAAACCGTATCTCTATAAAACCACCGATTACGGCCAAACCTGGACAGATATTGCCGCCAATTTACCCGATTATCCCATAAGTGTGGTCTATGAAGACGCCAAGAATCCTAATCTCTTGTTTGTCGGTAATGACACCGGTGTCTTCTATTCCCTTGACGGTGCCAAGACCTGGACCCAGCTCAAAGCGAATATTCCTCCGGTCGTCGTGAGAGATCTCCTTGTTCACCCCCGCGAAAACGACCTGGTTGTCGGCACCTACGGCCGCGCCGTATGGGTCGGGGATATCAGCCCGCTGCAGCAGTTCACTCCCGATGTGCAGGATAAAGCCTTCCATCTTTTTGATATCGAACCCAAGCCGCAGCTCAACTATTCCGAACAGGCCCGGTGGGGCAATTACGGCATGATGGGCAGCAATCATCTCAAGACTCCGAATGAAGAGAACGGACTGGAAATCTGGTACTATTTCAAAGACGGCGGGCAGGGCCAGGCCAAACTCCGTGTTGAAGATCTGGATGGAAATGAAATCTATACCCGCGACCTGGACGCAGACAAAGGATTGAAACGAGTCTACTGGAACACCTTCAGAGCGGAACCGGGCACCTACAAGATCTCGCTCACATACAATGGCGAAACCATGACCAAAAAAGGCGTTGTCGAAGAAAGATGGCAATGGCCTGTACTTCATTACAAAAGATAAATATTTCACAGCGAAAAAGGGAGTGCGGTTTAATCCGCACTCCCTTTTTCTCCTTCTGTCTCCCTATTTTCATCCTGAGACCGCACCCCTGTCATTCCCGAAGGCTTCCCTGTCATTCCCGAAGCGAAGCGACGGGAATCTTAGACGGCGCTTGCTCGAGGAAGCGGCCGACCCCCTTGTCATCCTGAGGCCTGCGAAAGCATGCAAAATGTTATCCTGAGGCCTGCATTAGCGGGCCCCTCATGTCATCCCCAGGGCGCGGAGCGGCCGTGGGGATCTTAGACTGCCTCGCCGAATAAATCGGTTCCGACGCTTCTATTAAGCCAGCTATTTTTGATTTTTGATTTCAAATAAATAACTTTTTTCTTTTCACTTTTTACTGATTTACTCTTTACTCCTCACTCTTAACTAAACGAAGCAGCCTAAGATCCTCATGGTTGCTGGTGCAGCCTCAGTATGACAACGAAGCTGTCATTTATGAACTTATCTAATGGCTGCAAGCCGCCTGTATCCAGGCCGCCAGGTCGCTTTTAAGTTTCGCGTGCGCCGAGGGGCGGATATACATCATGTGTCCGCCCTTATAATACCCAAAGGACACACGGTCTGTGATCTGTTTTTCGTAGGCTAGATGCGTCATACTGTATTCAATGCCGCCCACCATTGTGGCCATGTCATAGTAGCCGCAAATCACAAACACCTTCAAGAAAGGATTCCTGGCCATGGTCGAGCGCAGCGCTTCGGTCATATCCATGTGCCGGTTCTCCACATATTTCCACGGCCGCACATTGCCCCGTGTCATATAATGGAGGTCTGATTCCCATTTAAGGGTATTCTTTACATAATGCCTGAAAGCGGCAACATAGGGACCGGTCAAAGCGGTACTTGAGGGATCAAACTCCTGGTGTTCACCTGCTGCATCCGCATCAACAGCCGTAAACCGGCTATCCAGCCGGCCGACCACCAGCCGCTGGCCGCGCAGCAGCTCTTTGCGGAAGCGGGATGCGTTGACCCGCAGATTCGCCTGGAGAATGAATTCCGGAGAAAGCCCGGTATACCGGGCAAGCTTTTCCGCCATTGCAGTCCGCTCGGCATCGGTAAGCGCATTCCCTTTGGTAAGAGCCGCCATATATTCGCCGAAAGCAAAAACACGCGCTTCATTGACCACCTCTTCGACTGTTTTTTCCTGCAGGCCGGGCGGCAGCTGCTTGTGGTACCAAGCCGTAGCGGCAAAAGTTTGAATTTGAGCGGCCCAGGCAATATCGTTGTTGGGGTTAGGGGAAAGCGTCTGGTAAGTAAGAAGAGCCGAGAGCAAACCGACACCGTTTAATTCAATGCCGTGGCGCGACTGCAGCTCATATGCCAGGCCGGCGCTGCGGATTGAGCCGTAGCTTTCACCGATCAGGAATTTCGGAGAAGGATAGCGGTCATAAATCCGCAGATATTCGGCGATAAATTCTCCGAAAGCACGGATATCTCCCGCCTGACCGTGAAACTGGGTGTTGTCCGTATCAGGAGTTACCCGGCTGTAGCCGGTGTCCATCGCATCAACAAATACCACATCCGAGACATCTAGGAGCGAATGGGGATTGTCGACAAAGTCATAAGGGGGCGCCGGCTGAAAGCCCTCGTCAGCCATTTTTGCGATTTTCGGTCCGAATGACCCCATATGCAGCCATATGGTCGCAGACCCGGGCCCGCCATTATAGAGAAAAGCGACAGGCCTTGTCTTTACATCCGCGCCATCTTTAGTGTAAGCCGCAAAAAACATCCGGGCCGCCACTTTGCCGTCATCCAGCCGGATCGGCACCGTGCCCGCAGTGGCCGTGTATTTGATCTCTTCACCGTTAAGGACCATAACATGCGAGGTCTGCGAGATCTTTTCCTCATTGGGCCCGGCATACTCATGCTTCGCCGGCGGCTGGGTATCCCGCTGAGTTCCAGGTGGCCGCTGCTGCGCCGCAACCCATGGAGCCATGACAGCCATAATCAGGATGATCGCTAAAAAGACTGAACGTTTATGCATTCTCACCTCCTGTAATATTCCTTTAATCTATATAACCGCGCAGCTCCTGTCAATATGCCGGATTGTCAACAGCGCCAAAAGAATTTACCCCCCATTGTCATCCTGAGACTTGCGGAGAAATAAGGTCATCCCCAGGCCGCGGAGTCTCCTCATTGTCATCCTGAGGCCTGCGGCGGCAGGCCCCTCATGTCATCCCCAGGCCGCGGAGCGGCCGTGGGGATCTTAGACTGCATCGCTTGAGGCAGCGAAACCGATTCATTAAGCGAAGGCGCTTAAAATTTTTTAGCGAAAAAAGAGCTATACAGGTTAATACAGAAGATAATTCCTGACAAGATTCCTCAAACTGATGAGCTTGATTTCTTGTTTCGGATTTTCTCTGTTTAAAATAAAGCATTCATCAAGATTATAGCCCGCAATTTTTAAGGCCATCCATCCGCATAAGTTCCCGAAATCTTCATTAGTTTGAATTTTTGATTTGACATAATCCGCTTTTTTGAATTTTTGATAAACCATTTCCTGTTTGCCGATATACCACAGGAAATGACCGTTTTCATGTGCTTTTGTATAAATCATGCTTGCTCTATTCAGGTTCTCACTTATCAGCACAATATAGACATATGCTTTTTCTTGCTCGATATTCGCTTCAAAAACCCCGCTCCAGCCGTATCCATGATGATAGTCACGGTAAGGCGTGGAAAGGCCGAACTCTTTTCTTATCTCATTTATTCTTACATTTACGTCTGCAACATTGTCTTCTCTTTTATAAAATTGATTCTCCTCGAGCAAAACTTCAAGCTTAAGCTCAGGAATCGATATTTTCCCGGTGTTAAAGCCTTTGCTTTCAAAATAAGATTTGAAGACATCTTTTGACTCAGCTTTATCCTGTATCGGAAGTGCTCTTTCCGGGACATGAACAAAGACAAAAAGAAAGGCGATTAAAATTCTCAACGAAGCGGAATATAATGAGTCCATTTTTTTATTTAAACTTTTTATTTCTAAGAGAAATTACGGCTGTCCTTACTTCATGCATGCTGAAACGATATTTTTTCCTCAGCCTCCCCAAGTGTTCATTGAGGGAGGCGTGTGAAGGGAGTCCCAATTCATCCGCAATTTTCCGTGCCGGAATGCCGGTTTCTTTCTCTAGATCATTAAGACTCATTGTCCCTGTAATAAGAATTCCGGAAGGGACCGCAGCATTCCTGCCCGAAACCATACCTTGATCGGTTTTTTCCCGGGGCAATTCTTTTTCTTCATAGTCATATGAAGCATTAGGGGAACAAGTCCAGAAAAGGACAAGGATTAGGAAAAATATCACAATTATTCGATTCATCATCATTTCCAGCCTCTATATCTAAATTCTGCATTTATGGAGATATATCTCCCGTTAAAAAGGGCGAATATATTAGCCGCACTTTCATCTACAGACACATTATAGATAACTTTATGCCTATAGTCGAAAATATTGTCCCTGCACTTCATAAAGTCGTGATTTAATCACTCTCATTTTGGGTTGATGTGCTTAAATACGGAGGGTCTTTTTCTCCGCGAAACAATTCCGCTAAACCCAGAATGATGCCGTTCGGATCGCCGGCCTGGCAGTTGGTAAGCAGAATAATGGCAAGGCCCTCATCCGGGAACCGCCAGTATCCGTTGGATGTTCCGCCGCTGATTCCAATTCCGGAATATTGAGGATGATCATACACGAACCAGCCGCCGCTCATGCTCATTTTATCGGACAATTTGAGGGAATTTTTTTCTGTGAGCTCCAGGTGCCACATCCTGTCTTTGGACTCCTGCGTGAGCAATACATCAGAGTCCAAAGCCAGATTCCATTTGATAAGATCTCCAACCGTGCTGTTGAGACCGGCGCAGGGGTGAAGATAGGGTTTGTAAAGATAGGCGTTTCCATAGGTGGTGAAGATTTCATCTTCCGATATCTTGATATTCTCTTTGCCGAAAGATTCGATTCGGGTGTACATAGAAGCACGCCTTTTGATGACCTCCCGGTAATCTCCAAATCGTGTCGACGTCATTCCCAGGGGTTTAAAAAAGGCGGATTGCAGATAATCTTCAAACCGCATGCCGGTTGCCTTTTCAATGATCATTCCCAAGAGGACATAACCCGTCTGATTATACGCAATTTTTTCGCCCGGCCTGCCGGCCATTTCTTTTTTAAAAACGGTTTTCAGTAATTCGTCTATGGTTTCTTCTTCCGGCAGGGTCCATGAATTTTCAAAGATAGGGGGGAGGCCGGAGGTATGGGATATGCAATGCTGCACGGTTACCCCCGCCCAGGCTTCAGGCAGCTCAGGCAGGTATTCAGCTATGCTGGCGTTAAGGTCTAATTTTCCTTCTTCGTAAAGTTTATATATGGCGCATATCGTGAATGACTTTGTGGTAGACGCAAGCTGGTAGACAGTCTCTGTGGAAGCCGGTACGTCTAATTCAATGCTTGCAAGGCCATAGGCTTTGACTTTAACAATTTGGCCGTCTTTGATGATCCCTAATGTCAGGCCTGGGATATTTTTCTCCCGCATCTGTTCTGCAATATAATCGTCGATGGTATCAGCACGCAGCTGCAGGGTGAAAACGGTCAAAATCATAAGTATTACTGCAACCCGAATTGCGGCGGTTTTTTTTATCATCTTTCTTTTCCTTTGATTAATTGGCTTAAAACCCTCCGTCTCTGCGGCAGGGCCCGATGGATATATTATAAGAGATGGGAATTTCCTTCAATCCATGGGATATAGCGAGATGCCATTCCGTTTGGTCAGGCCTTGGCCGTGTAAGAATATATAACTGATGATTGACATATTTTCTAACATCCTTATAATACAAATATAGGAAAGCCAATGGAATCGATAGGTGATAGAATTAAAGTCCTCAGAAATGCTGTGGGAATGAGTCAGGAAAGGCTAGCAGAATTGCTTGGTGTTTCCCGCCCCACTTTATCGCAAATAGAAAATGGAAGCCGCAAAGTTTTGGCTGAAGAATTGAAAAAATTGGCAGACATCTTCAATACATCAGCAGATAGTATATTGAATCCGCAAAAAACACCAGCTGTATCCGTCAAAGAAAACAGAGCGGTATACAGAAGTGCAGCGCAAATAAGAATCAATATCCCTCAAAAAAATTTCGAGAAATTCAGAGAAGTCCTTCTATACATCCTGAACGAAGTTGGTGCAAAGCCAAATATCGGCGAAACCGTCCTCTATAAACTCTTCTACTTCATCGATTTCGACTATTATGAAAAGTATGAAGAGCAATTGATTGGAGCGACATACATGAAAAACCGCTATGGGCCGACTCCTGTAGAATTC
>CAZDJZ010000022.1:0-44799 GCA_964505785.1 uncultured Eubacteriales bacterium
TGACATTTGTTAGCTAACGCGGCCTGGGGATGACATTTGTTAGCTAACGCGGCCTCAGGATGACATATTTATGTCATTTTCTTGGTAATACTTTCGGTGGTTGACTTTTCCCATCGATTCCTCAAAAATAGAATTCCATGGAGAAAATTTTTATGCGAAAAATATCTTCAGGCCGACATTGGATTACCGCCGCTTTGATCTGGGGTTCACTTTGGGGTGCTGCCGAAGCCACAGCCGGGCATTTTCTTCATCTATTGAAAATACCCGGGCTGGCGGGTACAGTGATGCTTCCAGCCGGGGTTTTTTTCATGCTGAAAGCCTTTCAGGCCGCGGGAAAAATCAGGGTCATCTGGCTGACAGCGCTGACCGCCTCCACAGTTAAAATGGCGGATTTCGCTGTTTCCATGTCCTATCCTGAAGCCGTGCTGAATCCCGCCGCCGCTATTTTGTTCGAATCATTGATTGTCATGGCTGTATTGGCCGTATTACGGCTCATCCCGGGTTTTTGGCAGGCTTGCGTTTTATTTCAAGAAAGGAATAATTAAACTTAAATTGAATTTTCTCTTCACTCTTCACTCTTTATTCTTTACTTCTATCTGTTATGAGCAAAAATAATTTCACCAATTGGCTCAACCATTCCATCGACCGCCGCAGCTTTCTCAAATGGAGCGCATTTACTGGCGGCTCTATCCTTATGCCCGGCACAGGCCTGTCCGCCTTTAACCGCATTCCACCTGATATCAGCTCTGCTCCGGAGAAAATGATCCGCACCGGCTGCCCGGCCCATAACTGCGGCGGCCGCTGCCTTTTGAAAGTCTATCTTCGTGACGGCATCATCACCCGGATTGAGGGCGATGACCGGCCTTCAGATGATGTATCCGACCCGCAGCTGCGGCCTTGTGTGCGGGGCCGGGCCTATCGCCGCCGGCAATATCATCCCGATCGCCTGAAATACCCCATGCGCCGGACCGGCCGGCGGGGAGAAGGGAAATTTGAACGTATCTCCTGGAATGACGCCCTGAATGAAGTGGCGGAACAAATCACACGCGTCAAAAATACATATGGGAATTCCGCCATGTTTGTGCCGTATGGCACTGGGAGCTACAACCAGACCAACGGCCGCCAGACAGCCCAGCGGCTCATGAATCTTATCGGCGGTTCTTTAGGCTTTTATAACAGCTACAGCTGGGCCTGCATCAGCCGCGCCACACCCACTGTTTACGGCACATCCGTTACCGGCAATCAGCGCCAGGACTGGCTAAACTCGCGTTACATCCTGATGTGGGGCTGGAATCCTGCGGAAATGCGGGACGGTACCAACAGCGCCTATTTTATCCGCAAAGCCCGGGAAAACGGTGCACGGGTCGTCTGCATTGATCCCCGCCATACCTTAAGCGCCGTCTCTCTTGCAGACGAATGGATTTCCATTCGGCCCGGAACCGATACCGCAATGATGAATGCCATGGCTTATGTGATGGCGGAAGAAAACCTCATCGACCGGGATTTTATTCGGACCCATTGTCTCGGATTCGACCGCAGCCAAATGCCGGAAGGCCTTGAAGAAGAAGAATCCTATCTGGATCACCTCCATGGGACCAGGGACGGCATTGCGAAAACACCGGTCTGGGCGGAAGGCATTACCGGCGTCCCGGCATCCACTATCACCCGCATCGCCCGGGAGTACGCCACTATCAAGCCCGGCGTGCTCTACCAGGGCTACGGCATGCAGCGGAGGGCCTACGGAGAGCAGCCGGTGCGGGCGGGATGCGTTTTGGCGGCGCTGACAGGAAATGTGGGTATTTCCGGCGGATGGGCCGGCGGCATCGCGCTGCAGGCGCCGGACGGCGGCCCCTTCTGGAATCTGTTTCCCAGCGGTCCCAATCCCGTCAAGGCCCGGATTCCCTGCTTCCTCTGGACGGAAGCCGTCCTGCGGGGAAAAGAAATGGGCCCAAAAGACGGTGTTATCGGAGCGGAGCGTTTAGACAATGATATCAAATTGATTTATGCGGTGGCCTCCAATGCGCTCATCAACCAGCATGGCAATGTCAACCGTACGGCCGAAATTTTGCGCGATGAAAACAAAGTGGAGTTTCTGGCTGTCCAGGATCAGTTTTTAACTTCTACAGGCCGTTTCGCCGATATTCTGCTGCCGGCCTGCACTCAGTTTGAAGTCTGGGGTCTGGAGGACGGCTGGAAATACGGCGATGAAGTGATATTAATGCCGCAAATTGTGGACCCGCCGTTTGAAACCAAAAGCGATTACCGGATTTGTTCGGAATTAGCGAAAAGATTGGGAGTGGAGGAAGCTTACACCCAGGGACGGGACGAAAAGGACTGGATCGCATGGATCTGGGACAGGTACCGGGAGACCCGTTTCCCCGGCCTCCCGGAGCTCGGTGATTTTTATGCCGCCAACCAGGGGGTATATTCAGTGCCCGTCACGGAACCGGCAGTCGCCTTTCAGGATTTCCGCCGCGACCCGGATAATCATCCGCTGCCCACCCCATCCGGAAAGATCGAAATATTTTCCCGGGAACTTTATGATATGAATCAGCCGGATGAAATTCCGGCCGTACCGAAATATATCCAGGAGTGGGACAGCCCTTTCGGGCCGGAAGCGGAGCAATATCCGCTTCAGGCGGTGGGGCATCACTCCCTTGCCCGGGTCCACTCCACCCATGACAATGTGGACTGGCTGCGGGAGGCCTTCCCCCAGAGAGTTTTTATAAATCCCCAGGACGCCCTTCCCAGAAAGATCAAGAACGGGGACCCGGTGAAGGTCTTCAATCAAAGGGGCACCATGGTGATTCCCTGCCGGATAACACCACGGATTATCCCGGGAGTGGTGGCTATCCCGCAAGGCGGCTGGTGGAGCCCGGATGAAAACGGCATTGACCGGAGGGGATGCGTGAATATCCTCACCTCCGAACGCTGGACTCCCCTGGCCTTTGGAAACGCCCAGCATACCATCATGGTGGAAATCGAAAAAGAATCAGGGAAACCCAACCTATGAAAAAACCCAACTTGGCCTTTTACTTTAATGCCTCCGCCTGCTCCGGCTGCAAAGCATGCCAAGCGGCCTGCAAGGACAAACATGATCTGGACGTGGGAATCCTTTGGCGCCGGGTCTACGAGACCGGCTCCGGCTCCTGGTCTCAGGACTCCAAAGGCGGGTGGACGCACGATATCGCCGCATATAATCTTTCCGTCGCCTGCAATCACTGCTCTAAGCCGCGGTGTTTGACGGCCTGCCCCACTCAAGCCATCCGCAAGCGGGAGGACGGAATCGTCATGATCGATGAAGAAAAATGCGTCGGCTGCCGCTATTGCGAATGGAACTGCCCCTATGACGCCCTTCAGTTTGACCATAAAACCGGAGTCATGACCAAATGCCACTTCTGTTATGATTTGATCGATGCCGGACAACCGCCGGCCTGCGTGGCCGCCTGCCCTCTTAGGGCCTTGGATTTCGGACCTATCGATTGGCTGAATAACAAATATTCCGGGTCAGCGGATGTCTATCCCCTGCCGGACTCCGGCATCACACGCCCCAATTTAATTATCAGGCCGCATGCACAGACAACGGCAGCGCAGCGCAGCCGCGCAAAAATTCTCAACCGGGAAGAAGTCCATGCTGACAAATGAATGGCCTTTGCTGGTTTTCACCTTGCTGGCTCAAGCCGGAGTGGGTTGTTTTCTTGTTTCCCGGATTTTTCTCTTCCGCACCGGCCGGATTCAATACGGAGAATACCGCAGTCTCCTTCAGTCCGGACTTTTATTGAGTTTTTTTCTTATTTCAAGTGCAGCCTTTTTTTCCTTCTTTCATCTGGGCCGCCCGGAACGGGCATGGCTGGCGGTTAGCCATCTCCTCACCTCATGGTTAAGCCGGGAGATTTTCCTTGTTCTCTGGGTACTCTCCGTGATAACCATTTTGTTGTTTTTTCGATTTAAAAAAAACCAAAAGACAACGTTCTGCATTGTTTTAGAAATTGCGGCCTCAGCCGGGGCAATCCTGCTGATTTGGACTATGGCCCGCCTCTATATGCTGCCCACCATACCTGCATGGAACACAGCCGCCACACCTCTTTCCTTTTATCTGTCGGCTCTTATTCTGGGAGGAATGGTTTTTTTCCTCCTGGTGAACCGCCGGTCTTCTTTCCACCGCACAATGGTTTTCAACCTGGCCGGATTCACTTTTGTCCTCCTTGTTCTTCAAACTGGTTTGTTCAGCCTCCTAGGTCCGGGTTGGGGACTTTTTTCACAGGACGGACAGGCAGCCGCTGCCGCCGGCATCAACATCGCGGCGGCACTTCGTATTAGTTCTTCCATGGCCGGAGCATTTCTGCTGCTGTGGATTCACCGACGGATAAAGCGGGGACAGCCCCGGGATTTATTATTCCGCACGTCCCTCCTTGCCTTCCTTTTAATCCTGCTTGGGGAAATAACGGGACGGTGGTTGTTTTATTCGGTGTTTAACCGGGTTGGACTGTAAATAAAATCAAAAATTAGAAATCAAAAATCAAAAATGAAAAAACCAGAGCGAACGATTTTTTCTGCCTTCAGCATAGTGCTGACTTTTTTATCGCGCGTCTATTTGGAATTGGTCGATATGGTCCTAATGCAGTATCTTAAAGAACAGGATCTTTTTGCCCATTGGCCGCTGCCTCCCAACCCTCAATCAAGCCGCGGGCTGGAAACACTGCGAACAATTGTCCGGCAATGGACGTCAGACCAAATGCCTGACTTGAAACTCGACTATACCCGCTTGTTTATCGGATTGGAACATACATTAGCACCGCCTTATGCATCCGTTTATCTCGGGAAAGAAAAAATCATGTTCGATCTTCCGACTCTGGAAATTCGTGACTTATACCGGCGCTATGGATTGAAAAGCCGGACAAGCCATCAACAACCCGATGACCATATCGGCCTGGAACTGTCATTTCTGCACTATTTATGCACGGAAGTGGCTGCTTCAGACCAAACCGGGTCAACCAAGAACCTGGTTCAAGAACTGAGCACATTTCTAGACGGTCATTTAAATAAATGGCTGCCGGATTTCGTCAAATTAGTGAAGAAACATGCGGAAACGGAGTTTTATGCGGGCATTGCAGACGTGACGGAAGGGACGGTTCTGGAGTTAACCGATTATTTATCCACGCTTTAGTCATCTCAAATCGCAAATCTCAAATCGCAAATCTGAAAACCAACAGCAGTCCGGATAGCCTTATAACAGAACGAATTGTCGTTGTCTGCGGCAATCTCGGCCCGTGAATAATTCAGGTTAGTATATAAGTGAAAAATTGTTTTCTTCAATATCAGACTATTACATAGTATCAAAGAGACGTTTCGTCATAAAAAATCGATTCACGATTTACGATTTACGATTTACGATTCATAGCGTTTTGCGTTTTGCATTTTGCGTTTTACGTTTTACGTTTTGCGAATTCACCGCCTTATTGCATTTTGCCGATTTCAGAAACCGTTCATAGTCCTCACGGGTATTCAAATTCACCAGCGATTTGCCCTCAAGCGCCACTTTATTGATTCGGCAGCTTTTAAAGAGCGGCAGCAAGGACCGCTCCCCTTCTTCCAGCAATTTCCCCATAGCAGGACGGACGGATTGGGAATAGACCCCAAACAAAGGTTCAAGAAGGTGTTCACTGTTTTCAGGGACCACAATATCAGCCGCAGCTGACGCTTTTATCAATGTGTCTAATAAATCCATATCAATAACCGGAATATCGCAGGCGATCACAAAATTCCTCTCGTGACGGCTGCCGCCCAAAGCATGGTATATTCCATACATCGGACCTTGATCTGGAACCGGATCCAAAACCAGGTCAACTCCGGATAAAAAATTGAAATCCTTTCGGCTGGATACACTGACTATGGCCTGTGCGAAACGGTCCCGCAGCTGACCCAAAATGATCTCGATCAAAACTCCGCCGGGAACCGGCAGCAGGGCTTTATTCCGCCGCATTCGCCGGCTTTGCCCTCCGGCGAGGATGATTAATCCCAGGGGCTGCCCGCTGCATGTAAAAATACTTCCCATATTCAGATCTCTCTTTTCTTTATATAGTATAGGAAGGATAAGAACAAAGAGTAAAGAGTGAAGAGAAATTTAGTTAAAAGTTAGAAGTAAAAAGTGAGACGTTATCTTTCTAACCTGAATTATTCACGGGTCGAGGTTGCCGCAGATGCGAGGCGCAGGGTATGAAGCTGTGGCACTTCACCGCGAATGCCCTGCAACAAAGCAGATGCGGTGAGATTCGGCCCGCCCAAAGGGGTAAAAAATTGCGATTATAATATAAATATGAAAATGAAAAACTTTCCATTTGAACTTTCAATAAAAATCATGTTAATCGTTAATAAAAAAGGAATTACAAAAATATCGCAATATTTTTATGAATAATTCAGGCTAAATAAAAAATCAAATATCAAAAATAAAAAATAAAACCAAGCCGGATATTGGAAACAGAAAATCATAATACACGTATCTCTAATATCAAATCTCAAAACTCAGAACCCGGAACGAATAAATCGGAACGCTTGCACGGCGAATAGACTGAACAGACCGAATAGACTTGAGAAAGATAAGCGAAACGACGGGCCCCGCATGTCATTCCCGGAGCAGAGGGACGGGAATCTTAGACGGCTTCGGCACGGGAATGCGATACCGATTCATTCGGGCGAAGCAGTCTAAGATCCCCACGGCCGGCATGCGCCGTCCTGGGGATGACAGAAGAAAAGCCTCAGGATGACTTATGGATGCTGCCGCAGCCTGGGAATGACATGAGCCATTTGACAATATAAATGATTTACGCAGATAATGATGTAAGGGTAAAAATGAACGAATGGCGGAAAATGTTAAATACGATATCCCCTGCAATCATTCCTGAGGTTAGAGATTATATCATCCAAAAAGAGCAACAAGGCGCTCCCGGAATGCAGCCGGACAGTGATAGTTTTCTCTGGGACCATACCGGTCAAGTCACCGCGATTACATTTAACTTGAGCCGGGAAGAAGAAGTGGACCCCCTGGTCCCGGTTTTAACCGCGCTTTTTCATGATGCCGGAAAATTCACCATCAGCGGATTCCATCAGGATGACATTCCAGAAGAACAGCACGCCGCGGCAGCAGCAGTCTCTGTGCTGTCAAAACTCGGCCTTCCGCAGCCGGTCATTTCCAAGACAGGCGAAGCTCTGAATGCACTTTATCAGGAAAACGCCAAACCGGAATTAGCCGCGGATATAGTCCATGATGCTGATTTTTTATCCAAGTTCGGATTTCAAGGCGCCGCCCAATTTTTCATCAAATCCGCACTCCGGGGCGGCAGTTTATCCACCGCCGTTTTTTCCTCTGTCAGCAAGGAATTGACCTATGCCGCGGTCCTGCCGGAGAATATGCGAACACCTTCCGGACAAAAGGCCGCCGTTATTAAAAAAAGTCATACACGCCTCTTTTTTCGCGGGCTGCTAAAGGAGCTTAATGAAGCAGGTATAATGGACTGCCGGATTCGGGTGATCAAACAGCCTTGTCCGCAAAATCCAAGGCGGCAAATGGCCCTTCATTTCGTGGAACCAATTGCATGCCCGCAATGTAAAGGAGCATTCCAGCGTTTTTTTTCCACCGAATCCGGATTAAAATGCCGCAAACTGAATGTGCAAATTTCATGTGCGGAATGTGATTACAGTATTGCGCTGTCATTTTGTCTTCCGGAGATTTCATGCTGATTTACCTGAATTGTTCATAAAAAAATTGCGCTGACTTTGCTGCCTCTTTTTTCAATGCGATATACATGGTTTCTATTTAAAGACGATCTAAAACCGTTTTTTTCTTCTTAAATTTTTATTTAACCGCAATTTTTCACCCCTTCGGCCCGTGAATAATCCAGGTTAGTTTGGAATTGACCCTGAAGGGCATCCTGATTGAGGCGAAAATCCATGTCATCGAGCGAAGCGACGCGAGGATCTTGTACTGCTTCGCTGCTTGGAATCGGAACCGCTTCATCAGGCGAGGCAGCATAAGATCCTCACGGCTTGCTAACGCAAGCCTCAAGATGACATGTGGAGAATGCGAGCGCAGCGAGCAGACCGAAAACAGCTTTTTCATGCGTTGCGGGAGCGTGGATTTACAGTTTAAGATGACTTCAATCCGGAAAGACATCCGGATTCATATCCCGCCTGCGGGCAATATTCCGGGTGACCATGGGAAGCTGCTTGAGGGTTTCAATTTCCAGGGGAGAGGACGTCACTTCCGCTTCCAAGTAAGCTTCAAAATCATCCAGGCTTTTGGGAGAGAAAAAATCCCCGACCAACGCCGGCCAGGACACAATGCCCCGGCGCTTGAGTTCCCGAAGGGTTTTAAGTGGATAATGATAGAATTCTTTGCCGGCTCCGCTTATGGTTTCAAAGCTGTCCGGGTCAATGCCTTTAAGCCCCACGCGGACTTTGACATTCAGGTCATGGAACTGATCCAGAAGCTGCGGCTGATAGCCTAGGAAAACACCATTGGTATCCACGATAACCGGTGAACCGGGCCGGTAGCGGGATAAAATATTTATCACATCCAGCATGTGCCGGAACGACCGGTGTCCCAGAACCGGTTCAGCTCCGCTGAGACGGAACAATCCCAGTTGATTTTTTTGGGCTAAAAAAAGCAGCCGGGCGGCGGTTTCATGCGGCGAATAATAATCATGGTACCGGCCCGGGTTGAGGTTGCGGTTGAAATTCCAGCAGTAGGCGCACAGCAATGAACATCCCACGGCTTCAGCCATAGAGACACCGCCGTAAAAACGGCCCGGGCGCATGCGGAAATACAGCCGCTTTATTCCTCTCATCACAACGGCTTCCATTTCCGCTCCCCGTTTCAGGGGATCAAACGGAATTTGTATGTTCATTTGAATTTTTATCATTTTACTCAATTTCAACCCAATAATAAATACCAAAGGGACTTAATTATTTCAAATCTCTAATCTGATACGATATGCTCATCCTGAGAAGCACAGCATCGAAAGATCTTGGTTCGAAAATGACACGACAGTGTCATCCTGACGTGAGGAACTTGTGCGGCGCAGCCGCCATGGGCCATGGGTAAAGAGTCAAAACGATTCACCATCCACCGGGTACAGGAGGCTTGCGGTTTTCAGACGCGGCAAAAAAAAAGCCCCTCTCCTCTTACGAGGAAAGGGGCTTTGTGTCAGCTAAGTACTTAAATCTGCTGTGATTAGAACTGGAAGCGGATACCGAAGCGGAGAATGCGCGGGTTCAGGATTTCATTGGCGAGGTAATCGGTGGCGTTCTGGGCAAAAGAACCGTTGTGGGGATAGAAGGTGCCATGGTGGCGTGAATACCTCCGGTTCATGATAGCGGAGTTAAGGGCATTGAACAGGTCGGCCATGAAGTAGATGTTACCGTAGTCGCCGGCCCGGACCACTTTTTCCAGCCGGAAATTGAGGTTATAGAAGGTAGGCAGGCGCTCGGTCCCGTACTCTTCCAGGTAAACATCAATGCTGCGGTTATAGGGGTTGGGTGCGTTGTAATCATAGATTGTTGCCGTATGGGGAATGATGTGGCCTTGGCGGGCGTTAAACGAAAGGGAAATGTTGAAGTCTAAAGGCAGGGCGTAGAGTCCTGAAACTTTGAACAGCCAGGCGGAGAAAACGTCCATATTGATTTTTCCGCTGGTTCCTCCAATGGACGGTGCACGGACAATGCCGTCTGTAGCCCAGAGGTTGGTGGGGTTCAGATAGCCTTCATCGCCGAAGTACTGTCTCTGATCCTGCAAGGTGAAAGAGGCGTTAAGCATCCATTTGTTGGACATCCGCTTGGTGGCCCGAAGCGTTATGCCTTTATAGTCCTGGTAATAATCAGGGCGGTGTTCCCGGTAGCGGTCATATCTGTAGGGAACGTCGCCGGACTTGAGGTAATAAGGCCGTCCGGCCGCGTCCATGGTGGAGTAACCGCCGATTTCATTGGGAATGGTGCCGACTTGGACATATTCACCCTGGTTTTGTATCGTGCCAGTGGCGGGATCATATTCCAGGTTCCACTTTTGCCTGTCGAAACGGCGGTAGGTCAGGTCTGCAGCCACGCCGAAATCAGGCAGAAGTTCTTTTTCAAAGGTCAGGATAGCTTCCTGCGTGCGGGTAGAGCTCAGATCATCCGCCAGGGTATAGCGTAAGTTGTTAGGATCCACGGCAAGGGGGTCATTAAAATCATAACCAGACCACATGATGCCGTAGGCGCCGTCAACCGGGCCGATGAAATTGCCGGCATCGTCAAAAACCCGCTGCGGGCTCCTATCCGTGGCGGTCACCCAGTAAAGTTCATCAAGGGCGGCCATGCTGTCGCCGTTATCCATCCACCAGAAATCCATCCAGCCGCCCAGACCCAGGGGCTCAAAATAGCTGGCTTCGCCGGATCCCATGTAATCGCCGAACTGGGCCAGGGACAGCTTCAGGACGTTCCGGCCGTCTCCGGTAATATCATAGGTCAGTCCGATTCTGGGAGTGAGCACGTTCCAGGCGTAATCCGGGTCAATGGTGGGGATGGTCAGTCCCGGCAGTATCTGATCGATAGCGGAAATGGCGGCGGGAGCGACATTGTCGGTCCAGGCACCGTTGTCCGGTTCCACCGCGGTCATGGTGAATTCTTCGATCTTAGGAGATTGAGAGCTGTAGCGAAGGCCCAGGATTGCGGTGAAATTGCCGATGGTGATCGTATCGCTTAAAAAAGCCACGACTTCTTCAATCACATTGTTGTCACGCCATCCGCGGTAAGTGGAAAGCATTCTGATTCCGGGAACAATATCCTCGTAGTTGTCTCCGTCGATATCCACGGTGCCGTAATTGTAATTGTACAATTGGTAGACGTTTCCGGGGGGACGGCTCTGATGCTGTCCTTTGGACCGCCGGTATTCCGCACCGAACTTAAACTCGTGGTTGACGCCGAAGAGTTCGTCATTAAAGTAATTTCCCTGAAAATGCAGAGAGGTCGAAGGCCGCAAGGCTTCGTAGAAATAATAGGAATCACGATAGATTCCCGCTGTCACATCGTAGCGGAACATTTTATTCAAGTCCATGTCTGCAGCAGGATACATATTGAAACCGCCGCCAGTCCAAACCCATTTCAAGGATATAAACAGGTTGTCGCCGAACATGTGCTCATCCTGAGCTTTCACAATCGGGGTTCCGAAATAATAGGCACCGAACTGGTTGTATCCCTGCGGGAAAGAATAACTGGCGGAACGGCCGAATTTTTCCTTGCCGCCCACATGGGAGAACAATTCAAGACGGTTCTCCGGAAGAAGCTGGAAATTCAGCTTGGCGGCATAATTGGTCAGCAGCGTGTCGTCACGGTTGCCGTAAATGTTGTTGGTCTTGATATCCTGATTACCATAAGAAATCCACCACCAAATCTTATCCTTTATCAGCGGACCGCCGACGTTAAAGCCGTAGTCCTTGATGTTCCGGATAACATTGGTTCCAATGACGCCTTCTTCCCGAAGCTCATCTGTCAGGTTTTCATCCTGGAACGTTTGGTCGGTGAGATAAAACCGCCCGCCCAGGTTGATGCTGTTGCCGCCCCGGCGGGTAACCAAGTTGACCTGGACCCCGGCTGTCGCCGCAGTCACATCCGAGCCTCCGGTCTGGATATTCATCTCTTCAAAGGCGTCGAAGTCAAAGTAGGTAGAGGATGAAATCGAAGCCGGATCTTGAATGCTGGCTCCGTCCATACTCCACATTTCCTGGCCGCCGCCTCTGGACGTATGGGCCGCCATCTGGCCGGATTCGGAACCGCCGATATTTTCCCGGTCCATCGCGACTCCGGCTGCCTGCTGCAGAATAACCCAGGGGTCACGGGACGTGGGTAAAGACTGAAGCGTTTCCCGGTCAACGTTTTCGCCCACCGTGGTCGACTTTGTTTCCACTACAGGGGTGGCCGCGGTCACAGTCACTTCTTCTTCTAAAGCACCCATCTCCATCTGAATGGTCAGCTCGGTATTGACGCCGACATTGACCGTGATTCTTTCGCGGGTGGAGCTTTTAAAGCCCTGAAGCCTTGTCACCAGAACATAGTCGCGGCCCGGGGCCAGAGACAGGAAACGGAAGTTTCCGTCTTGGTTGGAGATAACAGTCACGGGAGCGGTAAGGCTTCCGGTTAACGTCACTTCCACTCCTGGAAGCGGGTTGCCTTCGCCATCGACCACTTCACCAAAAATATTTCCGGTTCTCTGCTGTGCGGCCAGCGGAAAGGTCAGCAGCAGCACACAAAGAACACCTAAAAGTTTTTTCAAATCAGTCCTCCTGATTCATAAATAGTTTTAATTCACATCCCCTTATTATGGGAATCAAATAATTTGATTCCCGACAACACTTTCTCTTTTTCTCTAAAGGCTTATCATTCACCTCCTTTATGAAATTTTTTTGTATACTTTTACGTCTTTGATACATGTTATCTGATATATTTGCAAACTTCATGCCAACCCTGCAGTATTTCTATGTTGTTTTATTAGAATAAGTTAGCTCTTTGTCCTGCCGCCATGAGAATTCAATATTATGAATATCATTCAATAATTTGGATTTTCTTCTCTCTCTCCGGTTTCCTTTGCCCGGATTGTTTCCAGATTTAAGCTGCTCATCTCTCCTCTCGATTGGCTCGCTATGCTCGCGTTACTAGAGCTACTTGGGTTAATAGAGTTACTCGCGTTACTAGAGTTACTTGGGTTACTAGAGTTACTTGGGTTGCTTGGGTTCGATAAGCCGTGTCATTCCGGGCGCCCGTAGAGCAGGCCATGAGGACCTTGAACCGCTTCACAGTAAAGAGTAAAGAGCCAGGAGTAAAGAGTCTTTTATTTAAACTCAAAGTATTAAAACGCAGTGAAGAGGCTCGTTGTCTTATACGAACGATTCACGATTTGCGATTCGCGACTTTTCTGCGAAACGAGGCAGGACAAGATCCTCACATCGTCATTTCCGAACTGCTAATTCAGGTTGACTCAGAGGGACCGGTTTAAATAATGTCTGAATAGTATATAATAAAACAAAACGAATAAGCGGAGAGGAGTCCTTATATGAATGAGATAAAAAATTCCAATAACGATATGACTATTCGAATCGGAGGTGCGGCCGGCCAGGGCATGAACAGTATCGGCGAACTGCTTGGCCGTTCTCTGGTCAGACGCGGCTTATGGACCTTTATGCATCAAAATTTGATGTCGCGGATACGGGGCGGCCATAATTTCACCCAGATCAGAGTCAGCAGCGACCCGGTTCACTGTCTTTCTTCCAAGGTCAATATTCTGGTCTGTTTGGACAAGAAGACACTCAGCCTTTACCGGGACGAGAATATTGATCTTTTCCTCTTCGATAAAAACCATTGGGATAACAAAGCTCCCGAAGGGGATGGCTTTTTTCATCTCCCCATGGAACAAATCGCTCTAGATGAAGGCGGCAGCAAGCGCATGGCCAACACCGTTGCAGCCGGAGCGCTTCTGGCCCTGATGAACCTGGATGCCGGCATATTAACGAACCGGCTGAAAGAAATGTTCGGTGAAAAGGGAAATGATGTGGTCAAGGCCAATCAAAAATGCGCGCAGGCAGGATTCGATTATGTTAAAAAGAATTATAAAGGAAGCGGCTTCGGAAATTTTCCGGAAAAAAATTCGGATAACCCGGTTATGCTGATGACCGCCGGCGAAGCCATGGCATTGGGCGGCCTTGCCGGAGGGCTTCGTTTCTATGCCGCCTACCCCATGTCTCCGGCTACTGCGGTTATGGAATTCCTGGCGTCTAAACAAGATGAATTCGATATCGTGGTGGAACAAGCGGAGGATGAAATCGCAGCCGTCAATATGGTGATCGGGGCCTTTTTTGCCGGCGCCCGCGCCATGACCGGCACTTCCGGAGGCGGACTCGCGCTCATGATGGAAGGCATCAGCCTGGCCGGCATGACGGAAACCCCGCTGGTGATTATCGACGCCCAGCGGCCGGCTCCGGCCACCGGCCTGCCTACCCGGACGGAACAGGGTGATCTCCTCTTTGCCGTCAACGCCGGGCACGGAGAGTTTCCCCGGGTTGTCCTGGCTCCTGCAGACGCCGAGGAGGCTTTTCATCTTACCGCTAAGGCGCTTTACCTGGCGGAAAAATACCAGACCCCGGTTTTTATCCTGGGCGACCAATATCTGAATGACTCTTCCTGGACCGTTGAATCCATTTCGCTGGACAGCATAACCAAATCCCGCCAAAGCCTGTTGACAAAGAATGAGCTGAACCGCATGTCCCCTTATGAATACAAACGCTACCTGCTCACTGAATCAGGAATCACTCCCCGCCTTATACCGGGAACCCCGGGGCAGGTTCTTTATGCGGACAGCGACGAGCACACAGAAGAAGGCCATATCACAGAAAGCGCAGAGATGCGGAAAAATATGGTGGAAAAGCGAATGCGGAAAAATGAAGGTCTTTTAGAAGAAATGGCGGCCCCTAAAATTCTTCCGGATGACAGCAAAGAAGAATATTTGATCAGCTGGGGATCCAATTTTCATATAGTGGAGGAAGCGAGACATATCCTCTCTCATAGCGGCCGCGACCTGGGTCATATTCACTTTTCAGAAATTTATCCGGTTAAAAAAGACGCTATCCCGCCGAAACTTATTAAAAACGCCCATTTTATCTGCATAGAAAACAATGCTTCAGCCCAGTTGTCCAGGCTGTTGAAAATGGAAGCTAATTTGAATATTCCATATCATGTCCTTAAATACGACGGCCGGCCCTTCTCCCCATGGGAACTGGCCGGACAAATCAAAAACACCGGGAGGTCAAAATGACGGATATGCCTTTATATAACAGTGACGACCCGATTGCATGGTGTCCCGGATGCGGGAATTTCGGCATTCTCGGCGCCTGGAAGCAGGCATTGTCCGAAATGGACATCAAACCGGAAAATCTTCTCATGGTCTCAGGTATCGGCCAGGCCGCCAAACTGCCGCATTATCTCAGATGCAATACCTTTAACGGCCTGCACGGCCGCACCCTGCCGGTAGCAACGGGCGCAAAAATCGCCAACCATGACCTGATCGTCGTCGCGGAAGGCGGAGACGGAGACGGTTATGCTGAAGGCGGCAATCATTTTATGCATGCTATTCGCCGCAACATAGACATCACCTATCTAGTCCATAACAACCAAATTTACGGCTTGACCAAAGGACAGGCCTCCCCCACCACCGACTGCGAGATGAAGACCGGCACCACTCCGGGAGGGTCGTATGTCACTCCGGAAAAGCCGCTGGCCGTAGCAGCGGCCCAATTGTGCGGATTTACAGCCCGGGGTTTTGTAGGCGAAAAGGATCACCTGGTGGAATTGATGAAAAAAGCAATCCGGCATAAGGGTTTTTCTTTCCTGGAAATTCTGCAGAACTGTGTCTCCTTCAACAAAGTGAATACCTTTAAATGGTATCAAGAACGGGTGTATAAATTGGAAGATGAGAACCATGATCCTTCAGACCGCTCCGCTGCGATTCAGAAAGGACTGGAATGGGGTGACCGCATTCCCATCGGCGTCTTTTATCAGGGAGATCCGCCGCCCTATGCAGCCAGGCGCGGCCTGGATAAGAAAGATCCGCTGTGGACCCTGAAGACAGATTTTAAAAAAGTAGAAAAGACGTTTGATGAATTCAGGTAATCTGCAAAACGTTATAAACCGCTAAGGCTTCTGTCATTCTGAAGGCTGCGCCGGCATCCCGAAGAATCCCAATGTGAAAATGAAATAAAAATGAACTTTAATTTGACAAAAATTATAGGTATAATGAGAGATATAAATTTCGCAAGGAGACAGCCACCATGAACAAATGGGAATGTGATGTTTGCGGTTATATTTACGATGAAGAAAAAGGCGACCCGGATAACGGCGTAGAACCCGGAACTAAATTCGAAGACCTGCCCGATGATTGGATCTGCCCCGTGTGCGGCGCCGAACAGGATCAGTTTACGAAGCTTTGATATTATAAAAACTGCAAAACGCGAAACGCAAAACGCCTTAAAACAAAACATGACAAGATCCTCACACATTGCTAATGCAGGCTTCAGGGTGACACTTGTGTATCATTTTTGAGATTTGATTTTTGATTTAAATAAGATACCTTTTCACCTTTCACTTTTTACTGATTTTTTTCTTCACTCTTTACTCTTTACTGCAAAGAAGTTTAAGATCCTCACGTCGCTTTGCTCCTCAGGATAACAGGACTGGTCCTATGCTCTAATGACACAGAATTGAGCGTTGCTGCAGACGGAATAGACCGAACAGACAGAACAGACCGAACAGACAGAACAGACCGAATAGACGGAACAGACTGGAATTGTTTTATTTCCTCGGAAACCATGGAATAAACGCATGGGTACGGCGGGTGTATTCCCGGTATTCGGGATTATCCGCATAATGCTTTTCCAGCAGGCTGACCCCGGACACTTTTAAAAGCAGAAGGGTAATGACCAACGGGCTGATGATGGCCGTCCAGCCGTAATGAACATTTAAGGCAATGACAAAGATCCCCCACCACATCACGGATTCGCCGAAATAATTGGGATGACGGGTATATGCCCATAGCCCTGACTGCATGATTTCACCCTTATTCTCCGGATCGGCTTTAAACCGGGCCAATTGATGATCCCCTATCACCTCAAATAAAAATCCCGCGACCCAAATAAAAACACCCACTCCATCCAGCCAGGTCAAGCCGGTTCGGGCAGAATGATTTGCCAGGATAACGGGATAAGCGATAATCAGCAGCAGAACTCCCTGGAGCATAAAAATCTGGACAAAGCTTCGGGGAATAACCCATTTTCCCCAATCTCTCCGCCACTTGGCATATCGCTTATCCTCACCGCGGCCCCAATTCCGCTTTCCGATGTGCACCGCTAACCTGGCACCCCAGACAATGACCAATCCGGATATCAGAACATGCCGCAACGTCCAGCCGCCCTCCAGAAAAAAGGTCAGGACCGCCACCAGGATAAATCCGCCCCCCCAGCCGACATCGACGATGGAGTTGTCTTTTTTTATCAGCGCAGCGATAAAAAAACCTGTCATATAGACCAAAACAGCCAGCGCCGCATAGGCGATGAATTGGAACAGAGTCATTATTCCCTCCATTTCCTCACATCCGTATCATCCTGAGACCTGCGCAGCAGGCCGTAAGGATATTAGAGTGCTTCGCAGTAGTGAGTGAAAAGTAAAAAGTTATCTATTTGAAATCAAAAATCAAATCTCAAAAATAAACCAAAGAGACAGAGGTGCGTTTTTGCGGTTTACTCATACATAAAGCAAATGCCGACGGCGCCGATGCCGTTATGGACACCGACGACCGGAGCCAGCGGCAGGATAAATACCGGCGGCTGATTCAACACCAGGGTCAGCTCTTCTGCATACTTTTCGGCCCGGCCGGGATTGGCGGCATGCACAATGGCATATTTCCATAGTTTCCGGTTTTCTGAGAACGTCTCCATTTTCCGGACAATCTTTTTCATATTGCTGCGGCGGCTGAACGATTTCCCCATCCCGGCGGCTTTGCCCTCTTGATCTAACGTGATAATGGGTTTTAAATTCAGGACCTTTGCCAGCCAGCCCTTTAATGGCGATACTCTTCCTCCACGCACCATGTATTTCAAGGTTTGGACATCCACGAGAATATGGGTCTTGGACACCCATTCTTCCGCTTTTCCCAACACTGCTGCCAGGGGCATTCCCGCTTCCAGGGCCTGGGCCAGCCTTAATACAATCAAGCCCTCTGAAGCGGAAAGACTCCGGGAATCAATGATATGGACGGGAGTGCCGCTCAATCGGCCCGCCGCCTGCTGCACAACTTGCTGCATACCGCTCAATTTACCGGAAATACTAACCATCACCACCGTATCATAATGGCTTTTCAGAAAAGACAACGTGTTTACAATCCCCTGCAGGCCCGGAATTGAGCTTAACGGGTGATTCCTTTCCGTTTCCAGCATGGTATAGAAGCGATCGGGTGTCATGGTGATTTTATCTAAAAACACGTTTTCTCCGACGGCAATCTGCATGGGAATCATGTGGATTTGATGCCGGTCCAGCCACTCTTTAGGGAGATCACAGGCGGAATCAGTCACAACCGCTGTCTTGGAAACCGGTTCATGGGCAGCCTGATATTGCCGGAGCATATCATCCGCTTTAATCTGGATAATAGATCCATACTGCAATACTCTTTGAAAAACTGCTGCCGGTTCATCGGTATGCACATGAATCCTGGCCTTTTCGGGAGAACCGGCCACAATCACGGATTCTCCCAATTCAGCCAGGTCCTGTTTCAAGCGGTCCAAATCCATGCCTGCACCGGTGATGAGGGCTTCCGTACAAAAGCGGATACTCACCTTACTTGAATGGGAATGGACAGGCATAGCCGCAGCCGTCGGCAGGTGCTTCCGGTTCCTTAGCTTTTTCAGTGTGCCTTTCCGGGTAAACTCCACAATCCCTTCCAGAAAATCAACAAACCCTTTGGCTCCCGCATCCACGACTCCGGCCTTGGCCAGAACCGTTAATTTTTTGGGGGTATCCTTAAGCGACCGTCGAGCCGTCTGCAGCGAACATGATAAAAGCTCGCTGAAATCTGAAGTGGCGGTGCGGTGACGGTAGATATCATCGGCCCAGTCCCGCATCACAGTCAGCATGGTCCCTTCCACCGGCGTGGTCATGGCTTGATATGCCTGCTGAACCGCGGATTTGATTTTTTCCCCGAATGCATGGGTTGTCAGCTGAACATCATTCTTGACTTCCTGTTTAAACCCCTGAATAAACTGGGCGAAAATCAATCCCGAATTGCCGCGGGCTCCGGCTAAAGCCGTGTCCGCCAAAGAACCAAGAGTATCACTGATGGAAGGGCAATGACGAGCCCCCTCTGCAATCGAGCGCATGGTGGACGCCAAATTGGAGCCGGTATCCGCGTCCGGCACCGGGAACACATTGATTTTATTGAGATGGTTCTGGTCTTCGATGACAGCATCTCCTCCGGCTAAGAAACCATAATAGAGGCGGCTGCCGTTAATGTACTTGATTTTCATGTCCGGATCCTGAAAATCCTGAGCCAAAGAAAGTGCCATCGCATTCTCGGCCCATTAATCCTTTAGATAATTTAGATATACAGGAAAACGCTCCATCTATCAAGAACTGATTTCAATTAATAAATTTTATTAAAAATGACAATCCATGTCACAGGGAATCGTATGCGCCTCTTGCCCAAGGAGATAATATCGATTCATTGTGCCAGACCGTCTAAGATCCCCGCGGCTGCTGCGCGGCCGGGGCATTACATTTGCATGGCGGAATTCACTTAAGGCCGTTCGCTAATCAATCAAATCAGCAATATTCGTCCATGGAAAAGCGGACACTCCGGCATCATCATGGACAGCGAACAAGGCCCCTTCAGGAAACCCGGGCAGGGCTTGCTCCGTCAGGGTGATTCCGTCTGTATTAGCCGTTGTCTCCCCGGAAAAGAAACCCAGAAATTTGAGATTTACGCGGTCAAACAGAAGAAAATGGGTCTTTTGGTCCTTTTGATCCACCATCACCCATGTCCCCTTCCGCTCAGGACGGTGATACAGCGCGATCCCTTCCGGTTCAAAATGAAACATTTGTTCTTCAGCCAGGAGTCCGGTGAATCGGCCCTCCAGATTATATATCTTTATTTTCAGACCGCTTTCTTCCGCTACCAGGAGCCGGTTGAAATCAGGATCAACGGCGATGGATTCAACCTTATATAAAGCCCCGGGTTTATCAGAAGAGCCGCCGGCTCGCCTTCCGCGGGTGCGGCTGATGCGGGCAGGAAGCCGGCCATAGCCAGGACCAATACCATGGCTGCAGCAAACATCAAATAGTGCCCGTATCGATTGATAATCATTTTTTTTCGGTGCATTATACCTCCTCCTGAAATATTATTGTGCTTACTTATTAAAAACAGGACGAGTTAAGGCTGTCTAAGGATTTGATTAATTCTGTGTTGTTTTTAGATTTTGGTTGAGCCGGAACCGATTCTATGGATGTTGCCTTTGGGATCCTTTGCCGTTTCGTTCCTCGGAATGATTTTTTTTCGCTCAAGATTCGTCCGGAAAACAGAACCAAATATCGATTCGCGAATGATTCCGGTTATATGATTTACAATGTTATTACTTTTGGTTCTTCACCTGAACTTTTTCTAAAAAAATATTTTCTCTTGACTTTTTATTTTTATTAGATATGATTTTTTTTTGAGGGTTATTATGGAATACGGGTCTTGGCGTGGTTTACAATCAGTCAATCAATTTATCATCTCCTTCCCTTTAATCAAAAGACCTTCAATTCAATCCAGGTTCATCAAAGAAAAAGACAGCAAAAGAAAAGAGATGCTGTCCATGTAAAATGGATAAAATTTCAAGGAGGGAAAGAATGCCAAAGAAACTTTTATTAATGGGGGTGGTTTTATTTATGAGCTGCGGATGGCTTACCGCTCAGTACGAGAATGAACCAACTGATGAAAAATTTATACCGGAAGCCATTTGGTCTTCAGCCGGTGGAGGAGGATACTGGTACACCGAAGTTCAGGTCGAGGCTAGGGATAATGGCGTGCAGCTTTCCGAAATTTACTTCTTTTACGGCGGCGGTAACTGGGTAGGGCCGATTAATGTAGGAGCAAATCTTGACATGTATGATACTTGGAAATCCAGCAATATCCTTGGTACTCTGGATTATTATGACACAACAGGATTTGATTTTTATCCCCGTGTCGGCGCAGTTGAAATTGGAACCCAAGGAGGTTCTTACCGGATATTAGTTAATGCCCGAACATATCATTCTTCAGGATACTCGAAATCTTTTAATGGATTTAATCAATGCGATGGGCAGTTGGTTCAGACTGCCAGCGGCGCGAAGCATTACCTTTCTATTCTCAATGTACAAAATAATAGCAGCTTCCGATGTTCTATGGCATTATTCAATTGCACCCAAAATCCCTTAACTGTCAGAGTATGGATTATTGCGGGAAACGGATCTGTTTTAAACTCTGAAACATACACATTGGCTGGTTGGGATTACCAAGCATTTTTTCCATTCGACGATCTTGGGTTAACAGGAAATTATTACAATCATACAATTTTAGTTGGACCAAATAATGATACAGATTCAGGACAAGTTATGTGCATAGCTGCTCAAGTCTATAACGCAAACAATGACCCATCCGCAAGAACAGGTATTCTTTATTACTACTGATTTAAGTTTACTAAAAGGAACTCATTCGGCGGCTGAGAATGTCTTTCTCCTTGGCTTTTGCCAGGTCCAGACGCTCTTGAAGCTCGTCTAAAAGGATGCGGATTTTGATGTGGGCCAGTTTGCGCTGGCCTTCCTGCTGCCGGTCATAGTGGTCTTTAAGATGGCGCTGAATGTCATTGTCCGATAAGACCAGTTTGAGAAAATCGTCCTGCTGCAATTCTTTCAGCAGCATTTCATAGTCCAGTGATTCAGCGAGGATTTCATGCCGCTCGGTGATTTGTTTCCTCCATGTCCGGTAATCATCTTTAACACAATCAGGCAGCGGCCCCAGCAGTTTTTTAGCCTCTTTTAAAGCTTTTTCAAAATAGGATTTTCCGTCACGCAAATACCCTCTGGCCTTATAAAACATTTCCTGACCCGCATTATTCTCTAAAATATCATTGAATATATGGATGGCTTGGTTGACACATTCCAGGCATTTCGCCGCATCGGGATAAATCCATTTGTCTGTTTTTTGATCCATGCCCTTCCCCCTTCACTTAATGAACCGTAAACTCATCCTGAAGAGCGCAGCGACGTAAGGACCTTAGACGGCTTCGCCGAATGAAGCGTAAACGTCTTTTCGTGCAAGCCCCGTCTTAAGATCCTTCGTCGCTTCGCTCCTCTGGACGACAGCAGAGATGTCGTTTTCGAACTGATTATCCAGACTAACACGTCAGGTAAAATATTATTTTCTTGACATTTGTTTTATATACAATATGATTTCAGTTGAGGGTTATAAGGATTGCGGGTCCCAGCGGGATTTTTCAAAAAAAATCGACGTCTTATCTCTTCCCTGTTTATTCATTCCCTGGCATCGCTGCAGCGGCTGCTAAAACTATCATTTAATCCCAAAAAATCAATATGCCGGTATAGATAACTATTATGCGGCTTTATCACATAAGTCAAATTCATTCTTTTAAGGAGGTTTAGAATGCCGAAGAGATTATTTTTAATGGGAATGGTTTTCCTGATGGGCTGCGGACTATTAGCGGCTCAATATGAGACCTCGCCTGAATGGGTCAAGGTTATTCCGGAGGCTATATGGGCGCCTTCCGGCGGCGGAACTTGGTTTACCGAGGTCCAGGTTGAGGGCCGGAATGATGGTACTGAGTTAAAATATGCTTTCTTTATGTATGGCGGCGGAAGTTTTAGGACGGTAACTATCGGTGCAAATTTAGATATTTATGACACGTGGAAAACAAGCAATATTCTAGGGACTCTGGATTACTACGATTCCGGTACCTTCACCTATTACGGAAGGGTAGGGGCCGTGTCCTTTCAAACCCAAGATTCAAACCACAGAATTCTTGTGAATGCCAGGACTTGGTATTCGACCGGTTATTCCAAATCATTTAACGCCATAAGTAACCATGACGGCCAGGTGGTAAAAACAGGGAATTGGATGGAGATTCTCAATGTTCAGAACAACTCATCCTACCGCTGTGCCTTAGCGCTGCTGAATTTCTCCAGTAGTTCAATAACTGTGAGAGTCTATATAATTAATTCGGGCGGAGCAGGGTTAGCCTCTAAAGAGTATACTCTCTCAGGTTATGATTTCAAAGCAGTTAACCCATTCAGCGACATGAGTTTAACAGGAATTTATAACGACAATCATATTCTGATTTATCCAGTTTCCGGTAATGGACGAGTCATGGCACAAGCGGCGATTGTCCATAATGATACAGCCGACCCATCTGCACGCCCTGCAGTGAATTTTTACTGGTAAAAACCCTTACCGAAGACTGTCCTAGCTTCTCCTGCTGAGGATATTTTTCTCTTTATCTTTGGCCAGGTCCAAGCGCTCTTGAAGCTCGTCTAAAAGGATGCGGATTTTGATGTGGGCCAGTTTGCGCTGGCCTTCCTGCTGCCGGTCATAGTGGTCTTTAAGATGGCGCTGAATGTCATTGTCCGATAAGACCAGTTTGAGAAAATCGTCCTGCTGCAATTCTTTCAGCAGCATTTCATAGTCCAGTGATTCAGCGAGGATTTCATGCCGCTCGGTGATTTGTTTCCTCCATGTCCGGTAATCATCTTTAACACAATCAGGCAGCGGCCCCAGCAGTTTTTTAGCCTCTTTTAAAGCTTTTTCAAAATAGGATTTTCCGTCACGCAAATACCCCCTGGCCTTATAAAACATTTCCTGACCCGCATTATCCTCTAAAATATCATTGAATATGCGGATAGCCTGATTAACACATTCAAGGCATTTCGCCGCATCGGGATAAATCCATTTGTCCGTTTTTTGATCCATGCCCTTCCCCCTTCACTTAATGAACCGAAAACTCATCCTGAGGAGCGCAGCGACGTAAGGATTTTGACCTGCTTCGCTCGGATAAACGAAACCGATTCCTGCGGCGAAGCACCCTAAGATCCCCTCGTCCGCTGACGCGGCCTGGGGATGACATTTATATACTGACGCGGCCTGTGGATGATATTTATATGCCGAAGCGGCCTGGGGATGACATTTATATGCTGCCGCAGGCCTCAGGATAACATATAGAATCATTTTCATTTATGAGCGGCGAACCCGCCATGAGTGATTAGGCCGAAAATGACCCAATAATCTCATTAATAAAATATTAAAGAGTAAAGAGTAAATAGTAAAGAGAAATTTAAGATCAAAAATCAAAAATTTGCCAAAATTCAGCCGCGTTGACTTCAAATCAGGGCTGTTGTAATATAGCCAAACCCAGTGATTCTTCATATGGTCATTATTCAGCATGACATATGGAAATATGATCATTTTATTTAGCGAGGCAGTCTAAGATTGCCACGGTTTGTTGTGCAAACCTAGCAATGGCATTAGATCCTCCTCAGAATGAGAAAATTATTTATATTCAATTAATAAGTTATTTAAAATCGTTTCCCGCAAAGTAAGCGAAAGAGGACACTATGACGGATACCGAAAACAAACAAATCCCTAAACATTATGACTTCTCCGCATTTGAAGAGAAGATATACAAGCGCTGGCTGGAATCCGGCGTTTTTGCAGCCGAACCAGATACCCGCGATAACCGATACGTGATCATGATGCCGCTTCCCAATGTAACCGGAGCCCTGCATATGGGCCACGCCATGGACAACGTGATGCAGGATATGCTGATCCGCTGGCACCGGATGCTGGGAGACAACACCCTCTGGATGGCCGGAACGGATCACGCCGGAATAGCAACCCAGGCAGTGGTGGAAAAGCGGCTTTTCGAGCTGGAAGGAAAAACACGGCACGACATCGGCCGCGAAGCACTGGTCGCAAAAATCTGGGCCTGGAAAGATGAATACCAGAAACGCATCATCAAACAGCAGCAGCGCATGGGCTGTTCCTGCGACTGGGACCGGATGCGATTCACTATGGATGCCGTCTGCACCCGGGCCGTGCGGGAAGCCTTTTTCCGGCTTTTCCAGGACGGCTTGATTTACCGGGGCGACCGGATGGTTAACTGGGACTGTCAGCTCCAAACCGCCGTTTCTGACGATGAAATCGAATATGAAAAAGTTCAGGGCCATTTTTGGCACATCCGCTATCCGGTCATCGATCCGGGGCCGGAGGAACCACGCACAGTTACGGTGGCCACCACCCGGCCGGAAACCATGCTGGGAGACACAGCAGTAGCCTGCCATCCTGATCCTGAAGGCGCCCTCAATCAGTATCTTGAATCTCTCCGTGAACGGATAACCCGGGCTCCCAAAAAAGAAAAGGCCCAATTAGAAAAATTGCTGGAACAAACCGAAAAACGAAAAAAAAACCTGCTCCCCAGGCTGTTGAAGTTCAAAGCCATGGCTGAACACGGCCGCAGGGTCCGGCTCCCATTGCTTAACCGCGAGCTTCCCTTGATTTTGGATGAGTGGGCCAAACCTGAACTCGGGTCCGGATGCGTTAAAATAACACCCGGCCACGATCCCAACGACTATGAGGTTTGGATGCGCCATAAATCCGAAATTCAGCTTATTAATATTTTAAATCCGGATGGATCACTCAATTCCAACGCCGGACATTATTCCGGGATGGACCGGTTTGAAGCCCGGGATAAAGTTATTTCCGATTTGGAAGAACATGGTTATTTGGAAAGCACAGAGGATCGTGTGATCGAAATCGCGCATTCCGACCGTTCCAAAACCCCCATCGAGCCTTATGTTTCGAAACAATGGTTCATCAACATGGGCGATGTGGAGGGAGGTATAATCTGCGGGGCCGGCACGGACAAGGAATTTCATGGAAACGGATTGGCCCAGATAGCCATCGATGCGGTGAGACGGGATTATGCATCACCTTCCGGCCGCCGTCTGACGTTCCATCCGGATCACGTCCGCTATGGCGGGACCTATAAAAACTGGCTGGCTGAAAAGCGGGACTGGTGCATCAGCCGGCAGTTATGGTGGGGCCATCGCATCCCTATCTGGCATGCGGAATTATCCTCTGAAGAGCTGGCCGGGATCATGCTGGAGATCCCCGGTGGAACCAGCGATGAACTTTGGATTTGGGCCGCTGACCGGGACGGCCGGCTTCATTCTGTTGAAGAACTGCCCGTCCTGAAAGCGAATGAAAAATACAACCTGCTGATTTGCCTTCGAGATGAGAAAGCCGAGGAAAAATTCTCTGCAGACTTAGAGGCGGCCGGATTAAAACAGGACCCGGATGTTCTGGATACCTGGTTCTCTTCCGCCCTTTGGCCCTTCAGCACTCTGGGATGGCCAGACCCTGAAACCGCCGAAGTGGATCCGGGTCAAAAAGCCCTGGGGTCCAGCAATGGAGACGATTGTCTGAGCTACTATTATCCGGGTTCCTGCCTGGTTACGGGCCGGGACATCATCACCCTTTGGGTCGCCCGGATGCTGATAATGGGACTTTATCTTTTAGGTGATGTGCCTTTCACCGATTGCTTTATCCACGCCAATATCCAGGACGGCAAAGGCGAACGCATGAGCAAGAGTAAAGGCAATGGGATCGATCCGGAAGACATTATCGATAATTACGGAGCGGATTCCATGCGCTATATTCTCTGCGATATGCAGACCGGAACCCAGGATATGCGGCTGCCGGTCCAAGCCGAATCACCCTATACGGGAAAGCTTGTCGACCTGGCGACCGCCAAACACGGCCGCACTATTTTCACTTACATCTGCCCGGAAACCGGCAAAGAGTTCGATGTCCTCGGTACGATGGCCGAACTGCCCACGGCAAAAATCATCAGTCAAAGATTTGATGTGGGACGGGCCTTCTGCACAAAACTCTGGAATGCCGCCCGTTTTGCGCTGATCAACCTGGGAGAACACAGATTCATACCCTTGAGTTTTGATCAGCTGCCATCAGAAGACCGCTGGATTTTATCGCGCCTCTCCCGGGTCATCCGAAATGTGACAAAAGAATTGGAAGCCTATAATCCATCAGGGGCTGTGAATGACGCCAGGGAATTTTTCTGGTCGGAATTCTGCGATTGGTATTTGGAATTTATTAAACCCCGCTTTCAGGATCCCGGTTCTGCAGCCTCAGCCAAATCGGTTCTTGCGCTGGTCTTAGACCGGATTCTCCGCCTGTTTCATCCTTTTGTTCCTTTTATCACAGAAGTGCTGTGGGAAAGACTTAATCAGCAATGTCCGGAAAGGGGATTGGACCAGCCTCTGCCGGGCGCTGTCGTGCTGGCTGCTTCCACTTGGCCGCAGCCGCAGCCTGAATGGGAAGATGATGCTGTCGAAGCGGATATGCGGATCACCCGGGAAGTCATTCGGGCTGTCCGTGATCTCAGGGCCCGCTATAATATTTCTCCAAAAAAAGAACTGAATGCCCTGATCAAGGCATCCGGGCAATCCCGAAAACGGCTTCAGCATCAGCAGAAACTGATTCGGAATATGGGAGAATTATCCAGTCTCGAGATTTCACCGGATTTGAACCGTCCCGCCACGGCCGCCACCCATGTGGTTGAAGATGTGGAGATATTTCTTACAGGCCTGATCGATCCGGATAAAGAAAGGAAAAGGCTGGCTGTTCAGTTAAAAAAGCTGGAAGAAGACGCTGCCAAATCCGAAACTAAATTAGGGAATGATAATTTTATAAATAAAGCACCCGCTCATGTGGTTGAAGCTGAAAAACAGCGGTTGAAAAACATCCTCAGCCAGCTGGAACTGGTGAAGAAGAATCTGGAATCATTGAAAGAGTCGTCCTGATCTCAAATCTCAAATCCGCAAAACCATACAGATTCCCTCTTGCCTGCCCGAGGCACTCTAAAATTTCTGCGGCCGAAGACGCGGCATGGGGATGACAATGGGGAGGACGAGGCAATTTGGGATTCTTCTGTCTGCTTCGCAGCCCTCAGAATGACATGCAGACACCGAATGCAGGTAACGCAAGCGCAGGGAGCCGACTGAACAGACCGAATAGACTCGAGGAACGCTTTGAACGCTTAGAACGCGAGCGAAGCGAGCCTTGCCGTCTAAGATTCCCGTCGCTTCGCTCCGGGAATGACAATCCTCTAAGTCACCTCCGGATGCGCCGCCGCTGCAGCTGCAGATCCAGGGTCTGCACCAGCCAGCGGAATATTTCTTCGGACTTGTCATAATTGCCGTGTCCGGCTCCATCCGCCTCAATATATTTATAGTCCATTCCCAATTCTTTAAGCCTGTCAACCGCACGCCGGGCTTGTTCAACCGGTACCGCCTGGTCCCTGTCCCCATGGATAATCAGAATGTCCAAAGATACCGGTTCCCGCATAAGCTCCAGGATGTTTTGTCCTCCCGCCTCCGGGGGCGGCACGATGGCTCCGGATCGGATGATCAAGGCCCGGAATAAATCAGGATGGAGAAAACCCAGACGCCAGGCCCCGTATCCCCCCATAGAAAAACCGTCCAGAACTATCTGTTTTCTGTCAACATTATAGAATGTCATGAGATGACTTATGCATTCAATCACATCCCGTCCGGAATCTCCCTGGTACCATCCGGAAAGATCCCTTGCTTTCGGGGCCATTATGATCATGGGTGCCCCACGGCCCTGCTCGCGGTATATCTCATGAAGGCGGACCATAGAGCGAATCGTTGTACGCTCATCCACGCCGCTTCCATGCAGGGTGACAAACAGCGGGACCGGATCATCTGGATCAAGATTCGCGGGGACAAAAACAGAATAGGGCTGCAGCGTCCCGTCAATATCCGATCTATGGGCCAGACGTCCTGTCCGGCCGGGCGGGAAAAGCGCGGGCTGCCCCTGCTCCAATTTATTCATCAGTATCTGCATCTCATCCAGCCAGCTGGTTACCGGTGCAAATTCAGCATAAGGCGGCGCAGAACCCATAAACGCCTGAATCCAATCAAAACGGATTGCCACGGAGGGAAAACTTTTCACAAGCTTTTTATTATCCTCGTTTTTCTCTATCTCATTTTTCAGCTCACTGAAATGAACTTTGTTTTCCTGAAACTCCTTGCGATTGAGAACAAAAAAGGTGTGATTCCGGGAATAGACCAATTCCCCTTCGCCGTTAATAACGCCCAGGCTGAGATCATAAGCTCCGGATGCGTAATCCCTTTGGGGCAAGGCGAAAGGCTGCCGGTTCATTCCCCGTTTTAAATCCAGACTCTGGGATTCATCCAGGCTGTACGCGCCTGAGCTTAAAATAATCCGCAGATTCCACCCCTTGAATTTTCCGGGGGAATGCACAGCGGTTTTCAGAATCATATCTTCGTCATGGTAGAAATGCGTCGCATTCATGAGGGATTGAATCCGGGTTTTTTCCGTCATCTTGTTATTCAGACGAAAAAGCCGGCCTTTGCGCAGATTTGTGGCTTCGGTATCGAATTGTTTATCCGGCTCGAGCTGGAGGATGTCTTCCCTGCGGTCCTTATCGCGGTCCACATAAGTCAAATTAACCGCCAACCTTTCGCGGAAAAAAGGCTGAAACGGCACCAGGTAACCCCAGGGAACGGCCAATTCATAAACCATCTTATTGCTGTCATCGTGTTTTACGGTTTTTATCTCCAGATATTTCAATGATTCTCCCGGGAAATACACTCCGCTGCGGTTGACCAGGACTTTTTCGTCCTCGCCGTCCCGCCGGGAGAATCCGAAACTTGTGAATAACACCCCTTGTCCCTCAGGTGAATCAATAAATGTGAGATAAAAGCCGTCTCCATACCTCCAGCTTCGATCCGGAAATTCCAGATTATCATCCGTGACCATAACCCCGGCATAGAAATTATTCTCATCATACGTAAAACGGGCCGATACTGTGATATCTTGCCCGGGCTCCATGGTTTTTCCATCCGGAGTCCGGTTAATTGGAATTTCGGAAATTCCGTGCCAGTCCGACAGATCCCCGTCTATGGTGATGGCTTTGTTCGTCAGGGATATTTCCGTCTGGCCTGATTCCTGCAAAATGCCGGCTTGCAGGAAACCAGCCATTATAACAGCAGCGGCTGAAAATAAAATCATTTTCTTTTTCATCTTTCCTCCTGACTATATCATCTTTAGATTCCAACCCCGCCTGCCTGCCGCAGCCTGTAAGCATGAGGTCTTTTTCCTTAACCGCTGAATGAACCAAAGCCAGATCGCCGGTGATTAGCTGATGACCCGTTTATCGACTCCCATTAGTTCTTCCGGGCAATAAATCCATATATCGCCGGCATTTTCCGGCGGATCAGTTCTGCAGCTTCAAGCGGAAGCCGGTTCATGGAAAGAGGAACCCGCTTGACATATTCTTTCCCTTGATTTATTTCGCGTCCGTACTTGTATTCAAAGGTAAAATGCCCCTGTGCATCCACCTTATTTTGGGTAAGGTGCGGATTGGGGACGGAAATGAAAAAACGGCTTTCATCGTTCGAATTATTTCCAAACCGTTTGGTTTGCCGCAGGTGCTGATAAAGTGCCTCTGCCTCCGATTCAGCCGGGTCAACAAAACGAAGATCTTCAGCAATGACCGCCGCGTAATCCGGATTCAATGATCGAAGATATCGAAAATGTTCCCGAAATTCTTCCAGAAAAAAGGGATAGTGTGTGCATCCTAAAACAATCACCCGCAAAGTATGCCCGGGAAATTTTCCGAGGCAATTCTGTACCATATGCGTAACATAATAACGAATATAATTGACTGGGGAATTCAACTCAACCGCGACCATTTTGCCGTGGGTATCTTCTTCCATCAGTAATCCCTCACGATCAAAATTGTAGGCCTCCCATAATCCGGGCAGCACAGGGTATTCCGGATGATCCAGGCCGGGGCCCTGATATACATCACCGCGAACCTGAACCGCTTCCGGATCAATGTAAGAGGAGTCACCGTCAACGGCTCCGGCCAGCCCTAATCCGGCCTGCTGGATCACAGCAGCCCCGCCCCGTCCGTTTTTCCGGAATTGCCTGTTCAAGGCCCTAGGATATCCTTCAGACGTGACAGTCCCCTGAGTGGCAAAAACGCCCACCACAGTATTCCGGCTTTTTGATTTGATCCGGGCTGCGGCTTCTGCAGCCCCGGCCTCGATTATACCGATAACCGGAATATCCAGATTCCATTTCTCAAGACAGCTTCGGGCGAGCTCCAGTCCATAAGCCGTGGCGGTATTGCAGGCGATCACAACAGCCTTCACCGGTTCTTTATCTTCCTGCACCTGTACCGCCTCAGGATTCCGGTAATACCGGTTTTCCAGGAGAAACCGTACATTCTTGATAACCAGTTCGCGCAGAAAATCCGCTTTACCTTCGGCCTCATACCGGCCGTAGGGCATATTCGCGCTGTCAGCGAAAAAAATAAATTTTTCGGATTGAAAATCCGGAACTCCGTCAGGTCCCGGTGAATGATCGCGATTATTGAATTTGTCCAACTTGAGAATGGCGTTCAGGACGGTCAGGCCGCCGGTGCCGGAATCAAATATCCCGATGGGCAATTCCGATTTTTCATCCGGATAGTGGGAAAAATCAGCAGCGGTTTCAATGAAATCCGTTGATTCCAATGCGATACCCAAGAAGATAATCACCAATACCAAAGCCGGGCGCAGTTTCCGGTTTGTTTTACACTCTAATCCCATTTTTCTATCCTAAGCCTGGTCTATGCCTTATCTAAGCCTTATTTACAATATGCATCATTTCCATAAAAATCACAACTGCAGCGTTTTTCTTTGCCGCCATTATATATCAATGACTTATGGCAGCCTCGCCGCCTGCAGCCTGTTCCAAGGGAAGAGAAGTTTTTGACAACGAATAATCCATATGATATAAACCCTTTGATGACAGAGAAAAACGGTTTGACCCTCCTAGAGTTTCCCCATGTTTAAATCCATTCATTCTTAATCAGTCCCATGATTTCTTCAGACCTGCCTGCACTTATTTTATTGCCGGCATATTTCTCTTGCTTCTAATCCGGATATGGCTGATTGGGTGAAACGTTTACAGGGAAAATCGTGATATGAAGTCATCGTATTCTATTTAAGGAGGACTTGGCTTTGGCTAAAGGAGTTATTAAATGGTTCAGTGATGAAAGAGGATACGGATTCATTCAACAGGAAGAAGGAGAAGATGTCTTTGTTCATTTTTCTTCAATAATGATGCCCGGATTCAAATCGTTGGCTGAAGGCGACGAGGTCAATTTTGAATTGGAAAACAATGAAAGAGGTTTAGTTGCGAAAAACGTAACGAAAATATAATATATCCTATCTTGTGTGATTCCCGGAGCGAAGCGACGGGAATCTTGGACGACGTTGCTTGCTGCGCGAGGGTTACTAGGGTTACTAGGATATTTTTGCGCGCTTCGATCGTGTTTATTGTGTTCCGGGTTCCGGCTTCTGAAATATTGAATATAAAAGACAGCTGTTTACTCTTTACTATATTTACGAATAATAAAGTGAGGAATTAATATGGCATTACTGGATCCCATTAATCATAGAATTTCCGATGTGTTTATCTCCGATATGGATAATTTGGATGAAAAATCCGTACGGCTTCGGCATGGATTACTGGCCGGCTGGATGTCCGTTTCAGCCATCTTTGTATTATTTTTAGTGAAATTGGTATTGGGGTTAAAATCCGGTTCCATTTCAGTTCTAGCCAATTCTTTCCATCTTCTCAGTCATCTTGCCAATTCAGTCATTCTGATCGTGGGATTTATCATAACCGCCCGGCCTGCGACATCCAAAACACCTTTCGGACACGGCCGGATGGAGCATGTGACTCCGCTTATCATGTCGATATTTTTGTTCGTTTCCGGATTCCAAATGGCGGAAACGTCGCTCCACCAAGCCTTGGAACCCCATAAGATTCACTATTGGCCGGGTTTAATCTGGATACTGGCCGCCACTGTGGTTGTCAAGCTTTTTCTTAATCAATTCGTCAATTACCTGGGGAGACGGGTGGACTCCAAAGCCATTCATCATAATGCCTTACATCAGAATATTGAGGCCGTCATGTCTTTGGCTGTTATCGGCGGATTGATTGCAGGACATTATTTCCACCGTCCGGAATTTGACGGCTATCTAGGCGTTTTGGTTTCGCTTTGGCTGCTGTATTTAGGCTTCAGCCATGGCAGAGAAGCCATCGTTCCGCTTCTGGGGGAAGCTCCGCCTAAAGATTTGATCATGAAAATCAGGGATACCGCAAAATCCGTGGAAGGTATCGCTGATGCACATGAAATCATTGTGCATGATTATGGCACGCATTATATTCTTTCCATGCATGTTGAAATTCCGGAAAAATTCGGACCGGCTCAAATGCACGAGATAACCGAGAGATGCGAACGGCGGCTTCGCCGTGAATTCGGCGGGGAGGCGGTCTGCCACACCGATCCCCTGTTAGAGCAAACCCCGGAAATTCTAGCTAAAGAAGAAAAATTCAAACAGATTGTCCATTCCATCCCGGATATTTCCAGTTATCATGATTTCCGGGTCATCGCGGAATCAGACAGCCGGATCATTATCGCCGCGGATATTGATGTAAAAGAAGAGGTGCCGGAATCGGAGTTTAATTCACTCACGTATTTACTCGAAGAGAAAGTTATGGCTGAAATCCCCAACGTGGCCTATTGCGTCTTCTATATCACCCCGAAATTCGCTTATTAAGTCAGATTTAATCCAGCCTGGATTATTCATAGGCCGAATCTCACCGCATGTTCTTTGACTATAACGGCAAATTCAATTAAATTATAGGCCAATGGACCACTTACCCCAAGGATTCGCCGGAAAAATTTTGGAAATCGACCTGAACTCTCATTCTGTTAAAAAAAAGGAACTCTCCCCGCAATTGGCCGGACTTTTCGGCGGCGGACGAGGTTTGGGCACAGCCTTACTTATTCAATCCCTGCCCTCTTCTTCCTCCCCAATGAATCCTTTCTCAAATATCGATCCCCTAAGCCAAGATAATGTGCTCATCTTCACCACGTCTCCCCTTACCGGCACATCCGTTCCAACCGCCGCTCGTTTCCATGCCAGTTTTCTATCTCCCTTGACCGGAGGCATCGGCTCAGCCAATTCCGGAGGGAAATGGGGCGTGTCCCTTAAACGAACCGGTTATGACGCCTTAATTCTTAAAGGACGCTCCCCCAGCCGGGTGGTTATCTATATAAATGAAAATGATGTTCGTTTTGACGAACCTCCATCCGTCCCCGGCGATAATGTCGAAGACATAACCAATGCCTTGGAAAAAATTTACGGAGACAAGGCTAAGATATTAACGGTTGGAGCCGCCGGCCGCAATCTGGCTTTGATTTCTTCCATCATGAATGACAGGGGCCGGGCATTAGGCCGGGGAGGAACCGGAGCGGTGTTCGCATCTAAAAATTGTTTTGCGATTGTGGTTGAGGGCTCATTAAAAACCAGGGCTGCGCATCCGGATATGCTGAAACCGGGGAATTTTTCCGGCTCCGTCTTCAAAGGGCTGGCTAAAATCCGTTTGGGAAAACTCACAAAATCACCCCGCCAATACGGAATCCTCTCTTCCATGGGAACCAACGGATTGCTGGGTATGCTGGCACAATACCACGAATTGCTGCATAAGAATTTTTTAGACAATCAGCACCTTCCTGAGAACCTGGATAAAATCAAAGGAGAAGCCCTGGCATCCCATTCCCAAATCGTGGTCAAGCGCCGGGCTTGCTATAACTGTCCCATCGGCTGCACACGGGAAACCCGTCTCCTGAAATCCAGTCCCGCCTCATCCGGTGAAGGACCAGAATTTGAAACCATCGCCATGCTGGGAGCGAATTTGGATATATATGACCTGGAACTGATCACACGGGCGAATTACTTATGCAACCGCTTGGGACTGGACACGATTTCCATGGGAGGCACTTTAGCGGCTTTGATGGAATTGTTCGAAACTATAACCCAAAAAAACGAAAGCTGTTTAACCGGCCAGGAAAAGACCTTTTTAACGGATATTGCTCCATTCCGCCGCAAACATGGAGACCCTGCCTTCGGCTGCACATCCTGTCTTCTGCCTCTGATAAAGGCCGCCGCCGGGAAAACAGGAATAGGCCGGCACCTTGCAGAAGGCGCCTTTCGTTTATGTCAGCGCTACGGCCATCCTGAGATGGCCATGACCGTAAAAAAAATGGAACTCCCGGCCTATGATCCCCGGGCCACCTGGACCCAGGCCCTCTCCTATATGATCAATCACCGGGGAGGCTGCCACCTCCAGGGCGGCTATTCCGCCCCCTTAGCCTTTTGTGCCGGGTATGGAGAATTTCCGGGTGACAAATCCGAAGGCACCGCGCTGGTGGCCCGGAATGCCGCTTATCACAACTGCGCGTATGATTTTTTGGGTGTCTGTGCGTTTGCGGGTTTTTCCATCACTTTGGATGAGTGGGCCAATATGTGGAATGATGTGACAGGCATGGAATACAAATCCAGTGATTTAGAGACCATGGCAAGAAGAATTCTCACCCTGGAACGACTATTTAACCTGCTTTCAGGCCTTTCATACGGGGATGATTGGCTGCCGGACCGGTTTTTTCAGCAGGCTATCCTGGTTGAAGGCCGCAAACAAACCTGTAACGAAAATGAATTCAAAAAAATGAGATTGGAATTCTATGAAGCGTTAGGATGGGATGAATGCGGCTTCCCAACCATGGAAACCTTTTCGGCACTGGATCTGAATGCTGTTTTTTCCTTAGAGTATTGCCAAAAACAACTGCAGGACAAATGGAAAAGGCGGATGAAATGAATGTGTATAAATTAATGCAGGCCGCCGGCAAAGCATTGATGATGACCAGCGGAAATAATACGCACAGCGGGAATTTTTCAGTTCGTGATCCTCAAGACAGAGACCTTTTTTACGTGACGGCATCCGGCGCGCAATTAGGCGCGCTGGTTCCGGCGGATGTCGTTCCTCTGCGGTTTTCGGGTGTCAGCTGGGGAGACGGCAGGGCTTCCACCGAATCAACCATTCACCGCCGGATCTTTTCTGTTCCCGGAGCTGAGGCGATTATTCACGCTCATCTTCCGGCCGCCATCACAGTGACATTTGAAATTCCGGGGCATCCGAATTATCTCCTTTATTTGGGAAATGAAAATAAAAACGAGGGCTATATTTTTGTCCCCATTGATTGGATAGGCAGCAGGATTCTGGGCCGGATCCCATCAGGAGCTTACCAGGAACCGGTCGGATCTTTAGAAATGGAAAAATGCATCCCGGCTTTTTTAAAAAATCACCAGGTGACTCTTGTCCAGGGCCACGGACCTTTTGTCCGGGGAAAGAATCTCCAGGAATGCCAGCATCTTTTGGGGATTCTGGACGCTTCCGCCGTCCTCTTGTCAGCCGCCCGGCTCCGGGGAGTCGACACTCCCATGTTATCCCGCAAAATCCATGAAAACGGCGCCGCACAGCTTTATCCTCAGGCCGTTCATCCCTTTAGGCTGGAAGAAATGGGGACATACGAAACCACGGACATCTCCACCATAGCCGCCTTCAAAGAACGGGGACACTTTAATTTTTACCAAAAAATATCCCCCTATGGAACCGGGTCCATGAGCGAGAAAATAACGGAAACAGAAATGCTTTATTGCCCGGCCGCATCTTTTCCGGAAGGTTTTGAGCCATCCATTGTCCGGCTCTCTCTTAAGGAAGATGAGAAAGATGACTGGGACCTGGCCTTACATAAGACAATATACCGGGAAACAAATAATAAGACCTGCATGCGGACATTCAATCCGCTTGCCTCAGCCGAGGCCATGGCCGTCATTGCGGAAAATTTTGGAATGAACGCTTTGCTGGAGCCGGAATCGGTATCCATCGACTATTCCCATTACCGGGATCATCCGGTTGTCAAGCCTATAGACGCCGAAGCTGTCTATCTTAATCCGCGCCTGGGTTTATGCAACTCAAATGCCCCTTCCGGCGCTATCCTGGATATGCTGCGCTGGCATAAAGGCGCTTGTCTGATTGCAGGAATCGGAGCCCTGGGTGTTGGAAAAGTTACTCTGGAACAAGCGGCCCATCATGTGTCTTCAGCGGAATATATTGCCCGCTATCGCCAATCGGTGGATTTGACTCACAAAATACTGCAGGGCCCCCCGCTTTCAAAGTTTGAACCGACCTCTCCGTAACCTCAGCCCTCAGGCCCGGCCGGGTCGATCTCTCGTCCCGGCCAAGCTGAGGGTTAGGTCAGGGTGGAAATTGAGAATCGCTCATAATAATAGCAAACTATATGCCAAATTTTGTAAGCTTTTGTTATTCAATAAATTACAGATTTTGTCTCTTTTTCCCTGTTTGCCCCACGTGTGTCAATCAGCACACATAAAAAAACAAACTGATTATTAAAACATTTATTTTCAATAGCTTACAAAATAACATGCAAATTGTCACATTTTGTGACAGTATCCAGCATGTGACACATTATTCTCCCTCTTGTTTCCTTTAAATGACAATGCTAAACTGTCCCTTATGAAACCGCAAAAAAAACAGGGCCAGTCAGCGGACGGGAAAAAAGCCGAGTTCCGCTTGAAATCCTTATGGGCAAACCGCAGGTCATTTATTGTGCTCATATTTCTCGCGGTTCTTATCCCCCGCATGATCTATATAACGGAAATATCTGCCTCAAGCCCTTATTTCCATAATCCCGTCGTAGATGCCGGCGCCTATTATTCTGCTGCCGTCTATATTCTCGAAACCGGCGACTGGCTGGGAGAAGGTCATGTTTTTAATCTCCGCGAGAACAGCCGTATCCCTGAATCGCTGATCAATCCGCAGCGGGCCTATTGGGTTGAACGCCCTTTCTGGCAGCCCCCTCTTTTTTTTTATTGGCTCGCCCTGATTTTTAAAATTTTCGGTCCTTCCATCTGGGCGGCACTAAGCTTACAAGCTGTATTGGCTGCGCTTTCAGGAATTCTTCTCTATTCCCTTTGCCTTTATTTTTTTTCACACCGGACCGGACTGATCACTGTTTTTCTTTATGCCCTGTACGGGCCTCTGATCTTTTTCACCGGAGAACTGCTGATCCCGGTTCTGTTTACTTTCCTTATTCTTTTTATGTTTTATTATTTTTTAGTAAGCATGGAGACCTTTCTCCTGCGGCATTGGATAATTTTTGGGATATTTTTCGGTTTAAGTATGATGACCCGGCCCACAATAGCCGTCTTTTTGCCCATTGTGATTTTTTGGGCCGTATACAAAAAACGCGGTCAAACTCAGGGCCCCATTCTCACCAGCACCCTTGTCGTTGTGATTGCAGTTATCTCCCTTTTCCCCATGATGACTCTGATCCGGAATTCTTCGGTCTCCGGAGAGAACGTGATGATCTCCACCAATTCCGGGATTAACTTTTATATTGGAAACAATGAAAACTGGAAAGAGACCTACAGCATCCGGCCGGGCCATGCCTGGAACAAATTAACCCATGAACCTCTGCAGGCGGACAACTCCTGGACGACCAGCCAGAAACAACAAAACAATTATTTTCTTAACCAAGCTCTGAACTGGATCTTGAAGCATCCGGGACATTTTGTTCTGACTGCGGTTGAGAAAGCATATTTGCATTTTCACGGATATGAACTGATCCGGAATGTGGATCTCTATCATCTTTCCCGTTATTCTGTTTTGCTGTCCATTCTGCTTTGGAAGATTCCGTTTTTACATTTTCCCTTTGGTTTGATCGCACCCTTCTTTCTGTCCGGCGTGTTTTTTCTCTTCGGGAAAAAATGGAAAGATTATTTTCCATTGACCGCTTTTCTGATTGTGATGAGCGGTGTCATTATTCTCTTCTTTCCGGCATCTCGCTACCGGGTCCAGATTATCCCGTTTATGCTGATGACAGCGGTTTACGGCTTGGAACGAATGATCCATTTATTCAGAACAAAAAAAATTCAGGGAACCGGCATGATCTGCCTGACAGCGATACTCGCAGTCACCCTCAATCTTCCGGATGCAGTCCGCTTCTTTCATAATTCCGAATTCCAGGCCGCTAATTACTATCTGGAAGGCACGGTCGCTTATAATAAAAAAAATTATGAAGAGGCCATCCGCCTTTTCCAAAAAGCCGTTGACATTCATCCGCAGCATGAAGACGCTCTAACCAATATCGGGCTCTGCTATGCTTTCCTGGGTTCAGACCAAAAAGCCGGTGAATTTTTTCTGCGAACCTACCAAGTTAACCCCGATTTTCCAAAAAATATATTTAACCTGGGTATATACTATCAAAAAACCGGACAGTGGAAAAAGGCCCTGCAGACCTTCCAGGAATATCTAAAAAAAGAAATGGATCTCCGCCTCAGTTACGATCTCTATCAACAAGGATTGCGTGAATTGGAAAGATGCCGGCGGCAACTCAATCTGCAATAACCGGCTGAATACATTGACTTCAACAAAGTTTAACCCTATCATAGAGTCCTTTTCAGTGGGTGGAATGGAAAAAGAGAATCAAATTTATCCTGAAAACAGGAAAAGGAGAGAGCTGAATGAAATTTCATCCGCCCAAAGGAAATACATGGCTGATTTCTGTTCTCCTGGGAGGTACCGGTGTTTTGCTCCATGAAGGCATTCTTCGCATTAGCGGGTTGTCACAGCATTCTTTTTGGATCGTAACAGCCGGATTGTGCCTGCTGCTTTTGGCTACCCTGTTCAAGAGTTTATAGGAGATGATAATGCATGAAAAAGGACCCTTTTTCCTTAGTGGAATTATTCTCTTCGCAATATGCCTGCTCACCCCCGCGTCTTATTCATCGGCGGAAACCATTGGCATACGCGCCGGTCAATATACGGATATAGAGGAATTTTTTCTCGGCGGCGAGTTTATCTCCCGTTTCGGAAAGAATCTCTATTTTATTCCCAACGCTGAATATGTTTTTGTTGGCCGCGGAACTTATATGACTTTCAATTTTGATCTGCATTATCGTTTTCATACCAGATCGCCCCTTTTTTTCTGGGCCGGGGGAGGATTAGGCGTTATGTACTTTAATCCACCGGGCCGGGCTGAAAGTGACAATGATTTGGGCGCCAACCTTATTTTCGGTGCCGGAATAGAAACTGCCGGATCTTTTTACCCATATTTCCAGGGAAAACTTGTTTTGGGTGACAAAGATGAGTTTGTTATTGGAGGAGGAATCCGTTTTTAACTGTTACTCTGCACCTAAAACGGATTGCACATAATCCTTCAGGGCTTTTTCATTGATTGGTTTCACCAATAATTTATACTTACGCCCTCCTTTGGCCTGTTCAATCCAATCCACACTGGAATATCCGGTCAGGAATATGACTGGGATAGAGGAATCAACATCCTGATATATCTTTTCTGCTGCTGTTTTTCCATCCATCCGTCCCCGCAAGCTGATATCCATCAAAATAAGATCCGGCTTGTATTCCCTGGCCTGATTAACAGCTTCTTCGCCTGAATCAACCAAGCGGAAGGCGGAAAATCCCATGTTTTCCAGGTCCAGCCGTAAAGACTCTGCAATTAAGGCTTCATCTTCAACAATCAATATTTTTGATTTATTCATTTTTCAATTTAGGAAAAATTAAGGTGACGGTTGTTCCTTTATCCCTGGAATAAGCAATCCTGCCGCCGAGCTGTCCTTCTCCTAAAAGTTTGACAATTTTCAATCCGAGCGAATTGGCCTCTCTCCAATTGAAATCTTCCGGCAGCCCAACGCCGTTATCCGAAATTTCAAGGATAATTTCATCTTTTCCATGATCCTCCATTCGTATCAGGATATCACCTTTATCCTGACCAGGGAAAGCATATTTTAATGAGTTCGATATCAATTCATTCAAAATCAAGGCGCATGACAAAGCCAATTCAAGTTTCAAATTCACTTTTCCGATTTCATACCGGCAGCAAATCCGGTTCCTGTCCACGTGGTACAGAGTCATCAATAGGGTACATATCTGCGGAATATACCGGCGGAACTCAATTTGAGACAGGTTTTCCGATTGGTACAATTGCGTATGGATCAATGCCATGGTTTGGATACGGTTGGAGCTTTCCTGAAGAGCCTGGTTAAATTTCGGATCTTTAAAATTAACGGCCTGAAGCTTAAGTAAGCTGATGATCACCTGCATGTTGTTTTTCACCCGGTGATGAATCTCTTTCAGCAGAATGTCTTTCTCTTCCAGGGATGATTTCAGCCGGTCATACATTTCCTGTGCACGGATATGCTTCCATAAACCTTCCATCAATAGAATAAGCTGGTTTACATCTCTATCATTATAATCCGAGGCCTTATTAGCTACGGAGGCGATCAAAACAATTTCCCCCCTGTCAAATACGGGAACAGAAATGAACCGTTGTATTTTCACATGCCCTTTGGGATATCCCTTTTTTCCTTGGTGATGGCGGCTGTAATCATTGACGATGACCGGCCTGCGTTTTTTTACGCCCTGTGCCCATAATCCGGCGCCATCCAGCGGAAAATTTTTAGGAATGAAGGTTTGACATCTTTTCATGGTGGATTCGGAATAACTGTATTGTTTAGTATATCCCGCTTTTTCATCCATAAAATTGATAAATCCGATTTCGCTTTCTGTCATGTGGATGGCGGAATCCAGAACATGAGACCCGATTTTTTCCTCCGATAAATCCTTCGCCTGATAGATTTCAACCAGGGTTTCCAAACGTTCAGTGGTCTTGCGGACTTGTTCCTGTGACTTGCGCATCTCCGTGACATCTCTGCATGTTCCCACATAACCTTTCAAGCTCCCATCCGGGAATAACAAAGGGTTGGCCTTGGTTTCGAATATTATTTCCTCTCCGCTTCGGGTAAGCATAGTGTCGTCCACATTTTGGATAGGCCTTTTTTTCTTCACATGGTTTTTGAAAACCTTTTTCACCCGGTCGGCTTCTGCAGGCGGCATAAAATCAAACGGAGTTTTCCCGATAATCTTCTCAGGCGGATATCCCATAATCTGTTTTACATTGGGACTGACATAAGTATATATACCCTTCTGATCGGTTTCCCATACCCAATCATTGGTGCTTTCTACCAATTCCCGGAATTTTTTTTCGCTTTCAATCAGAGCGGCTTCCGTCTGTTTTTGAAGGGTGATATTATGCCAGACACAGTGGGATCTTATAAATTTTCCGCTCTTGTCATATTCGGCTTCAGCGCAGAAGGATACATCAATCCAGCTTCCGTCTTTTTTTTTGAGCTGAAATTCAACTTGCTCCACCTTGCCCGCTTTTTTAAAGTGTTCAAATTTCCCGGGAAATTTTTCCCGGTCTCCGGAAGATAGAAAATCCTGGAAAGGCCGGCCGATAACTTCCTTTTTTGTATATCCCAAACAGGAAAGCCATTTGGGGTTGACTGCAAGGAAACAGCCGTTTTTATCCAGAGATTGATATGGATAGGGAGTGCATTTTATGCTGATCTTTTCTAAATCCGGATTCATATATAAACCTGATGCGTTGGAAATTTTCACAAATATCCATCCCTCAACCTCAAATTCAGTTTAATTTGATACTCACCAAATAATTATTATAATCTTTTCTCCATCATTTTAAAAGCTTTCCCGCGCAAGAAAGGAAAAACCATGAACTCTCAGCCGCCGGCTATGATGAATTTCTCCAGCCTGGATATTCATAAAAAAATTGCAATATTTCTGCAATCTCTTTGCTATCAGAAATAAACATGCTTTTTTGAGAAAGATCCATGAGAAAGTTTTTCATTTTTGAATATTTATTTAATTGCAAATTTTTTCCCTCCGGGCGGGCCGAATCATAATTATTTATTTTTCCACTTTTTCAATTTTTCGCGGGCTTCCGGTTCTCTCTGCCCTCCCAAATAAAGATATTCCTGCATAGATTTAACGGCTTCCTCATATTGTTTTTCTTCCGCCAAAGATACTGCCAGATTGAAATAGGGATCAACGGTCCCGGGCCGAATGGAAACCGCCTGTTTGAATTTCTCTGCCGCTTCGGCATATTTCTTTTTGGAAAAATAGAGATTGCCTAATGCTTTATATGTCAGGTAAATAATCGGTGCTTTTCTGACCGTTAAAGAATGAATCCGGGCCTCATGCTCTTCCTGAATTGATTCTGATTGCGCCTCTGCTGACTCATCAAGAATCTTGATCCACAGAGTCTCGGCTTTCTCAATCTCCCCTAGGTTGTATTGGGAACAGCCCAGGTTATACATGCCGGTGGCATTGGACGGATCCATTTCTATAATGTTCCTGTACTCTTGCCGGGCTGCTTCAAAGTTATTTTGCTGAAAATAGATGTTGGCCATTAAATCCAAACAGCTTATCAATTCTTTCTTCTTTACAGTTTGCCCCATTTGAAACCATAGGGCACGGGCACAGTAACGTTTGGCTTTTTCAAGCAAAAAGGAAGCATTTTCGGATAATTGGGCCTGATCAAGGAAAATCAGGGCCAGATTATGATTGGCATGAAAGGATTCGGCATCAATATCCAGGGCTTGATAAAGAACAGCTGCCGCCTGGCTTAAATTTCCTGTTTCCAAAACCTCCTGGAATTTGATCAGTTCTTCTCTAAGCAAATTGGTGCGGTGCCCCCGGAAACGATGCTGAATGGATAACGTAACGGGGTTAAGTTGTTCAGACTGTATCTCTTTATGGGCTCTTTCAAGAGGATAACCAGCAGCCCTGGCAGCATGAAAGGCCCGTTCCGCATCCCTGTTATTACCGCGTCCGGAAAGAATTGCCGCCCGTAAAAAATGCAGCAGGGCTTCATTAGATTCATGCAAGGCGTCAATATGAATAAAGGCCCGGGGAGAGGTTCCCGGAAATTCTTTTATCTCCAAATAGACCCCTCTTTCTCTGGCCAATCCAACCCATTCCTCCTCCTGTACAGGCCTTCCTTCCGGGTGATGGAAATCCATTTCTTCTGATTTCCACGTCCATGAATGATCAAAATGGATTTTTCTTTTTATTTCATTGAGATCCCGGAGCGCCGCGTCTTCTTGCCCCTGCAGCAGGTAAACCGCAGAAAGATAGAGGCGGGCGTCAAAATTCTTAGGATCGTATCCAATCACCTGAAGCAGGTACTCCTTCGCTTTCTCCAGCCGCCCCAGGCGCAGATAAGCGTAGCCCAGGTCATCCCAAAGGAGGTGTTTCAGTTTTGGATCACTGTAATTTAATGCTTTAAGGTAATATGTCACCGCCCGCTTATAACGCCCGGCCAGCAGGGCTTCATCCCCTTCCTGAAGAAATTTAATTGAGGGCAGGAGATTATGCGGGAATAGAAATACGGCTGCCAGAAAAATGACAAAAAAATACTTTTTCATTTTCCTTATGGCGACAGCCCTTTGCTTCTTCGCATAATTCCAGGAATCCGGCTATTCAGCCAATCCGGACAAACCCTGGAAATTGACATTTTGAATCAATTCTATCAGAGCGTCAGCGCTTTCAAAAGGCTCTCCTTCCAGCCTGACCAAGAAACGGTCCGCAACCAGCACCATGACCGCAGCTTCCTTATCCGCATACGTGTAGGTTTGGACTCCGGGATATCCCTCTATTTCAGCCTTTTTCATGTATTGGTCACTGGTATCTACTTCCATCATAGATGCCATTTGAAAAGACTGCAAAGCCATTGACACATAAGCGCTGTCTATGATTTCCAGAATCAGGGTTTGCTCCCCTGCACTGTAACTCTGTTCAATATGAGTCCATTTCATATCGCCCAAATTAACCGATTCTCCATCAGGATCTCCATTCTTATCAAATCCAGGCAGATCAGCCAGAAATTCCTGCAGTTCCCGCCAGTTGACCGGATCGACCGTCTCTTGGTTTTGGAAAGCAAATGAAATCGAACCAAAAGCAAAAAACATCATGCTGCACATAATGATTATTTTTTTCATATAAAAACCTCCAGTTTTTATTTCCTGACCAATTCAGGTCAGGTTCTTATAATAGCATATTAAACACGATTTATTCACGGGCCGAGATTACCGTAGACGACGACAATTCGTTAATTCATTGTCATTCCGGGCATAATAATCAGAATGTGGAGTTGCCTTTGAGCGCAAGATCCTGTCAATATTGAAAATTATCGCTCTTTTTAGGGCCATTGTTAAATCAGTTAGACAAAATACATCCAAGAGAAGCAAAAATCGCTGTTATTGTTGGGTTTCTGGCTCTTA
>CAZDJZ010000023.1:0-38353 GCA_964505785.1 uncultured Eubacteriales bacterium
TTAAAAACGGGAATTTCAAAAGTCACCAAGCGGGATTTTTAATTGTCGCTCATCATTACCTGCTTTTGGAGGAGCCGCGGCTGTTGGAGAAAATATTATTGAGCAATTAAAAGATGAATTTGATTTTACTGTTTATTCTGTTTCTTCACATACATCTTTGAAACCAGGAAAGTATAATAATTCTTACAAACAAGTAGTCTATAGGGCATTTCCATTAAAAAAATTGAATACTTTAATTTATTACATTCATAGTGCTATAAATATTTTTTTATTCAAACGATTTGATTTGATCCATTTACATCATAGAGATGCTGCATTTTTGATTCCGTTCTTGAAAATAAAAACGCCTGTAATACTGACTGTTCATGGATTTGGAACTGAAGAATTATCTAATAAATGGCAAAATTATAAAATATATTTTCTTTTACAGGAAATGTATTTTCTAAAGTATGCAAATGCTATTACTACTATGTCATTAAAAGAAAAGGAAAAAATTGAAAAAATAATTGCAAATAAAATAAAAGTTCAACATATTCCAAATGCTGTAAGAATACCTAGAGCTCAAAAAATTGGAAATAACTCGCATGTTTTATTTGCGGCCAGCCGGATTGTTTCCTTTAAAGGATGTGATATTTTTATCAAAGCTTTAAAAAAAATTAATTATAGAAACAAAGCAATAGTTATAGGTGATCTTGATTATTCAAAAAAATATAAATCTTACATATTAAATCTAGCCAATGGACTTGATGTTGAATTCTTAGGATTAATAAAAAATAAAATAACATTGAATTCATATATAAAAAAGTCAAAATTGTTTGTATTGCCATCAATACGTGAAGCAATGTCAATGATGCTTCTAGAGGTTGCGGCTTATGGAATTCCTATTATTTGTAGTGATATACCTGGTAATAAGTCTATTTTTGAAAAGGATGAAGTTGTGTTTTTTAGGAATAAAAATTATTTAGATCTTGCAGAAAAAATTAATTATTCCTTAAAAAATTATAATATGGTTCAAATTAAAGCACAAAGAGCGAGGAAAAAAATAATCCGTAAATACGATATCAAGAAAATTTCTTTGGACTATCTCGAATTATATAATTCCTTCATTTCTTAGATATTAAAAAGAATTTACCTGCGCTTAGAATTAACAATTTAATCATTACATTTATATCTTGGAGATAAATATGTTAATAAGAAAACAAAAAATCCCTATAAAAGATATTCTTTTTTTTGGAATGTTGCCTCCTTTTATAAAAAAAATAATATACAGATTAAAGGGATACAAAATTGGGAAAAAAGTATCTTTTGGATTCGGCAGCGTGATAAAAGGGAATGATGTTGATATTGGTGATAATTCCAAATTTGGGTTTTTCAGCATATTAAGGGGGAGGGAAATAAAAATCGGTAGATTTGTGAATATTGGTACTGCTTCAATCATAGATACCCCTAAAATTTATATTGATGATGATGCAAGAATAAATGAGCAGGTTTATGTTGGAGGTTTATCAACTCCAAATTCATATTTTAAGCTGGGAAAAAGAACAATAATAATGCAGCTATCATTTATTAATGCTGCTATGCCGATAGAAATCGGAGATGATACAGGTATTGGAGGGCATTGCTTGCTATTTACTCATGGTTCCTGGCTTCCAGAGATTGATGGATTTCCTGTTACTTTTGCTCCAATTAAATTAGGAAAAAGAGTTTGGTTGCCCTGGCGGGTTTTTATTATGCCGGGTGTTAATGTAGGAGATAATGTTGTTATTGGGGCTAATTCATTGGTGAATAAAGACTTGCCAAGTAATTGTTTAGCAGCTGGATCGCCAGTAAAAGTGATTGCAGAGGATTATCCTAAAGAATTAAGTGAAAGTAAAAAAAGGAAAATTTTTAATAGAATTATTGAAGAATTTATTTCCTATTTGAATTTTAATAATTTGAAAGCTAGGATTGATGAAACTGAGTCTGGGAAGTATATGTTTATTAATTCTAAGGCTCGAAGTACTGCGATTATTTTGTTTGAAAAAACAGAAGTTGCGCCTAAAACAAGCGATAATGTTTTAGTTTTGTATTATGAAGAAGACATCGATAATATGTATCAAAATGAGAATTTCAAAATGATCATTTCTATTCCGAATAGAGAACGGATTGGCACATCAAAGATTGGTGAGGAAATAACAAGATTTTTCTCAAGATATGGCATTCGATTCAATCGCATTGATTAATAATTAAATTGCAATATGGATAAAGATTTCTCAATTGTAATATATAAAAAATTGATCGAAACGATTCTATCAAATAATTTTGATGTATTGACTGTCCAGGATTATTTTACGAATAAAATAGCTAACAAAATAATAATCCTCAAACATGATGTTGATAAACTAATTAAAAGAAGCAAAAAAATGGCAGAAGTTGAATTAAAATTAGGGATAAAATCTTCATATTTTTTTCGATCAAAATTTATTAAAAATAAAGATATTAGGCAAATAAGTGATTTTGGACATGAGGTCGGGTATCACTATGAAGATTTAGCAGTTGCCAATGGGAATAGTTCTAAAGCAATTAATTTATTCGAATCAAACCTTGGAAGATTCAGAAAGAATTATTCAATCAAAACCATATGCATGCATGGCAGCCCGTTGTCCAAATACGATAACCGGGAATTATGGAATGTTTATGACTATCGGGATTACGGCATCATCGGTGAACCGTATTTTGATATTGATTTCAATGAAGTATTATATTTGACCGATACTGGGAGAGCCTGGAATACTTCAAAGGGGAATGTGCGGGATCGGGTACAGTCCAGATTTAACTATAATTTCAAATCGACTCATGACATTATCCGTGCTTTAGAAAATGAGGAACTGCCGGATAAGATTATGCTGAATGTGCATCCGCATCGGTGGTTCGACAACTATTTTCTCTGGACCAAAGAATTAGTCTTCCAAAAGACAAAAAATATAATAAAATCATTTCTTCCTTCAAGGTAAAGTCATAAATAATAAAAATAAATATTGTCTTTGGACCACGGATGTAGAAACCACATCTATTTGGTTTAATCGTTTAGAGGATTATATTGCTGAGATTATTATATCCAAGAGTTTGCCTTTACTTTTGGATCTATATGACTCATTTGATATTCGCTCTACATTTTTTTTTACTGGATATATTGCAAAAAAGTTTCCCCAAGTAGTTTTATTGGCTTCTCAAAGAGGACACGAAGTCGCCAGCCATGGATTATCCCATGAAAAAGAACATGGATTTGATGTTTTAAGTTATAAGGAACAGAAATGCCATTTAAGCGAATCAAAAAAAATATTAGAAGATATTGCAGGAAAAGAAGTCATTAGCTTCAGGGCTCCGGCATTGCGTGTGAATGGGTATACTGCTTTAGCCTTGGCTGAAACAGGATATCAAATTGACAGCTCTGTAGCATCTCAAAGATTCGATTTGTTCATGTCGTTTGGGATAAAAAATAAGATCAAATGGTTTAAAGCACCAAGACTTCCTTATTTAACAGCAGAAGATAATTTAATGAAAAGAGGAAAGGGACCTATTGCTGAGGTTCCGCTTTCAGCATGGGTTTTCCCATATGTGGGAACCACAATGAGGATATTTCCATTTATTACAAAAATTGTCAGAAATTTATTGATAATGGAGAATTTGATTAATAATAAACCTATTGTTTTTGATATCCACCCTAATGAATTTATCGATGAATCAGGGAAAGAGAGAAAGATTGAAAAAAGATCCAGTTCCATTCTGGAATATTTTTTTACAGATATTTTGCGGTCTAAATTAAAAGCCAAAAATTTGGGATTAGAGGCGGCCGAATTATTACAGAATGAATTATCTGTTTTTAAAGAAAAAAAATACCTAGCTGTTACTGTTCGAGATTATTGCAGAGAAACAGGATTGTTGAAATGAGGATTTTTATTATTACTATGGATGATCCGCTGCAGACTAATAAATTTATCAAGCAGATCATCCAGCACAGAAAGCAGGACATTATTGGCCTGGCAGTACCAAAAGGTGATCGTTTAACCATAGGTAAAAAGCATTCCAAAGGTGTTTATTTGCTTTCATTGTTTATGATCATGGGTCCATTTTGTTTCATAGGGAATGCATTTAAAGTTTTTATTTATAAGACCAGAGAACAGCTTTCAAAATATTTTCCTTTCATTTCTTCTACCTCAATAAAAAGCTTCGCTGAAAGAGAGGATATTCAAACTTATAAAATAAAATCACCCAATGGAAAAAAATTTCTCAATGAATTAAAAGAAATAAAGCCTGATGTCATCATCAATCAGAGCCAATGCCTTTTAAAAGAAGATCTGCTTTCTATACCAAAAATTGGTGTTATCAATCGGCATAATGCTTTGCTCCCAAAAAACAGAGGCCGGTTATCGCCGTTTTGGGTGCTGCATAAAAAAGAAAAAGAAACAGGTGTATCCATCCATTTTGTTGAAGCTGAATTAGATTCTGGAGATATTATCATCCAGAAAAAAATAGACATAGGAAAAAAAGACAATTTTAATTCATTGGTTAAGAAAAGCTATCAAATAGCGGCTGATGCTATGCTGGAAGCTTTGGATAAATTGGAGAATCAGGATTTTGAAATAATCCATAATGATAACTCTCTGGCGACGTATAATTCGATTCCTGCAGTTCGGGATGCGATTAGCTACCGGTTATCAAGGGTAAAAGGATTGTTAAAAAGACTTCAACCTATAAGATGATGGTCGTTTGGGATCCTTCGCTTTTCTCAGGATGACAAGGCGAGGCAGTCTAAGATTGCGACGGCTTGCTCTGCAAGCCTCGCAATGACATGGGGGGCGGCTCGAATAATCGGTTACGTTTTATTCGGCGATGTAGTCTAAGATTCCCGTCATTTCGTTCCGGGAATGACATATTTTATTTCGTTTGGGATGACTAGGCGAGGCAGTCTAAGATTGCGACGGCTTGCTCCGCAAGCCTCGCAATGACTTGGGGAGCGGCTCGAATAATAGGGGCCGTTTTATTTGGCGAAGCAGTCTAAGATTCCCGACACTTCGTTCCGGGAATGACATATTTTATTTCTTTGGGATGAATAGGCGAGGTAGTCTAAGATTGCGACGGCTTGCTCCGCAAGCCTCGCAATGACTTGGGGGGCTTACTCGAATAGTCGATTACTTTTTATTTGGCGATGTAGTCTAAGATTGCGACGGGGCCTTCGGCCCCTCGCAATGACTATAGTGATTCGGGGATGACAATCTGATATGAAAACCCGTAAAAAAATCCAAGTCATTGTTATGGACTTTATCCTGCTGAGTCTGTGCTATTTTGGATCGGTTTTGATTAAGAGAGGATATCTGGATTTAGACCGGGATTATCAGCTGCTCTTCGCGGTTCTTGTGGGATCATGGATTCTTTCTTCATCTTTATCCGGCAAGTTCAAAATCGACCGGCCCAGTTCGTTTATGGCCGGGGTGGGCCATATCCTGCGGTCTTTCCTCTATTTTGCTGTTATCCTGTTCTTCGGGCTTTATATCTTCCAGCTCTTCGGCTATTCCCGTTTCATTCTTCTCTTCACTGTCGGTGCCTACCTGGTCCTGGAGGTCTTTTTCTTCTGGATCTTCTACTTGCTCCGCTGGGGGCCGAATGTGGAACTGGAAGGTGTGAACCTTGAGGAGCTTAAAAGCGAAGCGGATGAGTCGAGAAAACAGGAAGTCCATGTTCGGATTGATACGCCTAACCGGGAGGTCCATGATCCGTTTAAGGACAGATTAAAAGAGAAGTATCTGGAGGATCAGAAAGAGGTCTTCGACTTCATCGATCAAACCATCAACCTGGATTCAATTTCCACCAGCGAAGCGCTGATGCTGCAGACGGATACCCGGGAGACGGTCAACGGCTTCATGGGCTATCATCTGGAATTAATCGCGAATCTGTCGAAGCTCAATAACCTGAACCGGATCAATAAATTCCTGGTGGCGGTTAATGAGAAGCTGACCTGGGGGGGATATTTTGTGGGGAAAGTGGAAACCCTGGAGCAGCGGTTCAGACGGAAGTTTTCCCGGTATCCGAAGTTCCTGCGGGGATGTAGATATGTGGCAGATTTTTTCTGGCACAGAGTGTGCCCGAAAGTACCGGGGATGACGAAGGTGTACTTTCTCTGTCACGGCAAAGGGCGGAGGGCTATTTCTAAGACCGAGGTCTTGGGGCGGCTTCATTTCTGCGGATTCAATATTGTGAAGATGCAGGAGATCGATAACCTTTTGTACTTTGTGGTGAAAAAGGCCAGGCCGGCCTTACGGTTTAATGTCAATTCCTGGGGCTTGATGTTTAAGCAGAAGCGGGTCGGGCGGAACGGGGATTATATCTATACCTATAAGCTGCGGACCATGCATCCTTATTCCGAGTACCTGCATACGTATATGCTGGATACCCATCAGTTGAATGATTTGGGGAAGATTGAAAATGATAGCCGGATTACCGAATGGGGCCATGTGATGCGGAAGTACTGGATCGATGAGCTGCCGATGATTGTCAACTGGCTGCAGGGGGATTTAAAGCTTGTGGGATTAAGGCCTATAAGCCGGAGCTTTATGGACATTTATCCGGATGATTTAAAAAAGGAGCGGGTTAAGTTTAAACCGGGGCTGGTGCCTTCGCTTTATTATGATTTGCCGCGGTCAACCGATGAGATCTGGGAGTCGGAGAGGCGGTATATTGAGCGGTATTCCAAGAAGCCTTTTCGTACGGATTTGAAATATTTGTTTAAAGTTTTTTATAATATTGCTTTTAGAGGAGCGAGGAGTGGATAAGAAACGATTACTTGATGACGAGAAAGAGACGAGATTGCGGTGGCAATTATATCTGGAAAGGAACAGTAATAATCCGCAAAACGCAAAACGCGAAACGCAAAACGCTTTAAAACCGAGACTTTGCGATTCAGAGTTGCAGAGCAGCTGATTATTGAGTCTGCGGATATTTGGAGTTGGTAAAGTCGCAAAACGCAAAACGCGAAACGCTTTAGAACCGATTAGTTTTCGGTTCATAATAAAAAATCAGTTCATATTTGGCTTTGCGGATATTTGTGATGTTAGATTCGCAAAACGCAAAACGCAAAACGCTTTAAAACCGAGACTTTGCGATTCAGAGTTGAACACCAGCTAATTCTAAGCTATGCGGATATTTGAAAGCAGTAAAAACGTGAAACGCGTTATTTGGTGAATCGTGAGTCGTGAATCGTGAATCGATTGGGGAAGAGTAGTCGATTCTTTGAGACTATGTAAGATGTTGAAGAATCCGCAAAACGCGAAACGCAAAACGCTTTAGAACCGATCAGTATTTGATTCACCTATAGTAAGCAGCCAATTCTTTACTATGCGAATAATTGGAGTCGGAGAAATCGCGAAACGCAAAACGCAAAACGCGAAACGCAAAACGCTTTAAAACCCATACTTTTCGATTCAGAGTTGCAGAGTAGCTAATTATTGAGTCTGCGGATATTTCAATCATTATAATTCGCGAAACGCAAAACGCAAAACGCTTTTAAACCGATTAGTATTCGATTCACCTATAGTAGGCAGCTAATTCTTGACTATGCGAATATTTTTCTGGTGAGTGGAGAGGGATGAGGAAATAGAAGATTGAAATCGGGGCAAAGAGTCTCTATAATTCATTCAATGAGGATACGTCAGGTAGGGTTAATTGGCATTGTTATTCTTCTATTCGTATCCATTGGGTGGTCACATACGTATAGTCCTTACCGGACATTTCGTACGGAGTGGTATTCGATAAAGGAAACGGCTCCCTGGCGGATCGGGCCTTTTTATTTAAGACCGGAAATACGACTGAGGGAAATAGGATATGACGCCAATGTCTACCGGGAGCGGGAGCAGGACGATCCGGTCACGGATTATACCTTTACCTTTTCTCCGCAAATAACGGCCTATTGGCTTTTGGGACATTCGGTTATTCTGTCCTTCCAGGAAAATCCTGAATATGTGTATTATTTTGAACAGACGCAGGAGCGTCGATGGAACAATAGTTTTTCACCGCAGCTGCGGTGGATGATTCTCAACCGCTTTGTATTGGGTGGGAAATACGATTATCAGAACCGGCGGTACCGGTTTTCATCCGAAGTGGATGTCCGGGTCAATGAGCTGAACAAGACATACGAGGGCAGCCTTTTTTATGAGACACCCCGGGAGACGTCTTTAGGGTTCCGGTATACCCGAAGTGATATATCCTATAATGATATTGATGTGCCGGGGGCGGAATTTCCGTTATCCGAGAGATTAAGCCGGGAGGAAGAGGAAATATCCGGAGAGTTTTACTACCTGCTGCTGCCGGATAGTTTCTTTTTTATTCGCGGCGGCCTGACCCGGTACCGGTTTGCATATGAAGAGTCCTCTTTCCGGGATGCGGATTCCCGGCAGATTTACACCGGACTGCAGTTTCCCTTTATGGGGGATTTCCGGGGGGCGTTGTCGCTGGGTTATAAGAATTTCGTGCCGTTGTCCGAGGACCGGGATTCCTTTTCCGGACTGGTGGGGGAAGCGGACCTTGAGTACCGGATGCGTAAACTGCGGCTGCGGACCGGCTACAGGCGGGATAACCGGTTTTCCTTTTACGGGGGCAGCACCTATTTTATTGAGAACCAGCTGAGAGGCGGGGTCTCTGTTTATCTGACCCGCTCGCTGCGCCTGGATTATGATTACCGCTACGGGATGAATGATTATCCCGAAGGATTATGGACTGTGGGGGGAGAGTCGATCCTGATTGAGCGGCAGGATATATACCAAACCCATACGGCCGGCATTGCGGTGCGGCTGCTGCGGGATATCGGGATCGGGATTAATTATAATTATTGGACGCGGGATACGAATGCCGGGTATGGAGTGAGGGAGTGGTGGTTTGTTGGGGGAAGTCTCGTTTATGATTTCTAATGAGAGTGGTCCTTACTTCATATCGATTAAGCATTTTTGAGAATTCGCAAAACGCAAAACGCAAAACGCTTTAAAACCCATATTTTCCGATTCAGAGTTGCAGAATAGCTAATTTTTGAGTGTGCGGATATTTGGAGTCGAGGAATCGCAAAACGCAAAACGCAAAACGCTTTAGAACCGATTAGTTTTCGATTCATAGATCATAGCGAGTTAATTACTTACTTTGCGGATATTAATGATGTTAAAATCGCAAAACGCAAAACGCAAAACGCTTTAAAACCGATCAGTGTTTGATTCAGATAAGAATTAGGTTCGCTTTATTCGGCGAGGGAGTCTAAGGCCCCCATCGCCGCTCCGCGGCTCGGGGATGACAAGGGGAATGAGATAAATTAGGATTCTGTGCGTCTTAATGTTGGGATGAGAGCGCATAGAAAATTACTTGTTTGGAAAATTGCGGTTTTGCTGGTGGAAGATATTCACAAAATAGCCTTGGGTTTTCCGGACTATGAACGATTTGAGCTTAGTTCGCAGATGAGAAAAGCAGCCGTGTCTGTTCCCAGCAATATTGCTGAAGGAGCGGCGCGGAAGAGTGACCCGGGCAAGCTTCATTTTTTCAATATTGCGCAAGGTTCTTTAAGTGAATTGGACACACAGGTTGAAATCGCACATAGATTGAATTACATTGATAATACTATGTATTCGGAGATTCTGAGAAAGATTGAGGCGGTTTCATTGAAGCTTTATGGATTGTCTCGAAAAATCGAACATGACTTGAATGTTTAATCAATTATTAACCAGACGCGGCCTCCGGCCGCTCGCAATGACGGGGCTATGCTCCTCAGGATGAAACGATGTGTCATTTAAAAGGAATTAGTCAATCAGGAGTCTATTATGGATTTTGAGGAAATTAGGCGAAGAGAAGAGGACGAAGAAGAAATAGATCTGATGGAATACTGGCGGATGGTGGTTCGCCGGAGGTGGTTGATTGCGGTTGTGACCGGTGCGGTGCTGTTCCTGGTGGCGATTGTGACATTTACCGCGACACCGATGTATAAGGCGACCACGGTGCTGATGATCGAGGAGGAAAACTCCCGGATCATGAATTATGAAGATGAGTTCGGGTACCGCTATACTTATATGGATGAGCGTTTTTTTAATACGCAGTTGCGGCTGTTGCAGAGCAAGTCGCTGGCCGAGCGGGTGGCAAGGCGGATGAATCTTCTGGCGAGGAAGGAATTCGGGGCAGGAGAAGAAAAAAGCAAGAGCCTTTTGAGTGAGGCCAAAAAGATTGTGACCCTGAAGTGGCTCCGGGCCGGGAATAATGGGAATAGTGGAAATAGCGGGGACAACCCGGAGATCCCAAGCAATCCCTATTCTGAGGTCGCCAATGCTGTTCGAGGCGGTCTGGAAGTCAATCCCGTCCGGGAGACCAAGCTGGTGGAGGTTTCGTATACCTCGCCCTACCCGGTGCTGGCGGCGCAGATCGTCAATACCATCGGGGAGGAGTTCATTAATTTTTCGGTGGAAAAACGCTATGCGGCCACCCAGCAGGCGTCTGATTTTTTAAGCGAACAGATTGCGAATTTAAGAGAGGAGCTGGCGGCCAAGGAGCGGGAACTGCAGCGGTACGGCCAGGAAAAGGAGCTCTTTTTCCTAAGTGATAAAGAGAGTTCTGCGGTCAACAAGTTTGAAGAGGTCAATAATGCCTACACCCAGGCCCAGATTGAACGGATCAAGGCGGAGTCGGCCTACCGGGAGCTGAGGAGCCTGGATCTTAACTCCTTGCCGCAGTATATCAATAATCCGCTGATCCAAAGCCTGCGGACCGATTATGTGCGGCTTAAGAACGAGTATGATGAAAAGAGCAAAGTCTATAAGCCGGACTATCCGCAGATGGTATCCATTAAAGCCAGGCTGGACAGCCTCCGGGATGAGCTCCGCAGTGAGATCCAAAAGGCGGTGGATGCGGCAGATACCGAATATCGGGCGGCCCTGGAGAGGGAGCGGTCGCTTTTGGAATTGCTGGATGTACAGAAGCAGGATGTCGTACAGATGAACTCCAATGCGATTCTCTATAACAGTTTGAGGATTGAAGTGGAAAATAAACAGGAATTACTCAACAGCCTGGTGGAGCGGCAAAGTCAGACGGAAGTGTCGGCGCGGCTGGAAGGGCTTAAGACCTCCAATATCAGCATTATTGACCAGGCCGAGGTGCCAAAGGCGCCGGTATCGCCTAAAAAGAAGCGGAACCTGCTTTTGGGCCTGCTGGTGGGGCTTTTCGGCGGGGTGGGCCTGGCCTTTGTGCTGGAATATCTGGATAACTCCATAAAGGGGCCGGAGGATGTGGAGCGCAAGACGGGGCTTCCGTCACTGGGAGTGGTGCCTTATCTGCCTCCCGAAGGGACCAGTGACAAGAAAAAGCGGGGTTATCATTCCTATTACCGGTATTATTCTTACGGAGATGAGAAAAAAGAATCCAAAGATTCCATGCCGGAGATTACGGAAATTGAGCTGGTCAACCACCGCTATCCCAAGTTTTCCATTTCCGAGGACTACCGGACGGTAAGGACGTCGATTCTCCTAAGCTATGCGGATAATCCGCCCAAGACCATCGTGTTTTCCTCCGCGCTTCCTAAAGAGGGCAAGACGGTGACCGCGGCCAATATGGCGGTGGCCTTCGCGCAGCTTAAAGAGCGGGTGATGGTGGTGGACGCCGATATGCGCAAGCCGCGGATGCACCGCATCTTCAATTCCCGGAATGCGGGCGGACTGAGCGGGTATTTGACGGGCAAGGTCCCGTTTGAGGATGCAGTGCAGAAGACCAAGATTGAGAATATCTGGCTTATTCCCTCGGGTCCGGTGCCGCCCAATCCGGCGGAGCTTCTTAATTCCAAGCGCATGCAGGTGATGCTTGATGAGCTGAAGAAGGGATTCGATATGATCCTGATCGATACGCCTCCGCTTCAGGCCGTGGTCGATCCGGTGATTGTGGCCTCGATGGCGGATGCTGCAGTGATGATTGTCAAGGCGGGGAGTACGGCGGAGAAGCCGTTTTTGCAGAGTGTGGAGGACTTGCAGCGCGGGAAGGCCAAGATCATGGGCGTTGTGTTCAATGAGCTTAAGCTTGAGCGCGGGGGGTATTATTATTATTCGGGTTATAAGTATAAGTACGGGCGGTATGCGAAGTATGGGGAATAAGGGAAAAGTGACAGCAGCGCTGTCATCCTGAGGAGCGGAGCGACGTAAGGATCTCATGCTGCTTCGTTTTTATCTCAAATCTCAAATCTCAAATCTCAAATCTGAAAACCATGGCGGTTAGGGTGTGGCGATTGATTTGGCGAGGGTGTCTAAGATTGCGACGGGTCCTGCGGACCCTCGCAATGACATAATAACAATATTGCCCGGCAATTCATGATAAGAGGGTCGGATGAATGGCCGGGGTGAGGTTAGGTAAGGGATGAAAGTACGGTTTAAAGTGAAAAAAAAGCCATATAAAAAGGAAAATGTGCAGGAAGAACCTGAAAAGAATGAGGTTCGGAGTCTGCGTGAAAAAAAGGAACAGGAATTGGCTATAGCCAGGAGGAAGCGGGAGGAGAAGTCCTCTTCGGGCATAGCCGGCCGGCGGGGTCCGGATCGAGGGGGTATCAGCGTACGGGATGGATTTGATTCCAAGTTGTTTTTATGGGGAATCTTAGTGATTCTGATCTGGACTCCGCTGCCGGCGGCTTCTGTTTATGCATGGACGGTGCTCATTATCGAGCTTGCGGCCCTGGGGCTATTGGCGTTGTATGTCCTGCAGCCGCAGAAACCGAAGCTGGACCCGCTGGCGGACCGGGCGATGCGGTGGCCGCGGGTTTTGTTTACCGGCTTTTGGGTTGTGCTGCTGATTCAGCTTATTCCGTGGCCGAATTTTGTAGTGAAACTGCTTTCACCGGCGGCGTATTCGTTCCGGGATTTATTCATGGTGGATTTTTCCGGGACGCTGTTTCAGCCTTTTTCCCTGATCCCGGCCAAGACAGTGCAGGAGTCGCTGGAGATCCTCTCGTATTTTATTATCGGGTTTATCGTTCTGCGGACGGTGACAACCCGGGAGCAGGTGAAAAAGATCTTTTATGTGATCGCGGGAATGGGGATATTTCAGGCTTTTTACGGCATGTTTGAAATGTATAACCCCAATCCGCGGATACTTTTCTATGAAAAGGTCCACGGCCTGGAGGTTGTGACCGGGACATTTGTCAACCGCAATCATCTGTCCGGATACTTGGAGATGGCGATACCGCTGGCTTTGGGGCTTATTATTACGAGGATTCATCTTTTTTCCACCGAAGGATTGAGCTGGCGTGAGAAGCTGCAGCGGCTTTCGGATAAGGGGCTGGGCATTAATTTGCTTTTGACTATCGGGGTTGTTGTCATGGGAATCGGGATATTGCTTTCGCAGTCGCGCTCCGGGGCTTTTCTTTTGGTGTTTACTTTTCTGGTCATGTTTGAGCTGACGGTTATCTATTTCAGCCGGAGAAGCCAGGATAAGGCGAAGACCTTTATTAAAGCCGCTTTTCTGATTATAACCATCGTGGCGCTTTATGTGGGGATCGAGGCCACGATCAAGCGGTTTGCCGACACCAACCTGCTGCGTGAAGGCCGGCCCGTGGTATGGAGCAATACGCTGGGGATGACCCGTAACTTTCCGCTGATGGGCATCGGCCTGGGGACCTTCGGAGAGGTGTATTCAGCCTATGAGGACCGGTGGCTGGGACAGAGCCGCTACACCCATGCTCATAATGATTACTTGGAGTATACGGCCGAGCTTGGAGTAGTGGGCATGGTGTTCCTCTTAGGCGGGGTGGTGTTTCTTCTGGCGACGGCGTTTCTGGTATGGAGGGACCGGCGTCATCCGGAAATCAAAGGCCTGGTCCTCGGCGGCATGGTTGCGGTGGTCAATATGTTTATTCACAGTGTGGGGGACTTTAATCTGCATATACCGGCGAATATGATTACGTTTACGGTGATTCTGGCGGCGACGTTTCGGTTGGTTTTCATGAGCAGGCGCACGCGGGCGTAGCGCGGTGATGTTTCGTATGCGAGTGATTGAGCGGAAAACGTCATCCAGAAATTAGACAGGATGTTGTTATTATCTCAAATCTTAAAACTCAAAACTCAAATCTGGAACCCTTTCTAGGGCGGATGATACCTGATTACAATAACTTAGAGACATTGAGTTCTAATTGGGCTGGCATGGCCAAATCTTAAACGTCTAAATGATTTTTAATAAGGGTTATTTTTTACGTAAAGATTTTTTCATGGTCAATATACTGGAAGCAAGCATATTGGATAATTCATTGGTTTCATTTATGAAGGGCTCTATTTCTTTTTTTCGCAAAGGATAAAGTTCTTTTAATAAATAGAGCCAATAGATACTCTCATTGGCTGATTTTAGGGAATAATTATAAAAGTTAATAAATTCTTTCTTTGATGCGCTTGATTTGGCCTCCACTGTATTTGCTCCAATCGAACTTGATGAGGCAATCAGTTGCTTGCCTATGACAAAAGTTGATGAACATTTTGGTAAAGAATCAACAAATTTAATGACTTCAAGAGTAAGTTTAAAGGCTCTTTTCCGGATATTGATATTATTTTGAATTCTCATCAAAAACATAGACGTCCAAAAGATTCTCTTTATCTCAAAATAATCTTAAATGAAAGTTTTGAGATTTGAGATAAAAAGGAATAGTTATGAAATCCAAAAACATTCTTATTTTAGTCATCATCGCGTTAATTGCCATCGTAGACATTTCCATCTACATCAGTCATCATCTAACCCAGAGGGGGATGAAGGCGGCGGATGAGGCGCAGCGGGCGGCGCTGTTTGAGCGGGCGGTGGTGTTTAATCCCGGAAATTTCGAGGCGTACGCTGAAATGGGAGATGCGTATTTTACCCTGGGGACCGAAGCTCTGGAGGAGCCGGAGACGGCCGAGGAGCTTCTGCATCAGTCGGTCAACAGTTTCCGGCGGGCTCTGCGGCTTAATCCGGCGGACAAGTATCACCATTTCAACTATGCCCAGGCGCTGGAATATTGGAGTATTTTTGACGGTGGTCATCCGGATGAGGTGACCGAGCTTAAACGGGCGGCGATGCTGGCCGGGCATACCTCTGAGATATATTTCGAGGCGGGCAAGGAGCTGCTGACCCGGTGGGAGGTGCTGTCACAGGAGGAACGGGCCTTTACGGCGGATATTTTGCGGCGCATTATGTCCGGACGGGAAGGCCGGCGGTTTGAGGAGATCCTTCAGGTCTGGGCGCTTAATGGGGCCGATTATGCGGCCATGGAGCGGATTCTGCCCCGGGACCCGGAGATTCTGAGTAAATATGCCGAGTTTCTCGGCCGGCGGTCGTTGTCGCTGAGCGCACGGCAGGAGGCTCTTGTCGAGGCGGAAACGCTTCAATTTGAGGAGATTCAGGAGACCTGCCGCTTGGCCCGAAATGAATTTGACTATTTTGATTTTAAGGAGGCGGAAAAGTTATTCCGCAAGGCCCTAAATCAGATGCACGGCATCCGGTTTTATCAAAACCTATATGATAACCATGGTTTTGATGCGCCGGAATACCAGACCCTTTTCCGGGATGTGCATAAGTATCTCTCTCTCTGCCGGATTCAGCAGGGAGACGGATTAGAAGAGGTGGAGAAAGACCTGACCAAGTACCTGGAATTGGAGGACTCGGTGGCGGCCGTGGCTGAGCTGGAGGAATATTTGGTTGAAGAGGGGCTGATCGGGGAGAGTATTGACGCGGAACTCCGGGACTTGGGACAGTTGAGCTTTCATTTGAAACTGTATACGGCGCAGAACCAGTACCGGGATATCATGCGGCTGGGCCGGTCTTTTGAATCCAGTTTTATGGTGGTGCCTAAGGAGCAGCAGGACCGGTACGTGGAGGTCATGCGGCTGGTGGGGACGGCTTTTTTAAGAGCGGACTTTATCTATGAGGCGGGGGAGTACCTGGATAAGGCCCTTGCTATGGACCCGGATAATCTGCACACCTTGGTGAGGAAGCGCGATTATCACCTGCGGCTCAATGAGCAGGATGAGGCGGCGGAGGTTCAGGCGCGGATTGATGCGGTGATCGCACCGCATGAGATTGATATCAGGCGGGGGGAACTCAGGGCCGGGCGCATTTGGAGCCGGGAATGGCTGTTTGACGGATCCGGCGTGGAGATGACGCTTGAGGTTGCCGGCGCAAATTTTGACGTCATCCCGCCGCTGGTGACCGTGGTGTTCAACGGCCGGGTGGTCTGGGAGGATTATCTGCAGGACGGCAAGATCCGCTTCGCGGCTGAATCCCGGACCGGCATTAATGTTATTGGAATTGAGGCGGTCAATCGGGACGCGGAATTGACTGGGGTGACGTGGGAAGTGGAAGAATAGATATCAAAAATCAAAAATTAAAAATCAAAAATGACACACACATGTCATTCCCGGAACGAAGTGACGGGAATCTTAGAGTGCTTCGTCTCTTGGAACCGGATGCGTCTTATTCGGCGGGGCCGGTTGTGATCCTCACGGGCGGCTGGTGCAGGCCTCGGGATGACACACACATGTCATTCCCGGAACGAAGTGACGGGAATCTTAGAGTGCGTCATTTCTTAGAGTCGGTGGTGATTCATTCGGCGAAGCAGTCTACGATCCCCGTCGCCGCTCCGCAGCTTCGGGGATGACATATGAGGGGATAAGCGCGCCCTGGGCTGACAGAGTGTGTCATCCTGGGCGGTACCGTTTGTCATTCCCGGAACGAAGTGACGGGAATCTTAGAGTGCTTCGTCTCTTGGAACCGGATGCGTCTTATTCGGCGGGGCCGGTTGTGATCCTCACGGGCGGCTGGACTGTTGAGGGGATGAACACGCCTTGGGATGACATGAAGGGCGGTCTGAGGCCGCTTGCAAGGACATGAAAAAAAAGAGAAAACCCTTGACATAAGGGATTTGAAATTATAAATTTATGTAAAAGGGCAGGGCAAAAATGTACAAAATGAACTTTAAAACGAAATTAACAGCTTATTCAGTGTTGGCCGCATTTCTTTTATTTCTCTATCCGGCGGCCGGAGCTGCGGCACAGCAGGAAGGCAGCCTGACCGGTTATGTATTTGCTGATGACGGAACAACGCCGGTCCAGGGAGCCGTTCTGCGGGTTGAAAATGTCAAAACCGGAGATACCTATCAAAGCGAGCCGTCTGATATACACGGCGCAGCAGCATTCGACAGCCTCGAAAGCGGGATTTACCGGATGGGCATTCAGACTGACGAAGGCGTTTTCGGCGGGGAAGGCCTGATGGGGATTAACGTTCCTGCCGGGGAAACCGCCAAGGTTTCAATTGCATTGAACCGCTATTCAAAAAAAGAGGCCGAAGCCGTCAATGCCGTGTTATCCCAGGAGAGCGGTGAAGATGGAGCTGTAGGCCGTATTATTTCATATGATGCCGCCTCCGGCATGGCGGAAATCGAAATTATCGACGGATTTATCGAACCTGGTATGACTATCGAAATCCGGGGCAATGGGCAGACATTTGATCAAAAGGTCAAGACCATTATGAAGGACGGACGAAGTGTCATCCGCGCTCTTAACGGGGATGTGGTCCTGATCAATGTCAAGCAGGCGGTTACGCCGGGAATGCTGGCTTTTCTGAAGAAAGCCAAGCCCGGCTTTGCGCTTTTTACCACCCCCGCCGGCAAGATCAACGCCCTTGGCGTTGCGGTCATCGTGGCCGGCACCGCAGGGATTGTCTATACGGTTGTTAAGCTGACGGAAAAAGAGCCTGAAGCGTCGCCTTTTCGGTAAAATCTTAGATCTCAAATCGAAAACCTTTCATATTAATTAATTAAATGTCGTCCTGAGCTTAGCGAAGGACCTTAGACAGCCTCGCCGAATGAATCGGTACTGATTCATGAGACGAAACAGTCCTGTCATCCCGAGGAGTGCTGTTTGTCATTCCTTGGAACGGAGCGCCGCCGGAATCTCAGGGTGCATCGTGCTGCAATAATCTTTCTTAACAAAAAGTTTTTATATATCCTTTTCCATGATTATGATACACTAAATATGGCTAAAAGGCGCATAAGATAAGAAGCGGGAAGCGGGGCCGCAAAGCCTCGTCAAATAACTATATAGGCCCGTTCCGGTATTATTCCGGGACGGGCTTTTTTTTTGGGGTCAATGGAGGATATTTTTTTATTATAGGCACAGCATGACGGACACTGCTGAGGGAATGACTGCTCTGTTATCCGGATGTCTGCTTCGGCAGGCCGTTAGGATCTTGTGATGCTTCGTCTTGACGAATCTGTGGAAGAAAAGTCTTGTAATTCCGGTCATAATACGTTAAAAAATAAAAAGAATTTTATTGTAAGGAATACGGGGTAGAATGATGACGGATGGTGGGATCAAATGATGTCAGCCGAATTTATGCAGGGCAGTATTCTATATGAGCAAAACGAAGAAGAAAAATGATCTGCTGTCCTCGTGGAAAGAAATTGCCTCCTACCTGGATTGCGATGTCCGCACAGCGCATAGGTGGGAGAAGGAATACGCCCTGCCGGTTCACCGGCTGGGCAAAGGCTCCCGCGCACGGGTTTTCGCTTATGAGCATGAACTGGAAGCCTGGCTGAGGAGGAAGGCTGAGAGCGGGCCTGCACAAAAAAGCACCAGCCTCTTATTCGCGACTTTGATTGCAGCCGCCATCATTCTTATTTTAGGCGGAACCGGGGTTTTTATTTACCAGTCTTTTATATTCGACCGGACGCCGTATGATTTTAATATCGAGAATTTGGAATTGATTATTCTCAATAAGGATGGCCGGGAGCTTTGGCGCCATGATTTTTATTTGAATACAAATCTGGATAAAAATTATTACAAAGAAAGGTTCCAAGAAAGGACTGTTGTCGGCCAGAGGGTCAATCTGCCCGCGATACAATTTAAAGACATCAACCAGGATGGCCGTATAGAAGTTTTGTTTCCCATTGTAAACGAACCGGACGGGCGGTTTTTTTGTTTCTCAGATAAGGGGGATATATTGTGGCGGATTCAAAGCGGGAGGGAAATGACGTTTGGATCTAAAATATACGGCGGCCGTTACAGAACGAACCGCTTCCGCACGGTGGATTTGGATGGGGACGGCTTCCTGGAAATCGTCATGTGTTCTGATCACAGCTTTGAATTTCCGACACAAATGCTGGTGGTTAACCATCAAGGTGAAATTTTAAATGAATATTGGCACTCCGGCCGGATTCACGATATTTATTTTTATGATGTCAATAAGGACAACCGGCTGGATATAATTATCGGAGGGGTCAATAATCAATTCGATGCGCCTTTTATCGCGGTTTTCGATCAGGATAATATTTCCGGGGCATCGCCTAATACGGGGGAGTACGCTTGTCCGGCTTTGGAGCCCGGATCGGAAAAATATTACATCCGGCTGCCGTTAACGGAAACGGCGCTGATTGATGAAGTTCATGAGGTTCTCGGATATTTACGTTTAATAAGTGAGCAGGTTTTTGCTTTTCGCACATATCCCACTTCCCTCTTATACCGGTTTAACAGCCGGTTCCGGCTGCTGGAAATCCGGGATTCACATACCTTCGAGAAGCTTTTCAGAAAGGCGAAAGAACAAGGACGTATCGGCGATATCATGCGGCAGGATTATGTCAGCAGCCTGAAAGGCCGGGTCCTCTGGCACGATGGTGAAAAATGGGCGGCCGAACCGGCCATGCGGAACGATTGGGATAACTAAATCAAAAATCAACTTCCTGTCAAATGCATTTAGTCTGATGCCTATGTTTGCATTTTTTTTATTCTGGCCGCCAGAGCGCCAGGCAAATCACGACAGAGAAGCCGCTTCCCGCGGCTAGGACAGCAGCATATTATCTTGTTTTTGCTTCGCAGGATGGCATAGAAAATTGTTTTAAATAATAAGAAGAGCACGGAAATGAGAAAGATGTACCCTCGGTTTAGTATGACAAATAGTGACAGAACCTGACATTTGCTGACATAAGCGTTTTTTCTCTTGATGATCTTAGATGATTTTTTTATTTTACCTTAGTGAGCGGGGAGGTCCGGTTGGATACATAAAAAGGAGTAGCTATGCGCAAATTGTTCGTAACTATTGTCATTCTCTTCACAATCACCTCTCTGCCCGGGATAATGGCGGAAAAGCAAAAAATTCATGCAGGCAAGCCGGGCACTGTATATAAGGCGGCGCCTTTTGGAAAAATTCCGCTTTATTTTATTCCCAACCATGGCCGGTTTAGAGGCCAAGCAGAATTTTATGCGAGAACACCTGGATATACTCTTTGGATGACCAAAACAGGCTTAGTGTTTGACAGTATACGGCAAGGTACATTTGAAGGGGAATTCCCAAAAACCGGAGTGCGAAAGCAAAACGCACAATCACCCGGTGATTTTGACCGGGAAGTTATCCGATTGCTGTTCCTGAATGCGGATCCGGATCCTGATATGAAAGCATTGAAGGGGACCGGTTATAAAGTTAATTATTTCAAAGGTAAGAACCCGTCTCATTGGAAGACCGGGCTCCAGGCCTCGCAGGCTGTCCTTTATGACAACCTTTATCCGGGGATCGACTTAAAGGTTTATGGAAAACAGGACGAAATCGAATATGACTGGGAAATTGCGCCGGGACATGACCCAAAGCGAATCAAGTTTAAAATAGAGGGATGTAATAACGCCCGCATCGATGCAGACGGAAATATTGTTTTGCAGACACGGTATGGAGATATCATCCATCAAAAGCCTTATGCTTATCAAATAATAGAAGGAAAGACCATACCTGTTGCAGCTGATTTTTTTAAAACAGATGACCAGGTCTTCAGCTTTAAGCTCTCCGCCTACAATCCAAATTATGCCTTAATTATCGATCCCCTAGTGGCATTGGAATATTCCACATATCTGGGCGGCAGTGTGTATACTGATGTTGCGTATGGGATTGCGGTTGACACGGATGGCTGCGCCTATGTGACAGGAGAAACATTCTGTTCGGATTTTCCCATTGTCAATGCGTTCCAAGCGGAACAACCGGCATTTCGCAGCGCTTTCGTCACAAAATTTTCTGCTGACGGACAAGAGCTGGTTTATTCGACCTACTTAGGAGGGAGCTCTATGAATGTTGGTCATGGCATTGCTGTTGATAAAGATGGATGCGTGTATGTGGCCGGGAATACGGAGAGCAATGATTTTCCAATAAAAAAGCCATTTCAATCCGTTAAAGCCGGAGGTGTTGACTTATTTATGACAAAACTGACAGCCGATGGACAGAATCTTGTGTATTCGACATTTCTAGGCGGCGGCAATGATGACTATCAATGGGGCGGCATAGCACTGGACAGCAGCGGATGCCTGTATATAACAGGCGCCACGAAAAGTCCTGACTTTCCCTTATCCGATCCAATTCAAACAAGCAAGTCCGGGGGCACAGATGCATTTGTCGTAAAGCTTGCGGCCGACGGCATGCATCTCGGATATGCGACCTATTTAGGTGGAAACAGATTTGACTATGGTAAAGGAATTGCTGTTGATGCCGGCGGCTGCGCTTATGTAACCGGTCAAACATTGAGCGAAGATTTCCCTGTGCGTAGTGCAATGCAGACAAATATCGCTGGAGATTCGGATGCCTTTGCAGTCAAATTTTCCAAGGAGGGCCATGAACTTATTTACGCGACATATTTGGGCGGCATGCGGGAAGATCAAGGTTTTGCCGTTACAGTCAGTCCGGAAGGCGAGGCATATGTCACAGGCAGAACGGAGAGTTATGATTTTCCTGTTGTGAACGCATTTCAGGATTCGAAGGCGGGAGGAGTGGATGCCTTCGTAACGAAATTTGCTGCAGATGGACAATCTCTTGATTTTTCTTCTTATTTAGGCGGAAGTTCCTATGATTTCGGACGCTGTATCACTGTTAACACCGCCGGTCATATCTATGTGAGTGGCGATACACACAGTCTTGATTTCCCTGTTAGTGATCCTGTCCAGGGAGATTTAGCGGGATCAACGGATATTTTTGTGACCAAGCTTGAAGCCGATGGCAAAGGGATATTTAAATCGACTTTTTTAGGAGGAAGCGACTTTGATTGGGGGATGGGTATGGCGGTTGACGGCAGCGGAAGCGCTTATTTAACCGGTTCGGTTTGGAGTTCGGATTTTCCTGTTAAAAATGCTTTTCAACCGAATTTTGCAGGGGGTGATGATGCTTTTGTTGCGAAATTGTATTTTTTCCCGGAGGTTTGTCCCTTTAAGCTTATTTCCCCATCCGACGGAGCCCTTAGCCGGAACATCGACATTGACTTGGACTGGGAAGATGCGCCGTACGCAGCGTCCTATGATGTGTATTTAGGCACCGTATATCCGCCGCCTTTTTATGATACAGTTAAAAACAGTATCTATGATCCCGGACTATTGGAATACAAGCGAACGTATTATTGGAAAATCAAAGCCACAAATGCCGCAACATCTTATGAATCAAATATATGGTCTTTTAAGACGATTCCGCCTCCTTTTATATCGATTGAAGGAAAGGTGATTCATAATGGGACCGGGCTGGCAGAGGTTACATTGACCGGACTGCCGTCTACACCCAAATCCAGCGGAACCGGATATTACATGGATACCGTGGAGTTCGGCTGGTCAGGGACTGTGACCCCGGTTTTATCCGGATATGCCTTTAATCCGGATTCGCGTCAATACACAACTGTCAAGACAGAGCAAACCGGACAGGATTACCAGGCATCGCTTATTTTTATTACCGTCTCCGGAAAGATCTTATCCGGCAATAACGGGCTGAAGGGGGTCACAATGAAGGGTCTGCCGGAGGCACCGTCATCAGCCGACGATGGATTTTACAGTGATGCGGTCCTGTTCGGATGGTCGGGAACAGTCATACCGTTTAAAGCAGGTTATCGATTTACGCCGGCCTCACGCAGCTATGTGGAGGTTACAACCGGAAAAACGCAGCAGAATTATCATGCGGAAGCTTTAGTGTCTGTATCCGGGTGTGTTAAGGATGGAACCGGGCCTCTTGAAGGGGTGGTGCTGGATGGTCTGTCCGGCAATCCTCACACGGGAGAAGATGGTTATTATTTTCAATATATAGAAAAAGGATGGTCCGGAGTGGCGACGCCGGTTTTAAGCGGATATGTTTTTACCCCCGCAGACCGAAAATATATTAATGTGCAGTCTGATATGCGTGGAGAGGATTATTCCGCAGACGAGGATGCGGATGTCCTTGGAATATCCGGAAAAGTAACGGAAAAAAACGTACCGCTTGCAAATGTTTTGCTGAACGGCCTTCCGTTAAACCCGGTAACCAATGAGGACGGGCTTTATGTCACCGCCATCCACAGCGGCTGGTCGGGAACTGTGGTCCCGTCCGCATCCGGATACCGTTTCAATCCGGGTACCCGTAATTACGAAGAGGTCACTCGCGAGCTCACCGGACAGGACTACTTGGCTGCGGCGGATAGCCGGGTAAGGGCTGTTTCCGGAACAGTTATGACTCCGGAGGGGGCTGCGCTGGCGGATATGCCGTTGAATGGCCTGCCGCATAACCCTATGACCAATCCTTCTGGATTTTACCTGGATACGGTACCGCTGGGCTGGAGCGGGACGGTTTCCATTCCTCTGTGGAACTATGACGTCACTCCATCAGAAGCATATATCAAAAACATTTCCGGAGATCAAAGCCGTAACTTTACAGCAGTACGGGCCTATATTGAGATTTCAGGGAGGATAACGGTGCAGGGGACCGGCATAGCGGATGTTGTGCTTAAGGGACTGCCCGGCAATACAAAAACAGGGGAGGACGGCACATACTCCGGAATTCTCGATGCCGGATGGAGTGGAGAAGTTGTCCCGGTTTTGAGTGGATACATCTTTGTTCCGCAATTGCGAACGTATCAACAGGTAACTGCGGATAAAAAAAGAGAAGACTACCAGGGCCATTCAGTGCATAAATAAAATACGAGGCACTATGGAAACAACAATATAAGACATCAAATGAAATTAGGCTATGCAGCGATTGATCCAATCTGCATCCAGTACATCAGTTTTTACGGCTTCATGCTTTTATCCGGGAAATGACAGCCGTGGAAGAAAACATTGAAATTTCGGTCATATTACGTTACAAATTAAGAGAATTTTTCTCAAAGAGTGTGAAGGCGGCTGATTATGGGCGGTGGTGAAAAAGAGTCAGTAAGAGCTGAATCTGGTTCAAAAGCATATGACGAAAAAGAAAAACGACCTGCTGTCCTCGTGGAAAGAAATAGCCTCCTACCTTGATTGCGATGTCCGCACAGCGCATAGGTGGGAGAAGGAATACGCCCTGCCGGTTCACCGGCTGGGCAAAGGCTCCCGCGCACGGGTTTTCGCTTATGAGCATGAACTGGAAGCCTGGCTGAGGAGGAAGGCTGAGGGTAAAGACGCAGATAAACAGAGGATCTTTTGGGGCAAGGCAATATCGATTCTGGCGGGCCTTATTATTTTGGGAGGAATAGCGTATTTCGTATATAACTTTTTGACCTTTGACCGGGAGCCATACGATTTTGATATCAATCAGACACAATTGACCATTCTTAATCAAACGGGGCAGGAACTTTGGCGGTATGATCTTCCGATTGAGCAAAACTTATCGGAAGAGCATTACCGGAGTCATTTCCAAAATCGTCACTTTGCGGCCGGCCGGGCCCAGTTGCCCATTATCCAATTTAAGGATATCAACCGGGATGGACATAAGGAGGTCCTCTTTGCCGTCGCGTATCCCGTGGTCAACGGTAAATTTTATTGCTTTTCCCATAAAGGAGAGGAGCTTTGGTCCATCGATCCTGGACGGGAATTGACATTCGGGTCTAAAGTCTATTTGGATGAATACCGTTTTTCAAAATTCTTATCTGATGATCTTACTGGTGATGGATTTGCGGAAATACTGCTAAGTTCTATCCATACTCCTGAATTTCCCACTCAGCTGCTGCTGTTTGATCATAACGGAAAACAACTGGGTGAGTACTGGCATTCCGGCCGGATAAGTGACTTTGTTTTTGAGGATATAAACGGCGATGGAATCAAGGATGTCATTATTGGGGGAGTTAATAACCAGTTTGATTGTCCTTTTTTGGCGGTCTTCGACAGCGAAAATATTTCCGGCTGCTCTCCCAACACGGGCGAGTACGCGTCTGCCGCACTGCAGCCGGGATCGGAAAAATATTATATTCGGATGCCGTTAACAAAAGTCGGAGCGGCGGTCGGGCCCAATGAAACCTGTGCACGAATTATGAATAGAGGCGAGGGTATTTGGTCGGTGAGCACTCAACCCACATCTTTGCAATACCGGTTTGCTGAAGATTTCCGGATTTTGGAAATCAAGGATTCGCATACTTTTGAGATGCGTTTCCGGGAAGCGAGAGAGAAAGGTTATATTTCCGGTGAGCTGGACCAGGCGTATTTGGACAGCCTGAAAGACCAGGTGCGCTGGTATGACGGCGAAAAGTGGGCGGCCGAACCGGCCATGCGGAACCGATGGGGTAATTAAATCAAAAATCAAAAATCAAAAATGAAAAATGAAAACCCGGGGGAGTGGATCACCTTGTTATTCTTTGGGCTTCTGTGAAGCCCTCAGAATGACATAGGGTTCACTTTGAGATTCAGACGTCACTTCGTTCCGGGAATGACAAACAGCACCGCCCAGAATGACACACTCTGTCACCCCTGAGCTGCAGTGCCTCTTATGTCATCCCCTGAGCCGCGGAGCCTCTTATGTCATCCCCTGAGCCGCGGAGCGGCGACGGGGATCTTAGACGGCTTCGCCGAATGAGCCGGCTTCGATTCTAAGAAACGACACACATGTCATCCCCGGGACGAGGCACTTTGGGATTCTTCGGGCTTCTGTGAAGCCCTCAGAATGACATAGGGTCTCGTCTAAGATTCCCGTCACTCCGTTCCGGGAATGACACAATGGTCGTTCCCGGAATGATATATGAGAATGGGGAACCTACGTTTGGGTATGACAAATTGCGGCAATAACTGACATCTGCTGTCATAAACGGTTTATCGCTTGATAATATTAGGTGATGCTTATATCTTGACTCCTGTTTTGAGCGGGTATGTTTTTGTTCCGCTATCGCGGATGTATCATCAAGTAACTGAGGATAAGGAAAAAGAGGACTATCATGCGCATTCGATGCATAAATAAAACACTGTGATATATTTTGATTCACCAATTTAAAATCGTTAAAATACCTGATAGTCAGGAATAAACAAATGGGATATTGATAAGGACAATGATAAAAGAGAGCCGTCATTCTAAAATTTCCATTCCGGTCTGGTCTTTATTTATTCTTTTGGCATCTGTGATTATTTTGATGTATTCTTCATCATTTACAACGGATTACCTGATGAATGACGAAATATCCATTATCGGGCAGAAATCCGATCCTATGCTGGTTTCGATTATTGATTTTTTCAGAACCGGGAGGCCTTTTGCCGGAATGTTCCGAACCATTGTTTTCAATTTTACGGGCCTTAATCCAGTCCGTGTCCAGCACATGCGTTTTCTTAATGTATGTTTTATCGTGTTTTTTGGCTCGGTATTGATGTTTTTTTTATGGAAAAGCTCCCGGCAGCCGCTTTTTTCGTTTCTTATCATCCTTTTTTTTATATCTCAGCTATCCATACAGGCCGTTGCGGGTTATTCTCTTGTGCTGATAAGTTTTCATTTAGCCATTTGGCTAAGCCTGGGGGCGTTCTATTTATATTTTTATAGATACAGCTCCGTGTCGAAGACGTTTTTATATATCATCGTTTTTCTCATGTTTTTAGTCGCATTGCATACGTTTCAGGTTTACGCTTTTTTTTGTATGATCCCGCTGAGCTACTACATTTTATCAAGCGAAAATCTGGATATCCGCCGAATCACGGTTTTTATTGGATTGGCATTCGCCGGCTTTCTTATTTCATTTATTATTTTTCGCCTTGCCTTTCGAAATGAATCCTTCGGGACGTACTTTCTAGTCAAAGATAGCTTAGAAGGACTGCGGTTTCCTTTACAAGTATTCGGCAACGCTATAAATCCCCTAACGTACTGGAGTGCCTTTAAAATATGGACTTATCCTTATCCATTTCATAATTTAGCGCCCCTCGGGAAGATGAAAATCATAGCAGCCATGATCGTAATGGTTTTATGGCTGGGGCTGGCTGCAAGCGCTTTTTTCGCTGAATGGAACGGAAAGAATAAAAAACAAAAAAGACAGATTCTTATTAAATGGATATTTGTGCTTATTTGTTTACTATTCTGCGGAATTTTTATTTTGGCCGACTCGCCGGTGCGTATCATCAATCATAGAGCGCATTTGCTGCTTCCATTTACGGGAGTTGTGATTTTCACGGCCGCGTATTCCCTGCAGATTCTTGCCTCAAGGTTTCGGTTTATGCGAAACGAAATAATTAAAGCTGTCGGTATCATATTTATTATTTTTACTGTATTCGGGGCCCAACGGGGCTTGTCGCAGGGAATTGTCGACCTCAGGCAGAATCAGTTAAATTTTATCCGGACTGAAATTTCAGCTAAACCGAGGAACGAGATCCGTGACGTGATCGTTTTTATTCCAGAACCTTTTCGACATATCAGCCTGCGGGAACCAAATGAAATCTGGTTCGGACAATTCCTGTCCCACCCGAAGCGTTTGGCCAAAAAAAGCCTGTATATATATGCCATGCATACTCTCGGTATGGAAACGGGAAAGCGGAAGGTTTTAATTGTTTCCAAACGGCCTGACTCGGTTCCTTTTAATACGGTGATCGTCGATTGGGGCAAATATATCCGTGCTCAACAAGTGCATAAATAATGTTCATTAAATAACGGCAGCATACGACAACAAGCGGCATAAAGCGGACAATATACACCATGAATAAAAAAACGAATCCAAAGGGACGGCTGCATTAACCGGTGTGGAAGAAAATCATTGAAATTATGGTCATAGTGCGTTAAAAATAAATAGAATTCGATCCTATTCATTCAGGGCTTGATGAGATAGAAAATGGGGGAGAAAAGATTGTCAGCGAAATGGAATGAAGGTAAAACTGCATATGCCCAAGAAGAAAAACGACCTGCTGTCCTCGTGGAAAGAAATCGCCTCTTATCTTGATTGTGATGTCCGCACAGCCTGCCGCTGGGAGAAAACGTATGGCCTGCCGGTTCACCGGCTGGGAAAGGGCTCCCGAGCCCGTGTTTTCGCCTACGAACATGAACTGGAAGCCTGGCTGCGGCGCAAGTCGGATGATGAGAATGAGGGTGATTCCCGGCGTTTTTGGAACAAGGCCATTGCGATTATGGCGGGCCTGATTATTCTGGGCGGGATTTCATATTTTGTTTACAGCTACATAACCTTTGACCGGGAGCCGTTTGAATTTGAGATTAACCGGTCAATTTTGACTATACTTAATCAAGATGGAAAAGTTCTTTGGCAGCATGATTTCCAAATTGGTTTTAACTTCAATAAAGAGCTTTACCGTAACAGGTTTCAAAACAAGATATTTTCTCATTCCCGCATCGCCCGCATCGAATTACCCGTAATTCAGATAAAAGATATCAACCGGGACGGACATAAGGAAGTATTATTTGCAGTCACTGAAGTAGTGGATGGCCGGCTTTTCTGTTTTTCCTATAAAGGTAAGGTATTATGGGAAATCCAAACTGGACGGGAATTGACTTTCGGCTCGAAAATATATTCGAATGAATACCGCCTGTCGAAATTTTTATCCGCTGACATAGACGGAGACGGTTATTATGAGATAGCGCTCGCTTCAAATCATACGCCTGAATTTCCGACCCAGTTGCTGCTGCTGAATCATGAAGGCAAACAACTGGGCGCATACTGGAATTCCGGCCGGATAAATGACTTTGTTTTTGACGACATCAACGGCGATGGAATCAAGGATATCATCGTTGGAGGGGTTAACAATCAATTTGACAGTCCTTTTATTGCTGTCTTCGACAGCAGGAATATTTCAGGCAGTTCTCCAAATACCGGAGAATACGCGTGCTCCGCATTGGAACCGGGATCGGAAAAATATTATATCCGCTTGCCTTTGACGGATGTTGCCCGTGCCGCCGGACCAAATGAGACTATCGGGCAAATAATGCCAAGGGATAATGGTCTTTGGTCTTTTTCGACCTGGCCGGTTAACCTTCAATACCGGTTTGATGTGGATTTCCAGATTTTAGAAGTGAGGGATTCCCATTCATTTGAGAGGCATTACCGGGAAGCCAGGCAAAAAGGATATGTCTCGGGTGAGATGAAAAAGGCTTATGTTGACAGCTTCAAAGACCAGGTGCGGTGGTACGACGGCGAAAAATGGGTGACCGAACCGGCTATGCGGAACGAATGGTAGCCACATGTCATCCTGAGGCTTGCGCAAGCCGCCCGTGGGGATCTTAGACGGCTTCGCCGGATGAACCGGCACCGATTACGAGAAACGAAGCACTCTAAGATTCCGACGTCGCTTCGCTCCTCGGAATGACATGGGGCACTCTAAGATCACCGTCACTTCGTTCCGGGAATGACAAGTGGGCGCTCCGGGAATGATCTCCCTATGTCATTCCCGAAGCCGCGGAGCGGCGATGGGGTCAGAACGTAGCAATACCGCACAGGCTGGTGTCTATATGTGCGTCTTACTAACACTGAATGCCTATCTTATCATTCTCTCTATTGTAATTTATTTATAAACAACGGGTTAGAAATGAGGATATATTGGCATGATTTTTGCAATGTTGAGGCAGTGAAGAAAAATGTGAGCGGAGACAACAGACTCCGCTGTAGAGATTATTTTGAATACACAATAATAAGGAGACATTCATAATGAAAACTGCGGTGAAAATCAGTAGCATTACTTTAATTTTAGGGTTTTTAATTTTCATGATTGCTGCTGGCGGGAGCGACATAGAAGCCGGCCAGGAACAAGAACTTACGGAAAAATTCCAGATGAGCATAGATTCGGATTTTGGAGATTTTCCCTTATACTTTATTACTAATAAGGGGCAAGTGCATGAAAAAGCGCTTTATTATGCCCGAACTCCCAGATTTACGCTTTGGTTGACCCATAGCGGGCTGGTTTTTGACAGCCGTCAATCGGGTGCACGGGATGTATCCCGCATGGTCTTTATAGAGGCGGATGAATATCCGAAAGTATTCTCCGCAGATGAAGCCTCATATAAAGTCAATTATTTTCAGAACGATAATCCTGAAGATTGGATAACGGGAATATCAACATCCAAAGCTGTGTATTATGAAAATTTGTATCAGGGGATTGACCTGAAAGTCTATGGAACCGGACAGAATATTCAATACGATTGGGTTGTGAATCCGGGAGGGGAGCCGGAGTCGATCCGGTTTGCTTTCGATGGCGTGGATTCGGCTCTGATTTCTGACGAGGGCTGTTTGGTTATTAAGACCGAATTCGGAGAGATGGTGCACCAGTCTCCGGTTACTTTCCAAATCATTGATGGAGAAAAAAAATATATAGAATCCGCGTTTAAAACCTGGAAAGACGATGCGTTCGGATTTGAGGTGGGAGAATTTGATCAAAGCCGGCCTCTTTATATCGATCCGTTAATTTTAATATTTTCTACTTATTTAGGCGGAAATGATTCAGATACTGGATATGGAGTAGCCGTGGACAGTTCAGGAAACAGCTATATCACGGGAAGAACCCAAAGCTCGAATTTTCCGCTGCAGAATTATTATATGGGTTATCCCGGAGACGGCACCGACGATGTGTTTGTCACAAAAATGTCTGTGGACGGAACCAGCCTGGTCTACTCTACTTATATCGGCGCCACAGGGGAAGGCAGCAGTGAAAGCGGGTATGATATCGCGGTGGACAGCTCCGGCTGTGCTTATGTTGTCGGGGAGACATTCAGTTCCAATTTTCCCACCGTTAATCCCTATATGACAAATGCCGGCGGACTCGATGCCTTTGTCTGTAAGCTGTCACAGAGCGGGGACAGCCTGGTTTATTCAACATATCTCGGCGGCAGCGGTGGAGATTCCGGAAGGGGCATTGCCGTCGACAGCTCCGGGTACGCGTATGTAACGGGTTATATCAACAGTAATGATTATCCCACCGCCAATCCTTATATGACCGATCCCGGCGACAGCAGTTATGATGCCTTTGTTACGAAACTGTCGCAAGCCGGAAATTCTTTGGAATACTCCACCTATTTAGGAGGAAGCAGTGAAGGCGGCGGGAATGATTTCGGGACCGGAATCGACATCGATGGAAGCGGGTGCGCTTATGTTACCGGAGACACGATGGGATCGACTTTTCCCCTTCAAAATGAATATATGACCTATCCGGGCTCTGGAGAAAATGCTTTTGTCACCAAGTTTTCCGCTGCCGGAAACACATTGATCTTTTCAACGTACCTGGGGGGAACCGACGATGATTATGCTAAAGATATAGCCGTGGATGCATCCGGCTGCGCCTATGTGACGGGATATACGGAAAGCAATGATTTTCCTATGGTGAATGCTTATCAGGGCAGTTTGGACGGTTATTCGGATGCCTTTGTCACTAAATTTTCCGCGGCGGGGAATACTCTGGAGTATTCCACTTATATCGGCGGTGAAGACGCCGATGGTGGCTATGGCATTGATGTTGATTCTAACGGCTGTGCTTTTATCACCGGCGAAACCTACAGTTATGATTACCCGGAGGTTGATTCTTACATGAGTTATGCCGGCAGCAATGACGCCTTTGTGACCAAGTTTTCCGCTGCTGGCAATACCCTTGAATACTCCACCTTTTTGGGCGGCGGTTCCGGGGGAGGCGAGGGCGGCCCATCCGACTACGGCAAGGATATTGCCTTTGGTGAACCCAGTTATGTGTATGTAACCGGATATACGGAAAGCACGGATTTTCCGACGGTCGATGAATATATGAGTGATCCCGGAGACAGTAACAAAGATGCGTTTGTGGCTAAATTCTCAAGCTGTATAGATGTAGAAACATTTTCATTATTGTCACCGGAAAACGGCGCGGCGGACCAGGATATTAATGTCCAGCTCGATTGGGAAGACGCCCCCAATGCCACATCCTATGACGTCTATTTTGGAACGACCTATCCGGCTTCCTTCGAAGTCAATGTTCTCGACAGTTTTTATGAACCCGGACCTTTAGCCTATGAGCAGACGTATTATTGGAGAATCGTGGCTAAAAATGAATGCTCCGAAGTTTCCTGCTGTGAATGGGTGTTTACCACGACTCATTCTCCCACGATTATTATTGACGGAACGGTCACATGCGGAGGCAGCGGGCTCGCAGGTGTAGCCCTCACCGGTCTTCCGGCAGAGCCGTCTACAAGCGGAACCGGATATTATACCGATATTGCGGATTACGGCTGGTCGGGAACTGTGATTCCCGCTCTGGCGGGATACAGTTTTGTTCCTATGCTGCGGACATACGCCAACGAAACAAGTGACCAGCTGAATCAGGATTATGCGGCTTCACTGGATACTTACACCATTTCCGGAACTGTTTTTGAAGGCAGCTCCTATCTGGATTCTGTCGTATTGACCGGATTGCCGGGAACTCCGGCAACAGACGGTTCGGGTCTGTACAGCGATTCCGTGCCTTATGGCTGGAGTGGAACCGTGACTCCTGTATTGACCGGCTATCGATTCAATCCGGCATCCCGCTCATACTCGAGTATCAGCAGCAGTTACACTGAGCAGAATTATTATGCGTTTCCCGGATATCACTCCTCCCCCTCCGAATATCAAGTGGTTCCGGAAGTGCTGTGGGCTCCTGCGACAGGCGGCGGTACCTGGATAACCGAAGTTCAGATCACGGATTTGACCGGGGGATCCGAGGTTTCCGTTTATTTTAATTCAGGCTCCGGAGACCGCAGAGGACCGATCAGCCTCTGGACAGGCGGCAGGTCAGAGACAAGCGTAAAATTCGACAACCTTCTGGAAACATTAGACGGACTTGACAGCGGTTTCTCTTATTTTGAAAATGCAGGGGCGGTGGAATTCTTTACCCAGGATGTCGATCACCGGATCAATGTTATCGCCAGAACCAGCAACGGCAACTATTCCAAAACGTTTGCCGGGCTTAACTGCAATGATGATAACACGGCCGGCGCGGCCCGGGTGATGATGGTTCAGAATCTTGAATCCAATAACACCTTCCGGACAGCCTTTGGCGGATTTAATCCGACCGATGATGCCATTACAGTTGATTATGAAATATTTGATGAATCCGGTACCCCGATTGGAATAACTTTCAGTAAAACATACAGCGGGCGACAATATCAGGGTTTTGATCCCTTTGCCGAAGCCGGCGTGCCATTTCCGGGAAATACATATGAAAACGCCTGGGTTAAAATTTCCCATCAATCAGGAACCGGAAAGCTCATGAGCTATGGTGCGACGGCCAATAATATCACCAGTGATCCGGCGGTCCATTTTGCTGTCCAGGAGGAGGATATCAGCGGGGCTACGTCGCCGTCGGATTACCTGGTGATTCCGGAAGTTCTTTGGGCTCCGGCTCTTGGATTCGGGACGTGGATGACGGAACTTCAAATCACCGATTTGACAGGCGGTACTGAAGTCACGGTCTATTTTAACTCGGTTACAGGCGAAAGGCGCGGCCCGCTCTCTCTCTGGACAGGTTCAGGCGCTGATGCCAGTGTGAAATTCACTAATCTTATGGAGACAATGGAAAGTCTTGACAGCGGCTTCAGTTATTACGGCCTGGCCGGGGCTGTGGAATTTTTCACCCAGGATGCAGCCCATCAGATTCAGGTGATCGCCCGGACACGAAACGGCAATTATTCCAAAACCTTTTCCGGTTTACCCAAAGTTGGAACCCATACTGCGGGAGCGGGAAGGACTTTAATGGTTCAAAATATGGAATCCAACGCAACTTACCGGACGGCCTTCGGGGCATTTAATCCCACAAACCACAGTGTCACCGCGAAATTCACTTTGATTGATGGAAACGGCGGCACTATAGGGAGTCCTTTTACCAGGACATTCAGCGGCCGCAGCTACCAGGCATTTACTCCTTTTAATGAGGCAGGCGTGCCTTATCCTGGAAACATATACGATAACACCTGGATTAAAGTAGAGGTCACCTCAGGCAGCGGCGAGTTGATGGTTTACGGCGCAACCGCGAATAATCACACCAATGATCCGGCGGTTCACCGGGCCGTCCAGCGTTAATGCAGTGAAGAGTAAATTAGTGAAAAGTGACAGCGGAGCTGTCATCCTGAGAAAAGCGAAGGATCCCAAACGGCATCGCCGAATGAGCCGGCTTCGATTCTAAGAAACGACACACATGTCATCCCCAGGACGAGGCACTTTGGGATTCTTCGGGCTTCTGTGAAGCCCTCAGGATGACATAAGGCGGCATTTGCGATTCCCGCCGCTTCGCTTTGGGAATGACATGGGAGCGTAGTGGCATAGGGGTAACGAATAGACTGAACAGACTTATATAGACTTAGATGGACTTAGAGAAACATAGATAGTCAATAACCCAAGCAACCCTAGGAACCATAGCAACTAACGCGAGCGAAGCGAGCAGTGGCTATTCAATCCCCAGGCCTTTAACGCGGGCTTTGGCGGCGCGGCAAAAGGATTCGATCGGCTGATCCAATTTATTTGTCTCCAGGTAAGCGTGGGCCGGGCACCACAGGCAGAAGTTGATCCAGGCACAGCGGTGGCATTTGTTTAAAAATTCGGGATTTGATGACTGAAGCGACCGGGCTTTTGGTGCCAGGGTATCCCAGGCTTTTTTGAGCGACACTTTGCGCAGATCGGCTGTAAATTCCGGGTGGTTTAAGGAAGCACATAAACGGAAATATCCATCATATCCGATAACGAAATTATGCAGGCCGATGGCGCATTTGAAAAGATAAGGGTTGCGGGCGGCGTCTTCTTCACCAATCACCATGTTCCGGCAATCCGCACCGATCGATTCCAGGCGTTCGGGATCAGCTTGTTCAATCCGGCGGATATCCTTTGAAGAAAGGCGTTCTGACTGTATCTCCCGGTTGCGTTCCGGATTATGGTCGTACCGGAGGTGAAGGTGGGGGTCAAAGCGGTAATGATCCGCAGTCCGTTCCAGGCAGAATTTTGCGATCCGGTCAAGTTCATGCAGATTGGACTGTAATGCCATTGTTTTTAACCTGACCTTGATTCCATTAGCCAGAAGTTTATCCAATCCTTTTTGGAAGGCATAGAACGAGCCGGGAACGCGAGTAATGCGCTCATAGGTTTCCGGAGCGGCGCCGTAAACAGTCACTTCGATGTCCCGCGGCGGATATGCTTTGAACAGACGGATATGTTCGTCGGTAATCAAAGCAGCGTTGGTGAAGACGGAAACAAGAAAACCGCTTTTTTTTAAGTAGGTGTAAATTTCCGGAAAATCCTTACGAAGCAGCGGCTCGCCTCCGGTTAGAAGGCACCACAACGCTCCCAAGTCGCGGGCCTGGTCAATCAAGCCGAAGAGTTCTGTTCTGGTCAACTCCCTGTTTTTGGCTTTATTATCTCCGGGAGGCAGGTTGATATAGCAGTGGCGGCAATTGAAATTGCAGCGGGCGGTGAGCTCGATATCAAAGGACGTTAGAATCCGCTTTTTTTTAAAATTTTTCCAGAACGGTAATTCGGAAAGCCGCCGGTTGGAAAGATATGGATTTGGCATAGGTATCAATCACCGCGGGACACTGAAAATCATTTCTTAGCCGTCCCGATGAATCGGGCCCTTATCCCTTGCCGGGAGAGGATGATTCAATGATATTGCGTTTCAGCAGCTCCCCGGCTAATCCTTTGACATCGGCCTCAATTTCTTCTGGGTCGGCGTCAAACTCCCGGGCGAGAAGTGCAGTGATTTCACGCAGGGATTTTTTCCCGTCCAGCTTTTCCCAAATGGCCCGGCCGGTGTCATTGAGGGTAAATAGTTCGTCTTCCTTGTCGCCGACACCGGATGTGACCGGCACGATGATCAATTCATCTTCGATATGTCTTGCAACGACATCTTCCGAAGGACGGCAGACAGAATCAAGATCCAGTTTTTTCGGCATATTCAGCTCCTTGTTTGTTTTCAGGAAATAAATTTTCAAGTCTCTTCCGCCAGTTGTTTATTTCCCAGGCTTTTTCTCCAGGGGATAAAAGGCCCAATTTTACCGCCTCCCGGTGAGCTGCGCGGCAGTAATATTCGACAGGCGTATCCAAAGTGCCGTGTTCCATCCAGGCCTTTGCCGGACACTGCTCGCAGAGAGGACTTAGAAAACAGCGTGCGCAGCGCTCTTTAAAGGCCGGATTTTGCGCCTTGCGGCCGTGTACGGTCTGAGTGAATTTTTCCAGGGCTTGTTTCAGTGTCCCGGAATTGAGGTCAAACAAAGTCTCCGGGTGGCGCAGCAAAAGGCAGGGTTGAGCCGTTCCATAGGGATCTACAGCCAAATAGCCCCGGGCGGCTCCGCAGGAAAATATGTCATCACCGGCTGGATTGAGATAATGACGGCAAAATTCCTTACGGTCCCGCAGCCATTCTTCCTTGTCCCGGCTTTGAACCGCCAATGCTTTTTCCGGGGATAATCTGAGCCGCCTTATGACTTGATTGAGGCTGGATGAATCCCTGCGGGCGCGAAGGTCAAAATAAACAGCGAAATGAGGCGGGGGGATATTGCCCGGCAGGCGGGCCGCCCAGTCTTCCATTTTTTTCATCTCGGCTTCATCCGGGGGGATCAGGACGCCTTTTATGTGAAAAGGAACGCCATGTTCCGCAAGCAGGCGGATTCCCTGCATAGCGGCGTTATATGAACCAGGCGTCCGGGTGACGCGCTCATAAGATTCTTTGCTCATTCCATAGAGGGAGACCTCAATGGGTTTAAGAGGAGGAATGCGCTTAAAAAGCCCGCAGAGGCTGCGGTCGATCCGGGTGGCGTTGGTGAATAGTTCCACCTGCATTCCAAGTTTGCGGGCGAAAGTATAGATTTCAGAGAAATCAGGACGGAGAAGCGGTTCTCCTCCTGTTAAGCGGAGATTCAAACAGCCCAGGGAGGCGGCTTCGGTAAGAATATCCCTAATTTTTTCTATTGGCATTTCTTTTTTCTGCAATTTGTCAATGCCGGCAGGACGGCGGATATAGCAGTGGATGCAGTTGTTATTACAGCGTTCGGTCAATTCCAGGTCCAGGCGGAGGAGCCGGGGCTTTTTGGATAAGATGGAATCGCCGGAAGCGATGGTTCTGGAATAGAGTTTAGACTTCATTTTTCAGAAAGCTTCTTAATTTATGAATAACGGTTTCGCTTTTGTCAAAATAGAGGTCATAACAGGGAACTTCCGAACTGATACGGGAGGAGAAATCCATCATTTTTCCCCACCACCGCGGCGTTGACATGGCCTTGATGAAATGGTCCAGGAGACGGTATACGATATCCTTTTTATCGGTGATGCGTTCATATTCCGTTTGACGGGATTGATTCAGGAAAAATAATCCCTTTAGCGGCACACGCTTGGAAGAGACCTCGGGAAGGTCCCCGTGGCTCCATGTGCCGTGAATGAAATAGCCCTCCCCGGGATGCCGGCGAAGGATAATCCTGTCGTCACAAAGGAGTTCGGCATAAGTCTGCCACAGGCGGGAAATTGTGGTTTTCCCGGCGCGGGAATGACCCACAAAAAGCAGGCCGTTCCCCTGGTAATCGATACCGGAGGAATGCAGAATTCCGCCCTCCCTGTCTGCCAGGACCGGAGAAAGGATGATCTGGTCGGTGGGAAGCAGGGTTACCGATGGGAAGTCGCCCCGGTCAAACCACTCGGACGAGCGGTGAAATATATGGCCTTCAGTATAGGAGTGATTGAACAGGGCCACGGAAAACAGGGGATAGGGTTGGGAGGGGTGGTGCTCTCCCAGATAAATCCAAGTATCTCCGCGCTTAAAAATGGACCAGGGCCTTTTTCGGTAGACTGTTTTTCCTGCATCATTGGGATCAAATTCCGGGATGCGGAAGTGATGATGCAGACGGATGACGTCTGTTCCCGGCTCTGAGATTTGAAAGTGTTTGAATTTGGGGGCGAACGTGTCTTCTTTTATGGGAAGGTCAGAATAAATCTGTAAGGTCAGCCCGCCGATCTGGTAATTAACCGGAGGGTTTTTTGTTTCGGTTAGGATTCGAAAATCCTGGTCCGGATTTTCGAGGAATTGATCGAATATAGTTTTTTCCTTCAAAATTCCACCTCTCACCCTGGCTGCTTATTTTGACATAAAAAAACGCGAAACGCAAAACGCAAAACGTAAAACGCAAAACGCTTAAAACCTATAGTATTCGATTCGTAAATACAAATCAGTATAAACTTGAGTGTGCGGATGTTTGG
>CAZDJZ010000024.1:0-37748 GCA_964505785.1 uncultured Eubacteriales bacterium
CAGGATCAAACTCTCCAATTACATGTTAAGAACTCCGAAGAGTTCTTAATAAGCTAAACAATTTGTTCACAACTCGGATTGATCCAGGTCGCTCTGCTTTTTTTAAATTCAAAGATCAGTTGTCTTTCCAAACTGGATAGACAGTTCATCCTTCATGATCATATCATTTTTTTGATATCGCAATCAGAAGGCTCTTGTATAATAGGGATAATTTACTTCTGTGTCAAGTGTATTTGTTAATTTTTTTTTAAAAACTTTTTTCCTGTGTTATTCATTAAAAAATAACCCGCAAGAGTCATCCTACTTGAGGCAAAGGAGCTTATTCTGGATTTGCAGGAGTAAAAAGTGATAGCGGAGCTGTCATCCTGAGGCTTGCTAACGCAAGCCTCAGGATGACGTGGGGGGGGTCGTTTCACTCCGGGAAGGACATGGAATTTCGAACACAGCGAGCCGACCGAACAGACCGAAAAGACCGAATAGACTTAGACAGATCTAGATAGACTTAGACGGACCTAGATAGACTTAGACAGACCTAGATAGACTTAGACAGACCTAGATAGACTTAGACGGATATAGATAGACTTAGACGGACCTAGATAGACTTAGACGGACATAGATGGACTTAGACGGACATAGATGGACTATTAGAAACAAATGAATATTCAGGCATCGGCGGCTGTCACTCCTGGTTAACGCTCATATGTCATCTCAAGGCTATTCTTATTGACAAAGGATTGAAGCCAAAACTCCGCCGCCTCATAAAATCATTTTGGCACTTTTCCTGCATTCTTCATAAATACCATGAAAATAAAAATGGATTCTTCTGGATACACTCTGCTGGAGCTGCTGGTCGCTTCTACCCTGATCATTATTTTTATAACCGGAATTGTTCAGGCTGTGGCATTATCACTGGATGTCTACCGCCGCTGTCAGGCACGGAATGTCGCACTCGAAACCGCGATTTCCGTATTGGAAATCCTCAGATCCCGTCCTTTCGGTCACCCGACTCTTGCTGAACAGTCATGGAACGATCAAATCGAAACCCCCGTTCTCCCAGTTCATATCTCCCGGAAGTGTCAAATCACGGATGTCTCTGCCTCTCTTAAACGGATAGACATCGAATGCCGAATTCCCGAATGGAAGTCCTATCCAGTCCGGTTTTCAGTTATCGTCTCAAAGGAGCTGGGATTTTGAGACGTCATGGATTCAGCCTGCTGGAAAGTCTTATCTGTATGAGTCTATTCCTTTTTATATTTACCGCAGCTTTGCAGTTTTTTAAAATCAGCCGCCATCAATTTGAAAAGCTCCGAATCAAACATGAATCGGATGAAGCAATCTTTACTGCTCTCGAAAAATTCAGATTGGACCTGCAGGAAACCGGGCGCGGATTGGTTTTGCCGCAACACCTAGGACTCCTGACATTTGTAGAAATCGACGACGGGATCTTGACCTTAATCCAGGCGGATGCCCCTTATCAAACTTCTTTTAACCTATCGGCTGGACAAACACGGATCACACTGAACCGGACCTCCGGGCTCCGCCGAAATCACAAACTTTGCTTTTTCAATCGAGCCCAAGGTGAAATCCGGAAGGTCCTGCGAATCGAAGGGAAAGACTGCATTCTGCAAAATCCGATCCAATACGCATACTCAGCCGCAGACATCAGCATCATTCAATTAAAAGAGATTGCCTATTACCTCGATGAGCGCAGGGAAACCCTGCGGCGCAAGGTCAATTCTGCACCGGCTCAGCCGCTGCTGGAAGACACTGCGTTTTTCCTGCCGGAATATGATGCAGCCGCTAACCTAGGCAGAATCCAGCTGGCCCTTATATATAAGGAGGAGAAAATCTATGCCCTGTCCTTTTTCTCGAAAAATTCGGCATTGGCCGGACTGCAATGACACCAGGAAAGGAACCATGACCGCAGCGGCGGCTTTGCTGTCGCTGGTCTTTGCTGCGCTGTCCCTGAGTATGCTCTATATGTCGCGTATTCATATGAAAATAACCGGCGCAAAAAAAGATATCCGGATTCTGGAATTCGCCGCAGAAAACGGCGTCAAACAAGGATTTGATACATTCGCCCAATGCCTGCGCAGCCGGCCTTCCCCGCAGCCTATAAACCAGTCTGAAGTGGAAACATTCTATCAGGACTGCCTGGATTCCGCCACTGCGGTGCCCGCGTATTTTCTGGATACTTCCCTCCCGCTGGAGAGTCACGGCGGATGGGAACAGATGCAGTGGGCGGCGGAAACCGGTTTTGAACAAGGGCTTCTAAGGGAAGCGGACGGATATTTCCAAACTGATTTTGATTTCCGGGTAAAAGCAACTGGGCGATTGACCCCTAATTCCAGGTCGGCACATAAAAGCCTGCAGGGCGGGCTGACTTTTTACTGCGGCCGCCTGCCGTTGTCTATGCTGCCCCTCGCCATTGATAAAGAATCACGGCCGGATGATCCTTCAGAATACCTGGATGAACGGGGCGTCTCCATATCGCATCCGAAAAATCCGGGGGCAGCCAAACCCTTCTTCAGTGAAGACCCGCTGATTCCGGATATCCCGGTTAAAGCTCTGGAAGAAGCCCTGAAAACGAGAATTTTCCACCCTCAGGACCTGACACCCCGGCGGCTGCGGGCTATTCTCGGTTTGGAAGAATCGGATGAGCCGGTCCCGGAAGGCGTTTATCTTATTCAGGATGATCTGGGTTTAGGAGGAATCTTTGTTCAGGGTGATGTGTTGGAAATGATCCTGGCTATAACCGGGGACTTCCAGGCCGTTCACTTCACCATGGACGCCGGAGAATGGCTGCTCAAATTCAATCCGGCCGCCAGTGAAACCCATTTTATCGCGCCTGCCGAAGAATTCATGTACGATTTGGTTCCGCGGGGCATACTCATCATCAACGGCGCAATCCACTCCCTGGGTGGCGGTATTAAAAACAGCTCCGGGAAATATGTACTGGTTCAGGATGAGGAAATACCCTGTGTCCTTAACAGCGTCCGGCTTACCATAATCTCAACCGATGAGGTCACCCTCTCCTCCCACTTGCTCCAGGAAGGAGTGGAATGGCGGGACGGCATGCCTTATGTAAAGGACGGCAAGGCTCAACTGAATATATGTGCGGCCGGATGCGGATTGGATGGTGAAGAAAGCGGGACAGGACGTATCAAAGTCAGTGAAGAGGCCCCTCAGGATATGAAAATTCAAGCTAATTTGACCGCAGCCGGAGAGGGCTTCAGTGTCGCGGGAGAAAACAAGACCGTTACCCTTTTCGGTGCGCTTCAAACTGCGGAAATATCCAATCCGGACAGCCGGATGAACATCTTGTTTGATGACCGCTTTCTTCTGCATCCGGACCTCTTGAACGAATCTCCGAGAAGTCAAATACCTCTGCTTCATGCAGCAGGACTATATATAAAGGAATGGAATGACCATGATTAAAACCAGGAAAGGATTTTCTCTGATAGAAGCCATTATCTTTTTATGCATCACCGGAATGCTTCTGGGTATTGCCGGACTGGCTTTTGTCCACCGTTCCCCGAGGCATTACCTGGATAAAGCCGCATGGGAGATTTACTCCCGGATGAATCAGGCCCGCTTCCGGGCGATATTAGAAAGGAGGAAAGTCCGGTTCTCGTTTACCGAATCCGGATACATAATGGAGGAATTCGACGAGGAAACCGGCAGCTGGCAGGAATTCCAGCGCCGGACTCTGGAAGAAGTCCGGGTCGACGCCAATAATACCCCCGTTTTTCATCCCAGGGGTACCGTGTCCAACCTCACATCCATTTATGTCTCCAATATCGCCGGCCGCTTCCGCATTTCGCTTGCTATGTCCGGGCGGCTTAAAGTCATCCCTCTTTAAGGCGTCTGTTCAGTCGGCTCTATTTGCTTCGCCTGAGTAAAAAGTGAAAAGTAAGAAGTGAAAAGTTATCTTGTTTAAATCAAAAATCAAAAATAAACTAAAGCACTCTAAGATTCCCGTCGCTGCGCTTCGGGAATGACATTGGAGTTGCTTTTCACTTCTAACTTCTTACTTTTCACTGCTTACTAAAAACAACCTTCCCGTCAATAATCGTATACACGACATCCGTTTCCAGTATCTCCGCTTCCGGAATTTCCAGCAGGTTGCGGTCAAAAACAGTGATATCGGCCAATTTTCCCGGCTCCAGCGAACCCCGTTTGTCTTGTTCCAAGGCCGCCAGCGCATTATTAATGGTGAATGCCTTCAGCGCTTCTTCCCGGGAAATCTTTTGTTCCGGAAACCAGCCTTCTTCCGGCTTCCCGTTGAGAGTTTTCCTGGCCACCGCAGCATAGATCAAATACTTGGGATGCATATGATAGAGGGCGGCGCTGGTTCCGGGCCAGTCCGATCCGAAGCTGAGAATGGCCCCGTTATCCAGCAGCGATTTAAACGCATAGGCCCCTTTGCAGCGTTCAGTTCCGATACGTTCTTCCATCCAGCGCATATCATCCGAGATATGGTAGGGATTGACTTCTGCGATCACCCCTAATTCATTAAACCGGGGGAAATCCTCCGGCCGGATCACCTGGGCATGAATCACGCGGAATCCGGTCAAATCCACGCCTTCATTTTTCAGCCGCTCGTACAGATCGAGCATTTCAGCGACCCCGCGCGTTCCTATGGCATGGACATTGGGAACAAAACCGGCGTCCAGCCCGGTTTGGATCAAATCATACATCTTTTCGATGTTGCGGGTTTTATAATTGGGATCATCCGAGGTATGCCTGCGCCAGTGGCCGTAATTATTGGGCTGATCATTGTAGGGTTCAAAAAACAGGGCCCCATGCGTCCCCATAATCCCGTCAATATAACCTTTAAGCGCACCATAACGCAGCCAGGTATCGGGCTTTTTGGTCTCCGGGTGCAAACCCATGGTCAAGCCCATTTCCTGCATTTCCGCTCCCCGGGAAAGATCGGGCCGCAGCCAGACCCGGCATGTAAGCTCTCCGTTTTTTTGAAGTTCCACAAACCGCTGGGTCTGTTCAGGCACGGCGATGTCATGCACTTCGACAATGCCGGCTTCCCGCAATGCTTTAAGCGCCGCCCGGTTTTCATTCAGCAGCCGTTCATGGGATTTGGGTTTCACTGCATCCCGCAGTTTATCAAATGCCGGAGAAGGCCGCTCGATAATTCCAGTCGGCCGGCTCTCCAGGTCGAATTCCATTCCGTTATAGATTCCCTCGGCCATTCCGGCCGCTTCCAAAGCGGCGGTATTGGCCAGCCATTTTTTATAGTCATACCGGCAGATAAAAACCGGATTATCCGGCGTTATATCATCGATCATATCCCGGTGGGGACTCCAAGGTTTTTTCTTCTTGGAACTGTCCTTTCCGGCATCGCCTAAAGCCCATTGTTCATAAGCCCCCCACAGGCCTTCCGTAATCCATTCACCATCGCCGAGGATCTCAACCACCCGGCTGATTTCCTTCTGCAGGCCTTCCTCATCCGAAACAGTCATCAGATTGGCATCGTTGATCAGGGCTCCGGCCCGGTTAAAATGCACATGCCCGTCGATAATGCCGGGGGTCACGAATTGCCCTTCCAGATCAATAATCCGGGTGCCCTCGCCGATATATTTTTCTGCTTCCTCACCGGTTTCGAACGCCGCGGTAATATTTTTACCGGTTACCACTAATGCTTCAGCAAAGGGCTGGTCCGGATTTACAGTGTAAATCACGCCATTTGTCAGCACCAGGTCCGCCGGCGGAACCGGTTCTTCGGACCGGCATCCCGGAGCCGTGAAAATTACCGTTATGAGGGCAAAAATGCTCAAATAAACAAATGACTTTCCCATAGCAAGTCCTCCTTTTTTTAACAATTTTACTATTAAAATAAATATTCCCTGTCATCCTGAGGAGTGAAGCGACGGAGAATCCCAAACGGCTTCGTCTTGATGAGCCGGAACCGATTCTATAGATGATGCACTTTGGGATCCATCGGCCCGCTGCCGCAGGCCCCAGGATGACATGTTTCGGCCCATAAATAAGCCAGGTTGTTTCTTTCATGCTGAGAAAATGATTATAACAAAATTAATCTGCGCATTCTATTACCATGATTATTAGTTTGGAGATGACTGCACCATTGTCATCCTGGGCGAAGCGAAGGATCTGCGGCTGCATCGTAAATCTCAAATCTGAAAAACATATCGCTGATGGATGCTCTTACGGCAGGCAAAGTTTTTTGGAGACATTTGTTCATCTGGAATTAGTGAAGAGTAAAGAGTGAAGAGTTAAGAGAAAAATCAGTGAAAAACGATAGCTTTGCTGTCATCCCCAGGCCGCATTAGCGCAGCCGGAGGAATCTTAGAGTGTTTCGCCAAAGGAATCGTTGTTTCGTCTCTCCTCGCGAAGACCCCTAAGATTCCCGTCGCTTCGCTCCGGGAATGACATGGGGCGGGGCGCGAAGCGAGCCTGCTGAACAGACCGAAAAGACGGAATAGACCGAATAGACTTATACAGACCTGACAGACTTAGATAGATTAAAAAAACGCTTAGAACGCTTGGAACGCGAGCACAGCGAGCATAGCAGCAATGATTGTCATCCCATTGCACATCGTTTATATTAAAATTATGGTGTTTAAATAAAGGAGGAGCGATGCGCAAAATTCAAATAAAAGCCAACCCTGTCTTTCTAGCCGTAATCTTACTTTTTTTGACAACAGCAGCCGGAGCCGCTCAGACTGAATCAGGAGATGTCGATTTTTCGATCAATGCTTGGCTGAAAGCGGGGCCGCTGCCGGTTCATATGCCGGCTTTTTATAGTGGAAAAAATCAGGAATTTACCGTAGAAGACATTCTGAAATTTGATGAACTGGATATGGCCGTCATTGAACCGGTCAACGGAGAGAGCTTGACCTGGATGGACGGAAAATCTTATTCCTGGGACTCGGTCCAGGCACCGGACCGGAAACTGGTCATGCCGCCGACGGAAAACATCTCTCTCACCTATCTTGCCGCCTATATTGAGGTCCAGCGCTGGACCCGGGCCCGTTTGTCCCTGCGCAGCCCTCAGATCTTCCGGGTTTATCTGGACGGACAACTGGTTTCAACCAAAGCCGTCCCGAATAACAACATTGACATTGACAGCAGCGGACGGAAATCCTCCAGGGACCTGGATTTAGAAATGGGGAAACACCTTATTCTGATTAAAATGCTGTATCACCCAGACATACACGATGAATGGATCATAGAGAATGAATTAACCATGAAACCGGCCTATGCGGTTCCCCATCCCCTCATTTCCCTCTCTCCGGAGCATTCCGTGACTTTGAATCATATCCTGGAAGCACCGGCTCCCCGGGCCGTATCTCTTTCCCCGGATGGTGAGCTGGGCGCTGTGACCATCAGCCGGGCCTTTCCGCCGGACGGCGAGACGGAAACCTGGATCAATATCTACCGCATGGATGACCGCAGCCTGGTCCGCAGCTTCCGCGGCAGCCGCCGGGCCTCCGTCGTCAACTGGGCTCCCGAAGGCCGGATATTCTCCTATATCAGCCGTGACAAAGACAACGGGACTTTATGGGTTGTGGATTTGGATACGGAAATTTCCAAACCAGTATTAAAAGATATTGAAAATCTGGGCATGCATGCCTGGTCGCCGGACGGAAAATCCATTGTTTATTCTGTGAGCGAAGAAGGGGAAAAGGACCGCCCTGGCATTAAACGCCTCCGCAGCCTGGAAGACCGGCAGCCGGGCGCCCGCCGGCGCAGCTATCTGTACCAGGTCCATATTGAAGACGGCTTCCGGCAGCGTTTAACCGCGGGTGATATATCCACTTCCTTGAATTCTTTCCATCCTTCAGGGGAAAGCCTGCTCTTTACCCGGTCCGTCATTGATTACACCCGCCGGCCTTACTCTCAAACCCAGGTGTACAATTTAGACATGAACAGTCTAAATGCGGAACTTATCCATGAAGGCCCCTGGCTTCATTCCGCGGAATGGAGCCCGGACGGCAGCTGTATCCTGTTCTTGGGCGGACCGTCCGCTTTCGGCTTCGCCGGCATCAATGTCCCAAAGGATATGATCCCCAATGATTACGACACTCAGGCCTATCTGATGGACCCGGAAACCAAAGAAGTGGAACCCATCACAAAAACATTTGCCCCTTCCATCAATCAGGCGGTTTGGGATTCCGACGGCCATGCCGTCTATTTTGTCGTATCAGAAAAATCCTACCGGACTCTTTACCGGTATGAATTGTCCGATAAATCCTTCACCCGGATACCCACGCCCGGGGAGGTGATCCACCAATTCGCACGCGCGGAAAAATCATCATCATCTCTTCTGATCGCATCCGGCTCCACCGTGCCCCCTAAAGCTTATGGTTTGGATTTGGATTCAGGCGACAGTTTCCTATTCGCCGACCCCGGGGCCGAGGCTTACCGGCATGTCCGGTTCGGCGAGGTGAAACGGTGGACCTTCAATAATAAAAACGGCATTGAGATTGAAGGAAGGATTTATTATCCGCCGGATTTTGATCCGGAAAAGAAATATCCCGCCATCATCAATTATTACGGCGGCACATCGCCGGTGGAACGAAGTTTCGGCGGCCGCTATCCGCTTAATTATTACGCCGCCAACGGATATGTAGTATATGTGCTTCAGCCCAGCGGCGCCACCGGTTTCGGCCAAAAATTTTCCGCCCTGCATGTCAATGACTGGGGAAATATCGTCTCCCGGGAAATCATTCAAGGCGTTAATAAATTCCTCAAAGCCCATTCCTTTGTGGATCCGGAGCGAATCGGCTGTATCGGTGCCTCATACGGCGGATTCATGACTATGCACTTGCTCACCCGCACCGATATGTTCACGACCGGCATCGCCCATGCCGGCATCAGCAGCTTGGCCAGCTATTGGGGCGAGGGATACTGGGGATATTCCTACAGCGCGGTGGCCACAGCCGACGCCTTCCCCTGGAACCGCCAGGACATCTATGTGAATCAAAGTCCGCTTTTTAATGCGGACAAAATCTCCACGCCCCTGCTGCTTCTCCACGGCAATATGGACACCAATGTTCCGCCCGGCGAAAGCACACAGCTTTTCACCGCACTCAAATTGCTGGGCCGCGAAGTGGAATACATCCAGATCGAAGACCAGAATCACCACATCATGGAATACAATAAGCGGATGCTTTGGACCAAAACCATCATAGCCTGGTTTGACCGCTGGCTGAAACAGGACCCCCACTGGTGGCGGTATTTGTACCCGCCCCCAGCGGGATAAAGCAGTGATTTTCTAAGTCTGTTCGGTCTATTCGGTCGGTTCGGTCTATTCGGTCGGTTCGCTTTGCGAGCATTTATCGCATTCATAGCGTTCATTGCCCCGCCCCATGTCATTCCCGAAGCGGAGCGACGGGAATCTTAGACGGCCTCGTCCTGTTTGCCCCGCGCGCATTCATAGCGTTCATTGCGTTCATCCTACTCTTCACTCTTTACTAACCTGAATTCTTCACAGGCCGAGATTATCAAAGGTGACAACTTTTCTTTGACTCAATGTCGCCCCAAGGAGCAAATAACGGTTTACTTTTCTTCATTAAAAACTTAATCTTATTTTTTAACCTGAACTATGACTTAGAAAATGATGCACTGTGTCATCCTGAGGAGCAAAGCGACGAAGGATCCCGAACGGCTTCGTCCGGATGGGGCGTAACCGCTTCCCTGAACGAGGCACTCTAAGATCCCCATGGCCGTTGACGCGGCCTGGGGATGACATATGGATGCTGCCGCAGGCATAGGATGACATGAATAACAAAGGAGACTCGCCATGATAAATCCAACCTGTGCCTATTGCGCAGACAAACCCTGTTACAACGGCATCACCGATCCCGATGCCTGGCCGCGTTTCTGCCCCATGCGGAATTTCCCCGAACTGGTGGAATCCACCCGCAGCCGGTATGAAGACAAGGATCTTCACAAATTTTTCCTGCAGGCGGCCATCACTGAACGGGAAGCCTACGCTGTTAAACCGGCCCGCGAGGAAGGCCGTGCTGTACCGGTCCGGCCCCGCATCCGGGAACTATCCGCATTCGCCCATAAAATCGGAGTTGACCATGTGGGCATCGCCTTCTGCATCGGCCTGGCCGAAGAAGCCAAACGCGCGGCCCGCATCCTGGAAAGCCACGATTTAAAGGTCAGCTCAGTCTGCTGCGCCTGCGGAGTGATCGATAAAACCGAACTGGGTATTCCCAAGGAAGAAAAAATCCGCAATCCGGAAAACTTCGAGGCCTCCTGCAATCCCCTGCTGCAGGCGGAAGTCCTCAACCGGGTTAAGACCGGATTCAATATCATCGTCGGCCTGTGCGTCGGCCATGACATGCTGTTCACCAAATTCTCGGAAGCCCCGGTTACCACCCTGGTCGTCAAGGACCGCTTCACCGGCCACAATCCGGTGATCACCCTCTACACCCGATATCACCGGTATATTGTATAACATATCATCCTCAGGCCGCCTTTTTTGCCTTTTTTCGGGGATAAGAGTAAACTATTGTCAGCAAGCGATGAAAACCGTGCAGGAGGGCGATGTTATGAAAAAATATATAAAACCTGCCTTATTGGCCGGAGCTTTTTTCGTGACGGCGATCCTGTCTCTTTCAATGCCGGCCTCCCGCGCCGGACAGGACATCCAGATCAGTCTGCAGGACGTGGAGCCTTTTCTCTATTGCAGCGTCAGCCATAGAGGGCCCTACAGCCAAATGGCCGAAGCCATGGACCAGCTTGTACTGAATATGCAGCAGCAGAACCTCAGTCCGGCCGGCCAGCCCTTTTCCATCTATCATAATACGCCCGAAGACACCGCGCCCGCGCAATTGGAATGGGAATTGGGCTTTCCTATTCCCGCCCAGCTCATGCCCCAGCCGCCGCTCAACCGCGGCGAGTGGACTTATACACAGGTCGCCGTAACCCGCCATACAGGACCTTATGAGCAGTCCGGCGACACCATCCTAGCCGTTTTCGAATGGATTGAAGATAACGGCTACACCCCGGCCGGCCCGATCCTGGCCCGCTATCTCAACATGCCAGGTGAAGTCCCAGCCTCGCAGCTCCAGACTGAAATCTGGGTGCCGGTTAATGAACAATAGCCGCTACTCTAAATAACGAAAGCTTGCCATTCCCGGATAAAGCGACATAAATCTTAGACGGTTTCTGAATTTATCTCAAATCTTAAATCTCAAAACTCAAATCATGCAACCCAAATCGTATTCGAATCGCCTCATGACAATAGAATTTTTAAAGAACGGGAGTATATTGCCGGTTTTTGGGCGTTTTGCGCTTTGCGTTTTGCGAATCCTCCGCTTCTCTCAAGGCGAAACATGGTTGACTCTGTGCCCGGTTTGCGATATATCAATAACCGCAACTATCAGGAAAGAGAAGGAGACCCCAATGAGCGAACAAACCCTGGGTATTATTAAACCCGATGCCGTCAAGAAAAAGGCGGTCGGCAAAATCATTCAGCGCATAGAGGAAGAAGGATTCGAGATCGCACAAATGAAGATGCTGCCTTTAAGCAAGGAAGAGGCTGAAGGCTTCTATGCTGTCCACAAAGACAAACCTTTTTATAACAGTTTGACCGATTTCATGTCATCCGGAAAAATCGTGGTGATGGTGCTGGACAAGGACAATGCCATTGAGAAGTGGCGCAAAGTCATGGGGGTCACCGATCCGGCTATGGCCGAGCCGGGCACCATCCGGCACTCGTTTGGTTTTTCCATCGAACGCAACGCCGTGCATGGCTCGGATGCGCCCAAGACCGCGAAATGGGAAATCGATTATTTTTTTAAGAACGCCTAACCAGGGAACAAAAAGACAATGACTGCAATATTCATCGGCTATCTGCTCTTAACCTTGGGACTCGGATTGTGGCAGTCCCAGCGGACCAAAACCCAATCGGATTTTATATTGGGCAGCTCTTCCCTGCCCGGCTGGATGCTGGCCCTCTCTGAACGGGCCACCGGAGAATCGGCCTGGCTGCTTTTAGGCTTGACCGGATTTGTTTACGCCACCGGCCTCTCCGGTATCTGGACCTGCTTGGGATGCCTGCTGGGAATCAGCACAGCCTGGATCGTGCTGGCACGCAAATTCCGTTCGGAAGCTCATAAATACAACGCCATGACCATGCCGGAATACTTTTCCGCGAAATTCCCCCAGAAAGCCAACACGATCAGGGTTCTGTCCACGGTCATCATCGTCTTCTTTTTCGTCTTCTATGTGGGCGCTCAATTCGCCGGCGCCGGCAAGACCATTTTCAAGACCTTCGGCCTGGACCCCGGATTGGGCATGCTGATCGCCGCCGCTGTTATTCTAATCTACGCCACCATCGGCGGATTCATCAGTGTGGTGGCCGTCGATGCCCTGCAGTCGATCCTGATGATCACCACCCTTATCGTCACGCCCATCATCATGCTGATCATGGTGCTGTCCGGCCCGGTCAGTATTCCGGAGGCGCTTAAAGCCGCAGGCGGCGGCCGCATGTCACTGACCGGAGGCTTATCCGGATTCGCGGCCGGACTGCTGATCTTTAATAACCTCGCCTGGTTTTTCGGATATCTGGGCGGGCTTCCCCAATTAAACGCACGCTTTATGGGGATGCGGGATGACCGCAACGTTAAAATCGGCCGGAATATCGCCGTCGGATGGACCGCCCTGGCCTACGCCGGTGTGGTGATCATCGGGTTGACCGCCGTCGTCCTGTTCGGCCCGGACGCGGTCTCCGACCCGGAAATGATCCTGCCCCATATTTTAACCGAACTGTTTCCTCCCTGGCTGGCAGCCATTCTCTTAGCCGGAGCTGTGGCGGCCATGGTTTCCACAGCACAGAGCATGCTGCTGGTGGCCTCGTCTTCCATAAGCCAGGATGTTTATAACGGGATCATCAAAAAAGGGCAGGCGGAAGACCGGAAGCTTTTATTTCTGTCCCGTTCCGCCACACTGGGGGTGGGCCTTTTAGGCCTGGTGCTGGCCCTGACCACTTCCGAACTGATTTACTATATTGTCAGCTATGCCTGGGCGGGTATCGGATGCTCTTTCGCGCCTGCAGTGCTGCTGTCTTTTTACTGGGACCGCTTTAGTTCCAATGGTGTCGTGACAGCCCTGGCGACCGGCCTGGTGACAACCATCATTTGGATTGTCACCGGATTGGATGCGGTGGTCACAGCCCGGGCGGTCACATTTATCGCCGCCATCACCATGGCCATAATTGTGACATTGCTGACTTCATCCAAAAAGGGCTTTCCGGCAGAGACGGCTTAATCCGGTTTATTAGTTCGAAAATGACACAGCAATGTCATCCTGAGAAGCTTAGCAACGTAAGGATCTTATATGCTGCCTCGCTTATAAGTAGAAAGTGGAATGACATGTGAAGTCATTTTCACTTGTCGCAGGTGGCGAAACCGCCATGGGTGATTATTTGGAAAATGAGCCGGCCATGATGCAGGTCCATTTATTTATTTATTTATTTATAGCATCTTCAATTAATTGAAATAATCTATTCTCCGGCGGCGGCTTTGACAGGACATAAAAATTTTTCATTCCAGCCGTTTCCACTTCTTTCAAAAGATGCGTATTCCCGGTGATAAATATCGTTGGAACCGCATCCTCTTTCCTGATTCGATGGAAAGCATCAATACCGGTTTCGTCACCTTTCAAGATGATATCCATTAAAATCAAATCCGGTTTATATTTCCGGGAAAATTCCACTGCTTCCCACGCAGAGGCGGCCACTGGAGGAATTTCATATCCCTGTCCTTCCAGAACCTGCTTCATATCCCAGGCAATAATCGCTTCGTCTTCAACAATGAGAACCGTATTTCTTTTCATTTTATTTTTTTAAACCGGATGCAGAATTGCGTGCCGCCATCCCGGCTGATTTCCAAAGTTCCGTCGATTTGTTCGGTCAGCAGCAGTATAAGTTTCAACCCCAAGGTATTCGCTGTATGAACATTAATGTGCTGAGGCAGGCCTATGCCGTCATCCCGAACAATTAATTCATATTGTCCGCCTTTTCTCAGCCGGAATGAAATCACCATCCGCCCCTCACGGCGGCCGGCAAAAGCATGCTTTAAGGCATTTGTAATAATTTCATTCAGTATCAGTCCACATGGGATAGCAATATTGATATTCAGATATACACCGGTAATTTCAAGATCCGTGTGAATTATTTTATCTTGCTGATAGGTAGGAAGCAAATCCTTAATCAGGATATTTATATATTCTTTCATGTCAATATGAGAAAAATCACGGGCCCGATATAAATTTTCATGGACCAAAAGCATGGAATGAATACGGTTCCGGCTTTCTTGAAAAGCTTTAACCGCATCCTCTTTGGAATTGACTTGATTTGACTGTAAATTCAGCAGGCTGGAAATCACAGTAAAGTTGTTTTTCACCCGGTGGTGGATTTCCTGAAGCAGGGTCTCCTTGATTCTGAGGTCGCGCTGAATCTGTTCTTCCGCCTGTTTGCGTTCGGTAATATCCATGGCGAAAGCGAACTCATATTGATCCCCATTGTGTTCGATATAATTGGTCGTCACTTCCACAGGGATTATGGTCCCGTCCCTCCTCTGGTGGGTTGTTGCTATTGTCATCTTCTTTATGCTACGCAGATCATCCCAAAATTCTTTCCTCTTCATCATGGGGTAATTCGGATCAATATCCGAAATCCCTAAAGCAAGTATTTCCTCACAGGTATAGCCCAAATGCCGGCAAACCGCCTTGTTCACATAGATGAAGCGGCCGGCCGGATTGATCCAAAATATCGGGGTTGTCGCCATATCCACAGATAATTGAGTGACCTTCAGCGCCTTATCCGTCTGGTGTTTCTCCCAGCCGAAAGCCAGGTCCGCTGCGACTTCTTCGAGAAGATCTTTCTCCTCTTTCCCAATATCACGGCTTTGGCTCATACATAAATGGAGCAGCCCGATAGTTTTTATTCCTTTTTTCATGGGAACGACCACCGACTTGTATGCAGAATCATTATTCTTAAACTTACAGCCGCTGCATTCCCCGGTATCCATAATCACGATTTTTCCTGACTTGAATGCTTGTTTTATGCAAGCCGGGGCGTTTTCCAGTCCCGGCGGTGAAACGGACCACTCCTTGGCAAAGAGCCGGTCGCCAACCTGCACCAGCAATTGAAGCTTATTTTCATCTTCATCAATGATTGCAATGCTGCAGCTCGAATATGTCCTTGCTTCTATCAGGGCCCGGCATGCGCCTTCCATCATATCCTGCAAATCTTCTTCCTGAACCAGGATTTGGTTTACGTTACGGACAGCTTTAATCAGGGATTCAAGATGTTCGATGCGCTGCTCCGCCAATTTCTGCTTCGTGATATCCTGGGCAGTCCCAAACAGCTTTACAACCTTACCCTCTTTGTCTTTCTCAGCCGTTCCCAAGGCATGCAGCCACTTGATTTCGCCGCCGGGCTGGAGGATACGAAACTCAATATCGAAGGCTGTTCCATCCCGGAATCCCCTGGTCACCGCTTCATTAAGCAGAGGCCAGTCTTCCGGATGCACATGGCTTGCATGAGCCGTAAAAGACGGCTCGCTTTCGGACGAATCCAGGCCGAAAATCCGGAAAATTTCTTCAGACCAAACCGGCGTTCCCCCTTCAGAATCCAGTTCCCAATGACCGATATGGGCAACTTTTTGGGCTTTTTTATGCAGCCGCTCACTTTCCCTGAGGCACTGTTCGCTCTGGCGGCGGTGCAGAATCAGTGAAAAATGGCTTGCCAGAGCTTCAATTACTGAGACGTGCTTTAGCGACGCGCCGGCAACAGGGAGGATGGTGATACCGCCGTATGCCTTATCTTCCAGGGCGAATCCGATGGAATAAACATTTTCGATCATCATCACCTTTTCAGCCGCGCGGCAAACGGGTCTGGGAATTTTTTGTTCCATAATGGTGTAGAGACCTCCGGGTACCGGCTCCAATTTCCCAGTTAAGGAAAGACTCTTCACCTCTTCCATTTTATTCGGCTCGAATGTTAATTTAGTGAAATCAACACCTGCGAGCTTGGTAATCCGGTCCATGATCCGTTCAAATCCCCGCACAGCCCTGATGCGGACCGCATTGATGTCCGGGTCATAAAGAGACACCACAACAAAAGACTTCCGGTTAAGAGAATGAATGGTCCGGGCGATATACCGGCAGATCTCATCGATATTATCCATGCGGCTGGACTTAATCACACTGTCGTGGATAATCTGCATATCCCGCTCGGACTTATCCCCTGCCTGAACTCCATCTTTTGAATTCAATTGTTTCTTCACCTACTAAACCATCCGCAAGATAAGTTAACCGGATTGATAAAAATCCGCTGGATTAAAAATTAAAGGAAATAATAATTTAGAATATTGACTTATTTCCCGCAATTCAAAGTTTATCTTTTGAAACCGGGAATGTCAATGAAAATGCTTTACATTTGGATACTGATGCTGGTGCCCCCGTTTCCGAATCGCGGATTCACCACCTTGCTCTTGGTGGAGCCGAAGGTGTAACTGAAACCAATGGAAAAAAAGTAATCATAACTGGTCTCAAGCTGCTGGCGCTGATGGTGCCCCATTTTTCCTTCAGCTTCAAGGTTGCCGAAAGTGTTTCCTTGAATACATTTTCTGTTGTTTTTTGATAAATCGTTTCCTTTCGGTAGCGTGCGGATGTAATCAATATCGCACATTCCGCAATCGATATACACTTTGGGTGCTTGTTTTTTCAGTGCATCAATATCGAACTTTTCTTGCTGCCTGAAAACAGGTGCAGCATAAATAATCAACACGAGAAGCACGACCTGGATCCTAATTTTTTCCCATCTTATCGTCTTCATACAACCCCCCTCTATCTTTAACACCTAAAACATTAAATTATTGTCCATCTTCCTTGCTTACTAATACTTGCCTAAACACCAAAAAGTTGTCTAAATCTTTAATTTTTATTAAAATTCTTTACCACTCATGCTGATGCAGCCTTTGATATCGTCGATAACTGTCAGATTGATGGTCAAAAAGGTAATGATTATATATACGAAATGAAAAGACATATGATTATTCAGTTTTATATAAAAGAATGGAAAGAAAAGAGCCTTATCTTTTTTATGGCGGTGCTTTTCCTGGCAGCGCTGGCCGGGATCCGGCTGGCCGGCAAAGACGACCTCACCATGTATTTCTCCGGCATGTTTTTATGGTTCTTTCTTCCATTCTCTGCACTTATGATCGGTTCGAGCGGTTTTTATACGGAATATAAAAACATAGCCTGGGCCTATCTTTTTTCTCTTCCGCTCAAAAAACCTTGTATTTGGCTGATTAAATACTTCTCTCAACTCACTATGGTGCTGGCCATTTACGGGATTTTTCTTCTGCTGGTCTTTTTATTGCCCGGCATCAAACAGATGATGGAGGCATTCAGTTTTTCCGGAGGATTCATCAACTATTCCGCTCTTTCCTCCAGCCTGCTTATTACCATCACCGGATATTCGTTGGCCTTTTCTCTTTCCATTCTGCATGACAAGCCTTTTATTATTTTTCTTGCAGCGGTTTTTATCGGAGCCGGCGCTGCTTTTGGGGTCAATGCTTACTCAGATTGGCTTTACAGTAAGTACTTCGGCATGAACAAATTGATCGGCCTTTCCATACTATGGCCCTTGACGTTCGCAGCAGGTTCGTTATTTGCTTTCAGCCGGTCGGATTTCTCCAAAACGCCGGATAAATTATGGCGGTTTACGAAAATCACCGCTGCCGGCCTGGCCGCCGCCGGCGTTCTCAGTACAGGATTAACCTTGGCCGACTGGCATCTGCGGGGTCGGGATTATATGTACAATCTCGTCGTCCAGGAAGACAAAGCCTATTTCCGCACAAAAAAAGGCACTCTCCTTTATGATAAGCATCAAGACAAACGGAAACGAATCACCCGGCAGCGCAGCCGTCTCGCCGCCTCCCGAAGGGGAGATAAATTTCTGCTGCTCACTTATGAATATCAGAATGAAGGCCCGGTGCAGGGATATACATATGCACTAATTTTCAGGAATGCAGCGGGCACGGAGAGTATCCCCTTGATTCAGACAAGGGCCCCAGGAACATCTTTCACCGGATTACGCATCCTGTCATTTGATATATCTCCCGACGGAAACTGGGGGGCAATCGTTTCAGAGGATCAGAAAACCGGCGAATCCCGTTTGTGGCGAATTTTCATACCGGAGGAAGATATCCATAGCATAGATTTAAAACTGCCCGGATCAAACCGGATCGATTTTGCGGGCTGGGGGCCGGGAAATGACACCATCCTGTTCATTGCTGATAATAAAGGGAGAAAGAGCTTATACGCGCTGAATATCCAATCCGGTTCCATCCAAGATATCGCTTATACTCTGAGAAAACCGCATTTGGCTGGGATTTCCCTTTCACAGCAGTATGCCGCGTATGTGATTTATGATCCGGAAACCAATGAAGAAGTCTTGAACTGCATCAATTTGAGTTCTATGGATAAAACAGAAATCCTCCGCAGTGCACTTATCCAGGATATTCAGTGGAGTAAGCAAAAAGATGTCTTGGCTTTCAGCTTGAAAGGCCCCCGGGCCGGGATATATGATATCGATACAGGGAAAATCGAGATATCCCCTCCCCTTCTTCCTATCACCCTGGACAGCCATTTTCCATCGCTTGACTGGATAAATCAGGACAAGGCTTTGGCCGCCCGGTCCTGCGGCGAAGACGGCTGCCGCCTTCTTATTCTCAGCCCGGATTGGTCTATCCAGCAATCCATTGAGACGCCCTTTCCGTCCTTCCGCGCGGTTTATGGAATGGACCGCACCGTTTTCGTTTATAATCAAAAAGAAAATCAGCTATGGCGGTATTCATTGGATAAGGAAGATTGGAAAAAAATTTATTAGCTCAGCACTGACGTGAACATTTCTGTTCTTATTTACGTTTGCAGTTATCCTGAAGAATGAAGTGAGCCTTCAAAAAAGAAAGGAGAATCACATGAATAAAAAAAGGTTTTGTATCACCACGGTCATAATCTTATCCCTACTCTTTTTGACCCCAAATTCCGTTCCGGCTGACGAAACGATGGATGCCGAAGAGATTCTGCGGGATTTCGCTGCGGATTACATGAAGACCAGCCAGCTGCCTGAACATCCCGTGACTTTCGGCATGCGGATCACCGCTCCGCAGGAAAGCCTTTGGACAATTTCCATTGATGCAGGGCAATCACCGCCGGTCGAATTGTCCCAAGGGCTGCCGGACATACCGACTTTTGTGGGCAAAACCGACTTGGACACCCTGAATAAAATTTATAGGGGCGAGATAAATGCACTCACCGCCGCCGGGCGGGCGCGCATGTCGGATAAGACCCCGCTTGATTTTGAATTCATCCACGGGTTTCAGCCGGACCCGGATTTCTTGGGAGATGTGATGCTGCCGGTCGGTTTTCACTTCTTTAACCGCGGACGACCGGAAATCATCCCTTTCGGCGAAGAATACAGCCGTTTTATCCACGGGGGCAACGCCGTTATTTTTTATTATCAGAAAGGACTCCGCACCGGATGGTACCAAGTTAAAAAAGGCATGAAAATCAATGAAGACCTGGACGATGCGGTCAATCCGTTCCCGACCTTATTTGTGTTTATTAAAGGTCAAGGAAAAGGACGCCTGGGTGAAAAAACCATCGCCCTTAAAGAAGGCATGTCGGTTTTCGTGCCGGCCGGCATGATTCATCAATTCTGGACGGAACACGAAGATGGACTGGAATTTATCATCATTATGTTCGGAGAAGGAGCTTAAACCCAAAATTCCAGAAAATATGACAGACTTGGCCGAATGCCTCGCCGGCGGCTATTTTATATAACCAAGAGCTTTTAATTTTTCTTCCACTTCGGGGGGGGGATATCAACCTCCCGTTCCTTCCATCCGGCAATATCCTTGGAATGGCGGTATGAGAATATCTGCTGAATCCGGCGCCTGGATAATACCTTTCTCATTGCCGTCTTTGACCTTGCGGTCAAAAACGATTTCCTGAAACGCCGCCGCTAAAGTCCGCGTGTCTCTTCGCTTAGGATCAATATCATGCGGACGGGTTTGATAGGCAAAACGGAACTGAAGCATATTCGCACCGAAAACCAGCTTATCCGCCGTCAGCTTCAAGTTATGCGTCCGGATGGAACCCGGACGGATATTAAAAGATGAAATCCTTTCTTTGTTGAGACCAAAAAATGTTCTTTGCGTTTGCAGGTTTTCCGACGGCGCCGCCCGGCAATCGACCGCAATCATGATGTCATTCGGCTCATTGAAATCATGAAACAGCAACCGGCTTTCTTTTGAATCCGCCCAAGTATACAAGGCCTGAGGAAAACTCCAGCCGGAAAATAAATGTCCGGGCCCGATGGATTCCCGGCGGAAATCAATGCTTTGGGTTTCTTCCTGAAGCTGCGCTTGGACTTCGCTTACAATATCTATTTTTTCATCAAAAGGAGGAAGCCGGCTTCCACATCCGCTCAGCATAAAAGAAACAGCCGCTATGAAAACCGCTGTTAGCATGATCTTAATGACTGTGAAAATTTCTTTCATGATTTTAATTTCGGGTGAACCTAACAATCACCTCAGGTTTCCTTTCCATCCCTTGCAAAAGATGATTTTAAAATAATATCATATTACTTATTCAAATGCAGGCAAAGCAAAGGAGACGATGAATATGAGATTACAGGTGAAATTATTGATTATCCCTGCTCTTATATGTTCCGTTTTTATTATCCCGGCTTACATGACAGGAGACTGTTTTACAGTCCTGGCCGGGAAAGACGCATCCGCCGACGGTTCGGTCTTATTCGGACATAATGAGCAAAACGGCGGACGGCGAATCATCAATTATTGGTATGTCCCCCGGATGCAGTTTCCTTCCGGGACCGAAGCGGTCCTCAAAAACGGCGGCCGCCTGCCTCAGGTTCAAGAAACCTATGCCTTCATGTGGCTGCAGAATCCGGAAGTGGAATTCGGTGATTCCTATTTCAATGAATGGGGTGTAGCGGTTTCCTCCGACGCCTGTCCAACCCGTGAAGACTCATACAAGGCTCTGGTTGAAAGAGGCGATATCACCCAAGGCGGCATCGGATACATGCTGCGGCGGCTGGTGGCGCAGCGGGCTAAAACCGCTCGGGACGGCGTCCTAATTGCCGGCGATTTGCTGAATCAATTCGGATACACCTCTTCCGGCCGTTCGCTGATCATCGCCGATCCCAATGAGGCCTGGGTTCTGGGTATTGCTCGCGGAAAACACTGGATCGCGCAGCGCTGCCCGGACGACCAAGTTGTTTTGCTGCCTAATATCCACATCATTGGGCCGGAAGCGGACCTGAATGACACGGAAAATGTGATCGCCTCTCCGGGGCTGGTTGAATATGCCGTCGAGAGAGGCTGGTATAATCCCGCAGCCGGAAAACCGTTCAGCTTCAAAGATGTTTACGGCATTCCGCCGAGAAAAAACAGCTTCCGCGGAAAATACGGCGTCGATCCCCGCCAGTGGTATGCTCAGGGAATAGTTAAAGGAAATCCTATTGATTTGGAAAACACGGACAGCCTCCCCTTTTCCGTATCCCCGGAAAAAAAGATGACTGTCCGATCGGTAGCGGCCATCCTAAGAAGCCATGCGGAAGGAACGGAATTCGATGCCTCAAACCAATATGAAGCCGGGTCCCCCCATAAAATCCGATCTCCCGGGGCGATATGCGGTCCGACTACCCAGGAAGGCGCCGTGTATCAGCTGCGGAGCTGGATGCCGGCGGACATCGGCTGTGTAGCCTGGCGCGCCCTGGCAGCCCCCTGCACCAGCGTTCTGACTCCCTGGTATCTGGGAATGACCAAAAGTCCGGACCGTTATCACAAATCCGGAAAGGTTCAGGAAGAGCTGGGTATTGATAAACACTTCCGCTATCCCGAAGAACGATTTGAATTTGATCCGGAATTGGCTTTTGACGTCTTTAACAGCCTGGAAAATCTCATCAATGAGGATTATAAGCGAGCCATAAAGCAAGTCCGAAAAAAATGGGATTCCTTTGAACAGCAGCAATTTGCTGTTCAAAACGCAGTAGAGGAAACCGCACTGAAGCTTTATCAAAAAGATCAGGAATTGGCGGCGGCCTTTATCACGGATTACTCCTTGGCCAGAGCCGCCCTGGCGCTCACACAGGCAGAAGAGCTGGTTCAGCAGCTAAAAAAATTGTTTTGGCGGTATTAATAAGATCCTCACGGCCTGCTACAGCAGGCCTCAGGATGACAGAGAATTTGTTTTTCGGTTCTTTCATTCGGATCATTGCGACTGCATTTTTTGCCGTCTGCTTCGATATGTTTTTCTGATTTGAGTTTTGAGATATTCTCAATAGTTCAGATCTATAAGTTCTGGTATCATAGAAGAAAATGGATGACACATTCATGCTGATTTCTATATATCTCCGCCGGCTGTTCGTCCTGTTACTTGTTTTAATTTTCCTCTTCGCCCCAAGTCCATCACAATCAAAGGCTCCACTCTCTTCCCACACCAAAATTTCGGCTTCATTGAAATTGCAAATAGAACGCTCCGGGCTGGATGCTCAATATGATGTCTGGATTTACCTGCAGGATAAGGGCCGCAGCTTAGAGAAAAAAACCGCAGCCCTTGAGCAAACTTTGAATATCCGCTCCATAAAGCGCCGGATGCGGCGGGAAGGCCACCGTCCATTGGTTGACTATTATGACATTCCGGTCAACCGGAATTATATAACCAGGCTGCAGCCGCTGCTTAACCGCCTTCGTCATCAGTCACGCTGGCTGAATGCCGTCTCGGCTTCGGTTTCGAGCCGGCAGATATACTCAATAGCGGAACAAAGTTTTGTCTCCCGGCTGGACGTAATCCATCGATTCATTTACCGGGATCCGGTGCTTCCAAAGGGAGAAAAGCCTCCTTTGCTGTCCCAAGAGACCCATCTTTTTGACTACGGCCCTTCATACAACCAGGTCAATCAAATAGGCGTGCCCGCTCTCCACGATCAAGGCTTCAGCGGAAAGGGTGTCCTCATCTGCATGCTCGATTCCGGTTTCAATAATCTCAACCACCAGGCCCTGCAGCCGCTGGATATCCGCGCTGCTAAGGACTTTGTAAACAGCGACGCCAACGTCCGGGATGAAATGGACGATATGGGCGTGGGAGACCACGGCACCAATACTCTGGGAACGATCGGAGGCTTTTTCCCGGGAGAGTTGCTCGGGCCCGCTTTCGGAGCCGCTTTCATATTGGGAAAAACCGAAAACACGGAATGGGAGCGTCATGTCGAAGAGGACCATTGGGTTGCGGGAGCGGAATGGGCGGACCAATTGGGCGCGGATATCATCAGCAGTTCTCTTGGCTACCGGGATCAGTTCACTCATGGAGAAATGAATTACTCTTCAGAAGATATGGACGGCAAAACGACAGTGGTTTCACAGGCAGCCAATATCGCGGCATCCCGCGGCATTCTAGTCGTCAATTCCGCCGGCAACGAGGGAGACAATCCGTTCCGGGACAACACGATTATCTCCCCTGCCGACAGCCCCGGTGTTTTAGCCGTCGGCGCCGTTAATCCGCAGGGCGGCATCGTCAATTTCAGCTCTTACGGTCCCACTGCGGACGGCCGGATCAAACCCGATGTATCCGCTCAGGGGAGAAGCGTTTACACGGCATCCGATCAAAGCGACAGCGGATATGTCTCCGTAAACGGCACTTCCTTTTCCTGCCCTTTAACCGCCGGCGCCGCCGCTTTGCTTTTAGAAATCCATCCCGGATGGTCGAACCGGGATATTATGGCGGCGCTGAAAAACACCGCAAACCGCTCTTCCGGTCCGGATAATCACTACGGTTGGGGCATCATCAATGCCGAGGCGGCTTCCCGCTATCAGGTCAAAAATATTCATGTGCCCCTGGAATTCACATTGGACCGGATGGAAAACGATTATATTTTTTTCCGGCAATATGTGGACCGCCTGAAATGGGAAGCAAATCCACGCAATCAAGACAATACAGCTGCATACCGGATTTATGCGCGCAAGCTGGGACAGCCTGGAGGGGAATTTGAGCTGCTGACGGAGCTTGATGCATCCGCTTCCTGTTTTGAACAGCGCGGGCGGCTGTTGGATGAAGCATACTTATACAAAATCACCGCAGTCAGCCGGAGCGGAGAAGAAAGCGATCCGGATTACACCAGAGGGCGGTCATGAAATCATTAATGAAAATGACCTTTCATGTCATCCTTAGGCCTGCGAAGCAGACCGTGAGGATCATAGGTCAAGATCCATCAAGACGAAGCCGCTTGGGATCCTTCACCGCTATGCGCCTCAGAATGACCGGGGTTTTCTCCCTCATGATCATTTTTTCGACCTGGGCCACTCCGGCAGCCGCGGCGGACTTTGACCTGACTGTCCGGGCCGGATATCTCCAATTGACTGAATCTCCGGTTAAGTCTTTTTACGGCGGCGGATTCATTTTTAATCCATCCATATCTGCTGAAATATCACCCTATTTTTCAATCAAAGCCGGCTGGGAAGGCGGTTATGAGCAGAGTGCGGACATAGGCCTTTATCAGGAATCAAGCAATCTGATTATCAATGCATGGGAATTATCATGTGTTTTCCATTATCCCGGCTGGAAGACGCTGGTCCCGTTCATTGAAGCCGGCCTGGTCAGCTGCGGATACCGCCAGGAAATCGATTCCGCATTCATCCGCAGAACGGTTGACAATCGCACAGCTTCTTATTTCGCAGCCGCAGGAGTGACATATTTTGCCGGATCTAATATTTTTTTTCTCGCAGAATTCAAATATGTTCCTCTTAAAGTCAGGCCGTTTGAAATAGAAGTGGATTTAACCGGTTACCGGATGCTGGCCGGCATCGGCTACCGGTTTTCTTTTTAACCTGACCTATTCATTGTATAATACCTTTATAGGATGAAGATGATTCAGCTCGTTATTCCGCAGCCTGCGGAGCCGACCCCTCGTGCAAGCGCACTCTAAAATTCCCGTCGCTCCGCTCCCGGAATGACAGGTAGTGCTTAAAAAGGAGAGGAACAATGATAAAAACAATTTTACGAATCCTTTTCATTGCTTTATTCTTGGTCTTCGGAATAAACGCGGTGTCTTCCGCACAGCCACAGGAAGCGGAACCGGTCAGACTGGAGAAGATTTCTGGTGGACTCTATCAGGTTTTGGGCGGCCGCGGGGCTAACGGCGGCTGCTTTATCGGCAAAAATTCCGTCCTGGTCATTGATGCAAAAATGACCCGGGAATCCGTAACTCAAACTCTAGCCGCAATAAAAGATGTTTCGGACGCGCCGGTCAGGTACCTCGTCAATACCCACAGTGATGGAGACCATGTCTATGGAAACCGGTTTTTCCCTGAGAATGTGCTCATTATCTCCCATGAAAATTGCCGGAATGAATTTTTCCATCCACGCCGGGACGGAGAACCTTCGGAATGGAATGATCCTGAATTGGCCCCCTTTCTCCCTGAAATGACTTATTATAAGACAATGAACATTCATCTGGGAGATACAACAATTGAACTATGGTATTTCGGCACGGGGCATACCACCGGTGACACCGTGGTGTATTTTCCGGAAGTCAAGACCGCATTTCTCGGAGACCAGATTTTCACCGGACGGCCCCAGCTCATCCATGCCTATAAGGGCGGCAATTCCTTCGAGCACGTTAAAACCTTGAGCAAAATGCTCGAGACCCTTGATGCGGAAACCTTTTGTTCAGGACACAGTCAGCCCGTGACCCGCAATGATATTGAGCGGCATATTTCCAGGATGAAGGACCTGCAGCGGAAAATATCATCCATGGCGAAAGAAGGAAAGGACCTGGAAGTGATTAAGAAACAGTTTGAGGAAGACCAGGCAAGGCTGGTAGAAGTTATTTATAATGAAGTAACCTGAACAATTAGTTCGAAAATGACAGCTTAGCTGTCATCCTGAGCGAAGCGAAGGATCTCAAGCTGAATCGTTTAAGTAAAGAGTGAAGAGTAAAGAGAAAAATCAGCAAAAAGTGAAAAGTAAGGATCTTGGACTGCTTCGTAATCATCTCAAATCTGAAAAGCATATCGCTGATGGATGTTCTTACGGCAGGCAAAGTCTTTAGAGACATTTGTTCATCTTGAATTAGTGAAGAGTAAAGAGAAATCAAAAATAAACCAAAGCCGAATATTAGAAACACCGGAACCCGGAACGCGATAAACGCCAGCGCAGCGAGCCGACCGAATAGACCCAGATAGATTTAGGCGGACCTAGATGAACTCGAGCGGGCTTGCCGATGCACTCTAAGATTCCCGTCGCTTCACTCCGGGAATGACATGGGAGTCCAACGCAATGAACACGAGCGGGAATAACATGCGCTGAAAAAAAAACCCGGCCGGCACAATGCCGAACCGGGCAGAAAAGCTAAAAAAACTATTAATTTGAGCCGAGGGGGATCGAAACGCCGATATATCCGCCCACTCCGGACCAGTCACCTAAAACCGCCACATTCAAGCGCAAATTAACAGCAATGCTCGGTGTGACATAATACCGGGCTCCCAGGAAGGGCTGAAGATAAAGCCCGGAGGAGCCGCTGCCGCTCAAATCGCCGCCAAAACCGCTCTTTTCTTTCCAGGAATAAATCGAGAAACCCAGGGCCGCACCGGCATAGGCATCAAGTTTTTCAACGTCCAGACTGGTAAAATGGTAAGCCGCGTCTGCAGATAAGGCAATCAGCGAGTTGGACCAATACTCGGAACTCCACAGCCACAGCATGCCGGTTCCGCCGATTCCAATATTTTCGGTGATAGCATACTCCGCGCTGGCTCCAAAGGGAATGGTATAGGAATTAATGCCCAATTGCGGAGTGATATAGAAATCCTCTTTTTGGAATTCCTGCGCCCCTGCAAAAAACGGGGAAATAAAAAAAGCACCAAGAATAAAAATAACTGCAAATACCTTTAAACCTCATCATGCCTCCATTAAAATATGAATTGAATATTATAAGTTCGCTATATTACAGGTTTTCTAATTATTTTACAATCTCATTTTGTTCATATTACTATCCTTTTAATCTCTGATAAAAAAGAAATTGCAAAAAATTCTCAATTTTTTATGAATAGTTCAGGCTAAGGAATGTGCCAGGCTCTTTTCGAACTAATAATCCAGGTGAATAGAGCTGATTAAAAATTGACCCGGAACCGGGAATTCTTTTATTTCTTCGCGTGTTTGACTTTTTTATACGGCGGACGTTCCTGTTCCTTCGGCGGATTTTCTTCCAATTTTTTCAAAATCTCCTGAATGCCGCGCTCCAGCTGCGGATCATGCCCTTCGATCATGTCAGCCGGAGTCTGCTCCACTTCAATATCCGGCGGCACACCGATATTTTCCACGATCCAGCCGTCCTCGGTCCAAATCGCCAGATTGGGGGCCGTAACATACCCGCCGTCCATAAGCAAGGGAAACCCCAGCGTCCCGACTAAACCGCCCCAGGTTCGGGTTCCAATCAAGGGTCCCAAGTTAAATTTCCGGAACATCCATGGCAGCAAATCCCCGCCGGAGCCTGCTGATTCATTGATCAGCATAACCATCGGCCCCTGGATGGAAGCGCTGGGGGTTTTAAGGTCGGCGCCGTACCGCATGTTCCACATGCAGACATATTTCCGCCGCAGAATGTCAATGTAATAATCCGCCACCATTCCGCCTCCGTTGAATCGCTCATCTACGATGACGGCGTCCTTATGTGATTGGGGAAAAAAGTAACGTTTGAAATAAATATGTCCCAATCCTGCGGTATTCGGCACATAGACATAGGCAGCCCGGCCGTCCGTGGCTTCATCCACTTTCCTGACATTTCCTTCCACCCAATCGCGGTTGCGGAGAGCGTACTCACTGGCTGCAGGCACCACCTTTACTGTCCGGGCATTCTGTCCCTCCGGGTCCGGCCCCACAGTGATTTCAATTTGTTTTTCGGCGGTATTTTCAAAATATTTGAAAAGATTAGCCGGCGGCCGCACCTGTTCGCCGTTAACCGCCAATAGGTATTCCCCGCCCTTCACATCCACTCCCGGTTCAGTCAAAGGGGACCGCAGCTCAGGGTTCCAGTTTAAACCGCCGAAGACTTTTTTAAAGCGGTAACGATCATTTTCCTCACTAAAATCCGCCCCCAACAGGCCGACCGGCACCCGGTCGATATCCGTCAGCGTATCCCCGCCGCCGGCCCTGTGATGGCCTACACCCAGGTTGCCGCCCATCCACCGTATGACCCGGTTAAGGTCACCCCTGCAAGACAAATGGGGCAGGAAAACCGAGTATTTGTCCCGCATGGCTTTCCAGTCAATTCCATGCATATTCGGGTCATAAAAATAATCACGGTTTATTCTCCAGGCTTCATGAAAAATCTGTCGCCATTCATCAGGCGGGTCTATCCGGACTTCAATAGAGGCGGTGTTGAGTTGTCCCTCTCCCGGTTTGACCGGTTTTCCAGCATCGGCAATTCCCCAGACATTGAGGGCCTCGTACAGCAGTTTTTTATGATCAGCTGAAATCACATAATCACTGATGCCGGTCATAAGGGTTTCATCTTTTCGCTTGCTCAGATCAAACATGCGGAGTTTGGTTTCGGGGGAAAAGGGACCGCTGCTTAAGGGGGGCGCTTCCAGGAAATAGACCTGCCCTTCCTCGCCGATCTGCAGATTAGAATAATTTCCGGGAGAAACCGGCAGGGAAATAATCCGCTCATTCAGCCCGTCAAAATCAATAATCACATCTTTATTTTCCTCCGTCTCGCTTTCTTCTTTCTTTTTCTCTTCCGCGGCTTGAATTTTTTCTTCATCACTTTCTTTAGCTAAAGGCGAGTCCACACCCTTTGCCAGCACAGCGAGATAGATAGACCGGGAAATCTCCATGTCCACATTGGACATGGCAAACCAATGCTTAACCGGCCCGGCATCCGTAGAAGAAAAGAAATACAAATACTTACCGCTCGGATCAAAGACAGGATCGCTGACTTCGCTCAATCCATCGGTTACCGGGTAAGATATATCCTCAGCCAAAGAATACAAATAGACTTTCTGAAAATACGCTTCAGTATTCAGCGTATACACGATCCATTTTGAATCAGGCGACCAGATACCCCTGATGGTTTTATAAATCCCATATAAATATTCCTGTCCGATTTTATGTATATTACCCGTGGATATATCAATCCAATACAAGCTCCAAGAATTATCGGTATAAGTCAATTTTTTATTATCCGGCGACCAGACAAGATCTTCGTAGAAACCTGATCCCTGGAGAGGATATTTCTTAATGTCTTCAGACTCCCGGTCCAGGACATGAAGCTGATATTCTCCGGATTCATCAGAAAAATAGGCGATCTTCCGGCCGTCCGGCGACCACGCCGCTCCCCGTTCATGCGTACCGGTGGTCTGTGTCAAATTGCGAAAATCCCCTTTTTCCGCAGGCAGCGTCACCACTTCGCCCCTGAATTCAAATACGGCACGCGCTCCGGACGGTGAGATACCGCCGTGCCGGATGTAATTGCCGCCTTTAACATAGCGGAGCCGCAGCTCCAGCAAATCGGCGGCAACGCCGATAGGCAAGCGGCGGCTTTTCCCGCTCTCCGGATTAAAAAGATGGAGATATCCGGCCTGCTCATAGATAATCCGGCCGCCGCCGGATGCAGCGTTTTGGATGGAGAAATCCCTATGACCGGTCAGCCGGCTTATTTCCCGGGTCTCTGTATCATAAGAAAATAAATTGAATTCCCCCTCACGGTCCGAACGGAAATATATTTTCCCCCCTATCCACATGGGGTCGGTATCATTGCAGCGGCCTTCCGGCTGAGGAATTTCCTCAATACTGTGATCACTGAACCGGAAGATCCATATTCGGGAAAAGGTGCCGCCCCGGTAGTTCTTCCACATAGTAAAGGCTTCCCCGAAAGGCGTATAAGCCAGCTTCTTCCCGTCCGGCGAGTACACCGCTTTGTCCGCATAAGGAATATCCAGGGGCTGCGGCATACCGCCGTCCAGGGATACCGTGTACAGTTTATTGCGGTTTCGGTTAGCCGCAAAACGGGAGGAATTAAATAGAACCGCCTTCCCGTCAGGCGTAAAATCCCGGACATAATCAGGGCTGGGATGCCAGGTCAGACGTTGAGGTATTCCCCCTTCCGCCGGAATAACATAGACATCCGTATTGCCTTCATACTGGCCGCTGAACGCGATCCAGCGTCCGTCAGGAGAAAAAACCGGCCCTGACTCTTCTCCTTTATGGGTTGTAAGCCGGCGGACATTTCTGCCTTCCATATCGGCTGACCATAAATCATTGCCGTAAACAAAGGCAATGGACTGGGCTCCGACAGCCGGCTGCGTGAGCATCCGGGTATCCTGTTTATTGATACTCCAAGCAAATTGAAAGCAAAGCATCAATGTCAATACAGAAGAAAAAAAGAAAATCAGTCCTGATTTTTTCATAAACGGTCCTCCTCTCAGAGCTTAAACTATATATACGAATATTTTATCATATTGTTCCCTGCCTCTTTAAATTCATTGAGCCTGGCCTATTAGCTCGAAAATGACAGCGCTGCTGTCATCCAGAAGAGCGAAGCGACGTGAGGATCTTATGCTGCTTCGCAGAGTAAATAGTAAATCAAAAATCAAATATCAAAAATAAACCAAAGCCGAATAATGGCAACACTGGAACCCGGAACCCGATAAATGTGAGTGCAGTCGAATGACCAAATAGACCTAGAAGGACTTAGATAGACTTAGATAGACTTAGATGGACCTAAATGGAATAAAAATTGACTAAAATAACGCTGGAGCACTATAAAGGCGAGAGAAGCAAGCAGCCTGCTCCGGAAAGACATGGGGAGAGGTCATAATGACATTGGAAAAGAAACCGTAAAAGTCGTCCCGCAGCCCGATTGACTGGAGACTCTGATGTCAGCGTTATGACAGTCAGCGATCCATTTGACAATGGACAACCCCAGGCCGGAGCCGCCGGTTTCCTTGGAACGCGATGGATCAACCACATAGAAGCGGTTAAAAATTTTGGACAGGTCTTTTTCAGGAATCCCGATGCCGGTATCACTTATGATTAAAACGGCCCAGTCACCTCTCCTTTTCAACTCGATTTTTACCTGGCCGCCTTCGGGGGTATAACGGACCGCGTTGTCGAAAATATTCGCAGTCATTCGTTCTAGCAGATCCCGGCTCCCTTCAATCTGAAGGGGAGCAATCTCATCGGCTTTCAGGATCAATCTCTTTTTCTTGACAATTTGAATGCGGCTCTCAATCATATCAGCGATCACTTCCTCCAAATTCACTTTCTGATGCAGCTTTGATTTATCCAGCCCCTCCACCCGGGACAGAAACAACAGGTCATCAATGATTTTTTCCATCCTCTGTGATTCTTCCAAAACGCTGTTTAGGGTATCAATATATTCTTCGTGCCTGCGCGGCTTGCGCAGGAGTACTTCCACTTCTCCCCGGATGATGGTTAAAGGCGTCCGCAGTTCATGGGAAACGTCACCGGAAAACTGCCGGATTCTATTCACTGATATTTCCAATCGCTTGATCATATCATTGAAAGTCTCGATCAATTCACCGATCTCTCCGCCCCGGTTTTCCGCATCAATCCTCAGCGAAAGATCGTCCGCAGATATTTTTCGGGCCGTCTTAACCACACTTTTGACCGGGTGCAACGCCCGGTTTATGATCAAACCTCCTCCGGCTGAGGCTAGAATCAGAAGAAGAGCTCCGGAAAGCACCATCACCACTAAGAGCTGATTTAATTCCTGATAGGTTTCTTTCAAGGAAATCCCCACTTGAAGAACATTGGGACCGCGGACCGGCATCAACACCATACGGATAGGATACGGGCCTAAGTCCTTATGGCTTATATTTGCATAAACCAAATTGTCGATATCCGAGCGGTCAGCCTTGCAGTAAAGACGGGGCTCGGCTAAAAATGATCCCTCCGGAATCTCCGCAGAACGGATGGTTTTTTTTATCTCCTTTTTTTCCTGATTCAATTCGACCAGTTGGATCAAAGGCTGATGGGCGGAAAACCGTTCCCGGGACCTGGCTATCGCTGTTTCCCAAGTCACTCCCTTTTGCTTCCACCATTTTTCATAAGTTTCATCTGCGATTTCTAAAACAATCCTGTTTACTTCATCCAGCTGACGATCTTTAAATCCCTGATAGAGAAACAAACCAGCCATAGTGATGGTCACACCCAAAAAGATGATATACCAGATGATCAACTTGAAACTCAGGCCCTGAAAACGCTTTTTTTTCATACCGGTTGGGTTTCCTTAATAGTAAAACCGATACCCCGAATGGTTTTTATCAACTTTATTTCATGGCCATGATCGATTTTTTCACGCAGCCGGTTAAGATACACATTAACAATATTACTGGTTCCGACATAATTCCTGTCCCAGACATGCTCAATAATCTGGGTTTGTGTCACAATCCGGCCTTTATTCCGCAGCAGGTATTCCAGCAGGGCATATTCCTTGCCGGTTAATTCAATAGTTTTTTTTCCTCTTTTGACCGCCCGGCGGTTTGGATCCAACCGGAGGTCGCCGGCGGATAAGACACCTGTCTTATAATCTTTATCCCGGCGCATCAAGGCCCGGATACGGGCCAGCAATTCTTCAAATGAAAAAGGCTTGGTGAGATAATCGTCCGCACCCTCGGATAATCCGGAGATCTTGTCCTCCAGGGTATCCTTAGCGGTCAGTATAAGGATTGGCGTCAGAACGGATTTGCGCCGCAGTTCCCGGCAAACTTCAAAACCGTTCTTCTGCGGCAGCATGATGTCCAGAATAATCACATCATAGGAATTCACTGAAGCCAGGTGGACGGCTTCTTGCCCGTCCCGGCAAAGGTCCACGGCATATTGTTCCTCCCTCAGCCCACGCTCCAGGAAACCGCCGACTTTTTTATCGTCCTCAACCACCAAAATTTTCATGCCCATATTATACCATCCCACAACCTATTTCCGTCATTCCGGGGCTTGCAAATCAAACCAAATGTCGCGCTTAAAGAATTTAAAGCGCCTTATGCACCGAAGCGGAAAAAACTCCAACCATCGCTTCGTTCCCTGGTATAACAACGTTTTCCATTAATAATAACGCCGGCCGCCGTTCCCGAATCTTGGATTGACAACATTGCTGAACACGGAACCAAAGGTATACCGAAGTCCGACCCGGAAAGAATAATCAAAATTTGTGGCCAGTTCTTTTCTTTCAAGCAGCACTTCATCCAGAGAAGCCCCTTCTTTGGGTAAGGATAATTGATCCCGAATCAGATCATACCGGCCCCTGATATCCAGTGAAAGGCCTTTGAAAATCCGGATATCAATGTTACCCCGGAGTTCTACTCTGAACTTGCTGAAATCATGAAAATAATGCGCCCCTTCCAGGGAGGTGGAAATGCTGCCCCAAGGTTCTCTTGATTCCAGCGTGACAGTCAGCGATTCTTTGTATAAAGTCTCCTTTAATTTATCAAAAATTGTCTCTTCTATATAATTGATGCGATTCCAACCCAGGCGGTAAAGGATCCGAAGCTGGCGGCGCGTGGATTCGCTGTAAGGAAAAAAATTATACTCCACCGCCGGCGCTAAAGTAAAATGCGCGTCGATATTCCCATAAGTCGAGGCTTCCGCCTCCACCCAGCCGCCTACGGACCAGTGTTCTCCCAGGCTCTTGACAACCATCCCGGTGAACTCTTTTTCATCTTGCTCGGAGATAATGGTTTCATCTTCATAATCATAGGATTCATGATCAAATTCCCCCGACAGCCCCATTCTTATTTTAAGGGTGGGAGTCACCTTGTTCGCAGAAACATTTAAGTCGATGGAATTCGATTTTTGGCTGGATTCACCTCTGAAGCGGCCGTCGGCGCTGAAGCTGAAAACCCAAAATTTCCAGGGGTCGTCAACCGAAGTTGGCTCCAGTTCCCTTTCAAACTCGATGCTCATAAACCGGCACAGGGGCGTCTCCACTAAAAAAGGAAAAAGTCCCCGCTGCAGGACCTCCATCTGCCCCCTGCGGACTTCGTCCCTGGTATCCGTCGGCCCGCTCATATGGACCAGGGTATAATTCAAATCTTCATATTTTCCTTTTCCGATGAAATTGAAGGTATATTCCCGGCCGCCGCTGCCGGTTCGCTGATCGGTAATCAACACATGAATGTCGGCATCCGTCCGGTCCCGGACGAAATTGATATAGCTAAGATTCTCACGGAAATAATCCCTGTCGCAGAAATTACAGTCGATAAACACTTTTGGTGCAAATTCCCGGAGTTCATCCAAATTTTGATTTTCCTCAGATGCATATCCAGGCAAAACCGCCAAGACAATGAATACACTGATTATTAAAATAAACGCTTTGCTTTGATTCATGTTTTTCTCCTCGCAGTCCACGTGCCGAGCTTAATTCGTGTTTATTATAAATAACCAGGATTAAATGAAGATGAAAAGCAAATTAAAAATTATTAATGAAAAATATTCCTACGGATCTTTCTCTAAAAAGCATGTTTATCGCTGATAAAAAAGAGATTGCACAAATATTGCAATTTATTTTTGAATGAAGCATGTATATAACACACCCGGAATGACGAAAATCTCACAGTGAACGGCATCAATGAATAAGGGTCATATCCTGCCGCCACGCGTCTGTCCCCAGCGAGGATATCCGCTCCGATTCAGGCATCGCTCTCCTCTTCCGGGGAGAGGAACCGTGTCCGCTCGGCCTTCATACGGGCCGGCTTGGATATGACCCTTATCCATTGCCATGTGGAAACGGTTCTTATATAAAGACGCTGACCTTTAATCAGACTCGGCAGAATGAGATTCTTCGCTTCGCTCAGGATGACCCTGTCAGGTCATTTGCGAACTAAAATGTGTTTCCCCCCGTTCAGCAAACCAAACAGTCATTGCTCCCATCCGGGTATTCAGTTGTCCAGAATGTCATTTTTCCGCATGAATTCCCGAATCTCATTCTCCAGTTTCTCCGCTCTTGCTATTGCTTTTTCTTCAGTGAGTTCAGGCTTTAAGGCGGCCAGCTTCTTTTTTGTCTTTTTTATCGTTTCAACCGCGTTTTCCACTCCGGACATCATATCGATACCGGTCCCGGCAGACAGCCGGGATGAGCCCACAACAGCGCCGGAGGCCTTATGGAAACTGACTTCCATATTCCTCACCAACTGTTCCTCTTCACTAAGAGGCGCATAGAAATTCGTATAAACCAGGTACCCGGCCAGTACTAAAACAGCGATGACGATTAATCCCTTCATTATCCCTCCTTTTAAAATTTCCGCTGCATCAATGGATGATTGCTGATCAGCAAAAACTGGAAACGGAAAATTGTCATCCGAATACCTGCGAAGCAGGCCATGAGGATCTTAAAGTGCCGTGCATTATACAACCCTCGCATATACGGGCAAGCTATATTATGCGGGAATAAAAGTCAAACAATTTTAATTTAATTGGCGCTTGTAAGGCATTTTATGATATAATGAGCATCTTCATGAAAGACCAGGCGAAAAACTGGTCGGTTTCTTCTGAGGCAGACCCTTTTGAAGTGGCGCCCTCCAGTATGAAACTATGAGTATTTTTAGAAAGGAGTATGCCACTATGGCCACTGGAACAGTCAAATGGTTCAATAACCGCAAAGGATACGGATTCATTCAACAAGAAGACGGCCCGGATATTTTTGTCCATCATTCAGCAATAGTCGCTGAGGGCTTTAAATCCCTCAATGAGGGCGACCGGGTTAACTTTGAAATTGAAGAAGGTGAAAAAGGACCGGCTGCAAAAAACGTAACTATCATTTAACCTGAAGTATTTCTAACCAACCTGGATTATTCTGTCTACTTTACAAGTCTGGTTAAATACCTGAGCCGATCAAAGAACGGCGTTATTTAAGTTCTGCAAGAGTGTCACTGAGATACTTCATCTGTTCACGCTGATCTTTTGTTAAACGCCCGGTCCAGGAAGAAACCTGGTAGTATAGAGAAGCAATACGGTTATTGAGCTCTCTTAACATTCTTTCCAATTTCTCCGCTTTTTTACTTAGGGTTTGACGGCGTTTTCCCGTACTGTCACTTTGTTGTTCTTTCAAGTCTTTCATTGCTTCCAGTTCTCGGCTGGATTTTTTATATATCTCCGCGATATCCAGCAAAGACCAGGTCCATTCCTTACGCTCGTCAAAAGGGACCTTTATTCTCGGGTCCTCTTTTACCCGAAAAGTTTTCGTCTTTGACAGGCCGCCGGTCTCCAGCTTAACCGTAAAAATCCCAGGAACGACAAAAGGGCCCTGCAGGTCCCGGCTGCGTTCTTCTTCGCCCAAATTCGGCCCCGGCACAGCATCATAACGAAGATCCCATATAACCCGGTTTATGCCTTTGCCCCGCTTGGGGTCCAGCTCCGCCACCGGTTGATGGTTATGGTCCAGAACTGTGATCCGAATATCATCTTCACCCGCCTCTGATTTAAGATAATAGTCGATAACAGCTCCGGTGGGAGGGTTTTCTCCCTTGAAAATCATGTCCCCGGTATGCCCTTTTTCACGCGCATACCGGATCATTTCCGCGGTTTCTATAGAAAACAAATGCACATGCGAAGATATCACATCGGGAGTCAACTCCTGCAGGCATGCGATGTTGTCTAAAATCCAGATTCCACGTCCGTGCGTGCCCAGTATCAAATCATTATCGCGGGGATGTATAATCAGGTCATTGAATGCCGTTGTCGGCATGTTGTTTTTCAATGGAAGCCAATGCGACCCGCCATCTATTGTAAAGAACAATCCCAGTTCAGCCCCGATGAACAGCACATCCGGATTCCGGGTATCCTCCCGCAGAGTCCGCAGCACTCTTTCCTTGGGTAAATCGCCGCAAATGGATGTCCAGGTCCGGCCGTAATCCGTTGACTTATATGCATAATTAGCATAATCATCATTCCGGTAATTATTGACTATGACGTAAACCGTCCCTTCCGCAAAACGGGAAGGCTCGATGCCTGAGAACCAGGCATCTTCGGGAAGTCCCGGCATATCCGGAGCCGTATTGCGCCAGGTCTTCCCGCCGTCTATGGAGAGATGAAAACAGCCGTCATCCGTTCCCGCATACAAAATCTCCGGCTGCAGCGGCGATTCAGCGATAACGGTTATCGTGGGATAATAGGGGATACCGTCATCCAGCGAAGCCGTGGTTTCCTCCGCACGCTGATCCATGATTGGCATCTCCCGCCGGTCGATTCCAGTGGTTAAATTTCCCAGGGAGGTCCAGGAATAACCGCCATCTGTACTTTTCCATAATTGATCGGTCCCTGCATACAAAGTCTTTGGATGATGCCGGCTGATGATAAAGGGTCCGTCCCAGTTGGCGGGAGCCATGGCATTGCCCAGTTCCGGCTCAGGCAGACCCGGCCCCCATGCATCCCAGTTCCGGCGCGCGCTGATATGACCTTTCGGATCGCCGGGGCGTATATCCCTTGATTCCCGTGTGGTCAAGTCAAAACGCGACAGTCCCAGGTATTGGGACTCCGTATACAGAGTATCCGGGTCTTCCGGATCCACTAGATTAACAAATCCGTCTCCGCCGCCGGTCTTGATCCAGTCTTCATTTAAAATACCGCTGCGGCGGTAAACCGCGCTGGGGCCGGCCCAGCTGCCGTTGTCCTGAAGCCCGCCGTAAATCCAGTACGGTTTC
>CAZDJZ010000025.1:0-33589 GCA_964505785.1 uncultured Eubacteriales bacterium
CGCTGATAAAAAAGAAATTGCAAAAACATCGCAATTTTTTTATGAATAATTCAGGCTAGAAAACCGGATTGAAAATTTTTGGCTTTTTTTAATTTTTTGTCAAAATATAAGTAATACAATAGAATAAAGAAATGACGGAAGCCAAACCTTTTTCCCCCTGGAAACTAATAACCGGAATAATGTATGCCTCGACTGAATATTTGGACAAAGCCAAAATTCAGTTGATTGAAAAATACGGGCCTATCGATCTGGAAAGCCGGTCTTTCATATTTGATCAATCTCCCTATTATGCGGATCAATTTGAGAATTCGGTCGAACGGGAGATGGTCAGCTTTGAACATCCGGTCAATCCGGCAAGCCTGAGTGATATCAAATTGGAAACCAATCGATGGGAAAAAGAAATGAAAGAGGAAGCAGGAGGCGGAATTCGTGTCATCAATCTTGATCCGGGAATTCTTTCGGCGTCTTCCCTGATTATGGCGACCGCCAAAGATTTTGCCCACCGCGTTCCCCTGCAAAATGGTATTTATGCTCACCTGGAATTGATGTTCGGTAAAAATGACATTCGGACATTGCCCTGGACTTATCCTGATTTCAAGGATACACGCTACCACTCGTTTCTGCTTGAGGTCCGCAGCATATATCTCGCACAGCTTCGCAGTTTATAAAGCAGCGGGTAAGGTGATGTATTGGAAGGTCTGCCGGTTCACTCGGATGAAAAGAAACCTCAGTAACTTTTTGGAATCGATTTAAGTCTTAACTATAAATGAAAGGGGCCAGTGATGAAAAAATACACAGCAGTGAAGGTCTCTTTGCCTTATCGATTTTATTTTCTGCGGCTATGTTGCTTTCAGGCCAAAAGACAGCCTATTCTCCAGCCATCCAATCATGCCCTGAATCCATTTCATAAATATGTCCGGGAGAAACCGCTCAATCCTTCACGGTTTGATTTTCCTGCTGAAGTTTGCGGCTTTCTGCAAGGATCAATATAAAGAGTTTCTTTATAAATTCCGGTCTGAGCCGTTTGTATAATCCGGACATTTTTTCCAACCGGTCAAATATTTCCCCTTCACGGGTTTTATCCTGCACAATTTTTTTTTGTGTGGTCGTCCTTAACGCCAGTTCCAGCCGCTGATGGAGAAGTTTACAGATATTCTGATCAATTGCATCTATCTCATCCCTGATTTTTTTTAATTCCATAGTCATATTTTTATGAAAACATGAGAATAAAGGAGTGTCAAGTTTTTTAAATTTTGGCTGAAAAAACTTGCATTTCTTTATTTTTAGAAAAAGAATAGGATGATTGGCGGAATAGAGCAATTTTTAAGGAGGTTCTATGTTTGATAAAAAGTTCACCGTCTTCATAATGATACTCATTGCTGCGGTTTTGACGATATTTCCTCTGATGTATGCGAAAACGGAAGGGAAGCGGTTATGGTCGGAGAAAGATGTTTTCCGTATGAAAAGTATCCGGGAGCTGCAAGTCTCTCCGGACGGACGGATGCTGTATTTTATGATGTCTGAGAGTAATTTAGAGGACAACCGCGGGTATTCCAGTCTTTGGGTGATGCCGGCGGGAGGAGGACAAGCGAAAGCGCTGACTGATAAAAAGGGATCACTTTCCAGTCCCAGATTGTCTCCGGACGGGACAAAAATGGCTTATTTTTCTTCGAAGGACGGTTCCTTAGGGCTGTGGATCATGGACGCAGATGGGTCCAATAAACGCATGATCACAGAGCTTGAAAAATCAAATGCCTATCTGGGAATGACAGGAAATGACCTCTGCTGGTCTCCGGACGGAAAGACTTTGGCATATACAGCTGCGGGGCCCAGGCACTATAAGAATGATCCTTCTCCGGGCACATTTCCCACAGGAAACGAAGTGATGGTGGTGGACCGGGTGCTGTTTAAATCATTTTATTATTATTCGGATATGCGCCGGACGCATGTTTTTTTGGCTTCAGCTGCAGAAGGAAAGCCCCGTCAGATTTCATCCGGCGATTATGACTACCATTCCATTTCTTATTCCCCGGACGGCCGCTGGATTGCCTGTGTGTCCAATCAGACCGGCCGGGCCGACTATAATGCCAACAATGACATTTGCCTGCTCTCCACAAGCGGAGACAAGATGAAGCGGATAACCCGCACCATCGGCCCGGAATACACGCCCTCTTGGTCTCCGGATGGGGAGAGCATCCTTTATCTCGGCCGGGACCGTGACCACCGCAGCAAGGAAAGTGATGCCGAACTGTATAAAGTCTGTGTCATTCCCAAGGAAGGCGGGGACATGGTTAACTTAACTGAGCCTTTGGACCGGTGGTCCAGTTCACCGGTTTGGACCGAAAATGGAGAAAAAGTCTTTTTTACCGCTCAGAATCATGGACGGGTAGGCCTCTATGCCGCGCCCCGTGAAGGGTATGTTGTCAACCTGATTTTTGAGGAAAACGGCCAGGTCGGTGATTTTTGCCTGGGGCAAAATGGGGAAATTTACTTTGTCTATACGGATTTCATCCACTCTCCTGAAATATTTCGTATTAAGGAGGGAGAAAAAACGACAGAGAAACAGCAGTTGACACATTTTCATCAGGAATTCACGGAGGAAGTCAAGATAGCGGATAGTGAATTCTTTTCTTATCCCAGTTTTGATGGTGTGGTTATTGAAGGCTGGCTGATGAAACCGGCTGATTTTAAGGATGGAAAACGTTATCCAATGATCCATGCTGTGCATGGCGGCCCCCACGGCCAATTCGGTTACAGCCTTTCCCGGACCCGGATGTTTCAATATTTCGCGGCAAACGGCTATGCGGTGATGTTCATCAATTACCGGGGCAGCACAGGGCGCGGACAGAAGTTTTCCGACCTTATCGTCGGTGATTTATGCGGAGGTGAATATAAAGACCTGATGCTGGGTCTGGATTATGTCCTGAATAAATATCCCTTTATTGACCCGGAGCGATTGGGTGTGACCGGCGGCAGCTACGGCGGTTACCTGAGCAATTGGATTATCACTCAGACAAAACGTTTCAAAGCGGCGGTCCCCGTGGCGTCCATCAGCCATGTTCTGACGGATTGGGGCACGGATGCGAATTCCCTGTGGTTTGAAAGCGACGGCGGATTTATGCCGATCGACGATTTTGACAAGGCCCTCGGTATGTCTCCTATAAAATATGTAAAAAACTGCACAACACCGACAATGTTTGTTCACGGCGCATGGGATTTCTGCTGCAATCTGAATCAGGCTGAATTAATGTTTACGGCACTAAAAAAACTGGGTGTGGATACGGTGCTGGCTATTTATCCTAATGAAGGCCACGGCATCCATCGGTATCCGCATCATGTTGTGGATTATTACCAGCGGACAGTCTCCTGGTTTGATAAGTATCTAAAGTAACCTGGAGGAATCTATTGTGCCTTGCATATCTCAAATCTCAAATCTCAAATCTCAAATCTTTAAACCATATCCAGCCTGAATTATTCATAAAAAAATTGCGATTATAATATAAATATGAAAATGAAAAACTTTCAATTTGAACTTTCAATAAAAATCATGTTAATCGTTGATAAAAAAGAAATTACAAAATTTTCGCAATATTTTTATGAATAATTCAGGCTAGGAAAAGTGAAATGAACGCGGGCAAGGCGAACTGAAAGAATAGATCTAGATAGACCTAAAAGGAACGCTTGGAACGCTTTAAACCGGCGAACGCTCGAAACGTAAGCGCGGTAAACAATGCCGTCTAAGATTCCCGTCGCTTCGCTCCGGGAATGACATAAGAATTGCTGCCTCAGGCCTCAATATGACATATGAATTTATTTATCATTGGGATTATTCCATCTCGCGGAAGTTGGCGATCATTTCCGGAAGAATGTTGAGGACCGTTTCGACATCCTCTTGCGTATTGAACCGTCCCAGCGACATGCGGATAGAAGATTGGGCCTCTTCATGAGTCAATCCGATAGCTTCCAGTACGTGAGAGACTTCTTCGGAATCCTCACTGCAGGCGGAACCGGTTGATACATAAATTTCTTCCGTCGCTAATCCCAGCAGCAGGGCTTCCGCCTCAAGGCCGGGAAAAGAGTAGTTCACCGTGGTTTTTATACGCCGGCTGTCATGTCCGTTGAACTTGGCTTCAGGGATTCGTTCAGCAATTCCTTGCTTGAGTTCATTCCCCAATTTTTCCAGTCGCTTCTGATCATGGGGGAGACGGGACATAACCAGGCTTGCTGCTTCTCCAAAACCGATAATGCCCGCTGTATTCTCAGTGCCGGCGCGGATGCGGCCTTCTTGATGGCCGCCGTATATGAGAGGCAGAATCGGTGTTCCCCGTTTAACGTAAAGAGCGCCTACACCTTTGGGCCCGTAGATTTTATGCGCGGAAACCGACAGCAAGTCCACATCCAATTTTTTGATATCAAGCGGGATTTTGCCGAAAGTCTGCACCGCATCCGTATGGATCAGGATATTGTTTTTTTTAGCGATATTCACAATTTCATCCAGGGGCTGAACGGTTCCGATTTCATTATTGGCGTGCATGACAGAGATGAGTGCAGTTTCGGGGGTGACGGCATCGCGTAAATAGTCCAAGTCGATCAATCCGGATTTATCCACCGGCACAATAGTTACCTGACAGCCCTTGCGTTTCAGGTAATGGGCGGTTTCAATCACCGCAGGGTGCTCGACAGCAGAGGTGATGAAGTGATTTTTATCCGGCATGGCATCCATAACTCCCCGGATGGCGAAATTGTCCGATTCAGTCCCGGATCCGGTGAAAACGATTTCACTCCGCTTGGCTCCTATGGCCTGAGCCACCTTCTCACGGGCATCCTGAATCATTTCCTTGACGTCCCGTCCTATGGGATAGAGAGAAGAAGGATTTCCAAATTGGTTCTCAATGAAGCCGGTCATCTTCTTGCAGACGTCCGGATCTATGGGAGTTGTGGCATTATTGTCAAAATATATCATAACAAAATATTATAACATAACAATGTCATCCCCAGGCCGCGTTAGCGTAGAAATGTCATCCCCAGGCCGCGTTAGCGGCCGTGGGGACCTTAGACTGCATCGCCAAAAGAAGCCGGTTCCATCCACACAGGAGATGCAGTGCAAGATGCTTACGGGCGGCTTCGCCGCCCTCAGGATGACACGCAGAGATAACTTTTCACTTTTCACTTTTTACTTTTAACTCCCGCGAATAAGCCTGCGCTCTTTTGGGATAATCGCTGCAGGTTAAATATTCAGGATAAAAATTCCTGCTGGAGAGTATTCAAGACTTCAAATCCGGCGCGTCTTTGCCCTTCCTTAGCGGCAGCGCCGACATGCGGTGTCGCCAGGACATCAGGCCGGTCAATAAGAGGGAAATTATCTGTGGGTTCTTTTTCAAACACATCAATTCCCACGCCGCTTACTTTGCCTTCTTCCAAAGCGGTGAGCAGGGCTTTTTCATCCAGTACACCGCCGCGGGCGGCATTGATGATCACAACCCCGTCTTTCATTTTTGCGAATTCGTCGTTGCTGACCATGTGCTTGGTCTTGTCTGTAAGGGGCAGGTGGAGAGAGATCACATCGGATTCCGCCAAAAGTTCATCCAGATCAACCTGACGGATGTTGAGTTTGGTTTTGACTTCAATGATGTCATAAACCAGGACTTTCATCCCGAAGGCGATGGCACGTTCTGCGACAGCCAGACCGATACGGCCGCTTCCGATAATCCCCAGGTTTTTATCATAGAGTTCGGTTCCCTTGAGCTTCTTTTTTTCCCATTTGTGTTCTTTCATCGAAAGATTGGCGGCTCCGTGGTTACGGACAACGCCCAGCATAAGACCGAAGGTATGTTCGGCGACGGAAATGGTTGTGGCAGAGGGAGTATTGGCGACTCTAATGCCCCTGGCTTCGGCTTCCGGAACGTCGATATTATCCAAGCCGATACCGGCCCGGACAATCAATTCCAGGCTGTCTGCGGCCTCAATCACATTTTTGGTGATCTTAGTGGCGCTTCTCACTACTGCAGCATTAAAACCCGGAATGGTTTCCACTACTTCCGCTTCATCCATGCCGGTTTTGACCGTAACCTCCAGGCCGTCCTGATTTGCCAAAGCATCCATGGCATCGGGATGCAATGTGTCACAGACTAATATTTTTTTCATGACCAGTTCTCCTTTAAAATTGATTCGGCGGCCCCAATAGACGATCCCTTATCCACCGGGTAACCCAGTTCATCCAGGGTCATCTCCAGGGCCGATAGAGCCGTAATGATATCAAATCCGCCGGTGTAACCCAAATGCCCGATACGGAAAAATGCCCCCTTGTAGGGAGCCTGGGCTCCGGCGATGTATGCGCTGTAGGTATTATGCATGATTTTGACCAGGCGGAGGCCGTCGATTTCTTCAGGAACCTTAACGGCGGTGAGAACATTGCCTGGATTGCTGGATAGAAGGTCCAGATTCAATGCCTTGACTCCGGACCGGACCGCATCTCCCATGATTAGATGATGAGCGATCAGGTTATCCAGTCCAATCTCCCGAATTCGGTCGAGAGCGGCTTTTTGCTGACGGACCAGAGAAATCGCCGGGGTCCAGGCTGAGGTTTGCCGTTTAAGCGCCTCCCGGGCGGCGACCGCATCGAAATAAAAGCGGGGGAGGCCGGCTTGCTCAACAGTCCTCCAGGCTTTCTCCGAAAAAGCAATATATGCTAAACCGGGCGGCGTCATAAACGACTTCTGGGCGCCTGAAATCAGGACATCGATGCCCCATTTATCCATGGGGCAGCTGGCGGCTCCAATTCCGGATATGCCGTCCACAACCAGAAGCGTCGCCCGGTCCCGGCAGATCCGGCCGAAATTTTGAATATCGAACATAGTGCCGGTGGCGGTTTCATGCAGGGTGGCAAAAACCGCCTTGGTTTCAGGATGAGCTTGGAGATCAGCTTCCAATTTGTCCGCAGGCAGAGTCTCGCCCCATTCCAGCTGGATTTCTATCGCTTCAATCCCATAAGCGCGGCAAATCACACTCCAGCGGCTGCCGAATTTGCCGCCGTTTATGGTGATAACTTTATCTCCGGGGCTGAGTATGTTGATAACTGCGGCTTCCATGGCACCGGTTCCGGAGGAAGTCAAAATATACACATCCTGTTTAGTCTGGAAAACATATTTCAGTCCTTCGGTCACATCCATGAAAATTTGGGAAAATTCCGGCGTGCGGTGATGGAGGAGAGGATAGCTTCCGGCCGCCTGCACATCGTCCGGCAGGGGCGTAGGGCCGGGTGATAAAAGGTAGTGTTTTTTTATCATAGTTGATTCCTGTCTCTTCAGGTTTCCTATTATATTAATTTTCTCCGGGTAAATAAAATTTTATTTACATGGAATATAGTTCATAGGATTATTCCTGTCATATCTGAGAAGCAGACCCGCGTCAGGTCTATCACAAATTCTGAAACAATTCCGCCAAAAGGGCGGTGCGCTCCAGCCAGGAGGAGATGATAAGATGCTCATGGTCCGCGTGCATGCCTTCGCCTTCCGGGCCCAGGCCGTCCAGCACAGCTGCGCCGGCCGCGGAAGCGATAGAGGCATCAGAGCCCCCTCCGGATTTCCCTCTTTTTAAATTCATTCCCAGTTTTGACGCGATCTGCTTTGTCAGATGAAATAAGTGATCACCGGCTTCCGAAGGTTCCATGGGCGGGGTCTGGGTTAAAAGAGAGATTTTTACCTGGCTTCCTGCTTCCTTTTTCTCTATGCCCTGTAAGGCTTTTTTAATGGCCTTGGCTTTATTCGCCGTCCAGAAGCGGATGTCCAGTCCGGATGTGGCCCGTTCCGGTACAATATTGAGCTTGCCCCCGCCGCGGATGCGGCCGATGTTGACCGTTACGCCGTCACAGCGCAAGTCTTTTATGCTGTCAAGAGTTTTTATAAGAAGTTCGATGGCATTGGATCCTTTTTCCGGATTGGCCGCATGGGCGGACTTTCCGCGGGCGGATACCCGAACAGTCATGCGTCCCTTGCGCTGATATTTAATTCCTCCTCCGGGCAATGCCGGTTCCATACATAGAACCGGTCCGGCCTGCTCCGCAAGCCCGGTAATGAGGATATCCGACTCTTTCCAGGGCATTTCTTCGCTGGAATTGATAAACACCCGGATGGGCCGGGACGGTTTTAATTGATGGTCCCTCAGATATTTAAGAGCGAAAACAGTCATGACCGATCCTGCTTTCATGTCCAAAACCCCCGGGCCGTGAATGCGGTTTTTCTGAATGGAAAACGGCATCTTTTTTATTGTCCCCACCGGCCAAACCGTATCAATATGGAGCAGCACCATAAGCGGGGCAAAGGTCTCCGGGCCCGGGATGTCAGCTGCAAAAAGATCGCCCCGTTTTTTCTGAGGAAACAGTGTTACAGCAGCACCGTATTTTTCCAGCTCTTTCACCAGCCGCGCGGAACACTGATCAACAGCCGATTTGGTCTGGGTGGGAGATTCCAGGTAAACCAATTCTTTTAAAAAGCCGGTCATTTCGTCTTGGTATGTTTTTATTGCGTCTATTGTATTCATTTGATCATTAAATATCATATAAGTGCATTTGCCGCCACAAAAAAATCACTCCTGTGAGTATTATGAGACTATCCTGAAGCCTGCTCAGCGATCCCCCATGTCATCCCCCCGAGCCACGCAGCGATTCCCCATGTCATCCCCAGGCCGCACAGCGGCCGTGGGGATCTTAGACTGCATCGTTTGCGAAAACGATACCGATTCATTCAGCGAATACACTTAAGATTCTTGTCGCTTAGCTTCTAGAATGACATGGAGGGTGCCGCTCCTGAAATGACATAGGTTGTCGAATACCTGAACACTTCGAACCATCGAACACTTTGAACACTCTGAACGCGAGCACAGCGAGAATGACCTGAAAATTTATTATGTTTATTTTTTGCGGCGGGAATATAAATTGATAGGAGGAATCCCTTGATCTTTCAAAAAAAAAACATTTTACCGTTGCTGTTGGCGACAATCTTGATTGGTGTTTCAAAATTATTGAGAAATGAACTTTTTTTCAAATACGATTGGGTCGAACACTATGAAGATTTGGGACCGATCTGAAGTTGAAGATGCGCTAAAAAGGCTGGAAGCATTAAAAAGTTAGATTGACAACCCGGCTTTTTTTTACAATGATTAATCCATGAGCATACTATCTTTTCTGTTTATGTTGTTGATCGCTGCGGTTGCCGGCTCAGTCGGGGCGCGGCTTGCCGGCCGGAAAGGACTAGGCTGTTTGACTTCGATCCTGCTGGGCTTTATCGGTGCCTTGATCGGAACGTATATCGCCCGCACCCTGGAGCTTCCTCTAACACCATGGATTCGCTTCAGCGGACAGCTGTTTCCGTTTCTGTGGGCCATTCTTGGCGCGGCGCTGCTGGTGGCATTTCTAAACCTGTTTTCTTCCCGCCGGCCGTGAAAAAACGAAAGGACCTTGCCGGATGAATCTAATGGTCCCGATTTTATGGGGCATTCCTGCTCTTCTTCTTTTTATTTTTGCTGCTTACAGCCTTATGGAAGGGGAGAAAAGGGCCTTTTTTATTTCTCTTTTTATTTTGTCGGCATGGAGTGGATTATTTCTTTTTTTGATTTGGGCTTTTCCAGGAATTCTATGGGAATTAACTGTAATTTTGGCTGGGCTTTTGCTTATACTGATTTTTTGGATGATTTTTTCACCCCGCCTCCGGGAAAAGCAAGCGGTTATCGGGCCTCAAAAACAGATTGATGAGCGGGACATCATTTTTGCCCGCTTTGACTTGGAAAAAGATTCAGCGCGTTATCAAGAATATTATAGCCGCCGTCCTGAACGTAAAGAAAAGGATGACCGGATTCGGGAAATTCCGGATATATTATCGCCATCCCATATACAGAGAGAACCGTTTCTTTTTTCGTTGGCGGATGCGGAATTCGCGTTCCTTGATGAACTCCTGAACCTGGCGGACGGTTCGGTTAATTCTCATTCAGCCGGCCTGGAGGATTCTGCCGCAAATGCGGCGTGCATAAAAAAGATATTCCGCTATTTAGGGGCGGATCAGACCGGAATTTGTGAACTGGATCCGGCCTATATTTATTCCCATGTCGGCCGCGGTCCCGAGCCTTACGGCCGTTCCATCCAGACGGACCATAAATATGCCGTAGTATTCACGATCCCGATGGATTATGCTGTCATAGCCACGGCTCCCCAGTCTCCGGTGATTGTAGAGACGGCCCGCAAGTATGTGGAAGCAGCGCGAATTGCGATTATCGCGGCTGACTGGATCCGCAGGCTGGGATACCCGGCCCGGGCGCATATGGCCGGCAGCAATTATCAGGCTATCCTGCCGGCATTAGGCTGGAAAGCCGGCCTTGGGGAAGTGGGCCGCATGAGTATTCTGATGACGCCGGAACACGGCCCGCGTGTACGGCTGGGGCTGGTGACAACCAGTTTGCCGCTTAATCCGGATTCGATTCGGAATTGGGGTATACAGGATTTCTGCCGGATCTGTCAAAAATGTGCGGTCAATTGTCCATCCGGGGCCATTCCCTATGGAGATAAGAGGGAAGAAAACGGCTCTGTGCGCTGGATAATCGACCAGGAAGCCTGTTATGAATTCTGGCGGAAATGCGGGACCGACTGCAGCCGCTGCATGAGTGTTTGTCCATACAGCAAGCCAGCCAATGCGCTGCATAACGCAGTACGCTTTGCTGCTGCCCGTTCCAGGGCGGCCCAGAGAATATCCCTTTGGAGCGATCACTTGTTTTACGGCAAGAGACCTAAAGCAAGGGAGATAAAATTACACGCAGCGCAATAATAAAAATGAAAATGGATACACATGTCATCGTACAATGTCTAAAAAATCGGTCCGGCCTCATTAGGGCGATTCAGCTTGGGGAAGAAAAAGACATTCAATTAGTTATTAGTCATGTATATAATACTGGATGTGCTTCGATTAGGGAGAGGATAGTGTTTTGTTTGGCGAAGCAGTCTAAGATTGCCATGCGGCCTGCGGCCGCTCGCAATGACTCGGAGCCAGCTCCTCAGGATGGCAGCGAGAAGTCATTTTTAAAATAATACTAAAAAAGGAGGATGGAATAATGGGAAGCCGTCGTCAATTCATTAAAAACTTGGGAATGGGCGCAGGAGGCCTGGGCTTATTCGGCATGCTGGACAAAAAAGGATATGCCCGGCTTAAAACCAAACTGGGCGAGGTCGCGAATACTCCGCCGCAGCAATTAGCCCAGGATGAAAGCTTCTGGTTTTATGTGCAGCAGGCATTCAATATAGACCGCAGTATCGTCAACCTCAATAATGGCGGAGTGCATCCGGCTCCCACCGTTGTGATCGATGCGGTGAAGCGATATATGGATTTTTCCAATGGAGCCCCGGTGCTGAATTCATGGCAATATCTGCGCCCCAGAAAGGAAAACATCCGGGAAAAAATCGCTTCCACCTTCGGTTGCTCCCCGGAGGAAATTGCTATTACCCGGAATGTAACCGAATCTATGCAGATTGCGCTTTTGGGCCTGGAGCTTAAACCCGGAGATGAGGTTTTGACCACGACTCACGATTATCCTTCCATGAAGAACGCCCTGCTTCAAAGGCAGCAGAGGGAAGGTGTGAAGGTTAAGATGTTTTCTTTTCCTTATCCGCCGGAGCGCATCGATATTCTCACCGATTATTTTAAAAAGCACATCACTCCTAGAACCAAAATGATCTTGATCTGCCATATCACCAATCTGACCGGACAAATTTTTCCGGTCAAGCAGATCTGCGAACTTGCCCGGCAGCATGGGATTGAAGTGGTGATCGACGGCGCCCATGCTTTCGGTCATTTCGAGTTCGCCCAGAAAGACCTGGATTGCGACATCTACGGAGCAAACCTGCATAAATGGGTGATGGGCCCGATCGGAACCGGCTTTCTGTATGTCAAAAAAGAAAAGATCAAAAAAATATGGCCGCTGTTTCCGGCTGCAGACCCTCAGGGAGATGATATCCGTAAATTCGAACATGTAGGGACTCAACCGGAAGCTCTGAAACTGGCAGTGGGGGAGGCCCTGACCTTTCATCACGGGATTGGTGCCAAAAGAAAAGAGGCCCGGCTGCGCTATCTGCGCAATTATTGGGCCAAAAAACTGGAGAAACTTCCCGGAGTGGAAATATTGACACCCTATGATCCGGAGCAGTCATGCGGAATAGGTGCTTATACGGTTAAGAATTTTGACATGGCCAAACTGCAGCAGACATTGTGGGGCAAACACAAAATTTTTGTCATTAATGTGGGAATTCCGTCTCCCGCCGGAGAAGGAAAGCAAGTCATTGGTATGAGGGTGACTCCCAGTATCTATACACATCTGCGTGAATTGGACCTGTTCGTTGACGCTGTTTCCCATTATGTGGAAAACGGATTCCCGGCCTGATTTTTACACAGGCCCATTGATTTCAACGCGGATTTTCCGTAAATTAATATATAATCACATGTGAAAAATACCATGAAGCATGACAAAACCATTGCTTTCCTCAGGATAAAACGGTTATGTCATTTTATTAGCCTGAATGATCCAGGCTAGTTGCAGGGAAGGTTAAGCTGATCTGAATTATGTGGAAATATATACTTGTAACGGCAGTCACTCTTCTGATCGCCGGTTTGATTTTTTATCCCGCCGCAGCTGAAGTTGTCTATCCCTGGAACGAAACCTATATCGGCGCTTTGGATGCCGACGCCTGGGCCGGCTTGACTCTGGTCCCCGATGAGAAAAGTGCATTTTCTTTCCGGGTCCGGGTAACCAAGGACAACCGGGCGGCGGATAATTTAGACCTGTTTTTTCTGGTTTCCGAGGTCGGCCCCAATTCGCCGGACGGCAGTTATGCCCGCATGAAGTTCGACATGAGTCTGCCGTTTCTTTCAGAGGATGAAAGAAAGGACACGCCTATTCTAAAGAAGCCGGCTGATAAATCCGATACCCTGGTGTTGGAATGGTCGCGTACGGATGAGCAGACCGTAGTGGGGCGGATCACCGCACCCAAATATATTAAAGTGGAAATCGTGCATTATTTTCCATGGGATTTAACAGGCCGGTTTCAACTTCTGGATGACGGGCAGATTAAAGGAGAGAGCCTGAGCATCAAGAACTATCATTATTTATTTTGGACGCACCGGGAAGACTGGTCGTCACCTGCCGGCACCGGCGAAAAGATCATCTTGTCTTATTCCCCGGAAAAGGAGCGCGAGATTTATTTTACTGCCGGCATCGGAGAAAACGAACGGTTTTTAAAGAGCCATATCTACAGGTACAAAAATCAGCGGACCATCGCCCGGATATTGGAGGAAGAGGCTAAGCGGTATGAACAAAAACGGGTCAGGGTGAAAGGTTTACACGAAGGGGTTTCCCGCGCTATAACCAATAATTTATTCTGGATGACACTTTATCAGGCCGGGCGTCACCGGCTCTATTCCCCGGCTGGACGCCGCTGGATTTTTCCCCGGCCGGAAGGTGGAAAAGATCTCTGGACCATCTTTGAATGGGATTCATTCTTCAATGCCTTGGAATTGTCGGTGGAAAGCACTAAATTCGCACGGGATGTTTTGCATTCCGTGCTGGAAACCCAATATGATAACGGCAACATCCCGAACTGGCGAGGACGGTTCAGCGGGACTCCCGACCGATCTCAACCGCCGGTAGGCGCATACTGTGTTTTAAAAGTTTTCCAGAAAACCGGAGATATGGATCTTCTCAGCTATGCCTATCCTTATTTAAAAAAATGGCATGCCTTCTGGACAGCCCCCAAAAACGGCCATCCCCGGCGTGACGGAAACAGCGACGGACTCCTGGAGTGGGGATCGGATACGGATTTGGTTTCTGAAAATGTGCCTCCCTGGGAAGAAGGCGTTCCCGGCCGGCAGCGGGCCATGTGGGAATCGGGCCAGGATGACCTCCCCAACTGGGACGAAGCCCGTTTCAATGAGAACACGGAAACAATGGCCATGAACTGCATCGATCTTAATTCTCTTTATGCCCTCGATGCTTATTGTATGGCTCAGATCGCCAATATCATAAAAAACCGCAGGGATTATCAGGCTTATATGCAGGAATACGAACGCATGAAGGAGATAATCAATAATGAGCTCTGGGATGAAACGGAAGGTTTCTATTTTGACCGGCATTGGGACGGGACTTTTTCTTACCGCAAAGCCGCATCCAATTTTTATCCGCTGATCGCAGGAATACCGGATAAGGACAGGGCTGACCGCATGCTGGCCCATCTGATGGATGAAAAGGAGTTTTGGGGCGAATATGTCATTCCCACTATCTCCCGTGATGACCCGGCTTTTTCCCAGCCCAGTCAGCAATACTGGCGCGGTACCATTTGGCCGCCTACCAATTACCTGGTTTACCAGGGATTGAAAGCCTATAGATATGACGCTGTAGCCAGTGAATTTGCCGCCAGGAGTTCCGCTTTATTCATGCGAAGCTGGGAAAATTTTCAGTTGTGCCCGGAAAATTATGATTCCCGTACCGGTGAAGCAGGCGGCCAGCGCTACCAGAGCTGGGGACCGCTGTTCGCCCTCATCGCATTGGAAGAATATATCGATATCACACCCTGGGAAGGCTTCCGCTTTGGCGTTCTTTATCCGGAGAGAAAAGGCGAAGTAGAGAGGATTGCTATTCAGGGCCGCCATTACGATGTCAAGATATCATCCAAAGACATCACGCTTAAAGAAGAAGGAGAGAAAATCCTGCATATAAACGGCGGTGCCGTTTTTCGCCAGTTTCTTTATTCAAAGAACCGTGTTTCCTTTAGTGTTAAAACCCAGAAACCCAGAAAAATTAAAATCTGGTTCCTGACAAAGGGAAAGTACCAGCTCCTGATCGACGGTGAGCCGAGGGGAATCTTTAAGGGGAATTCGATTAAATTTGAGGTTGATCCTGTGGAACATGAAATTGTGATTATGCTGCTGGACCAATTGGGAGAGGAGACGGGAAGCACGTTGCCGTCCTGAAGAGCACAGCGGCGTAAGGAACTTAGACGGCTTCAAAGAAGCCCGAAGAATCCAAAACGGCCCTGCTTATTGGATAGGATCCGTCTTCTCAGACGAAGCACTTTGGGATCCTTCGCTCCGCTCAGAATGACATTTAGGAATCCAGCTTAAACGGTCTCCGTACAGCGTACAGGATCATGGTCAGCGTACCCAGTACGGCTAAAATCAGGAATGGATACTGAATAGCAAATGCATCTGAGACCAGGCCGCCGATCAGACCGGCTGCGGCGCCGCTCAGCATCTGGATGTTGGCGAAAAGAGTAAATGCCACATCCTGGTTTTCCGTACGGGCCGCGTCTCCGATATAGGTTTGCAGGATGGGAAACAACAGCAGCATGAACATCCCGAAAAAAAGCAGGCTGATGACGGCAGCCAGGGACGTTCGGCTTAAAAACAAACCATAAAGACCCAGAGTTGTGCCGGTCAAAGAGATCCAGCATATAAGCCGGCGTCCCAGCTTCCGGGAGAGATATCCGAAAAGATAGGGAGTGATTGTGCCCATAAAAATCCAAGCGGCCATGTAGACCCCGGTTTTTCCAAGAGGGATTTGAAACCTGTGGTTAAGAAGGGAGGGCGCGAAATATACGGTGGACGCCCAGGCTGCTCCTCCCAGAGCAATCCCGGGAATGGTATAGCTGATTTTTTTTAACGTTCCCGACCAGACCTCCCGTTTGGGAGTCCGGGCCGCCGGATTGCGGAGGTTGACTTTACGCAGCAGAATGAAAGCAGAGATTCCCAAAATAAATACTCCGGCCGCCCATATATACAGCGGCCGCTGCCAACCGAATTTTTCAGCCGTATAGCCGACCATGATGAAAGCAATAAGAATACCAAAATTACCTGACCCGCTCTGCACCCCCATGGCAAAATCCAGAGACCGGCCTGCATGGGTGCGAGAGACCGTCGCCACGCCGATGGAATGATAAAAACTGGCAAAGATACGCATTCCGAGATAGAAGAAAAACAGCAATGCAAAGGTGGAAGCAAAGGTAATGAGAAAGATTGAAATGGATAAACCCATAAAAGAGGCGAAAAGGATCCAGCGGTATTCAAAGCGGTGGGCATTGTGAGCCACGATCATCTGGCAGAGAAAAGTGAGGAACATGCCCGAATAGGAAAGAATGCCGATATGTGTATACCGGCTGATAAGTTCTCCCTGGCTATACAGGAGAGGGAATATCATGGGAACAGCCACAGTGGAGGCGTCATTGAGTAGATGAAAAAGCGAAGAGGAAATAAGGACTTTTGTCTTCATAGAGAACCGATTTATACAATTCCGCTGTCCATCTGTCAAACCTCTGCTGTCATTCCCAGGCAGGGCAGCTTAAAATTCATCCCAGGCCGCTCCAGTGTAAACATGTCATCCCCAGGCAGGGCAGCTGAAAATTCATCCCCGGTCGCGGCAGCTCAAAAATGTCATCCCCAGGCCGCATTAGCGGCCGTGGGGATCTTAGACTGCTTCGCCAAAAGAATCGGCTCCGTATCATCATGAGAAGCGGCACAAGCTCCTGCCTCCGCTTCGTTCCTCTAAGAGTTCATTGACATCCTGAATCTAAAGAAGTTTAATTGAATTAGAGTAAGTTTTTGGGACCTAAGAATCCGGAGGCGCATATGAAAAAAAATTTATCCCGCAGGGACTTTATAAAAACCGGAGTCGGAGCCGGCACCGCGGCTTTATTAACCGGGGGAAAAATCAATTTACAGGCTCAGCCTCAAAAAAACCGCTTTATCGCCATTTCCAGCTTCAACGGCCTAGCCGCTGCTGATAAAGCCATGCAGCTGATGAAAGCGGGTGATGACCCATTGGACGCAGCCATAGCCGGAGTGAATATTGTAGAAAATGATCCGGAAGATACCTCCGTCGGTTATGGCGGGCTGCCCAATGAGGATGGCATTGTGGAACTGGAAGCCTCAGTCATGCACGGGCCGACTCACAACGGCGGTGCCGTCGCCGCCTTACGCAACATCAAGAACCCCTCTAAAGTTGCCAAGCTGGTGATGGAACGGACAGCCCATGCCCTTTTAATGGGAAACGGGGCTCTTGATTTCGCCCGTGCACATGGATTTAAAGAAGAGAACCTGCTGACCGAAAAGGCACGCGAGATTTGGCTGCGGGGGAAAGAAATGCTTTCCGACAGCGATTACTGGTACCCGCCCAAATCAGAAGATCTGGACGAAGATGTTCGCGGGGTCGCGTGGAAGCTCACGGAACCATCAATTGCTGCACATTGAATGCAGAAGGCGCTCTGGCCGGCGTAACCACAACCAGCGGATTCTTTTTTAAAATTCCCGGCCGGGTGGGGGATTCTCCCATTATCGGCGCCGGACTCTATGTAGACAATGATGTTGGTGCCGCTGGATCAACCGGCTTAGGCGAAGCCAATATTCTGACCTGCGGATCCAACATGGTGGTGGAGTTCATGCGTGACGGATACTCTCCGGAGGAGGCCTGTTTGCGGGCGTTAAAACGCGTGGCTGAAAAAGCCCGGTGCTGGCCTGAACGCCTGGATGACAGAGGCCGCCCGCGCTTTCAATTGAATTTTTATGCCGTCAACAAAAAGGCTGAATACGCGGGGGGTGCCATATGGGAAAGCGGACGCTTCGCTGTCCACGACGGGACAACCAGCCAGATTAAGGATTCGGTATATCTGTTTAAGCGGGAACAATCTTAATCTTCGACGATGAAGACGGCGTACCCGGCGCGCTCCAAACGTTTCGCCAGGGAAACGGCTTCCGGCCGGCTTTTCGCCCGGATTCTGACTCGCCAATATACCTGACGGCTGGTGGGATAACGTTCGAGGTAAACCCCGGTATACGTCTGATTGAGCCGAAAAAGCAGGGATTCCGCATTTTTTTTACTGACAAAGGAACCGGCCTGGACGGCATACCGGGCTGAGGGCAGGTCCGTTCCGGTGCTGTTTAAGATTTCCAGTCTGACCGGAGCCGTGCCGCTTCCGATCATATCCAGCATCCGGGCGGCCGCGTAAGAGAGATCGATGATCCTGTTTTTGACAAACGGACCCCGGTCATTGATCCGTACTTCCGCCGACCGGTTGTTATTGAGGTTGGTGACCATGACCCGGGTTCCGAAAGGAAGGGTCTGATGGGCGGCGGTCAGGTCATACATATTATAAACTTCCTGGTTTGCGGTTTGCTTGCCGTGAAAGTTCGGACCGTACCATGACGCCATTCCGGTCTGCACCGGCCCCTCCGCCTTGGGCTTCATGGTCGTACATGCACCTGCAGCCATTATAATAGTTAAAAGAAAAATTATAATTTTTTTTATCTTAAGTTCTTTTATTTTTTTATCCATTGGAATTTTCACTTTATACTTTTAACTATTACGAAGCAGAACAAGATCCTTACGTCGCTTCGCTTCTCAGGATGACAGCTTCGCGGTCAGTTTTGAGATTTGAAATAATTCTAATCCTTTCTCTCATCAATTCCCAAATATTTAATAAGCCTTTCTTTCAGGGTCATAAATGCTGCTTCAGGGCTGCTGCTGAATGAAAATAATGCAAGGTCCCCGGGAGAGATGGTTTTGTTTTTCACTAAAGCGTCAAAGTTGATTATTTTTTCCCAGTATTCTTCTCCGTACAAAAGAATAAGAATCTCTTTACGGTCAATTTTATCCGTCTGAATGAGCGTCAGGGTCTCAAAGATTTCATCCAGAGTCCCGAATCCGCCCGGAAATGCGACGATTGCGCGGGCTTTATTGACCAGCCAGAATTTGCGCATAAAAAAATAATGAAATTCAAAAGCCAGTTCCGGAGAAATATAGGAATTAGGTTTTTGTTCATGCGGTATGGAGATGTTCATGCCGATGGATTTGCCTCCTGCCCGGTTGGCGCCGCGGTTGGCCGCCTCCATAATTCCGCCTCCGCCTCCGGTGCAGACCACGAAATTTTTTCCGCTGGGTTTCAAATCGATGGCCCACCTGGCCAGCCGGTAACCTAATTCTTCCGCTTCCCAGTAATATTTATGCAGAGGGGCGGATTCATCATCAGGGTCGATGCGGGCGGAACCGAAAAACAGGACGGTGTTATTTACTTTGTATTGCTTTAACCGGCGTTCAGGTTCCAGGTATTCGCTTAAAATCCGAATTGTTCGGGCATAATCGGATTTGAGAAAATCCAGATTTTTGTATGCTTTTTCCGGATGATTATCGTGTTTCATGCTACCTCCGTTTTAAAAATTTTTCATTCAGCAGGAATATGCCGGAGTTACCAGCGTATGTCTTTATCATAAACATCCAAAACGGGAGTGTAAAGAAAAGCTTACGTCATCCTGAGGCCAATGGAGCAGGCCGTAAAGATCTTATCGGCCCTCGCAGAAGGAGACAGAACTGATGGCTGGAACACAAAATATTGAGTTCCGCTTCATTTTCATTTACCATAGGGGCAGGGAGGCGCAAGCATCATGACATCGAACTTAACACCTCTATCCAGTATGCGATACCCGGGACGGGTGATTATTATCGGCCTGGACGAAACCGCAGAGAAACTGATCACAGTTTACGCCGTTACCGGCCGGTCACCTTCGAGCCAGTCCCGCCGAATCGAATACGAGGGCGGCAAAGCCCGGGTCCTTCCCTTGGATATGGAAGTTCTCAAACAGGGTAATCCGGAATTGTTAATTTATCCTTCCCTGCACATAGCGCCGTTCCTGGCGGTATCCAACGGCAATCATACCCGGGATATCGTATCCCACATCGAGCCAGAACAAAGCGCTGTTAAAACATTGACCGAAAGCCTGAGCGGCTGGGATTATGAGCCGGACAAACCAAATTTCACCCCGAGAATAAGCGGCTGTGCCGTTAATAAAAGACGGGCCGGCTTGAGTATCATTAAAAAGGCTGCCAATGACGACTCCCTGCGTTATTATTATGATTTTCCCCTTATTCCGGGACAAAGCCGGCTGATCGCCACATATGCAGGCCCGAACCAGAACCCGCTTCCTTCCTTTACTGGAGAGCCGCTTGCCGTCATCCTCACCGGCAAAACCCCGAAAGAGACGGCGGAAGAGGTCTACACCGCTCTCAAACCTCCGGCTGGGGAGCCGGATTTCCGTGTGGCGGTTATCTGTGTTTACTCAGAAGATTTTGCCCCGGCCCGCAGTGAGGCTTCAATCATAAATCGACATGAAAGGACGGAATAACCATGGATAAATTTGGAAAAGAAACCCGCCGGCAGTACCGGCAGCAGGTAGATGAGGATTTCGCGGACACACTCCGATTGGGAGAATTGACTTTCCGTAAAAAAATGAGCATGCGTTACGGTGAAAACCCCGGCTACCCGGCCGCTTTTTACCAGGAAAAAGGTGCTTCCGGCCCCAATATGGCGAACCTGGATGTGCTGCAGCAAGGGAGTAAAGGCCTCGGCTATATCAATGTGGGGGACATGGACTTGGGCCAGCGCCTGGCCCGGAAACTTACCGCCGTTTATCCGGATAAAAAAATATGTGTGCTCATTAAGCATGAAATGCCCTCAGGTGTGGCTATGGGGGAGAGCCCGGCCGCGGTTTTTCGCAAAGCCTGGGGATGCGACCCCCTTTCCAATTTCGGCAGCGTGGATGTGTTCAACTATCCTTTGGACAAGGAAACAGCCGAAGCCGTTGTCGAAAAAAACCGCAACGTGGAAGTGGTTTACGCCCCCGGATTCGATGACGAAGCCCTGGAGGTCCTTTCCGGCCGCAAGCCCCTGCGGATTGTCCAGATGGGGGCTGACCTTAAACAGCCCAGCCGGGATGCGGATTTGGAATTCAAACGCGTAGCAGGCGGTCTTTTGGTCCAGAAACGGTTTGATTCCCGCATCACGGCCACGGAAGAAGTGGATGTGGTCTCAAAGGCCAAACCAAGTGACGAGGACCTTCAAGCTGCAATTTTCGCCTGGAATGTGGCCTGTTTTACACGGTCCAATGCCATTGTGATCGGCAAGCCGGATAAAATCCACGGCATTGGCTCCGGCCAGCGCTCCAGGGTTGACGCGGCTGAAGACGCTATACGGCTGTCCCGCCGCGGTTACGGTCCGGAAACCTGCATGATGGCCTCAGACGCATTTATGCCGTTCCCGGATGTGGTGGAACTGGCTGCCGAACAAGGGATCAAAGGCATTATCTTCCCGCTCGGCTCCATCCGCGACAGCGATGTTATCGCCGCCGCAGATGAGAGGGGACTGTCCATGATCGCCACCAAACGCCCCGGCGCAGACATGTCGGAACGCTGTTTTCTGCACCGTTAGTTGTTTTAAAGTCTCTTTTCAATCCTTTTGTTTTTTTTGCTGCCATGCTCTGATTAATGAAGAGATGCCGTGAAGGAGGAAGACAGCGGCGACTCCGTAATAAAGAAACCTGGGATAGAGAAGAATCAATATTCCGACTACGATGTAGACGAGGCCTGTAAAGAAAAGACTGGCTTTTTCAAAAACATTCATTCGCTGTCCTCCATATCGCTGCCTCCTTCCCATGCCCTGGCAAGATGATTAACCCCTTGCAGGATGAATAACCCCGAAATGGAATAGCGAAGAAACTGTGGAAATTTCAGGATTATAAAACAAACAAGAAAAGAAAGAATTCCATCAAGAAATAAACTTGTGGCTTCCGTTTTACCTGTTATTGAGCTGATCTTATCCGTGAATTTTATTATTTTGGAGTTTTTGGCGACGGCGTTCCAGATGATGGAGTGTGTTTCTCCGGCTGCGATTCCGTTTTTAAGGGATCTCCAAAAGTGATGAAAGAAAAGAATATTGAGGAATATTCCCGCCAAAAAAATACTCAGCGAATAGGACAAGCTGCTGTAATAGTCTCCCCATGTGAGCAGCAGGCCGATCTCATCCATGAAAAGCCCTAAGCCGGTGCCATAAATGACGGCGGTGTTTTTCCTGGAAAAACGGGAAGACCCGACAATGGAAAGCCATCCTGCGATGCAAATAAGGAGAATTCCTATATAAAAATGATGGATATGATAACCGAAAAGAATTATATTGCGCCCGATAGAAAACCTCACATCGGGAGTCGCTCCCAACTGTGCAGCTTTTGCGAATTCAGTTTCCGCTGCTCCTGCGATGAAGACGATCAAGCGGATTGCAAGTAAGGATATCAGATAGGAAAGGGCAATAATAAAAGCAATTTCTTTTTTTTCTTTGCTCTTTTTCATCCTTGGCTTGGGTGGCGGCTGTTCCTTTATTGGTTCAGGGCTTCGTAGAACCTCCACTCCGCCTTATAATCGGGATTCAGTGTTTTCGCGGTCAGTTTTGCCCGGAGAAGCTCGATAGGCATGCTGTTTTCCCTGAGAACAGCGTCATGGAATTCCTTCGCGGTCATTGTACCTGATTCTATAATTTCTTTAGACAGCGCCCGCAGCTGAAGTCCGCCGGTCAAATAAGAGATCTGTGCCAGGGGTCTCCCGCCGTAGGCCCGGCCGCTTAAATGGGCTTTGACCTCCACTTCGGCCAGAGCCCGCTCGTGGCCGACCCGGTCGACTAGAAGGTCGATAGCTTCATCCACAGTCATCTGTCCCAGGTGATAGCTCATGGAGAAGATGATGCGGGCGCAGCGGTGCATGCGCCAGAACAGCATGCCGATCCGGTCTTCGGGTGAACGCTGGAAATTCATGTCCCACAGCCGCATCTCCCAGTAAAGAGGCCAGCCTTCGCCGTAAAAGCTTGTGCTGAAGGGCCGGCGGTAGGTCCGGTGGCGCATGGCCATAAACATCTGCAGGTTGTGTCCGGGGACCATCTCATGATGGACGACGGCACGGGAGAAGTGAGGATTGTTTCCGCGCAGGGTGGACATTTTACGTTCAAACGGCACCACGTCGGCGGGATAGGCGACGCTTATCACTTCACCGCCGGTAAAAAACGGGGTGGACTGCTGGCGTTCAAGCGGCATCATGTTCATCCGCTGGAGTTCTTTGACCATTGGCGGAATGGTCAGGGAGTCATGCTCTTCTAAAAAATCAATCGCTTCGAAAATCATTTTCCGGATCGTTTCCGGCTGGCCGCCTGGTTCCGGGTACAGGTTTTTGACGTGCTCCATGGCCTTTTGCCAGTTATCGCCGAATCCCAGGTCCCGGGAGGCTTGTAAGCGCTTCTTTTCGCACCATTCCATCTCTTTCCATCCGATAGCGAGAATTTCCTCAGGGGAGTAGGGGATAAACTCATAGGCCAGCTCTTCCATCAATACCTCGCGTCCTGCGGGGTCGCGGATGGCGTAAACCGCACCTCCGGCCATGCCTTCGCCCAGGGTGTTTCGAAGAGCGTGCGTATAGGATTCAAGGGACTTATCCGCAGCCGCATATGCTTCGGCCGCCCACCAGGTAAAAACCGGATCATATCCTTTATAGAAATCGAACCATTCCTTAAGGGTTTCGCGTAATTCGCCGCTCATGCTTAGGGCACGCCGCAGTAAGGTCTTGTCATAATCTGCCCCTGAGTCAAGGGCTAGTTCAGCCATCTCGGATTGAATCCTGATATCATTCAGTGCGCCGGCCGCATCTTTTCCTTCAATCCATTTCATCTCTCTTAAGTTATTTCTGAGGGAGATGATCCTGGAGGCGAAGGGGAGTAAAGGAAGTGTTTCCTCAGTGTCAAGGCGATCCTTTTCCAGAGCGGTTAATTCCCGGTTAAGGAGATTTTTGAAGAGAAGATAGTCGACTTGCCCGTCAAGGCTAAGTCCGGCGAAATCGATGCCTTTAACCAGGTTGCGCCAGTTAAGGTAAAAGGTCTTATAGCGATTGAACCGCACCTCGGAAAAGTCAATGGAGTAATGCCGGTCCAGTGACCGCCTGTCGGCGGAATAGCGCTCAATAAGCGGCGCCACTTTGCTCGACTCCGCGGTTATATCGCCGGATGACGGATCACCCGTGTCCATCTCGCGGGCCTGACCTTGAACGAATACCAAACACAAAGCGGTAAAAAGGACCGCGAAAGCGGCGCCCCAAGTCTTTTTATTCATTGTGACCTCCGAAAAGATGCGTTAAGAGGACGGTATCACATACAAAATCTTAAGGTCAACAAAAAAGAAGGCTTTCCTTGACTTTATGGGTAATAAGTTTATAATTATAAGTCCTATTTAATAAAATCATTGTTTTTACTGAAATATTATATATTACTATAATATTTATATATATCTTAATTCATAATAATTATTGAATGTGCGGATGACAAAAAGTATTCCGCGCGGAAAAGGAGCAATTAAATGAGCAAGCAAGTAACAGTTGAAGAGCTGTTAGCCAAGGCGGAACAGCCCGCAAAAGACGCAATGCGGCTTCACCCTTACTACAAGGGAAAAATCATGGTTTTGCCCAAGTGCAGAATCCGCGATATCAATGACTTCGCGATTTGGTATACGCCCGGAGTCGCCAAGCCCTGTAACGCCATTCACGAAGACCCCGAAAAAGTCTATGAAATGACCAACAAAGGCAACTTTGTGGCGGTTATTTCCGACGGTACCCGGGTCTTGGGACTCGGTGACATCGGTCCCGAAGCCGGCCTTCCGGTTATGGAAGGGAAAGCCCTGCTTTACAAGTACCTTGGCGGGGTGGATGCTTTTCCGGTGATGCTGGACACCAAGGATCAGGATGAAATCATCCGCACCGTGAAACTGCTGCAGCCGACATTCGGCGGGATCAACCTGGAAGACATTTCCCATCCTAAATGTTTCACGATTCTTGACACCCTCCGGGAAGAATGCCACATTCCCGTCTGGCACGATGACCAGCAAGGCACAGCACTGGTGACCGTTGCCGGTCTCATCAACGCCCTGAAAATAGTTAAGAAAAACATCGAAGATGTGACCGTGGCCCTTGTCGGAGCCGGTGCCGCCAATATCGCTATCGCCCGGCTGATTATCGCCGCAGGCGTCACTCCCGGCAACATCGTTCAGCTCGACTCCAAGGGCATTTTGAGTAGAGACCGCAAAGATGCCGACGTTCTTAAAGAAAAATATCCCGAAAAATGGCACATCTGCGAAACCACCAATGCCAAAAACCTTCAAGGCGACATTCCCGTTGCGATGAAAGACGCCGACGTTCTGATTTCCGCTTCCAAGCCGGGCCCCGGTGTTATCAAGAAAGAATGGGTGGAAAGCATGGCCGATGACGCCATCGTGTTTGCGGAAGCCAACCCTATTCCGGAAATCTGGCCATGGGAAGCCCAGGAAGCCGGAGCCCGTATTGTGGCCACAGGCCGGTCCGATTTCCCCAACCAAGTCAACAACTCCCTGGGATTCCCCGGAATCTTCCGCGGAACACTGGATGTCCGCGCCACTAAGATCACGGACGAAATGTGCATTGAAGCAGCACGCGAATTGGCTCAGGTTGCCGAAGACAATGGCCTCAGCGAAGACTACATCATTCCCAACATGGACCAATGGGAAGTCTTTCCCCGTGAAGCCGTACGAGTCGGCACCATGGCCATCAAGCAGGGTGTTGCACGTATCGATATTCCCGAAGACGAACGCTACAAGATGGCGGAAAAAATTATCCGCAACTCAAGAGAAAGCCTGCAGCTTCTGATGAAAGAAAACTTCATCGTTGACCCCGACGCCGAATAACCTCCCATACAATCAATACAAAAAGGGCCCGTCTCCGGACGGGCCTTTTTTTTTACTTCATGTCATGCTAAGGACCCACTCTTGTCATTCTGAGACCGGTTCCAGCCGGCCGAAGAATCTCAAACTGCTTCGTCTAGCCTGAACTATTCATAAAAAAATTGCGACATTTTTGCAATTTCTTTTTTATCAGCGATTAACATGATTTTTATTGAAAGTTCAAATGGAAAGATTTTCATTTTCATATTTATATTATAATCGCAATTTTTTTTCCTTCGGGCGGGCCGAATCTCCTCGCATCTGCGGCAATCTCGACCCGTGAATAATTCAGGCCAGGGAAACGTAAAATAAAATGAACGCTTAGAACGCTTTGAACAGGAGCGAAGCGAGTAACCCAAGTAACGCGAAAGCAGCGAGACGGTCGACTTTATAATAATCTTATAATAATACTTGACAACACCGCACTCAACATTTATAATATCCATGTATCAATAAATTAAGAACAATTTCCATACAAACTGGAGGAATAAATGCCTAAAATCATTGGAATTGACTTAGGAACAACCAACTCCGTTGTCGCTGTGATGGAAGGCGATAAGCCGGTTATCATCCAGAATGAAGAAGGCGGAAGGACAACTCCCTCTGTCATCGGATTCAACGACAAGGGTGAACGGCTGGTCGGCCAAGTTGCCAAGCGTCAGCGGGTGACCAATCCTGAAAACACGATCTATTCGATAAAACGTTTTATGGGCCGCAGATACGAAGAGGTCAAAAACGAAATCGAACAGGTGCCGTTTAAGATAAGCGAGGCATCCAACGGAGACGTGAGAATTGAAGCGCAGGGCAAAAAATACGCCCCGCCGGAACTGTCCGCTATTATTCTGCGCAAGCTGAAAAAAGCGGCGGAGGATTATACGGGCGAAAAACATGATAAAGCCGTGATCACGGTCCCGGCTTACTTCAACGACAGCCAGCGGAAAGCGACCAAGGACGCAGCCAAGATCGCCGGCTTGGAAGCCATGCGGATCATCAACGAACCGACTGCCGCAGCTCTGACATACGGAATGGACAAGAAAAAAGACCAGACTATCGCCGTCTACGACTTCGGCGGCGGGACCTTCGATATTTCCATTCTTGAAGTGGGTGAGGGCATCGTTGAAGTCAAGTCCACCAACGGGGATACCCATCTGGGCGGAGACGACATTGACCAATTGGTCCAGGATTGGCTGGTCAGCGAATTCAAGAAAGAATCAGGAATCGACCTGGCCAAGGACAAAATGGCCCTGCAGCGCCTCAAGGAAGCTGCGGAAAAGGCCAAGATGGAACTGTCGTCAACCATGGAAACGGAAGTCAATCTTCCTTTTATCACCGCAGACAGCTCCGGACCCAAGCATCTGCTCATCAAGCTGACCCGGTCCAAGCTGGAACAGCTCATGGATCCGCTTATCCAGAGGACCAAGGCTCCGTGTGAAATGGCGCTTAAAGACGCCGGTGTCTCGGCGGACCAAATAAATGAAGTCATCCTGGTCGGCGGTTCGACCCGAATTCCCAAAGTGCAGGAACTGGTCAAAGAACTGTTCAAGAAAGAGCCTCATAAGGGTGTCAACCCTGACGAAGTGGTAGCCATGGGTGCGGCTATCCAGGGTGCAGTTATGTCCGGAGACGTCAAAGACGTCCTCCTTCTGGATGTGACCCCTCTGACCTTGGGTATTGAGACCCTGGGCGGAGTCTTCACCAAGATGATTCCCCGCAACACCACCATCCCGACCAAGAAATCGGAAATCTTTTCTACAGCGCAGGACAATCAGAACAGCGTGGAAATCCATGTCCTGCAGGGTGAGCGGGAAATGGCTAAGGACAATCGAAGTTTGGGCCGCTTCCACTTGGACGGCATCCCCCCGGCTCCACGCGGTGTGCCGAAGATCGAAGTCATCTTCGACATCAATGCCGACGGTATTCTTCATGTTTCGGCCAAGGACCAGGGGACCGGAAAACAGCAGGCCATCACCATCACCGGACACAGCGGACTCGAGGAACAGGAAGTTGACAACATGGTTAAAGACGCCGAAGCCCACGCGGAAGAAGACAAGAAGCGCAGAGAGCTCATCGATGTGAAAAATCAGGCTGACAACCTGGTTTACAACCTGGAAAAGACCCTGCGTGAAAACAAAGACAAGGTCGATCCTCAGGAAGCTTCCCGAATCCAGACAGAAATCGAAAATACCAAGTCCGCCATTGAAACAGACAACATTGACCAGATAAAGAAAGCCATAGAGACCCTGACCCAGCAGTCCCACAAGCTGACCCAGATGATGTATCAGCAGGCCGGGGCTGAACAGCAGAAGCCTGGAGGCGGTGCTCAGCAGCAGCAAGCCGGCGGTCAGCAGGAGGCTCAGACTGAAGGTGAAGAAGAAGAGGAAGTCATTGACGCCGAAGTCGTCGATGAAGAAGAAAAGAAGGAAGAATAAGTACCTCCCAGCCGGTCTTGGTGCAAACGCACCGGGTCCGGTATAATAAATCTGCACCGGGGCGGACCTATTCCGCCCCGGTGATTACATATAACTTGAATTATATAGGTTGTTATCCAGAGATCTGAGAAGCTGGTCATGTCATCCTGAGGCTTGCTAAGAAGGCAAGCCATGTCATTCCCCGAGCGGAGCGACGGGAATCTTAGGCGGCCTCGCGGAATCAACCTGAATAATCCAAGAGAGAGGAAAGAGGATGTCCAAAGATTACTATAAAATCTTAGGCTTGGATAAAAAGGCCTCGGTGGCCGATATCAAAAAGGCCTACCGCAAATTAGCCCGGAAATACCATCCCGACCTCAATCCTAATGACAAAGAAGCCGAAGGCAAGTTCAAAGAGATACAGGAAGCCTATTCGGTCCTTAAAGACCCTAAGAAGAAAAAACAGTACGACGAATACGGCTATGTCGGCGAAACCCCTCCCGGAGGAGGAGGCCCCGGACGCGGAGCCTATAAGCAGTACCAAGGCGGCGGATTCGAGGGTTTCGATTTTTCGGAATATGGAACGTCTTCGTTTCAGGATTTTTTTAAAGATATTTTCGGAGGCGGAGCCCGCCAGGCCCGCCCGCAGACACAGCCTGTCAAAGGTGAGGACCTGCTGTACAACATGCGGCTGGGTTTTAGAGACGCCATCGACGGCCTCCAGACCAGGATCCAATTGACCCGCCAGGTGGCGTGCACCAATTGCGGCGGAACCGGACACCTTCACACGGAAGGCGCTCAGACCTGTCAATCCTGCGGCGGAACCGGACAGACCACCATGCAGCGGGGCGCTATGCGGTTTGCAGCCACTTGTCCGGTCTGCGGCGGCAGCGGCACCGCAGCCGGCACTCCATGTCCACAGTGTGGAGGCAGCGGACTCAAGCAGAAGACCGAATTCATCAAGGTCCGTATACCGGCCGGTGTCAACACCGGATCCAAGGTCCGCATAAAGGGAAAAGGCAATGCCGGACGAAACGGCGGTCCTTCCGGTGACCTGTTTATCACCATCGATGTGGACTCTCATCCCGTGTTCAAGCGCGAAGGTTCCAATATCTATGTCAAAGTCCCTATCACCGTACCGGAAGCCACACTGGGAGCCAAGATCGATGTTCCCACTGTTTACGGTAAGAGTACAATCAAGATACCGCCAGGGACCCGGTCAGGTCAGAAATTCCGCCTGCGTGACAAAGGCGCTCCCATAGTGGGCAAGAAAAGCAGCGGGGATCAGTTCGTAGAGGTTACCATCGTGCCGCCCCCTTTTGAGGATGAAAAAATCCGCGCAATGATGAAAGAGCTGGAAAAAATATCCGGTCAGAATCCGAGAGCCGGATTAGGGGTATAAACCATGCCGGAGAATAACGACAGCAAACACAAATATTATCACATAAGCAGCGTTGCCCGGATGTACAATGTCCATCCCCAGACCCTGCGCCTCTATGAAAGGGAAGGGCTGCTCGAGCCCTCCCGCTCGGAAGGAAACACCCGGCTGTATTCCGACTCCGACCTCAAGCAATTGGAGTTTATTCTCAACCTCACCCGTGAACTCGGCGTCAACCTCGCCGGAGTGGAAGTGATTCTCAATATGCGCGAGCGGATGGACCGCATGGAGTACGAGATCAAGGAATTCCTCGACTTCATCCGAAAAGAATTTTATGAGGGACATGAAGAAGAATTTGACAAGAAGAAGAATGCTCTGGTAAAAATACATAGAGCCATGCTCATTAAGTTAGAACGCGATAATTGGGAATAATGCCCTGGGATTATAATGATACGCTTCAATCACGCAATTTAAAGCTCTATCTCAAGCAAATCTCCAGGTTTTCCCCCCTCAATCACAAGGAGGAAAAAGAACTGGGCGAACGCATTCGCCAAGAGGACCAGGAGGCACTTAAACGCCTCATCGAAGCCAACCTCAAATTCGTCGTCTCCTATGTCAAAAAATACCGCGGCATGGGCCTTGGTCTGCTTGATCTCATTAACGAGGGAAATTTGGGGCTCATCGAAGCAGCCAAGAGGTACGACCCGGATAAAAACGTCAAGTTCATATCCTACGCGGTGTGGTGGATCCGCCAGGCTGTATTCCACGCCCTTACACGCAATTCCCGCATCTATCATGTTCCGCAGAAAATTTCAGACCAGGTCTCGGAGATGAAAAAAGTCCGGGCCCAGCTCAAAAAGAAATTGGGCCGCAACCCGACCCGGGAGGAAATCGCAGAAAAAATGGAGATCACAGTCACAGACATCGAGGACATGGAGGTCCTTGAAGAGAAAAACATCTCCCTCTCCGACACCTACTATGAAGACGACACTGAATTAAGCGACCGTCTCGAAGACCATCTCGCTGAACCGGTTGAATACATGATTGTCAAGAACTCCATCCAGCAGCAGATAAGAGAAATCCTCGAAGAACTGGATGACAAAGAATCACTTGTGTTAAAATTACGTTTCGGCATGGACGACAACCGTCCCCGGACCCTGCAGGAGATTGGGGACCGGCTGAGCCTCACCAGGGAAAGGATCCGCCAGATTGAAAAAAAAGCCATGCGTAAGCTGGCGCAGTCCCAGACCCTGCAGCAATTGAGAGGATATTTGAACTGATGACAGACAAAGGCATCTGCCCCCATTGTGAAGGCAGCGGCTGGGTAACCGTTGAAAAAGACGGCTTAACCACGGCCAAACGCTGCCGCTGCTTTTTTGCGGAAAAAGCCGCTCTGCTCCGCAACCAAGCCAATATTCCTAAACGCTACCGCGACTGCTCTTTTGATAATTTTAAGCCCCTCAATACTTCCCACCATCATGCCGTAAAAATCGCCAAGAGGTTCATCGACAATTACCCCATACAGGACATCGGCCTTCTTTTCCAGGGTTCCTGCGGCGTCGGTAAAACGCACCTCGCCGTGGCCATCATAAACGAGCTTATCCGTAAAAAATCCGCCCCCTGCTATTTCTACGACTTCCGCGACCTCATCCGCTCCATCCAGAGCAGCTATTCCGCAGACAATGCGCTCACTGAAACCGAAGTCCTTTCTCCCGTATTCGACAAAAATGTTCTTGTCCTCGATGAGCTTGGCGCCAAAAAAACATCCCCCTGGGTGGAAGAGACTGTTTTCTACATCATCAACCACCGCTACAACAACCAGAAGCTGACCATCTTCACATCCAACTACATGGACCAGGGCGAAGAAGAAGAGGACACCCGCGACGATTTCTACAAAAAGCAGGACGACACCCTGGTCGACCGTATCGGCATCCGCCTCCGCTCCCGCATCTACGAGATGTGCAAACTCGTCAGCATGGAGGGCAAAGACTTCCGCAAAGAAGTCAAACAGGCCGGCTATCGGTTTTGATTTATGACCTCTCCTATTGTCACCCTGTGGGTCTTTGCTATTGTCATCCTGAGCAAAGCGAAGGATCCCAAATTGCTTCGCCAAAATCGATCGACCTTTCCATGACATCACAAGCCTATCCCCATGTCTCCCGAAGCGCTCCCATTGTCACTCCTGAAGCCCCCCATGTCATTCCCGAAGCGCTCCCATTGTCACTCCTGAAGCCCCCCATGTCATTCCCGAAGCGAAGCGACGGGAATCTTAGACTGCCTCGCCAAATCACCCGCCCCTGCCTGGCCACCATGAAGACTCTCCTATACAACCCTGAGATTCCTCCATGTCATCCTGAGGGCTGCGAAGCAGCCCGTGAGGATCTTGGACTGCCTCGCCAAATAAAATCTAACCCCAAAACATTATTTCCCCCAAAACATTGAAATTCTCCTCAATTTTTGCAATAATACATTCACCTTGCTCCTCGGTAGCTCAATCGGCAGAGCGGGTGGCTGTTAACCACTAGGTTGCAGGTTCGAGTCCTGCCCGAGGAGCCAGTTATTCCAATTATCTTTCCAGCAATCCAGATTAACTCATAATCCTTCATGTTTATCCTCTCGCTTTTTATCATTTTTCCCCTTCCTTCGACACTTGCATCCCTTAACATAGCCTTTATTCAACAAAATCGCCGCGGTCCCGCCTGTGCAAGTGGATATTTCTCGTTTGACGCCCTCAATGCAATTGACTCCTTCATGTCCGCCCTCTTGTTGAAGGGGCCATTTTAGCTCAGCAGCTGATGGGGACACTATTGCTTTGCTAACACAATATAGGCGGAAGGGCGACTTGACAGCAGGCAATGCTCTGATATAGTTTGCTTTATTATGCAGGCTTGGCGGGCGGGGACATCAAATGGCATACTCTAAGGATCGTTCTCTGCGTACCTTCAGGTGAACACAAATAAATTATCCAGGCAAGAAATGAGTGGAGAATATAATGGAAGATCGATGGCTTTCCATAGATGAGATCGAAGCTTATCTTGTCATCAAGAGGGATTCCGTTTACAGATGGACAAGCAAGGGAAATCTTCCTTGACTCATTCCGGCTACTTGAAAGTATAATGAAAGTCCAGTGCCTTATCGTGTCGGAGAGTGTCCCGATAACTTCGGAATCGGTGTCCGGCTTGAGCGGAAGATGCAGCCGAAAAAAAATCGCCGAATGGGTGAAATCGGGCGGAGCCGACGAGAACAAGGATAAAGGAGAACAGTGATGGCTAATAAGGCCATAAAAAAAGAGGGTGGCTGAAAAAAGATGGCTCTAATTCTGGATAACAAGGCACAAAACAAGGTCGGCGATGCTCTCGCGGAGAGTATTCAGCCCAATGCACGCCTGTCCATACTTTCCGGTCTCTTCTCCATCTATGGTTACCACATCCTAAAAAAGCAACTCGCGCGCACAGGACTCCTGCGACTCCTCATTCCATCGAACGATATTCCGGTCGGCACGGGAGAGCAGCCGCCTTTCCACCTGGATGGCCTCGCGGGAAGTAAAGCGGACAGGCGTTTCCGCAATTCCCTCAACATGGCGGAAGTCGCTCGTGAGTGCGCGGGATGGCTTCAGAAGAAGGCAGAGGTCAAAACAGTATCACTGTCGGTTCCACAGAACCTTTTCCATGTCGAAAATCCCGACGGTCGTGCACTGGCCATTCACGGAAGTTCGCCGTTTACCTCGACCGGACTCGGAGCCCTGCCTGCAGACGGTTACGAGATAAACACATGTTTTACGACGCCGGAAGAGACGGCTAGCCTTCTGAAATGGTTCGACTCAATATGGTCGAATCCGGAGGCGACCATGAACGTGAAGGAACTCCTGGTCGCTCAACTTGAAGATATCTTCTCCAGCAAGTCTCCCGAACTCGTCTACTTCCTGACGCTCTACAGCGTGTTCCGTGAATACCTCGGCGAACTCGAAGAAGACAAGATCATCAAGACCAGGACAGGCATTAAAGACACGCTCGTCTGGGGCAAGCTGTACCGCTTTCAACGGGACGGGGTGCTCGGGGCAATCGACAAGATCGAGAAGTATAACGGCTGCATCATCGCAGACAGCGTCGGCCTGGGAAAGACGTTCGAGGCCCTGGCCATCATCAAGTACTACGAGCTGCGCAACGACCGCGTTCTGG
>CAZDJZ010000026.1:0-30995 GCA_964505785.1 uncultured Eubacteriales bacterium
CCGTTGTCCTGCAGACCGCCGTAGACATTGTAGGGTTGTTGCATATCTACGCTTACCCGGTAAAACTGGCTGACGGGCAGGGAGGTCACATAAAGCCAGGTTGCAGCTCTATCATAGGAAATGCCCACACCGCCGTCATCCCCCTTGATCAAATGCCGGGAATCCCGGGGATCCACCCACACAATACGATCATCGCTGTGGAGACTCTGCCTGACCCGGGTGAAAGTCTTTCCGCCGTCATCGGAATAACTGAAGCTGTTCTGCATGTAAATCCTCTGGTCATCGTTGGGATCAACCAGAATTTGGCTGGCATACATGGGCCGGGGATTCCAATCGCTCATATGTTTCCAGGTTTTCCCTTTGTCTTCGGAGCGGTAAATCCCCGCCCGCCGTTCATTGTAGGCAGTCGAAGCATTATAGCGCCAGCCCTGCTCCACACAGACATAGACAATGTCCGGGTTCCGGCGGTAGATAGATATGCCGATCCGCCCCTTATCGCCTCCCGGAAGGCCATTGGACAGTTCAGCCCATGTATCCCCGCCGTCGATGGATTTAAACAGCCCGCTTCCCGGCCCTCCGCCGTGGAATCCATACGGCCGCCGGCGCCGCTGGTAGGCTGCGGCATATAGGATGTCCGGATCTTCCGGATCAACCGCGACATCCACAACGCCCGTGTCTACATCGATGTAGAGAATCTTTTCCCAATTTTGTCCGCCGTCCCGGGAACGGTACAATCCCCGTTCCGGGTTAGGCCCCCACAAATGCCCCATGGCGGCGATATAGATAATATCCGGGTTCTCAGGATGCAGGGCGATCCGCCCGATGTGCCGGGTTTCCTCAAGACCCATATGCGCCCAAGTTTTTCCTCCGTCCGATGATTTATACACCCCATTGCCCCAGGAAGAGCTCTGCCGGTTGGCTCTCTCTCCGGTCCCAACCCAAATCACCCCGGTTTCGGCTTGGTGCACAGCAATGTCCCCAATAGAGTGAACCGGCTGATTTTGGAAAACCGGCTTAAATGTGACGCCATTATTTTCAGTTTTCCATAATCCTCCGGTAGCTGAGGCCACATAAAAAACGACTGGGTCTTCCTCCACGACCGCCAGGTCCACAATCCGGCCGCTCATGACCGCAGGACCGATATTCCGGATATGAAGGCCTTCAAACAGGCTCGAATCCGGCTTTTCCGAGTATAGAGAAGACACCTGCAGCGGAAAAGATAAAAACATGACAATCATTAATAAACTCATTAATCCGCGATAATTGCGCATCAGTTTATTACTCCTTTTACATAATAAAAAGCCATTACGCCGGCTAGAATCAATTTATATATGGTTCCCAGCATAAAACCCAGAAAAACACCCCATCCCGCCCGCAGGGCCCGGCGTGCTTCATTGAGCTTGATCATTTCACCGGTAAAAGCACCCAGAAAAGCTCCCACAATCATACCCAGGGGCGGGGCATAAATAATGCCCAGAAGCATTCCAATAGCCGCACCCCAAAAGCCGTATTTAGATGCACCGAAACGGCGGGCGCCAATTACCGGCATAATGTAATCCACAGCTAAAGCTGATACGGTTAAAATCCCCATAATAATCAAAAATTCAGCGCTGAAAACCTCCCAGCCCTTGGCGATAGATAAAAGAATCAGCGCTAGAAAACTGAAAGGAGGGCCGGCCAGGGCCGGAGCCACGCTTCCCACCAGCCCGATAAGAATCAAAATGAATCCTATAATTATTAGTATCCACATAATTTACAAATATGAAACAGCAATGTCATCCTGAGAAGCGAAGCGACGTAAGAATCTTGTACTGCTTCGCATGATGAATCGATACCGTTAGCACTCTAAGATCTTCACGGATGCTAACGCGGCCTGGGGATGACATTTTTATACTGCCGCAGGCCTCAGGATGACATGCGGTGCAACTTTCATCTTTGCAGCCATAATTTGGTATATCCCAAGCATAAATAAGGAAAAACAAATAGTCAAACACCCGTCAAACCGCCCGGTTTTGTAATCTGCCGTTTTTTCGTGTATAATTTTATATCGAAGACATTGATAATAATGATTTTAAAGATATGATAATTTCCTTTCTCAGGCTTTTCTTTTACAAAAACTGAAGGATATGTAAAAATAAATTTTAAAAAATTTTTTAAAATGGAATAAAAAAAATGAAGAAAAAAAATAAAATATCCGCCTATATTTTCGACATGGACGGCGTTATCACCAAAACCGCGCGAGTCCATGCTCAAGCCTGGAAAAAAATGTTTGATGAGTTTCTAAAGAACCAGTCACCGGAAAGCGGGGATTATCAGCCATTTGATAAGCATTCCGATTATCTGAAATATGTAGATGGGAAACCTCGCTATGACGGGGTAAAAAGCTTTCTGGAATCGCGCGGAATTTCCCTTCCATTCGGAACCCCTGAAGACCCTCCCGGCAAACTAACGGTTTGCGGGCTGGGCAACCGCAAAAATCAGATGTTTCACCGGATTATAAGAGAAGAAGGCGTTGAGGTTTTCCCCGAAAATATTCAATTTATCCGGGAATTGAAAAACAAGAGCATCCCTTCCGCCGTTATTTCCGCCAGCAAAAACTGCCGGGAAGTTCTTCAGGCCGCCGAAGCAGAAGGGTTATTTGATGCCCGCGTAGACGGGGTCACTTCCGCCGAACTGGGATTACAGGGAAAGCCCCATCCGGATATCTTTTTGGAAGCAGCCCGCCGTCTGGCAAAAGACCCCTCTGACTGCGCTGTTGTTGAAGATTCTCAAGCCGGTGTTGAAGCCGGGAAAAAAGGCGGATTCGGCTGGGTTATCGGAATAAACACAGGTGACCAGTATGACGCCTTAAAAAACAGCGGCGCTGATATCGTAGTGAAAACACTTACGGAAATCAGCCGCGGTGAAAAGACCGCTGTCACCGGCCGTCCCATCAGTCAACTCCCTTCAGCGCTGAAAGAATTCGCCCGAATCGAACAGCAAATCAAAGGACGCCGTCCGGTCTTCTATTTGGATTATGACGGGACTTTAACCCCAATCGTCCGGCGGCCGGAATTGGCGGTTTTGGCGCCGGATATGGAGGCCATGCTGCGGCGTCTGGGCGACCTTACTCCCACAGCTGTTGTCAGCGGACGTGATCTGCAGGATGTAAAAAAATTGGTCGGAATCAAGGAAATCACTTATGCAGGCAGCCACGGCTTCGATATTTCCGGTCCAAATATATCTTACCAGCACGGACGTGAATACAAGCCTGACCTGGACCGAGCAGACGAAATGCTGAAACCGTCCATTGACACGGTCCCCGGAGCTTTTATTGAGCGTAAAGAATTTTCCATCGCCGTTCACTACCGGGAAAGCGCTGAGGCGGATGTTCCCAAAGTCAAGCAGGCAGTGGAAAATATCGCTTCCAATCAGGGTCGCCTGCGGATGTCTTCAGGAAAAAAAATTTTTGAGCTTCACCCTGACATCGATTGGAATAAAGGGAAAGCGTTGCTATGGCTTTTAAAAAAAATGGGCCTGGAGGAACCGGATACTTTAGTTTTTTATATCGGAGATGATACCACCGACGAAGACGCTTTCCGCGTTCTCCAGGAAGAGGGTGTACCTATAGTGGTGGGAGAAGATTCACGTACAAGCCTGGCCCATTACAGGCTTGACAATACCGAACAGGTCAAATTGTTTTTTCAAAAAACTATCGTACTTTTAGAGAGGAAGCAAGCATGAACATCTGGATTTTTGATTATGACGGATTTAATCCTGAAGAAGAAAAACTGCGGGAAGCGCTCTGCGCAACCGGGAACGGATATTTTGTAACCCGGGGAGCCGCCCCGGAAGCATCCGCCGGAGAAATTCATTATCCCGGAACTTATCTTGCCGGCGGTTATAACCGTTTGAAAACCAAAATAAAAGACCGGGAAATTGAAAACGAAGACCTGGTTAATATGCCTAATTGGCTGCCCCTATCATTCCGGATAGACGACGGCAAATGGTTCTCTCTTTCGGAAGTGGATATCCTGTCCTACAAACAGGAACTGGATATGCGGAAAGGAATTCTTTACCGGACCTTCCGGTTCTGTGACAGCAAAGGCCGCCGCACACAACTGAAGGAACGCAGGTTTGTTCATATGGCCAATCATCATCTGGCCGGGCTGCATACGGTTTTGAAATCGGAGAATTGGTCCGGTACTGTGGAAATCAGGTCCGCCTTGGACGGGCGGGTCATAAACGACGGTGTAAAAAGGTACCGGGAACTGAACAGCCGTCATATGGAGCCGGTCAGAACAGAATCCAGGGACGGAATCATACATCTTAAAGTTCAAACCAACCAATCCCTTATTCAAATATCAGAATCCGCCCGAACCCATGTCCGTCGAAACGGAGAAAGAGTCGCCCCTGAAAGTGAAGTCAAAGAAGAACCCGGATATATTGCTCATCATCTCAAATTGGATGTTGCAAAGCAGGATACGATTGAAATCGAAAAAATCATTTCATTCTTCACTTCCCGCGACCGGGCGATTTCAGAACCCTCATTGGAATCCATCAAGGAGGTTCAACGGGCACCGGATTTCGAACAATTATTACACACCCATATCACCTCCTGGGGAGAATTATGGGATCATTACTGTCTGGATATCGATCTTTCCCCGAATCTGCGGGAAAGCCGCCAGGAACAAATCGTTCACTTATATACTTTTCACTTGCTGCAGACTTGTTCGCTCCATTCCCGAGATATGGATGTGGGCGTTCCGGCCCGCGGATGGCATGGAGAAGCCTATCGCGGCCATATCTTTTGGGATGAGCTTTTTATCTTTCCCATCCTGACATTAAGAACTCCTGAAATTACCCGGTCCCTGCTGATGTACCGGTACCGCCGGTTAAACGAAGCGCGCAGAATCGCCAAAGAATCCGGCTACCGCGGAGCTATGTATCCCTGGCAAAGCGGCTCCGACGGCCGCGAAGAAAGCCAGATTCTTCATCTTAATCCAAAATCCGGCAATTGGATACCGGATAATTCCCGTCTTCAGCGCCATGTGAACGCCGCTATCGTCTATAATATGTGGCATTATTATCAAGTTAATAATGATGTGGATTTTCTTACTTTCTACGCTTCGGAAGTGATTTTGGAAATCGCCCGCTTTATCACCAGTCTCACGACCTATAATTCAAAATTGGACCGCTATGAAATCAAAGGCGTTATGGGCCCGGATGAATATCACGACAGTTATCCCGGCGCTGATAAACCGGGGCTGGATAACAACGCTTACACCAATGTAATGGCGGTCTGGGTGATCAACCGTGCCTTGGAAATCCTGGATATCCTGGACTGCGACCGCAGACGGGACCTATGCCGGCGCATTGATCTTAAGCAGGAGGAAATCGATGAATGGGACCAGATCCGGCGCAAAATGAGAGTGGTTTTTCTGGATGATGATATTATCGCCCAGTTTGAAGGCTATGAAAAATTAAAAGAGTTCGACTGGGAGGGATATAAAGAAAAATACGGCGACATCCAGCGTCTTGACAGGATTCTTGAAGCAGAGGGAGATACACCCAACCGCTACAAGGCTTCAAAACAAGCTGATGTGGTCATGCTTTTTTATCTTTTTTCCATGGAAGAGCTGAAAGGAATTTTCAAAAAACTGGGTTATGACTTCTCCCCGGATATGATACCTAAAAACATTGAATATTATATGCAGCGCACGTCTCACGGCTCTACTCTGAGCCGTGTGGTGCATTCCTGGGTCATGGCTCGTTCAGACCGGGCAAAGTCCTGGGACTTGTTCAACGAGGCCTTAAAAAGCGATGTGGCTGATGTTCAAGGCGGAACCACTCCCGAGGGTATCCACTTGGGCGCTATGGCCGGGACTATTGACTTGATACAACGCTGTTACACCGGCATATGGATCCGGAACGATATTCTCTGGATCAATCCCGATTTGCCGGAAAAACTCATGCGGCTTAAAATGAAGATATATTTCCTGGGTCACTCTCTGCGCCTGGATATCAGCCATGATAAAATGAAAATCCAATCTCTCAAATCTCCGGCACCACCGATAAAAATCGGTGTCAACCAGCATATCATCGAGCTGGCCACTGAAGAGGAAAGGGAAATGGAACTTCCCATCGTTTGATAATTTGATTATTAGTTCGAAAACAACACCGCAGCTGTCGTCCTGAGGAGTGCAGCGAGCATAACGACGGCGTCTAAGATTCCCATCGCTCCGCTCCCGGAATGAGACGGGGGCATTTTCATGCTTCGGGGTGTTTTATGCATATGATTAATTAACCAGTGCACATTTTTTTGCATTCTCGGCCCTTAAATATAGCATTCTAACTTTACCAATATTCAAAGCCCAGGCTCACAGACTTCAAGATAATAATGCTGAGATTCTGTCATTTTTCATAAATATTTAAGGCCGGGATGTCAATTTTTTTTTACACCATTCGACTCAATATATAGAGCTGTTCGATATCAAACATACAACATGGAGGTTAAATATCGAGATAAGTTACTATTATTGAAAGACTTACAGGTTATTTTACCTTGACAAGGCGTAAATTTTAATTTAATTTTTAGTTGCGGCCTTGGATGAAAAAATGAGGGGAACATTTGTTTTGTCGGCCTAACTAACCTGCCTTCATTGTTATCCTCTCTATCGTCCAATCAAAAAACCGCACGCAGGAGGTACAATGAAAAAAAGAACCTTAAAACTGACGGCTTTTGTGTTAACGGCCTGCATCGCCATGTTTTCGCTTCCGGGTGTTTTGAATGCTCAGCCTAATCAGCACCGCACCGATTTTTTCAAATGGCTGCAAAAACCGGTCACTTTCATCGCGTCATTCTTGAACTTCGTACCCGTCTACAACGCGGATCAGTCCTTTGAAGAACCAACTGCTTATGAAGACGGCCACTTCAAAGTTACCGGCGATCTCAACCGCGGACGCCCCAGCGAAGGGGACTGATTAGAGTCCTGGTATTCAGCATGGATTATTCACGAGCCAAAATTGCCGCAGACGACGACCAAAAAGATTACAAAAACATCGCAAATTTTTTTATGAGTAATTCAGGCTATAAAGAAAACAAACAAGAAAGGAAATAACAATGAAAAAAAGAAATGTAAAATTAACAGCTTTGGTTTTGGCGGTTTCTATTGGCATGTTTTCGCTTCCGGGTGTTTTAAATGCTCAGCCCAATCAGCACCGCACCGACTTTTTCAAATGGCTGCAAAAACCTGTCACTTTCATCGCGTCAGTCCTGAATTTCATCCCCGTCTACAACGTGGATCAGTCCTTTGAAGAACCAACCGCTTACGAAGACGGCCACTTCAAAGTTACCGGCGACCTCAACCGCGGACGCCCCAGCGAAGGGGACTGATTAGCCGCTAAATAGTCTATAATATCAACATAACTCATCTAAAAAGGTGAGGAAAAAGGGGAAATTTCACCCCATTTTCTATCCCTAAAGGCGATTGCCGCTTATATGAAAATGTGCGAAAATCTAACCAGTTTACGAAGTATATGGTATTATGCAGGGTTAGAGCGCAGATATGAAAAAAACGGTTATCGCCTTTATTATTGGAGCATCCTTTTTCATTCTCTCCCTGTTCTTCAGCGTCCCTCCCCTTTCCAGCTTCGTTTTCTCACAGAAGCCTGACTCTTCTGTCTTCGATGAAGCGGAAAAATTAAAAAACGCCGGAAATTTCCATCAAGCTATTCTTCATTTTCAGCGTTTTTTAAAAATCAGCAGGGACGGCGACGCTTCAGGTCAAGCCCGGACCGAAATCAACCTGGGGCTGCTCTACTGGAATATTGGAGATCTTGAGCTGTCCAAGCTTCATTTTGAAAAAGCTCTAAAAACCGCCCAAGAACATCACATTCCAGAACTTGAAAAGAAGTGCCGAAAGGCACTGGAAATACATCATCTTTACAAGCAAGGCAAAGACTTCAGGGGAAACAACCAAATTGAAGAATCCATCGCCGCTTTTGATAAAGCAATAAAATTGTCCCGTGAAACCGGAAGCCCCGAACACGAACTTAAATGCCTGCGGCAACAAGGTGTCACTTATTGGTACGCCAACAAACTAAGAGACTTCCGGCGTCTTAATCAAAAAGCCCTCACAATCGCCCGCGAACTGAATCATGACAAAGAAATCGGACGGTGTTCGAATAACATCGGGGTTTATCATTCCAAATTCGAAAATTACGCCCAGGCCCTTAATCATCTGGAAACAGCGCTTCAGATCGCCAAAAAGCTGAATAACAATACTGAAACATCCAACACACTCAACAATATGGGAATCATTTACAAAAATATAGGAAACCATGATAAAGCGCTGGACTATCTCACCCAGGCCCTTGCTATCGACCGCCAACTCGGCGATGACATCTATATCGCAATTGATCTCAATGATATCGGCACTATATACAGACATATGGGCTTAAGCACGGGTAACAAGGAACATTTTCAAAGAGCTCTGGATTATTTCAGCGAAGGACTGGAGCTTTCCCGGAAAATCGGTGAAGTCAAAAATGAAATCTATATTCTCAACAATATTGGTTCTGTCTATTCCGACTTAGGCAAAGATTATGACGCCTTAAAATATTTCCGGGAAGGTCTGGACAAAGCCCGTTCCGCCGACGAAAAAGAAGCCGCTAGCATGATGCTCAACAATATGGGCATCGTCCACTCCAACCAGGGAAATTATGAAGAATCCACCCTGTATTTTCAGCAGGCCATTGACCAGGCCCTGGAAATCCGCGGCGGCCGCATCCTGTGGGAAGCCTATCTGGAACTGGCGCACGTCTATCATAAGCAGGGCAAACTTCAGGAAGCCCTGAAATTCTATCAGCTCTCCATCTCCATTATCGAAGACGTCCGATCCCGCATCAAGCTGGAAGAATTAAAGGCCAGCTTTCTGGGAACCGACAAACGCATGGAGGCTTATTACAGCCTGATCGACCTCTTGATTAAACTTTACTATCAAAGCGGGAACCAAGCTTATGCCGGAGAAGCATTCAATTACCTGGAACGGGGAAAAGCGCGGGCCTTCCTGGACCGCCTGGAAATATCCCAAGTGAATATATCTCAGTATATCAATTTTAAACTCCAAAACCAGGAACGGGAGGTCATGAAAGATATTTCAACAATCTACAGCCGCCTGCTGGACTCCGGCTTGACAGAAGAGGAAAGCACAAGCATTCAGGAACAACTGCGGGAAAAAGAACACGAACTGGAGGCATTGAAAAGAGAAATCCGCACTAAAAGCCCTGCCTACGGGCAGCTTAAGTATCCGGAAATCATTACACTGGAAGAAGCGCGCCGGCTGCTCAGCCCCGGAGAAGCCTTTTTTGAATACTGTTTAAGCGATGATTCCTCCCATCTTTTTGTGATCACTCGCAATAATTTATCCGTTCACACTCTTCCGCCGCAGAAAAGAATCCAGAATATAGTCAAAGAATATTTAAAATCCATAACCGACAGGGAAAACCACAGCTTTCCCGGGGGACTCACCTTATTTCAAGACCTGGTGAAACCTGGCTTGGATAAAAATATTCATACCATCGTCGTGGTCCCGGACGATATTCTCAACTATCTTCCCTTTGAAGCCCTGATCCAGGATGAAAATACCCGCCGGTGGCTGGTTCAGGATTATAAAATCGCTTATTCCCCTTCCATTTCGTCTCTCCGGGAAATCATCAAACGCAAAAACCAAAACGGCCATCCCCGGGCCAAAGATTGGCTGGCTTTTGGAGATCCGGATTTTGCGGAACTGGAAGACAAAGATAACGGCCATGACGTTTTCCAAAATTTCACCTCCTCCAGCGCCTATAATTTTTTCCGGCTGAAATATTCCGGAGAGGAAATCGACCAGATTCGCTCTCTTTTTCCCCCTTCCCGGATAACCACTTTCACCCGCGGCCAGGCATCAGAAGAACGCTTGAAAAACCATGACCTTGGAAATTATAAAACCATTCATTTCGCCACCCATAGCCTTATCGACGACCAGCGGCCCGTACGTTCTTCCGTCGTGCTGTCTTTGGATTCCAAAGAAGAAGACGGATTCCTTCAGGCCCGGGAGATCTATAATTTGAAAATGAATGCAGACCTGGTGGTGCTGTCCGCATGCCAGACAGGGCTGGGCCAGTACATTCGCGGCGAAGGAATTGAAGGCCTTAACCGCGCTTTTTTCTATGCCGGGGCTTCTTCTCTGCTCATGAGCCTGTGGGCCGTCAACGATCAGGCCACCTGCCAATTAATGGAACGCTTTTACACCCACCTGCGCAGCGCCGACTGTCTCCGCAGCGCCCTGCGGAAAACCAAGCTGGAGCTGATTGAGTCAGATGCCCTTTCCCACCCTTATTACTGGGCCGGATTCATCGCCTCCGGCAAAACCGATCAGGTGATCTATCCTTCAGCTTTCAGATCTTATCTCTGGTACATTCTCGCTGCGCCTGTCCTGTTCGCCGCTTATATTATCCTTAAGAAAAGAAAATCGCTTCGAAAGTGACAATCCGTGTCATTCCCGGAGCGAAGCGACGGGAATTTTAAACAGCCCTCTCGCTTCGCTCGCGTTTCAAGCGTTCTCAATATTTTCTTTAGTCCACCTGAGTCTATCCAAGCCTTTCTAAGTCACTTTAATCTTTTCATTTGGTTTGATTTATTAAGGTGCGCTGTTTCCAATATTCGGTTCTGCAGGCAAAAGGATGACATGCGGTGAAAAAACTCAAAAATATTAGTAATCCGCATTATTTCTTGACATCAATTCTTTTTTTCCATACTTTTAAATTACAATAAAAAAGGGAGAATGCCATCCATGTGTAAAAAGGGGAGTATTATTTTTTTGACTTTAGTCTTTATCTTAACCGCTTACACTCAAGCCCAGGTAAACACCTATCAGAAGATCTCCGATACCCAAGGGAATTTAGGGGCCGCTCTGGACAATTATGCCCAATTCGGTTCAGCAGGCTGTTCATTCGTCATGCCCAGCGGAAAAAAATACCAGATCATTGGGGCACCTAAAGAGGACGGTGTCGGCGCAATATATTTTCTTGATCTTCTCAGTGACGGCACGGTGGATGATGAATGGAAAATTCCATCAGCAGAAGCGGGATTCGTCGGAACTTTGAACGCAGGGGATATGTTCGGTGCTTCCATAACCCAATTGGATGACCTGGACGGCGACGGTATGCCGGAAATCGCGGTCGGCGCTCCCGGCGACGATGACGGCGGCACCGACCGGGGCGCCGGTGAATCTTTTTCCTTCCGACGGCGCGGCGGACGCAGCGCTGAGCATCACTATAGACTGGTTTGATGTTCCCGACGCCATCAATTATGATCTCTATTTAGGAACCACCGATCCCCCCGGCCTCATGGCAGCCGGCTTGATTGTGAGTGAATTTCCAGCCACCTTGGATCCGGGAACGGACTATTACTGGTTCGTCGTAGCGAATAAAATATGCTGGAAAAAGGACGCCGGCCCGGTTTGGAGCTTCTCCTCCCATCCAGGATATACGATTTCCGGTACCGTCAGCTATGACGGCTACGGTCTGGAAAACGTCGAAATGACCAATCTTCCCAACAGCCCTCTGACCGACAGCAGCGGGGATTACAGCTGCCAGGTGGAATCCGGCTGGTCGGGTACGGTTTCTCCGGTTTTATCCGGTTACATTTTTGAGCCCGATTCCCGGCAGTACACATCCGTCACATCGAGTCAAACCGGCCATAATTATTCCGCCTACCCCTCCACTGACAACGCCCCCACTTCTTACCAGGTCCTGCCGGAAGTCATCTGGGCCGGTTCCGGCGGCAGCGCCTGGATGACCGAAGTCCAAATCACGGATATGACCGGCGGCTCTGTGGTGGATGTCTATTTCAATCCCGGCGGCGGCGTCCGCCGCGGCCCCATTGCCCTTTGGGACAACTCCGGCGGTTCCTCCCAATCCAGCTATAAATGCGCCAACCTGCTGGAAACAATCAATGCATTGGATACGGGCTACGACTACTCCAATAAAGTCGGTGCGATGGAATTCCGCACCCAGGATTCTTCTAAGCATATCCATGTATCCGCCCGGACCCTGAAAGGCGATTTCTCCAAGACGTTTCCCGGTTTTCTGTTCGTAGATGAAAATATAATCTCAAGCAGCCAGGGCCTCATGGTCCAAAACCTGGTGACTAACAGCGAATACCGCACCGCCTTCGGCGCCTACAATACCTCCGCGCACAGCGCCGACATTGAATTCAAATTGTATGACAGCAGCGGCAGCCAAATCGGTTCCACCATTTCCAAAACCTTGGGCGGTTATGATTTTCAGGCGTTCAATCCCTTCACTGAAGCCGGTCTGTCCGGCGACTATGACAATGTTTTCCTCAAAGCCACACGGGTATCCGGCATCGGCATCGTCATGGTCTACGGCGCCACCGCCAACCAGAACACCAGTGATCCGGCAGCGCATTTCGCGGTGAAGCGGTGAATTTAGACATATTTTAAATTTATCATGTACATTTTTTTCACATATTATTAGTATTTATATGTGGCAACATTCCTTAATCACCAAATAATGAGAAAATATCCATTGTTGATCCCTCTATATATATGAATCGAAATCGCTAAAAACAGCATAATAATATGACCGAAATAAATAATCATGAAAAATTTAATCGGCTCATACGGGATTTTTCTCAATATATTCAATTTCATATACATAAATACAATCCGCAAAAAAAAGGGATCGATCCCGACGATATTTCTCAGGAAATCCAAATCAAGTTGTGGAAAATCATCAATAAGAATAAAAACATTCAAAATCAAGCCGCCTACATAAGAAAAGTCGTCAATTCTACCGTTATTGATTTTTTACGAAAAAAGAGGAGGGAAGAAGGAATAATATTGATCGAAAAACAAAAAAAAATATCGGAAATAAAAAATCCTTATTTCGACAATGAATTTGACATGGGCCAATTCAAGGAAGCCATTGATTCTGCTCTAGAGAATTTAATTGAATCCCGAAGAAAAGTCGTCAAATTATTTCTGCTTGATATGACAATCGAAGAAATCTCCATTTTCTTCGATTGGAGCAAGAATAAAACCCGAAACCTTCTTTACCGTGGATTAGCGGATTTAAAAGAATTACTGAAAGAAAGAGACCATGCCGAAATCTCAGCTCGTGAGTAATTTTCCGTAAAATTCCCCGTTTAATATGAAAGGGGCCCAAAAAAAAGGATTTTCATTTATGTCCCTCATTTTCAGCTTCGCTTTTCTCAATGCGGAAGATTTCCTCATACCGTTTTTAAGAAACCCATAGAAATACTTCATGAATAGAGCTGTTGATTTATCATCAATGTCCCACAATGTCGATATGACCGAGCTTGCACCTGAATAGAAAAATACCCTGGAGAGCCCCAACAATCCTTCCCCTGCTGTGATAATCCCTTTTCCGGTGCTGCAGGCTGAAAGCACAACGAGATCTGCATTAAATTTCAAATCATAAATTTCACGTGCCTGTAAAAATCCGTCTTCCCCGGTTTCCGGGGATAAAACTAAAGCGGATTTAAATGGATTGCTGCTTATGAATCCATGGCATGCAAAATGGATACAATTAAAACCAGATAGATCCAAATTTTTTATATTGCTTTCTGAAGCTTCCGGGCCGATAAATAATTTAATCTTATCGGGATGAAATAATTTTGTTATTTCTTCAACTTCATTGCGGCTATAAGGAAGAGAGGGAAAAGGAAAGGCTTCTTCCTCATATAAACGCCATACCGCTGCTGCGGAAATCCTCGCCTGGGCTGCGTTTTCGTATTGTTCATATTCCGGAGAACCAAAAAAAAGGAGGTTGAACCCATCCATTTGTTTTTGTTTCCCGGACAAATGCATAAGGGCAAACGCAGAAGGCATGTATGAAATAAGGAATTCATCCATTAGATATGCACCGTTTTGCTCATCGATCAAGACCTCAAACGGAAAACAGAACAGTTCACCATCGGGAATGATAATTAAATTTTCGCACATACCGGTTAATTTCATAGAAAACGGTATCAGGTCATGCGAGATTTTTCTCAATGCTTTCTTTGTTATCGAAGTATTTTGGGCTGCCGCGGATAAGTATTTCAACACTCCTTTGATATTATTTTCAAGTACCGTCTTTTTATCTAAAGGAAACACAGCCTTTTTAAATGGCGTGACAAGAAAAATGTAAGATGTATGCTTTCCAAGAAAATACTCAATGATGGAAGAGTCTGTTTTTATTAAATATTTTTGAATATCTTCCATGTTCATTATTTCCGGAGCAATAACCTGAGCTATTCGGGGATATTTCAGCCTAATCTCAGACAACAAAACCATATGCTCTTCTTCCAATCGGCGAAATTTCCGGGAGAGTCTGTCCCTTTCATTTTCATCTAATTGATTGTCGGATAATTGACTTAATACATTTGACATCTTCTTTTCCAAATCAGATTTAGATGCCTTTAACTGTGAATGGACATTATCAAAAATGTTGACTTTTGAACTCTGAAGATTTTCCAATAATGTGTTCGATTTTGCCATCTCTGCAACAGAAAACATTTTCTTTAAGTATAATTCGGCTCCGGTTTCCTGGAAAAGAATAAAATAAAGATTTAACAAGCCCTCGTATACTTTCATTTTTTCAGACAAATATCCTGCTTGATGAATATCTAAAGAGATGTACTCTTTTGCGTTCTCAATCACATGGATTGATTTTTCATACCATTGAATCGACTCCCTGATATTTTGCTGTTTTTCATAATACTTGCCTATTCCATAGTAAACTTCCCATAAAACATGATATGCGCCCAGCCTCATCCCGGATGACAAGGCCTTGCGAAAATATTCTATTGCGGATTGCGGTTTCTCTAATTCTAAATATGAAAAACCAATATTAATATATAACATGACTTCTGATTTCAGATTGGATAACTTGGTTAACTGATCGAGTCCCCTTTTGTAATACATAACGGCTTTTTTTTGCTCATCATTTTCAAAGAAAAGATCACCGATGTTTTTGATGATTTTTATTTCTAATTCCTTCCACTTATTCTTTTCCGCCAGAAGCAACCCCTCATAAAAACAGCGGAAAGAATCAATGTAGAAGCGATTATCTCTATTCTGTTTGAATAAATTTTTTTTTATAAGGCCCAGGTTATTCAAATCCTGGGCAATGAATTCCTCATTTCCTGAATTCTTGTCTAGTCTATATGCTTTTGATAAAAAGTCATGTGCTTTATCATATATGCTGAGGTTTAAATATATTGTTGATATATTGAGATAACAGGATGATTTTTCTTGAAGATAATCGTTTTCTTCGGCTATCCTCAAACCTTCAAAATATTTTACTAACGCCAGGGAATATTGATCATATACGTCATAATAGCCCCCCAGGTTTATCAGGGCCCTGCATCTTTCTTTCGAATGATTTAGTTTTTTTGACAAAACAAAACACTTTTTATTCAGGTCAAAAAAAATTTCAAATTCATTCATATACCAATATGAAATACTTAATTGACGAAGACATTTTATTTTAAGTTCCGGGCTGTTTAACTTTTCAGAAAAAAAAGCGGCTGCAGCAAAATGCTCAACGGACTGAACAAGATGATTATTGTTTCTCTGCTTTTTTGCATCGATATAATTCTTAATAACTTCCAAGGAGTATTTGAATTTTCTCAGGAATTTTTCACTTCTTTTCTCCAGAGATAAAGCGAATCCTTTTTCATGAAACGTTTGGGCTTTTTGGATATCTCCAATATTCCAAAATAAAATACCCAGCCTATACAAGCATTTCATCTCAGAAACATGCGAATCACTTAGCTGCAGGGCTGCATGAAATATATTTACGGCTTTTTTATATTCACCATTTTCATGTAAATTGACACCCTTCTGAAACATGGTTTCAAAACTGCTGATTCCCGAAAACAGATAAGAGCCGCACAAACAAAAAATCAATAAGGCCTTGAAAATTGAATTCATTATACAAATGTATTATCTAATGAGAACCAACTTGTCAAACCTATTGTTTCAATACCGCACATATGTTTTTACCCAAACCCTACAAAATTTATAGTTTCTATGTTATAATTTAAACATTCATGCTGTGCTGGCTGGGCATGGTCCGACCCTCTATTACCCCCTTTAGTAATATTCCCCCCACAGCCAGCTTTTTTTATTCCCGGCTGAATTTATAGCCGACCCCGCGGATTCCTATGATATACCGGGGCGAAGACGGGTCATCCTCCAATTTTTTTCTCAGGCTGGAGACATGCTTATCCACGGTGCGGGGATTTATATATATATCACGGCCCCATACGGCATCTAAAATGTCATCGCGACTGACCACTTCCCCTCTATGGGTTATCAGATAGCGCAGCAGGTCGTATTCAAGGCTGGTCAGATAGACTGCCCGGCCTGATTTTTTCATTTCATATTTTTTAAAGTCCACCTCAACGTCTCCGAAGCGTATTTTCTCCGGGGCTGAGCTGTTCAAGTCGGACCGGCGTAACAGGGCCTTAACCCGCGCCTGCAATTCCCGCGGGGAGAAGGGCTTGGTTACGTAATCATCCGCTCCCAGTTCCAGCCCCAGGACTTTATCGATTTCCTGCGATTTGGCTGTCAGCATAAGAATGGGGGTTGGGAGGCCGCCGGCACGGAGTTTCTTGCAAATTTCATACCCGTCCATCCCCGGCAGCATGATATCCAGAATGATAAGATCGTATGTATTCTTTTCTGCCAGAGACACTCCTTTGAGCCCGTCCATCGCCGTCTCCACTTGATAGCCCTCATAGGTCAAATCATCCTCCAAAGCCATCAAAATGCTCTCTTCATCTTCGATCACAAGGATTTTTTTCATGCCTGTTCCTTTTTGTTTTTCAGAGGCACCCATAAGGTGAAAGTGCTGCCTTCACCCGGCGAGCTGTTCACTTCGATCCGGCCTTTATGGGCCGCCATAATTTGTTTGACCAGGGTCAATCCCAGGCCTGAACCTTTAACCTGGCGGGTCAGCTCCCGCCCGCCACGGTAAAACCGTTCAAAAATGTGCTTCTGTTCGGCGGGCGATATTCCTTCCCCGAAATCCTGAACGGAAACAGCGAGATGCCCGTCACGCTTCCCTGCCCGGATGACAGCCCGGTTAGCAGAACCGGAATATTTAACGGCGTTGTCTATGAGGTTATTGACCGCCTGACGGAAACTGTCACGGTCAATTGAAACCTCCGGAAGATCCGGCACGACATCCAGAGCAATGGTGAAATTGTCCGAGCGAAGCCGCTCCCGGAATCCGGCCGCGATATCGCGCAAAAGGTTTCCTATATTGGTTTTTTCATACACGAACCGTTTTCGGCCTTCTTCCAATCGGGAAAAATTCAGCACATTTTCCGTGAGCAGAGACAGCCTTTCACTCTCTTTTAATAGGACATCATAGTATTTTTGTTTTCTTTCCTCAGATGGAACCCGTCCGGCATGCAGCATTTCGGCAAGCTGCCGGATGGACGTCAGGGGGCTTTTAAATTCATGAGAGACCGTGGACACAAAGTTTGACTTCATGCGGGCCAATTCCATTTCCCGGTTAAGGAGACGGGTTGTCAGCACCAGGCCGAAGGCCAAAATTCCCCCAATGAGCAAGAACATATAAAAATGAATGCCGCCTTGATTGGCGACGAATGATTCAACCATGGACGGATTTTTCCTGTAAATCAGCAGATTCCACCCGGGGAAAACATCGAATCCTGATTCGAACGCCGGCTCTCCGGAAGGAAAGGATTCCGGCCGAAGAATAAACCGCCCCTGATGGTCCCGCACCGCCCATTTAATATCCTTTCCGAGAATGCGGCTCTTGACGGCTGGAATTATCACGTCTGCATACAGGCGTTGCTGGTCATATATGATCCCGGTTCCTTTAAACAAACTGACTAAATAGATACATTCGGCGGAATGAATCGTTATCCTTTTGTTAGGAATGCCTTCCTCATTGTATGAAGAAAGAACAGGAGGCGCCGCCTGCTGAAATACAAGCAAGCGTTCAGCGCGGGAAATTAGATTATTTTCGCGGATTTTCAATTGCCGGAAGACCGTTTCTTCTTTTTCAAATGGCCCCCGGTTTAAAATGCCCAGGATTGAAGCTTGAATACCGGCGGACAGGGTTTCAAATCCCGCCCGCGTCAACCGCCACTGCGGGTGCAGCAGCCTTTCATACACTTCCAGATACTCATGCAGGGCCTGCTTATAAGATTTCTTTTGAACAAAAATATCGCCCCGTTCCCGCAAAGCGGCAAAACCGAGGGGAATCCCCAAGGATGTGAAAAAGCCATTGTGTTTGTCAGCAATCTCAGTATAAAGAGCTGCGGATTCGACGGTCTGGCCGGATTTTCTCAGAGTCCGTGCGGCTGCGCTTAGACACCTCCCTTTCGTTTCCGGAGACTTAGCCCGTTGAAAAGCCTCCCGGTACACGGCGCCGGCTTCAGAGAAATTATTATCTTGAAATTCCAGCTTTTCGGCTGAATTCAAGAGAAAGAACAAAGGGGTCCCCGCCTCAGGGCTGTAATCCTCGGAATCTGCAGGCCGGCCGAATGGAAGATCCGCCGCCGGGAACATTATCCCGGCCCCCTCTTTAAAAAAGAAAATTTCTTCCACTGCGGGATGGGAATTCTTAAGGCCTGTCCATTCCGAAATCGACACCTCCGCCTGGTCCAGATACGTCCGGAAGGTTTTCTCAACCCGAGAAAGCGCTGTATCGGCGTCCTCGGCCACGGCATGGACAAGACGCCGGTTTTCCTGTTGCCGCTGCTTCTCCATCAAGGCGCGGTCATTCTGAATGCCCCGGTATGCTAAAAAACCCATAATACCACTGGGAATAACAATGCCGGCGAAAAAAAGAAGAAAAATGCGGATTCGTTTGACCGTTTCTTTATTCATTTCACACCATTTTGGGTGAAAAGATTTTTCATTTTGCGGACTTCGGAATTTTTCAACGGCCGCAGCCGTACATAATCGTAGTCCGCATACGTCAGCGCGGGTACATACCAGCTTGTTCCGGCAAATGAAAGCCTTTGAACCGTTCCCAGCAATTGCGAAGGGACTTCGGCCGTCAAGACTGTTTTGTATTCGTCATCCTCCAGAGCGGCATCCACCCGAATAAGGTGATCCACCCGATATATCCGGAAACGGCAGGTCAAATTATAGCCATGATCCGTATCAGCCTCCTTGAGAAGCCATGCCGGGTCTGTCAGATCTTTAGAGTAGCGTTTAACCGACACGAGGAGCTGATTACTGCCCAGCATCCGGCTGATTTGGATATTCGGGCCGGCATTGTCATCCGGGTTCAGGAAAACAGTCGAATATATGGACCGGGAATTCATCCCGGGCACTGAAGAATAACTGACTTTGAATTCAAGCAGCCATTGTTCTCCTGCAAACGGCCGCGAGATTTCTAAGGCCGGGTAGTACCAATACCAATAGGGATCAAATACCGGCAGGTATTGAGAGCCCGACCCTAAAATCGTGATCTGTCCCGGATAATAGCGCAGACTGCCGGGATTATGCTTTAACGAGAATCGACCGAAATCATCATAACCATATACATTAGGCTGGTCCCATTCAAAAACCGACCAGGCTTCGTCTAAAACCGGCCCGGAAAAATCCTCTTCAAACGATGCAGGTGCCGGGCGATTAAATTCCGGAGGCGTGGTGCGGACGGATGATTCCGTATGATCGACTCCGGTCATTTTCAACAACTCCTGAATGATATCCGTATGGACAAGCCGGGGTTTACCCGCGGGTTTTCCTGCAGACACGGGAACCGCCCACAAGTCAAAGCGGTTGCGGCGGTTGTAACGGTAAAGCAGATGTCTTCCGTCTTCCGACCATCGCGGGCTATCAAAACTCATTTTTGAGGCTGCGCCGGTTGTAACTTGAATTTTCCGGCCGCTCTCTAATAAATGAACATAGACATGGCGCCTTCCGTCATCCAGCAGATCATACGCGATGGCTTCACCTTCGGGGGAAAACTTCATCCCCCGGCTGTAGAGTCCGAGATCGAGAATTTTCCGCCTGGTTCCGTCTAAAGAAATAAGATGCAATTCTTCTTTAGTTATTTCTGGTGTTGCAAAAATAACATGGCATAAGATTTGACCGTTATCAGGAGACCAATCTTGAGGATACAGCTTCTCATTTTTCCCCGCATATGCCAGTTTTTTTTCTTTGGTTCGAATATCAATTATATAGAGCGCAAGTTCGTTCCAGCCCCGGTATTGACTGCAGGCGACAAAAAAGCCGTCACGCGACCAAACAGGGTGAAAATAAAATGTTTTGTCTTTAAATCCGTTTATATCCGTAAGTGTCCGGATCTGTCCTGTTTCCCGGTTCCTCAAACACAGATTTCCTGTGGACCAATCCGTATACGCCAGCCAGCGGCCGTCATAGGAAATCGAGGTCATAGGATCAGGGGGATTCCGCTCAAAATAATACCGGACCAAGGGATTGATTTCGGGCAGAGGATGTTTTTTCAGTTTTTCTTCCGCTAAGGCCACCCATTGAAATTGCCGGAGATAATCGGTGACCACTTTACGGAAAGCGTTGCCGGCCCGGGAATCCCCCAATTTTTCAAAACATATCGCGATGCGGTATTGCGCCTGGGCTGCTGTTTCTCTGTCTTGGGGATAACGATCGATGATGTCCCGGTAAATCCGTATGGCGGCTTCCAAATCACCGCGGATGTCTTCTTGATAACACCCTTGATGCAGCAAATGGCGGGAAGTTTCCTGGAAAGCGGGGGAAGAATAAACGGCGAATACACCGAGGCAGAATATAAGCCACAGAAAATGTTTTATCTGCATCAACAGTACTCATTACACAATAGAGAAAATATTGAGTCAAGTGCGTGAAAAAATCTTCAATCCAAAAAATAGCCAATGCCGATATTAAGGAATATTCCATGCGCTGAAAATTCCCGTATTCTATAAGCAGGATAAAAATCGGCATCTTCCCAAGAATAATCGCCGAAAGCACCCATATAACCGGCACTGCCGAAAAAGTACAAGGATTTCCCCGGCTCTTCGTTGGTTGCTCCGATTTCAGCAATGATGCCAAACGGAGAATTATAACTCACGTAATAATCACGGTCATCCTGTTCCCAATCCAAATTAGCGCCTAAGAAAACCACCGGCCCCGCACCGGCGAATATCCGAAATGAATCACCGGGGAAGAGATACTTGATTTCGGCGCTGAGCGGGATCCGGCTGAAGTATACTTTCCCATTGCTCAGTGATTCACCTGATGACTGATAATTTACGCCCAGCTCAAACATCAGTGAGTTTAAAAAACGGTAGCCTACGGCAACCCGCAGCGCTGCCCCTCCGCCAGGGAAAAAATTAACATCACCGACTGCTTCTCCATCCTCGTATTTGGTCCCCGCCTTTATCTTTGAAAATCCGATACCGAAACCGAAATTACCATTAATGTACAGACGGTTGGGTTTAGATACCGCCTGTTGCGGGGGCATCCGTTCGGGAGGCCGGCGGGGCACAGCCCGCGGCCGTTCAATTCTTCTTTCAGGTTCTTTTTTTTCATCCGTCTCAGCTGCATCAGCCTGTATCTTCACGAATGATTGATGAATATACCCCATGCGGCTATACCCTTCATCCCCGGCTGGAATTTGAACGGTATACCAGTCTCCCCTTTTCTCCGAAGCTGTCAATATTTTCCCCGCTGCAAGCGTTTCAATAACGGGTGATTCCGCGGAGGGATCCAGCCGGACCGGTGCTTCCTCGGCAGTAACCGTAATCGTTATCTCATCTGAGCACAAAGCCCGGGAAAAACCCCATCCTGCCTGCAGCAGAAAAAGCAATAAAAAGGCTATCATGATTTTTCGCATAATGGTCCCCTTTCATGTTAGTGATTAAAAACCGATCGTGATGCCGCCCTGGATCTTAAAGAAAGAAGGATTGATCTCCAGGCTTTCGATCTGAGCGGCGATTTCTGCGGCTTGGTCTGCGGAAACATCCATGTAGTAACTGGTATTGTTGATTAAATCATACCGGCCTCCGCTGCCCACCCAGTCCTGAGTGACCGCGGATTTTATAAAATATATTCCGTTGATCGTGAGGCCGATATTTCTGGTAAACATTAGATTCAGTCCGCCTCCGATGTTGAATCCAACGCCGCTGAGGTCAGCTTCCGCATTGACCGGCACTTCAAAATAATCGATATACTGCCATTCATAATCGTCACTGAAAAATGAGACGCCGTATCCTCTTGCGGTGCTGATATCAGAGCTTCCCGAAAAATAGGAGACGCCTCCGCTGAAAAACGGCTGAAACATCGGGCTTTGCTGGAGCAGATATATCAGGTTGAAGCTGAAGGTAGACATAGTAAGATTTCCGTTTACACCCCATTCGCTTTCCATGTCGTAAGGCCCCCGGCCCGATGACCAGGTCCAGGTTTGACTCCAGCTGCTGATATCATTCTTAATTTCTTCTTTCCCGTTGATATCGGCCCGTACTTGAATACCAAGCCCGCCGAAAAATAGATAATGAAAAGCAGCTCCGAATCCGGCTGGTGAACCGATAGAATGGTTGATGGTGCCGCTTTCATTCACTTCATCCAGAGAATAGTAATCCCAGTTCTCTGAATAGGAGCTGGATCCATCAAGAAAGTTTCCCGAGGTGATGCCTCCCATCAAAGATAATCCCGCTTTAGGATAAACCGGCCCGGCGGTTTGCTGTTCTTCAACCGGCGGCTCCGGTTCACGCTGCTCTTGAACCTGTTCCCCTGCTATTGTTTTTGTTTTAGTCTCAGGTTTTTCTTTTGTCTCTGTTGTTTTCCGGGCGGTTTCCTCCTCTTCCGTTTCTGTCATCTCCTGAACATACATTTCATGGATAAATCCTGTGACCTCGATTCCCATTTGAGTTTTCACCTTGACCTCATACCAAGGAAGGTCTTTTCTCACGACTTCCAGCACGCTGCCCAGAGGGGGCGAGCTGATCACCTGGCTGCCGACATTCTCTTCAGCACGGACACTGGCATTTTCAACCGTAACCCTGATTTTAAGGTTTTGTGCAACCATGCTTCCGGCGGTTAACATAAAAAGAAGCGGCAAACCCCATACCCATTTCCGATGGTTCCGATAACTCATTTTTCCTCCTTTAGTCCGAAAATGACCCCCGCGTGACAAAGACGCCATTTTCATTTAACGCAGACGGCAAAGCCGCCAAGCGTTATTTGTTAGACATTCCGCCGGCACGGCGGGATGCAATATCCTTAATTTTCCAGGACTTATCTTCTTTAATAAGCGACCAAATCATTGTCCCCTCAAAAAGAACGGATTTTATTCTTTTGCTGCGGGTTACCCCGGTGATAATATGAGAAAATTCCGCTCGTACTTCCTTCTTTCCGGTTAGATTAATGCCTACTTCAGAAATAAAACATTCCAGGTCGGAATAGGAGCGGGTGATTAATTCAGCTTCAGTTTTTATACGGGATAATGATTCCGGAAGGCAATGATTCCCATAAAATTGGGGCAAAGTGCCGTTTTGAAGGGCGGACTCGTATCTATTCAATAACTCTTCAATATGAGGCAATGCTAATTGTTCCTGCGACCGTTGCAGATACTCCCGCGCCTGTTCGTGTTCCGGGTTCTCCTCATTAACCGACTCCATCCAGGCTATGCAGGCATTGTAATCGCCTTGATTAAAGGCCTGAATCCCTTGAGACAGATAATCAGAAATGGAAGGCTTTTCAATTCCCTCAAGGGACAACGGTTGCTGGGTTTCCGCTGCAAGTGAGCGAATTTTATTTTCAAATTCAGCCCGCTGCGGATGTTCCGTAAAGTTATTGATAAATCTTTGGTAATAATAGCCGGCTATTTCCTCTTTTCCGGCTCCTTCGAAAAGACTTCCCAAGCGCAGATAGGCGCACGGATCTTCTTTATCCAGGGCTATAGCCCGTTCATACTCTTCAACGGCTTCATCTATTTTCCCCTGTTCCCGGAAGACATCCCCGATATTAATCCGGGCAGGATAAGACGTATCCTCTTCTTCGGCGGCTTGTCTAAAGCGGGCAAGCGCCAGTTTATAGTCCCCTTCTCCAAGGGCTGTGCGGCCGGCGGCCAGGTAATCAATATCTGAAGGAACAGCCCTCGCATCCACAGGCGGCTGTTCTCCGCCATCTCTGGGTTTAAGAAACAGAAGCCAGGCGGTGGCAGCCGCTATAAGAATTCCTCCCGCAGCTGCCGGCAGCCGGAAATTCCGCGACGTCAGCAAAGTCCGGATTTTTTCCATGGATGATTTTTTCTCTGGAATGATTTTATCCGTCTGGGGAAGCATGGTATGGATGGCTTCCAGATCGGCTTTAAGCTCGGAGGCCTCCTGGTAGCGTTTATCCGGTCTTTTCTCCAAACACTTCATTATGGTCCGGCTTAATTCCGGAAAAACCTGATCATTGAGAATTTCGGGGTGCCGGGGCTGTTCATGTTTGTGTTTCCAGGCCGTCGATAGGGCTGTTTCACCCTGGAAAGGAACCTGTCCGGTGACCATCTCATAGAGAATTATGCCCAGGGCATAGATATCGGAACGGCGATCTACACTTTTGCCCGAGACCTGTTCCGGCGCCATGTATTCCGGCGTTCCAACAAGAGTGCCGGCTGTCGTGAAACCTTTGACATTCAGAATCCGCGCAATGCCGAAATCCATAATGCGCACGCTGCCTTCCCTGTCGATCATGATGTTTTTGGGCTTAAGGTCGCGGTGTATGACCCCCAGCCGGTGGGCTTCCATCAGCCCGTCGATGATCTGTCCGGCGATAAAAACAGCCTTGGCCGGACTGAGAAGGCCCACCCGGCGCAGAGTGCAGGTTAAATCTTCCCCCGGCACATACTCCATAGTGATGAAAAGACAGCCGTCCGATTCCCCGAAATGATACATCCGGCAGACATTTTTATGGGAAATTTTCCGGGCCAGCTTAAGTTCATTACGGAAACGTTCGATACTCAGTTTATTGGAAGAAATATCCGGTTTTAAGAATTTGAGCGCGACATCTTCCTTGATTTTCGTGTCTTCCACCCGGAAGACCTTACCCATTCCCCCTTGTCCCAATTCTTCAATCACCAGGTAGCGGCCGGCAAATTTAGCGCCGCGGCCAAGGCCGAAATGCGGCGTAGTAAAAAAGGTTTGCGTTTCGCGGAAACTCCGCTTCTCTTCAGGGCCTGGTTTTTCATCTTCAGATGGTGAAGATGTCTCTGCTTCCGGCGATGGTTTATCCGATGAGGCATTTCCCGCCTCAGCCCCTTGGGATTTCTTCCCGGCAGAGAAGTTCGGATGAATATCCGGCTGATACGTTTTTTGCGAGGGCTCTTCATGCCGGGATTCATTCTCAGAGGGGCCGTCGACCGGCAAGCCGCCGCGGACGGATTTACTGCCATCATCAGAAAAACTGCAGACTTTAACCGGAGCGGCGTCAACGGGAGCCAGCGGCTGAGCGGGCGCGGCCTGCGCCGCGGCCGGCTGTACCGGTTCATCCGCGGGGGAACCAGCTGATTCCGTTAAATCGGCCGGCTTCACCCCCATCAAACCATTCACATGCTCTCTAAGTTTGAAACTCATATACCCTATAACTCCAAATTGCATAAAAACCGCCAAGGTCGGTACAATTCTGTCAATCACCAGACCGGCTGAAAATAAAATAAGCCCTAAAACCCATCCCGGAATCATTTGAGAAATTTTTGATTCATTGATATATTTCGAAAATTCGGACGGCCATTTGAATATCCAAATGAAATTGTATATGGGGAGAAAATGGTAACCGACGGCCGCCCCAGGAGAAATGGGATAATCTCCGTTAGTCAGGACCTTTAGAATTTTATGCAGCTTATAGACGCAATAGAGGAAAAAAGCCACGATTATCAAAGCCAATCCAAGAATCAGCAACAATAAATCTTCCGACAAATCACCGGAATTTGCCGCCATCTCTGCTCCCATCACCACGAAGCCTAAAATAAAACCAACCCATACCGGAGGCTGCGCCGGCACTCTGCCGCTTTGCGCATCGCCGGTCCTGGCCCCCAAACTCCCGTTTTCAGGCAAACCCATTTATTACTCTCCCAAAGCAGTAATCAGATAAAGAATGAAAGATGTCATCACTGTATATTTAATATATGTAAAGGCGGGAAACAGATGTGTTACGGAAAGGTGAAGAGTTTGTGATGATTATGACGCCATTGTATAATAGAGCGGATTTTGAGGGTAAAGGATAGAAATGGAATCGATATCCAGTCGGACCATAAAAAGCGGTGCTTGGGTCTTCGGCATTCGGTTTGTCCACCAAATTTTTTATTTCGGCCGCATCATCATTCTGGCCCGGCTGCTCTCTCCCCGGGATTTCGGATTGATGGGAATCGCTATGCTGACCGTCGCCGCATTTGACACATTCTCTCAGAGCGGTTTTTATGAAGCGCTGATTCAAAAAAAAGAAAATGCCGAAGATTATCTCGACTCAGCCTGGACGCTGATGTTTATAAGAGGCGTATTTCTTTATGCCGCCGTTTTTGCTGCGGCTCCGCTGGCGGCGGACCTGTTTGATTCGCCCCAGGCCGTATCGATTATACAAGTCATGGGATTATCGCTATTTCTTCAGGGCTTAACCAATATCAGTGTTATTTACTTCAAGAAAGATCTGAAATTTCATAAGCAATTCATCTATCAAATCGCCGGAACCTTCGTGGATTTTCTGGTTGCCTTGATTGTAGTCATGATTTACCGCAACGTCTGGGCGCTTGTTTTGGGCTTTGTCGCCGGGCACACAGCCCGGGTTATCGCCAGTTATGTGATAGATGCGTACCGTCCGAAATTTGAATTCAATCCCGATAAAATCAAAACACTTTTCCGCTATGGGAAATGGGTTTTGGGTTCGGTGGCTTTGGCTTTTCTGATCACTCAAGGAGATGATTTTTTTGTGGGGAAATTCTTAGGCGTAACCATGCTGGGTTTTTACCAAATCGCTTATAAAATATCCAATACACCCTCAACAGAAATCACCCACATTATCTCGCAGGTCACATTTCCCGCTTACGCCAAACTGCAGGATGATAAAGACAGATTAAAAACCGCCTATTTAAATGTCATCAGGGTGGTTGCCTTTTTATCTTTTCCTCTCGCAGGCGCAATCTTTATATTCGCATCAGACCTTACCGCCCTTTTGCTGGGAAAACAGTGGATGCCGATTGTGCCAGTAATCAAAGTTCTCATTTTCGCGGGGCTTTTCCGTTCATTCGCTTTAACCGCCGGGCCGGTGTTTTATGCCATCGGAAAACCCAAGCTTGATACAATATGGCAAATCGTCCGGCTGGCTGCTTTGGCCGGGCTGATATATCCCTTGGCAATGAGATGGGGGTTAACCGGGGCTTCGCTCGCGGTCGTCGCCAGCATTTTTGCCGCCAACATCGGATTCAGCGCATATGCGATAAAAGAAACCGGGAGCACTCTTAAAGAATTTATTAACGCCGTCTATGTGCCGGTTATAAATACCGCCGCCGCCGTCCTGTTGGTCATCCTCATGAAAAGCCTTATGGGAGAAGGATTCTTATCTTTTGCCGCCGCTCTTACGGCAAGTATAGTGTTCTATTTATTATTGACATTGTTGTCCGTCCGGCTGTTCAATTATGAAATCCTAAATCTCATTAAGGAAAATATATATCAATCCATGAAATCGGACACGCCAAAATGAAGAGTAAAGTCAGCGTGATCATCCCCACCCGCAACCGCGCCGAACTGCTGACGCGTGCTCTCAACAGTGCCCTGCAGCAGACTTATCCCTATTTTGAAATCATAATCATCGATGATGCCTCGGAAGACAATACCGGCGCTATTGTGCAGAGCTTCAAGGACGAAAGGCTCCGCTATATTTTTTTAAAAAAAAACTTGGGCGCCGCCGCTGCCCGCAACGCCGGCATTAAACAGGCTGAAGGTGAGTATGTGGCGTTTTTAGACAGTGATGACCAATGGCATCCTGAAAAACTGGCCCGCCAGGTTGAGGTGATGGATAGATCAAACGGCAGAGTCGGGATTGTTTATTGTTTGACTGAAAGGATTTACGGCGCACGGCGTTATTTAATTCCCTCTCCGGACATCAAGCGGCGCGGCGACTTATATAGAAATATGATCCTGGGATACTACAATGTTCCAACGCCGGCGGCCCTGGTCAGAAAAGAATGCTTTGACCGGTGCGGTGTTTTTGATCCGCATTTAGCTGCGCTGGAAGAGTGGGATATGTGGATGAGAATATCCAAATATTTCCTGTTTGAGTTTATTGACAAGACTCTGGTTTTCTCTTATTTCACCCCACAAAGCCTATCAACCGACCGGCTGCTTTTTGCTGAATCGGCCCGTAAAATTTTAATTAAGCACTATGGGGAATACGTTCGGAGGCCGGATGCCATGATGTTATCGGTCATAAAAATTTTCCGCTTCCTGGCGAGCCATTTCCTCAATGCCGCCGGATTTCGGAGAGATGCAGATGCTTAAAATCGGATTGGATTTTATTAATTTGCGGACGCTTCAAGACGGAATGGGACGGTTCACCTCTCAATTTATCCGGGGTTTGGAAAAATACGATAATAAAAACGAATACTTTCTATTCTTTTCTCCGGAAATGAGCACCGAAATACAAACTGACTCCCCGAATATTCATATTAATTCCGCAAAAGTTCCCCTCTCCCGGTTTCTGCCGCGAAATCAAGTTTATTTTTCATTGAAGCGGCATAAGCTCCCCGACCTGGATGTGATTCATTCTCCCGTTTCTCTTCCGCCGAATTTCATTTATCGATTTGACGGAGCAATCGCCACAATCCATGATCTGGCTTTTAAATTGTTTCCGGAAACCATAAGCAAAAAAGCCCGTGTGTGGTGGAACACGGCCTGGCCGCGGTGCTTAAAACGGGCGGAGCATCTGGTTGCCATTTCTCAAAACACCAAAAGAGATTTACACCGCATATATAATATTCCTAATGAAAAAATCAGCGTCATTCATAACTCCGTGGCGAGTGAACACGCTGAGATTTCTGAATCCCGCGTGCGAGCCGTCAAAAAAAAGTATGATCTTCCCGATAAATTCATTCTCCACGTCGGCGCTCCGCATAAAAGAAAAAATCATACCCGCTTAATCAAAGCATTTAAGCGAATGACGGAAAATCATCCAATCGAACATCATTTGGTCCTGGTCGGACCTAAAGGATGGGATCTTCAGAATATATCAGCTGTTATCGAAGATCTTAATATGCGGGACCGGATTATGATAACAGGGTTTATTCCGGATGAGGATTTACCGGCGGTCTATCACGCAGCGGACGTATTTGTCTTTCCGTCGCTTTATGAAGGCTTTGGTTATCCCCCCCTGGAAGCGATGGCATCCGGCACTCCGGTGGTTGCCTCAAACAGCTCGTCGCTGGCAGAAGTCATCGGAGATGCCGGCCTTCTGGTGGACCCCCTTGATGAAGTCCAGATCAGCGATGCCGTGATCAAAATTCTCTCATCCCCGCAATTATCCGGCCGCATGAAAAAGAAAGGGCTGGCGCATGTCACACAATATTCCTTGGAAAAAAAGATGAGCGGTTATTTCCAATTATATGAAAAACTGGCAAAATGAACCGATGACATATCTTAATATTTCCCTGGTGGTCGCAACCAAAGACCGGCCGCGGGAACTAAAAAACATGCTCAAGAGCCTTCAGGACCAGTCAGTCCGGCCGAATGAAGTCATCATCGTGGACGGGGGAGATAGACAAATTGAATATGTCTTAAAGGAATTCCCTGATCTCGATTTTAAATACATGCAAGTGCGGCCTCCCTCCGGGACAAAACAGCGAAATTTGGGAATAAAAGCCGCGGGCTCGGCCGATTTAATCGGCATCATGGATGATGATATTGTTTTAGAAAAGTATGCTTTGGAAAACATGCTTTTATTTTGGAAACATCATCAGAAGGAATTAGGCGGCGGCGCCTTTAATCTGGTCAATCATCCCGAATTATTCGCCGAAGCCATCAAAGCCCATCCTCTGCTTGCCCGTATCGGCATATATTCCAAACAGCGCGGGAAGGTGCTTCCATCCGGATTTCAAACCCTGATCGGGGAAGTGGATAAAACCGGTTTTTTCGATTGGCTGCCGAGTACGGCTGTTGTTTACAGGCAAGACGTCTTTAAGGACTTCCTGTTTGACGAATGGTTCAAAGGGTATAGTTATTTGGAAGACCTGGACTTCAGTTACGCGGTCGGAAAAAGATTCAAGCTGGCAGTCGTTCATAATGCCGAATACCAGCATTTTCCAGGACCGGGCGGACGGGGAAACGGTTTTGGATTCGGTGTAAGGGAAGTATTAAATAGAATCCACTTTGTGCAAAAGCACAAGGAATTATCCTTAGTCAAATGCCTTTTGACTCTGCAGCTCCGTCAGCTTATCAGTTTGTGGCTTTTTTTCAGAGGGAGAAACACCTATTTCCTTTATCGTGCGGCAGGGAACAGCTTCGGCTTTATGCGTGCGTTGAAAACTATAATTTCTTGAACCCCGCAGGGACTTCAAAAATTTCAGCCGGTATGGATGCTCTTTCGATACGGACAATCTCTGTCTCAGTTTCCAATTCTCCGTCAAAATAGGATTCTTCCCTCACCGGATAAACATATTCACCGGTTATTTCTTTCCATTCCATTAAATCACCCAATTCCTGGGCCGGATTTTCAGGATCGAGAAAAGACTCAAATGCGGCCGCGATGGTGAAATCTGTTTTCATGATTCCCAAGCGTTCAAACGGCACAAACCACAGTTCCGCCGTTTTTTCTCCATATTCAAATTCGGCGTATTGGTCAGCGGTCCATCGGCCCGCTTCCACATCTGAAGCCATTTTTTCGTATGTGGACTCGACTTCCTCTCCAAAATCATCCATATCGCCAAACTGAACCGCCCCGGTTTTTTCGGAGAGCATATTATATGACTCCTACCCCCATGGT
>CAZDJZ010000027.1:0-29820 GCA_964505785.1 uncultured Eubacteriales bacterium
ATAAATGAACGTATTGTCGTCGTCTGCGGCAATCTCGGCCCGTGAATAATCCAGGTAAATCAAAAATCAAAAATTAAAAATCAAAACTAGATATAGGACGCGGAGAACTATAATAAATCGATCCGACCGAACAGACTTAGATGGACTAGATAAACACAAAGAACGCATCGAGCGGGACTGTCACCTTGCACAAGAGCACTCTTGTCATATTTATTTCTCTTGACAACAGAAGATAACGGAGATATATAAAAAATGGAACTATCATGAGGGAACTGGGACCGAGGTTAAAAAGATTGAGAGAGGAGAATCTCTTAACCCAGGATGACCTGGCACGAAAAGTCCAGTTGTCATCCGAGTTTATTTCTTCCATTGAGAGGGGGACGCGCACACCAAGTTTGGAGTCTTTGGTGAAACTTGCAGGTTTCTTTAATGTGGGGACATCATTTTTGCTAAATGAAGAGACGGATGCCTTCAGCCTTTTGAAAAAAGAGCAGAAAAACAACAATCTTTTTCAAAAGGAAATCAAAATTTTTAAAAAATGTTGTGAAGATTACCTGAAGGTTGAAAAAATGAGCGGGAACCATTTGGATCCTGCTCCGGTTTATCAGCACAGATTGCCGGGTGAATTAGCCAGAGATGAACGGTATCGATTGGGGTTGGGAAACGCGCCGATTCGGGATGTTTTCTCACTTTTGGAAATAAGCGGCCTTAGAATATTCCGTCAGGCGGTTGAACCTGCGCTTAAACTGGCTGGAATATTCATACATTTTGAATCCGAAAATGCGTCTTTTGCCATGATCAACACGAACCAGAAACTAGGGCTTCAAGTAACGGCGGCTGCTCATTTGTATGCGCATTACCTTAAAGACAGATATGACGGACCGATTATTGATAATTCGGATATTTTTGTGGACGAGTATTTATCCCTTTATCCGCAAAGGGAACAATTCGCATGTTTTTTTGCAGCCGATTTTCTTATGCCTGAAGAGAAAATTCGTTCCTTGATCCAAAAAGAAAAGCAAAGCCGGGAAATTAAATATGAACAAGTGATTTTTTTGAAAAGATACTTCGGACTCAGTACGGATATCATGCTTCGACATCTTAAACGCCTGGATATTTTATCATACAATAGTTTTATGAAGTACCAGGAAATCAACCCATTGAAATTCGAAGAGTCGTTATTTGGTAATTCAGCCGGATGTGAGGAATACCCCTCTTCTTTAGAAGAGAAAGTCCTTTCATCCGACCGCTACAAGAGTCTGGCGGTCTCTGTCATGAAGTCGGATAAAAATAATCCTGATTAACCTGGCTTATTCACGGGCCGGGATTGCCGAAGATGCGGGGTGCAGGGCATGAAGCTGTGGTTCTTCACCGCGAATGCCCGGCAGCAAAGTTTTATTACGAGGCCTGCGGAGCAGGCTGTGAGGACCTTGAACCGCTTCGCAGCAAAGAGTAAAGAGTGATGACAAGGACTTAAGTCATAATCCAAATTAATCAGGCTAGTTCTTTTAATAGAGACGTCAAAAATTCCCAAAATTTTTCAACCGTTCCAATATGAACTTTTTCATCCGGGGAATGAGGATTTTTAATGGTCGGGCCGAAGGAAATCATATCCATACCAGGATATTTTTCTCCGATAATTCCGCATTCCAAGCCTGCGTGGACCGCTGCCACTTCCGGTTCCTCATTGAAAATCTGTTTGTAGACCTGTTTTGTGGTTTTTAAGAGTTCGGAATCAAGATTGGGTGTCCAGCCGGGATAACCTTCTTCCCGGATGACAGCCGCACCGGCAAGGCCGCAAAGAGCTTGGATAACGTCACGGGTTTCCTCAAGAGATGTCGAAATGGAACTCCTGGTGCTGCAAACCACCTGGATATTCTCTTCCTTGGTATGAATCACAGCCAGGTTTGTGGACGTTTGCACCAGGCCTTCTATTTCGGGATGCATGCTCATGACCCCATGCGGCATTGTCAACAGCAGCGAGATAACTTTTTCACTGAGATCTTTGGTTAAAGGAGGTTCCGGGGAGTTCTCCTCTTTTCCGAATTCATGGCGGGCATCTGGTTCCTGAACCCGGAATTCCTGTTTTACAGCATCAAACTCATCCTGGAAAATTTGCTTTAATTCTGCCTCCTTTTTGGGATCGCATACCAGGTCAGCCCAAGCTTCCCTGGGAATAGCGTTCCGGAGGTTGCCGCCCTCAATGCATGTGATTTGAAAAGAAACCTTTTGATTCGCTTTCCACAGAAGCCGGGATAATAGTTTAATGGCATTCCCCCTCCCTTCATTAATATCAATCCCGGAGTGTCCTCCCCTGAATCCGGCTAGTTTTAAGCGAAAAACTTGGCCTGGTTTTCCAGAGTCTCTTTTGATGGGCAGTAAAATTTGGGTATCCGCGCCTCCGGCGCATCCTATGGTAAATTCCCCTAAATCCTCACTGTCCAGATTCAGAAGTTTTTTTCCGGATAAAATATCTTTGGGAAGCTGCGAAGCTCCAGTAAGACCGGTTTCTTCTTCAACGGTGAATAAACATTCTAATGGAGGGTGATCCAGGTCTTTCGCAGCCAATACGGCTAATGCAGCGCATCCGCCAATGCCGTTATCAGCTCCGAGAGTTGTGCCCTTAGCGGTTACCCAATCTCCGTTGATTTCTGTCTGAATGGGATCCTTAGAGAAATCATGATCCACATCAGAATTCTTTTCGCAGACCATATCCAGATGTCCCTGCAAAATAACGCCTGGTGCATTTTCGTGACCGGGAGATGCGTCCTTATAAACCACAACGTTTCCGGTGTCATCCTTTTTCCATTTTAAGCCGAGCTCTTCGGCAACCGAAATGATATAATCACCCAGGGCTTTTTCGTTGCCGGAACAATGAGGTATTTTTAAAAATTCCTCGAAGTATTTCCAAAGCGGTTCCGGTTTTAATTCGGAAAGTTTTGCAGTCATTATGATCCTCCCAGTTTGAATGGTTAAAACAAAATAATGACATAAAAGATAAAGGGACGCAAGCAAAAATCATGAGCCGGAAAAAAAAGCGGCCGGTGAATAATTTAGACTGGATAATCCAGGTTAGGTTAAATGTGTAAAGAAAAAAATAATTTGCTATAATAGATTTACCGGGTTTTTCCGTAAGGTAAAGAGACTGGGGGTTATTTAAAGAAATGTAATAACGAACCGGGAGGAGCATGTTCTTGGAGACGAATATGAAGGAATGGACTGTTAAAAATAGAAAGATTGAATTGATCACGGGTAATATCGCCCTGGTTGATGCTGAAGCGGTTGTCAATGCCGCAAATAAATCTCTGGTGCTGGGAGGCGGGGTAGCAGGTGCTATCCGGCAATATGGGGGGCCTTCTATTCAAGAGGAATGCAGCACTTTGGGCCCGATCGAAGTGGGAGAAGCTGTGATTACCGGCGGAGGAAATTTGAATGCAGAATATGTGATTCATGCCGCCGGACCTGTCTACGGAGAAGGAGATGAAGATATTAAGCTTCAGAATGCCACTTTGAACAGTCTTGAAATTGCGGCGAAGAAACAATTGAAAAGCATCGTTTTCCCGGCGATCAGCACCGGGATTTTCCATTATCCCCTAAGGCGCTGCAGTGAAATCATGCTGAAAACAGCCATGGAATTCATGCGGAAACACGATTTTCCCAAAAAAATTATATTTTGCCTTTATGATGAAAAGGCCTTATCCGTGTTTGAAACCACATTGACTCAACTTTCCAGCGGCATAAAGAATCAGAAAAATAGGGAAAGTAAATAACAGGCAAGCGGTTTGGCGGTCGATGGCTTGAATGAAGGAGAGACCTGTGATAAAGGTATCCTCAATTGTTCAGCCGGTATAAAAGCTGTCCGGCCGGATCATAGACTTCAATTTCCTCAAAATCTTTCATAGATTCAATTAGATTATCCAAATCTCCGGCTATGCATACCACGGGAGGAGAAGCCAGAATGGATTGAGCCGCATGAAAAACCATATCCGAATTGACAAGCATGATGTTTTCAAAATAATTATCCCAAAAAGGTGAGCCTAAGTTAAGGAAGAATAATTCCATCAGATAATTATTAAAACCACTCAGTGTCGACAATTCAACCGGAAAGTGCCCCAATAAATATGACTTGGCCAATTCTAATTCCTGAATCGGAATTTCCTGTGATTTTATGCGGCTTATTTCATTCATAATTTCATTAACTGACTCTCTAATGACGTCTCCTCTGATACGAGCTCGAATCAAGAATATTCCGCAGTTGTTATGGTATTCGATTCCGCTGAAAGCCCAATAGGCATATCTTTTTGATTCCCGGAGGTTCATGAACAGGCGGCTGGTATGCGTTCCGCCTAAAACTTGATTCATAGCCAAGAGTGGAAAATAGGTATCTTTAGTTTTAGGAGGAAGAACAAACCCGACATAAACCACAGCATCCCGGTCTCGGGGCGTATCCGTAAAACAGATGCGTGTATCCGCATTCGGTTCCGGATAATTGAATCGATACATGTCCATTTGGGACGGCTTCCATACATTGAAATAACGGCTGACAAGCCTGGAGGCTGTTGAAAGGCTTAAGTCGCCGGTTATCATGAGGTGAGCATTATTGGGATAGTAAAAGTTTTCGTAAAAAGACAAGGTCTCATTTCTTGTGAATAATTTAACCACTTCGCTGTTTAAAGCAAATTTTCGGTAAGGATGATTTTCAAAAAGAACATTATAAAGAAGTTTTTTTGACCTGATTTCCGGTGAAGAGTCCTCTTCCGAGATGCGGTAATATAATTCTCTTTTTGCGCTTTCAATATCGATACGGGAAAAAGAGGGCTGAAGAATCAATTGACTTAACAATTCAATAGCGGGCTCCAGATAGTCGTTCAGAAACGACAATTCAAATACGGAGTGGTCTGGAAAGGTTTCAACCGTAAGCGTTCCTCCCATGGATTCTATTCTCTGGTCTATTTCTGAAGAACTCATCCCAGCCGTCCCCTTGGTCATAATCTGGGCGGTAAATGTGGCGAGGCCCGGCATGCTATCCGGAGACAGGCTTTCTCCCGTATGGATGATCAGTCTCATTTCCACCAAAGGTGAATTTATTCGCCTGGTTACAGATAAACCCAATTGATTCGAAAGAACGGCAGATTGAATCTTTGGGAGCTGAAGCGAAGGAAGAGGGAGGGGATTTGGCGGTTCATAGCGGAATTTTTCCTGTGGCAATAAAAGCATTGAATGAAAAACCAAAAAAAAGCCAAAGGCTGTCCGCAAGGTCAAGCGTACATTTTTTCTCTCGGTCTTCATTTTGTTTTTATGTCCACTAAAATATAATTGTCATTAAAATACCTGTTCATAATCCCTATGATTTCAGCAGCACTGACATTCATGTATTTGTTCAACTCCAAGGGTAATTCATCCAATCCGGAATGATTAATAAAGGTATCCATAAGAAATAGAGCCCTATTTTGAGATGATTCCAGCCGGGTGTGAAACTGCCGCTTGAATAGGTTTTTTGCCCGGTTGAGTTCGTCTTCGGAAACCAGGCTGGATTTTAATCTGTTGATTTCGCTAAACAAAGCTTTTTTTGTCATTTCCTTGGTAGCTTCGTTATTGCTGATAGTAAATATTTTATAAGCACTAAAGCCATTGCGGATTTCAATGCCGCCCTCAAGCCGGAGAGCTGTTTTGTCCCGCTGTACAAGTCTTCGCCGCAGCCGTGAACTCACGCCTTTAAGCATAATGTAATCAATGATCATCAAGGTATAAAAGTCCTGTGTGTAGATTTTTGTCAATGGATATCCTAGAAAAAATCCCGGAGTTGAGACCAGGGTGTTATTCACAACCCGTTTATCTTGTTCAGGTTTGGGTGTAGAAGCGGGCGGAGGAGGAGGAATATTTTCTTCCGGAGGAATGGTCCCGAAGTATTTCCGGATAAGCGCCATCGTCTGCCTCTGGTTGAAATGACCTGAGACGCAAAGAACAGCATTATTAGGGCGATAATAGGTTTTATGGAAATCTTTTGCGGACTCAAGGTTGATATTTCGAATGCCGCTCTCTTCTCCGGTCACCGGATGATAGTAAGCAAAGTCCGGAAAAATAAGCTTTTCAAAAAGATTTGAACTTTCATGAAATGAATAATTATTCTGGCGCCGCCTGACTTCGTTTATGAGGGCCTCCTTGGATTCTTCAACGCTGGAAGGTGTCAATGAAAGTGAATTCATTCTGTCTGATTCAAGCCATATAACCAGAGGAAGCTGATTGGAGGATATGGTCTGATAAAAGATCGCGCGGTTATGAGTGGTTAATGCATTTATGCGACCGCCGACCTGGTTAATCAGCCGGATATGCTGGAGACGTCCGGCATTTTGTGATCCTTGAAACATGAGATTTTCCATAAGATAAGCCATTCCAGGCTGGTCAGGCGGATCGCAGGCGGAGCCGACTTTATAAGTGACGGCAACGGTGACCACGGGCAGCGAATAGTCCTCAGCAAGGATAACCGTTAATCCGTTTTCCAACTGGCTTACGGAGTATGAAACAGGAAGAGGATTGAGGTTCTGTGCAAATGAGGCCGGTATTGTTGAAATGAGCAGCAGAAAGACTGCCGTAAAAATAGTCATTTTTTTGGTTTTAACAGCTGAAGTATTATCAAAATTCTGCAATATGATGATAACATAGTATATTCCTTAAAAAATGTCCAAAAAGAAAGCCGCTGCGGTTACTCCTGCAAACGTTTGGTAATAATGAGGGTACGGTCATCTTCCGGGTTGGAAGTGCCGGAATAAGCATTAAGATCAGATAAAATGGCGCTAATGCAGTCGCATGATGGGAGACTTGCATGCCGTTTCAGCAATTTGATCAGGCCCTTGTCATCCAGTTCCTTTGATTTTTTATCCCTGGTTTCCGTTATACCGTCGGTATATAAACAAAGAAGGCCGTCAGGATGAATGGTTTCTTTTTGAGAATTATAAAGTTGTTTGGGAAACATGCCAAGGCAAAATCCCGAACTATCCAAAAACCGGGTTTTTGATCCGGGGTTGAGGATAATAGGGGGATTGTGACCGGCATTGATGTACTCAATTTCGCCTGTTCTCCGGTCCAGGACCCCGAAAAAAAAGCTTATGAAGCTGTTGGGCGCCGAACTTTTATGAATGAAATTGTTCAGTTTTGCGGTTAAAACAGTGATGTCAAGATCCGGCTGAATTTCAGCATGGAGGGCGGCCCGAAGCGAGGCCATCAACAGGGATGAACTGACTCCTTTTCCCGACACATCCGCGATCACCAGGCCGAGGTGGTCTTCGCCGATGGGAATAAAATCATAATAATCTCCGCCGACTTGATGACAGCAGCGGTTGATTCCAGCGATATCATATCCTTTCCATATTGGATTTTCATGCGGAAGCAGTCCTTCCTGAATACTGGCGGCGAGGGCCAGCTCTTTTTCCATTTTTTCTTTTTCAAGAGATTGCTCAAATAGGCGGGCATTTTCAATTTTTACTGCAGCCAAGTTGGACAATAAGGTTAGAAGATGGAGGTCATCCTGGGAGAATGAATCCTTGGATAAAATTCTATCTGCATAGATGATTCCGATGATATCCTGGTTATCCCAAAGCGGCACACAAAGAGCACTGCGGATATTTAAGCGGATAATACTTTCCTGGGCTTTAAAACGGTCATCGGCTGAGACATCGGATATTAGCAGGGATGAATGTTTATCGATAGCGGTCTGGATGATGCTTTGGCTGAGTTGTATTTTCCGGGAGCGGAGACTTGTTTCATTGACCCGGATGACTCGGGGAACCATTTGTTTTGGCTGACCTTCGTATAGCAAAAGGACACCGCGGTCCATATGGATATGCTCTCCAACCAGGCTCATGATATATTCCAGCAGCTCACCCAGAGGGCGGTGAAGGATCAAGGCTTGGCTGACCTCGTTGATAACCGCGAGCCGTGCATTCAATTTAATCAAATCGCTGGAGTCCCGCTTTATTGCCTCTTTCATATCAGGCTTCTTTAATGCTTCCTGCAGGTCCATCATGGTATGGATGCTCGCAGGAGCAGTGGTCATACCGGAAATATCCACGTCCGTAGGAGGCTCACGATCAAAAAGAATGCGGGTCGAACCCATTAGAATTTCATCGCCGGGTGAAAGCTCCGCCTCCGTGCCGGCTTTACGTCCGTTTAAAAAGAGACCGTTTTTACTTTGGTTATCCCTGATTTTATAGGTTTGCTTGTCCTTTTCGATGTAGGCGTGAATCTTGGAACAAAACGGATCATCGAGGCAAACCTGATTTTCCTGGCTGCGGCCCAAGGATGCTTTTTCTTCACCGAGAATATAAACGGATGGATTTCCTTTTTTCGGATATATAAATAGCTTTGGCATTCCAGTTAAATTATACTTATTTCGTCATTAAAAGTTCAAGTCTGCTTGTTTATTCGGGTTTCCGGGCATTAGTCCAAAGCATTAATAACCTGCCGGTATTTTTTCTTGCGTTGGTCAGGCGGATATTCTTCAACCAGCGGGATGATAAGATCACGCAGCTCTTTTTGGAGAGTATTGTCGAGCATTTCCAGCGCATAGGCTACGGATTTCTTCGTTCCTGTCAGAATATTCTGATAGGCTTTCATGATATCATTATGCGCATAGAGGAGGCCTGTTAATTTGAATATGTTGGACAGGTTTTCCGACATTATTTTTTGCAATCCATGCTTTTCCTGCTGATCGTCGTCTTCAAGCTCTTCTTCCTGGAGGAGGAGTTTATATTGCTTTTTAATAATGTTTAATAATGCCGGTTGAATTTTAACAGGAGAGATGTAAATATCAGACTGCTCGGAACGGATCTTATCCAAGGCATCGATCACGGATGATGTAAACCCGGATTCAGCCGGCGGCAATAAATCCAATAGAATTTCGGCGCTCCGGTGTGATCTGATTTGAGCCAAAACCGAGACGGCTGCTTTTTTCACGTCAATATTATGACGGCTGTCCTTAAGCAGCGGGTGGAGGATATCGACGGCCTTGTCTTCGAATTTGACCAGAGCGGATACGGCGTCTTCCCTTTTTAACGGATTTCTCAGGGATTCAATCATTGGCAAAAGATTTTCTTTCTTTCTCAGCTTGGCGGCGCTTTCCATGGCAAAACGCGCGACTTCAGGAGATTCATCCCTGATAAGAGACGGCAGCTTAGAAGATAAAACCGACTCCGGCGGCATCAATCCGATGATTTTTGCCAGTTCCATTTTTTCGAGATTCGCTTCGCGGCTTTTCTCTAATACTTGATTGGCGTGCAGATCAATGACTTTTTGATAATTTTCCAGCGACATGATTTCTTCGATATCCGTGGTTAATTCATCCGTGTCGAGGAAGGTCTCCGTCGAAAAGGAAGATCCTTCGGAACTGAATAAATTCCCAAGGGATGATACCTTTGCCTCATCAGAATTTTGTGACAGCATTTTTTTTACGTCAGGAGTCAGCTTTCCCTGCTGTGCCAGGTCATAAACACACATGGCATATAAGGACGGGCTGCGTTTCTGACTTTCCAGAAGGTCAAAGATGAGTTTGGTATAATCCATATCCAGGGTGTCTGAAACGGATTTTTCCGCCCGGTGCCATTTACGTTTAATGGATTGATTAACGGTCTGGATATAATTCCGGCTTACTTGGAGGTTCACAATAATCCAGCCTATAATAAAAAATGCGGAAATGGCGCTGATAAGCCTGATATTAAGCTGAAAATGGATGAACACCATTAATAGTATAGCCCCCGCGGCTTTGGCGATCCGGTTGAGAAAAATATCAATACTGACCTTAGCCTGGTATTTCAGATTGGATGGAAGCGGCAGGTAAAGGATTTCCCGGGCGGATTGATTGAGTGAATATGACAGGCTTTTATCACTGCCCTTGAGGAGCACGGCAGCAAGGAGAACCGGGAATGCCGCCAAGCCAAGAGAAAAGACCAAAAGGGCCAAAGGATAGATTACCAGCATTCCCTTGACGCCTAAACGGTTGAATGAAGGTCCGGTCAAGATAAGCTGTAAAAAAAAAGCGACCAGCATCAAACCGGCATTAAAGATCCCGAAGAATCCGGTCAGGTTATCGCGGCCTTGAATCGACTGTTCGATGATCCCATTGAATTGATAGTCGATCAGTGTGGAGATGATGATGCTCAGCGTGACCATAACAGCCAGGAGGGTCAAGTAGTTATTTATCTTTATGGATGAAAAAGCAGTTTTCCAGCCTGGTTTCTGCTTTATTTCATTCTGTGAATCCTGGACGGTGGCTTTCTGTTTGAAAATTTTAGAAACGACCAGTATACCTGCGCCCAACATCACTGCGGAAAGCAGGAGGAGATGGTTGGACAAAGCCGCCCCGGCGAAGCTTTTGGTTAAAAGTCCGCCGGCGATTCCGCCCAAAATTCCTCCGCTTCCAAAAAAACCTACAAGGCGTTTGATTTCACGCGGATTATAGACTTCATTGACTGTGAGCCAGAAATGAGCCATGAGCACGACCACCATCAGATTGGCCCAAACCCAATAAACCATAGGCAGCCAGAGATGATGTGAAGGAAATAAGATCCAGAATAAAAGGGCGGACAAAATAAAAAACAAAAGACTGAATTGAATAAGCCTGTATTTTGAAAAGCGCTGCTGCAGTGTGGTATGAAGGGCCACAACAAGACCGGTCAAAAGAGCGGTCAAAAGATAAGCGTATGGAAGAGAGTCTTTTCCCAAGGAATCTAAAAAGCTGGCATTCCGGAGGGATTTGATGATGGTATGCGGAGAGGTGATCAAAAAAAAGTAGAGGAAGAAAAGCAAAGCGGTTTTTTCCTCTCCCGGGTAAAGTGTCATAACTCTGGAGAGGAATTTATATAAGCGGCTGCTTTTCATTGACCAACCTTTTGTTTAACCAAGCACTTTGTTGTTGCGGAAACCTATGCCATAGAATACTTCATACTCTAAAACGGCACCGGGTTAAGAAAAATTTTTCAATGCATCTTCTTCGGAATCGTGAATATCAAAAACTTTGGAGAGCATCGTGACTTGAAACACAAGAGAAAGTTTTTGGGAAATATGCGCTAATTTCAGTTGGCCCCCTACATTTTTTGTGGAGATGTAACTGGCGAGAATTTCACCGACACCGTAGCTGTCGATAAAATCAACTTTTTCCAGGTTAAGAAGGATTTTCCGGGTTCCGTCTTCAAGAAGGTTTTTCACCATGTCATGGAGTGAACTGTTCATAAATTCAGACCGGCGGATCTCGCCTTCAATATGAAAAATGGAAACATCATCCTTTTGACGCAGAGTAATATTCATATTTTCCTCATGTTCTCCTTATATAAGCTTTTATCAGAAGAAAAACCGGATGTCAATGATATGGCCTGGAATATTCATGGGCTGAGATGGCCGCAGATGCGGGTCTCTCCCCGCGGCCGTCCAGGACCCGTGAATGATCCGGGCTGGTTATTGCTAAAATTTGCGATTCTTTTTATAATCGGTATAGAAAGAATGCAAGAAGCCCGTTCCCTGGTATGGGTGCTTTAAATACAAGAAATGGGGCATATCGTGAAGAAAAACTGGATCCGATATTTTCATAGAGTTTATATCCCTATATTTATGGCCCTTCTGGCTGCGATTCCGGCTGCCGCCGCTGATATCCAATGTATATGGAATAATGTGGAACGCATTGTAGCCGTGGGCGATATCCACGGGGATTATGACAATTTTGTCCGGATATTAAAAGAAACAGGAATGGTGAATGACGAAACTAAATGGATAGGGGGTGGAGCCCATTTAGTTCAAACCGGAGATGTTATGGACCGTGGACCGGGTGCACGCGAAGCTTTTGATTTATTAAAAAAACTGGAAAAGGAAGCTCCCAGGCACGGCGGCATGGTCCATGTTCTGCTTGGGAATCATGAAGAAGCCAATTTGGTTGGATACGCTTTTGATTATCCGTCTTATATCATCCCTGAGCAATTTGCTTCTTTTCTGCCTAAAGCCTACCGTCGATCCAGGGAAAAATCCATCCGGAAAAAGTATGAAAAGGAAGAGAAACCGGATATTCCGCTCCAACAGGCTCTGAATGAATACTGGATGGAAATGATGCAGACCGATATCGAAGCCCGGCGAACCTACCTGGAAAATTTCTATGATAAATACGGGAAGTGGCTGTTGAAAAAAAACGCTGTTATTAAGATAAATGACATTATTTTTGTTCATGGGGGGATCAGTCTAAAATATTCCACGTGGGAATTACAGAAGATTAATGACCAGGTCCGGAAAGAATTTACCGCGATTCGGCATGGCGTGGGATTAGTTCCGGAAATCGTTTATGACAGCGAGGGCCCTTTATGGTTCCGGGGACTGGTTGAATGGGACGAAGATTCATATATGACCCAAGTGAACACAATATTGAATAACCTGGATGCGGAACATATTGTGGTAGGCCATACGGTAAGGCAGGATGTTCTTATAAAAGATTCAAATCCGGTGTTAAGCCGGTTTAATGAAAAAGTATGGGGAATCGATACCGGCATATCCGATTTTTATGGAGGGATTTTGAGTGCTTTACGCATTCAAAACGGAAAATTCAATCTTATTTGGATAGGAGAACAGCCATGAAAATCATAAAATATATCTCCTTGGGTTTGGTTTTATCAGCGGCCTGTTTTTTATTTGGGAATACTGGGACCGAATTCCAATTTTCCGGAGTTGAGGATGTCCTGGTTTTCTTGAAAAACGCCGAAGTTGTCAGTATTCAGCCCGATGAAAACGCAGGCCGGACTGAGCCCTGGATGGTGATTTTGAATGATGATAAAATGCAGTGCAAGGCCATTTTTAAACATATCGACCGTACGCGTCCTTTTCCTTTGGCTGACAGTTTCAAGTATGAACTATCCGCTTACAAACTTCACCGGATGCTGGGGTTAAACTTTATTCCACCGACCGTGGCCAGGACCATTGACGGCCGTCCTGGAGCACTGCAATTGTACATCGAAGATTGTATTCCCTTGGAAGAGGCAAGACAAGATGAAAGTGTAAATCTCGACCTTGAATTAATCCGGAGGAATATGCAGGATATTGATGTATTTGATGCTTTGACTTATTGCGGCTGCAAGCAAACCGGAGATGTCTTGTATCAGCTTTCCAGCGGGCACATCTGCCGCGTTGATTATTCGGAGGCATTTGCTCCTATCCGGGACCTTCCGCCGCATTGCCGAATCCAGGGATGCTCGCAGGATTTTCTCGAACAATTAAGATCCATCGATGGAGAAGCGGTACGCCGGGAACTTGCAAGATATTTAAACAGGGAAGAAATCACTGCATTACTTTTACGCAGGCAATTGATTATAGAAAAGTTGACAACCATGGCTGCTGATGGCTGTGATCTGCATGACTGAATTTTGTGCAATTTATGCCAATATAAATAAAATCAACCGGATGGAAAAATAATTTGAGACTTTTCAACATGGATTTTCACAAAAATGGTGGATAAAACAAAAAATATTCCAACTATCACGAAAATTTTCCGGATTTTTACTGTCATAAAGGCGGCTGAGCTGAACACGGCTCTGTTGTTGACATTAAACGGATTTTTGCTCATGGCAGCCTATTACCTTGTAAAACCTGTAAGGGAAGGATTGATTCTTGCAGGAACGGGACCTGAATTCCGTGCCTACCTTTCCGCCGTTACTGTCGTTCTTTTGATCTTTGTGGTTAAAATCTTCAGTCGTATTGCCTCCCGGTTTCCCCGTCATCGATTGATTGCCTGGGTGACCGGCTTTTTTATTTCCAATCTGTTCTTTTTTTATGTTTGGTATCTTTCCAGTGGAGGAAAAATTGCGGTCCTGGGAACAGTCTTTTTCATTTGGATCGGCATTTTCAATGTTATGGTCATTGCTCAATTCTGGGCCTTTGCTAATGACCTCTATACTCAGGAAGCCGGTCAGAGGATTTTCGTCCTGGTGGCCTTCGGGGTGACGTTCGGGGCTTTTGCCGGGAGCAAGGCGGCGGATTGGCTCATTGAATCCATCGGCCCCAGTAATTTGATGCTGGTTTGCGGGGCGGTTTTGGTGATACCCATCATCTTAACCTGGATTATCCACAATCGCGAAAAAAATCAGCAAGGCATTAAAGAGTCGGTTTCTGAAGAGCCGCAGGAACAAATAGGAAAGGATGTTCCTTTGAAAAAGGGAGGAGGATTCCGCCTGGTGTTTAGAAATCGATATCTTCTCTATATCGCCTTTTTTGTCTTGCTGCTCAATTTCATCAATACAAATGGAGAATATATCCTTTCCCGGGTGATCGAACAGAGAGCGGCCGAAGCGATTCAAACAGGAACAGCCGAAGGGATGACGAAAGAAGCCTTTATTGGAAATTTTTACGCCGGATTTTATTCCTATGTGAATTTTTTTGCCTGGTTTATTCAGCTCTTCCTGGTTTCCCGGATTTTTAAATGGGTAGGCGTCCGGGGAGCCTTGTTTTTTCTCCCCTTGATCTCGCTGGGCGGATATATAGCCATTTCAACCGGAGCTGCATTGATCATTGTTAAGTGGGCGAAAATTTTAGAGAACAGCACCGACTATTCGCTAATGAACACCACCCGCCATTCCCTCTTTCTGGTCACATCCCGCGAGGAAAAGTATAAGGCCAAAGCGGCTATTGACACATTTTTCCATCGAACAGGAGATGTGATGTCGGCATTGCTGGTATTCCTGGGGGCCACATTTTTCATGTGGAAGAGTGAAAGTTTTGCCGGGTTCAATATTATTCTTATTACTGTATGGATTGCTCTTTCCGTGCTCATCTGGAAAAAGCATAAAAAATTATCCCAAATCAACAGCCAAGCGGGAGGATAATATGAAAAAGTGCAGATTGAGGTTACAAGCGGGCCTTGCCGGTGTGCTCATTTTAGCGGTCACATCGATTCTATTTCCCCAATTTCTTCCCGAGGAGATTGCCTCAAGACCGGAATATGAAGAATTTTTAAAATCAGCGGAAATCGTCAAATCGGAACCGATCGGCGAGGGAGTAACCAAGCCGTTTAAATTATACTTAGAGAAAGGGGATCGTGTGGAATGCGGCTGTTGGAAAAACCCGGAAGGAATTCAGAAAGGTTTTCTGGAGGGCTGGAATTATGAAATAGCCGCCTATCAGATGGATAAACTTTTGGAAGTCCATATGATCCCGCCGACGGTTGAGAAGGAATATAAAGGCAGGAAGGGTTCGCTGCAGCTATGGGTGGAAACGGAATTCAGCCTCCTTGATACCATGGAGGAGGGGATTAAGGTACCGGAGGAACGTTTGCCGCATATAAACCGCATGAAGTATATCGCCCGCACATTTGACAGCCTGATCGCCAATGAGGACCGAACGCAGCAGAATATCCTGATCACCAAAGACTGGCGGATGATACTGATCGACCATTCCCGTGCTTTCCGATCCACTCCGGAATTTACTGAACAGTTGATGTTCGGCCGCGAAGGTATCCGCGGGGTTAAAATGATCCGCACTCTTCCCCGGAAACTGGTGGAAAGAATAGAGAGCCTGAATGAAAATTCAATCAGGGGAGCGGTCGGACCTTATCTAAGCGAGGATGAAATCCAGGCAATTTTAAAAAGAAAAGTTCTTTTGCTGGATGAAATCAAAGCCATGGTTAAAATGTATGGTGAAGAAAGGTTTTTTTATTAAAAATGAAAATATCGGAAAGAAAATCAAAATCATTATCTCTTATCGGTCTTTTAATTTTTTTGCCCTCTCCTTGGCTCAGTTTTCTCCCAAAATATTAAAGGAAATGCAAGGATCCGAGGAGTTTTTAAGGACAGCCAGGGTCATCGAGTATAAACAGCTGGGAGGTCAATTTGCCGTTACCAACCCCTATAAATTGACCCTTGAAAAAGACGGGCGCCAGCATTTTGCTTTATGGAAGAACGCAGCGGGAATTTTAGGGGGACACCGGGAGAATTGGCGGTGGGAAGTGGCCGCTTATCGTATGGATAAATTATTGAATTTAAACATGGTTCCTCCCACGGTCGAAAAGGCGTTTCGAAATGATGACGGATCCTGTCAATATTGGGTGACTTATTGGATCAATTTGGCGGAAAAAGAAGAAAAAGGAATTTCCGTTGAGCGGAATAAATTGGTTTTTTGGAACCGGGCTGTTTATCTTCAGCGGGCTTTCGATAATTTGATCGCCAATGTTGACCGGCATTTGCGGAATATTCTCATCACTAAGGATTGGCGGATAATCCTGATCGATCATTCCCGCTCTTTCAGGACCGGGAAAAAGTATACCAGGGAACTTATTTATACAGAAGATCACCCCCAAGGAAATAAGTCGGTAGAAGCTCTTCCCAGAGTTTTTTTTGAAAAATTGAAGAGTCTGGACTTTGAGACGCTGGACAAGGTTATGGAGTATTACCTGACTGACGGTGAAATCCATGCGGTCCTGCAGCGCCGGGATTTGATTGTCGAGGACATCAACCGCCGGATTAAGGAAAAGGGAGAGCACATGGTGCTCTACAAGCCTTTACGAGATGAAATGTAATACAAAAGTTCTGAGAAGAAGCCCAAAGGATTTTGCTTCAGTTTATGGAAGGGATGTTCTCCTCATGAAGAATTGTTTGATATAAGATTGTTTTTTTCCAGATATTCGATAACGATATCTGCGGATTCGCTTACATCATGTTTACTGGTGTCAATCATCAATTCCGGTTTTGTCGGCTCTTCGTAAGGGGCGGAGATGCCTGTAAATTCAGCGATTTCTCCGGCGCGGGCCTTTTTATATAGACCCTTAGGGTCTCTTTCTTCAGCCACATCCAGGGGCACTTTGACAAAAACTTCGATAAACTCTTTTTCTTTGACTAACTTCCTTGCCTGATCGCGATCTTGACGATAGGGTGAGATGAAGGCGGTCATAGCGATAAGACCCGCATCGGCAAACAGCTTGGCCACTTCTCCAATCCGGCGGATATTTTCCTCCCGGTCTTCAGGGGAGAATCCCAAATTTTTGTTTAATCCATGCCGAACATTATCCCCGTCCAAAACAACGCTGAGATGTCCCTGCTCAAATAATCTTTCTTCCACTGCGCGGGCAAGGGTTGATTTTCCGGAAGCGGAAAGGCCGGTAAACCAGATAACAATTCCTTTTTGATTAAGGAGACGTTCGCGGTCGGTCTTAGTGATTTCTCCGTCGTGCCAGGTGATGTTGGTGGCTTTATTTTGGCTCATGTGTTTCCTTTCTGTTCATGTTTTATTTTGGTAATAATCAATGAGAATTTCCGCAACCTCTGGTCTGGAAAATTCCTTGGGAGGCATTTTCCCTTTTGACAGCATTTCCCGGACTTTGGTGCCGCTGATGAGCACACGGTGTTCAGGAGAATGGGGGCAGGTTTTCATGGAAGACATGCCGTCGCATTTATGGCACCAGAATGTCCAGTCTATTTTAAGGGGGCGGATATGAAGGTCATCTTCACCCAAGTCATCAAAGATTTCCTGGGCATCAAAAGGCCCGTAATAATCGCCTACTCCAGCATGGTCGCGGCCGATGATTATATGGCTGCAGCCGTAGTTCTGACGGAAGACTGCATGGAGCACGGCTTCCCTTGGTCCCCCGTAACGCATTTCCATAGGATAGACCTTCAGCACAACGCGGTCTTGGGGATAATAATTTTCCAATAGAATCTCATAACATTTCATGCGGATATGGGCAGGGATATCTCCCTTTTTCAGTTTTCCGACAAGGGGATGGATAAGAATGCCGTCGCTGACTTCCATTGCGATTTTTGTGCAGTATTCATGGCTGCGGTGGATGGGATTGCGGGTCTGAAAAGCGGAGACAGTTGTCCAGCCTTTATCCTGGAATATTTTCCGGGTTTCCGCTGGACGCCCGTAATGATGCCGGTACAGCTTGGGATAAGGACCTTCACTTAAGGCCTGAACCGGCCCGCCCAGGTAAATATCCTTTTGCGCATAAACTTTGGCCACACCAGGGTGTTTATCATCCGTGGTACGGAAAACATGCCGGGCTTCCTCCTCTTTATCATATTCATATTTTTCTTCAATAGTCAGTATGCCCATTAATTCACTGGTCTCATCATCATAGAGAGCTGCTTTGGAACCGGTTGGAAGGCCGTCCGCTTGTTCACGGCTTACAGCCAGGGTTATGGGAATCGGCCATAAAATCCCATTCTCCATATGCATTTTCTTGATGACCGGATGGTAATCTTTCTTCATCATGAATCCTTCCAGAGGGCTGAACGCGCCTACCGCCATCATGATTAAGTCGGAAGTTTCCCGTGAAGTCATACGGATGGAAGGAAGGGATTCTGCTTTTTTCCGTTGTAAAGCCAGTTCTTCGCCTTCAAGAATCAGGGGGTTTAATTTCCCGCCGTGAGGAGGGACAATATCTGTCGTCATAAAAAGCTCCTTTCGTTTTACAGATATCCCAAAGATTTTAATCGCTTGCGGATGGCTTCGATTTCTTCTTTACTCAGGGATCCCTCCGATGGGGTCAGGTTTTTTTCCCGGCTGGAAGAAACCAGATCTCTAAGAACATAAATAATGAAATCGGTGACCGAGTTGAATCCGCTGTCGGCGACAATTTGGGACAGCTGAGTGTAGAGAACCCGAGGAATTTTGATGGTTACTTTATCCCTGGATTTTGCTTTTGCACTCATAATGCACTCCTATAAGAGTGCATATTATAAGGGTTGATAAAGAAAAGTCAAGCCGGAATTTTATGCGTTTTCATCCATCGGATGAGGGTGTCTGAATTGATTTAGAGAGAGTAAGAATGTTTCGGCCTTTTTCCCTGCGGTATTCGAAGCCGTCCATAAGCTCCCTGGTGAGAAAAACACCCAGGCCTCCTTTTTTCCCGGATTGGATAATGTCGGATATTTCCGGTTTTTTGGCTTTCCGGGGATCAAACGGCTGTCCGTCGTCCTGAATTTCAAAAAAAATTCTCTGGTCTTTATTCCAAGAATTAATCCGGATTCGGCCCTTTTGGCCGGGGTAGGCATAGCGGATAATATTGATACAGATTTCCAGTAAAGAAAGTTCAATGATATAAAAATCTTCTTCGCTCGGATGAAGATCGGCAAGGATTTTTTTTACAAATGACCTCACCCGGTTGAGCTGAGAGAGGTCGCTGACAATTTCTAATGTCTGCATTTCATCACATATCAGAAAAACATCAATGAATCAGATTTATCACGAAAAATCATTTAAATCAAATTTTATTACTCAACAAGGACGGATAATTGAATTCAATCAGTTTTTATGATAATGTCTTTAGTCGCTATCTTTTGGAATGTCCCTGAAGCCATTGAGTGAACGGCTGTACAAGCTGAATATTTCGGCCGACAGGCTGATTTTAAAAAAATAAAGGAATATAGATTAGTTTAAAAGAAGGAGTTTAATTATGAGTAAGAGTGGAAGACATTTATTTACTTCCGAATCGGTTACGGAAGGCCATCCGGATAAAATATGTGATCAGATTTCAGACTCGGTTTTGGATGACCTGATGGCTCAGGATCCGGCCAGCCGCGTTGCCTGTGAAACCATTGTCACAACCGGTCTTGTTATGATTGCCGGAGAAATCACCAGTAACGGATATTGCGATTTTCAGAAGGTTGTGCGGGATACGGTTCAAGGTGTCGGCTATAACAGCTCGAATTACGGATTTGATTATGAAACCTGTGCCGTACTTTCTTCCATCCATGAGCAATCAGCTGATATTGCCATGGGCGTGAATGAATCGGTTGATCACGAGCAGGGGGCCGGAGACCAAGGCTTAATGTTTGGGTATGCTTGCAAAGAGACCAAAGAATTGATGCCCCTGCCCATCATGCTTGCCCATCAACTGGTCCGCAAGCTCAGCGATACCCGCAGAAATAAAACCTTGGAATACCTTCGTCCGGACGGAAAATCCCAGGTGACGGTTGAATACAATAACAATTCTCCCAAGCGGATAGATGCGGTTGTGCTTTCTTCCCAGCATAACCCGGATGTGAAAATGAGCGATCTCAGAAAAGAATTGGAAGAAGTGGTGATTCGTCAGATCCTGCCCGGAAACATGCTGGACAAAGACACAAAAATTTTCATAAATCCAACGGGACGTTTTGAACAGGGCGGCCCCTTTGCGGATACGGGGGTTACGGGACGGAAGATCATTGTCGACACATATGGTGGAGTGGGAAGTCACGGCGGCGGTTGTTTCTCAGGCAAAGATCCGTCGAAAGTGGACCGTTCCGGCTCTTATATGGCCCGTTATATTGCCAAAAACCTGGTCGCTGCAGGAGTTGCGGAAAAACTTGAAGTCCAGGTGGCGTATGCCATCGGAGTCGCGGATCCGGTTTCCATCATGGTGGATTCTTTCGGAACCGGCGTTATATCGGAAGATAAAATAAAAGAATTAATTCGGGCCCATTTCGATCTCAGGCCTAAGGGCATGATCAACAGCCTGGACCTGCTGCGGCCCATTTATAAGCAAACGGCTGCTTTCGGTCATTTCGGGAGAAATGAAAAAGATTTTACCTGGGAAAAAACAGATAAAGCGGACGCAATAAAAAGCGATGCCGGGTTGTAATTATAACTGTCCCGGAACGCTGGAAATAAATACGATCAAGAAGGAAAGGAGATATTATGGATTATGATGTCAAGGATATTGATTTAGCTGATAGAGGCGCACTTAGAATGGAGTGGGCCGGCCGGTTTATGCCGGTATTGGGTAATATCAAGGAGCAGTTCAAAAAAAATAAACCTTTGAAGGGCATAAGAATTTCCGCATGCCTGCATGTCACTAGTGAGACGGCTAATCTCATGGAAGTATTGAAAGTGGGAGGAGCCGAGGTCCGGCTGACTGCTTCCAATCCTCTCAGCACTCAAGACGACATTGCTTCAACTTTAGTTAAACATCATGAAATACCCGTATTCGCTATTAAGGGCGAGGACAACGAAACCTATTACAGGCATATCAATCAGGCGTTGGATGTAAGGCCTCAAATCACTATGGATGACGGCGCCGATCTGGTCAGCACCATCCATTCCAAGAGACAAGATCTGCTCAAGGATATCATCGGGGGTACGGAAGAGACAACAACAGGTGTGATCCGTCTCCGCAGCATGGCCAAGGGAAAGGTATTAAACTATCCTATAATCGCTGTCAATGACGCCAAAACCAAACATTTTTTTGACAATCGCTATGGTACGGGTCAAAGCACAATAGACGGTATTTTGCGGGCGACTAACATTCTTCTCGCCGGCTCACGTTTCGTCGTAGCCGGGTATGGCTGGTGCGGCCGCGGCGTGGCAATCCGCGCAAGGGGAAGCGGTGCTCAAGTGATTGTATGTGAAGTGGATCCCTTGAAAGCATTGGAAGCGGTCATGGATGGTTTCCAGGTAATGACCCTGACCGAAGCCGCCGGTATTGCGGATGTTTTTGTGACAGTCACAGGGGATAAAAACGTTATAGCCAAAGAGCATTTTGAGCGGATGAAAGACGGCGCCATTGTCGCCAATTCCGGCCATTTTAATGTTGAAATCGATATTCCCGCCCTGGAAAAAATGGCGGAAAAGAAACGGGAAGTCCGTGATTTTGTTGTGGAGTACACACTTGGGAATGGACGGAAAATTTTCCTGCTGGCTGATGGCCGCCTGCTGAACCTGTCAGCAGCTGAAGGGCATCCCGCGTCGGTTATGGATATGAGTTTTGCTAACCAGGCGCTCAGCGCCAAGCACCTTGTTGAAGAAGCTGAGAACTTACCCAATCAAGTTTTTGGCGTCCCGGTCGATATTGACGAAGAAATCGCCCGCTTGAAGCTTAAATCCATGGGCATAAATATTGATGTGCTCACAGAAGAACAGCAGAAATATCTTGCAGCCTGGCAGGAAGGAACATAATAATCTTAGATCGCATATCTCAAATCTGACAACAACGCTGTCATCCTGAGGCCTGCAGAGCAGGCCTCAGGATGACCCCTGACGGGTCATTTTTGAACGAATAATCAGGCCTCTGATAGTTTGTGTTTTTCGGTCATTTTGAGGTAGTTCGCGATGTTTTCCTGCAACTCGGGGTCGGTGGCTTTAGGCTCGATTTCCAGAAGTATTTCCCGTGATTCTTCCAGCTGACCGTCTTTGAGATATGCACCGGCAAGATTGAATTTGAGGTTAATATCATCGGGCGATATCTTTATCGCTTTTTTATAGGCTTCAATGGCTTCCTGGTATCGCTCAAATCTTTCCGATAAAATGCCCTTAAGATTAAAGGCCATGACGAATCTGTCGTTGATTGCCAATGCTCGCTTGACGTAATTCAAGGCTTTCTGATTTTCTTCTTTAAGTGAATATAAGCGGGCTAAATTATAAAGAGGCAGCTCTCTGGAATGATAATTTTCATCGGATGCGGCCGCCAAAAATTCCTGTTCAGCCAGTTCGAGCATGCCCATTTCCTGATAAACCGAGCCGAGATTATTATGAGCTTCAGTCAGCTGCGGGTTGATGGATAACGCTTTTTTCAGTTGCTGCACTGATTTATCCAGCTCTCCCTGCATGGAGTAAGCCAGCCCGAGCGCATTATAGGCCAGGGATTGTTTCGAGTTCAGCTCCAATGTCTTTTGAAGGTGCTCGATGGATTTATCCAGCATGCCGTTGTTCAGGTAAAATAATCCCAGATTATATTGGTAGCGGGGATCATTTTCTTTTTGTTTTTCCAGCTTGTTCTGGGTGGACGCACAAGCTGATAAAGCCAAGACCAATAGAATGACTATGAATTGTTTGGTATTCATTTAATTTAACCCCCTAAAACAATTTTTCTTCCTTTAATTCCCGGGTCATTAAGTCTTGCAACGCATGCCGGGGTTTTTTTTGCTGGTAAAGGACATGATAAACCTGCTCGCAGATAGGCATTTCAATATTCATTTTTTTTGCCAGGTCCCGCACAGATTGGGTGGTTGTCACCCCTTCAGCGACCATCTTCATTCCGGAAAGCACCAGGTTTAAGGATTTTCCCTTGCCGATTTCGTGTCCCACGTACCTGTTACGGCTCAATTTTCCCGTACATGTTAAGACCAGGTCACCGATTCCGGCCAGGCCTGCAAAGGTCCCGGGATTGGCGCCCATTTTTTTCCCTAGACGGGTGAGTTCGGCGATTCCCCTTGTAATCAAGGCAGCCAGAGAATTTAATCCATATTCAAGACCGTCCGATATACCGGCGGCAATCGCCATGACATTCTTAACTGCAGCGGCCAACTCAACTCCAGTCACATCGTTGCTGGAATAGGCGCGGAAAAACGGATTGGACACCAGATGCTGGATAGATCTGGATATTTGTTGATCATGCGAGGCCACAACTACGGCGGTGGGATGCGATTCCGCTACTTCCCGGGCAAAACTCGGGCCGGATAAAACTGCGATCCTGTTTGAGAAGCCGTTACCGAAAATTTCCTGCATTAATTCGCTCATGCGTTTCAAGGATTTCTTTTCAATACCTTTGGTTAAACTGACTATAATTTGCTTTTCGGAAATCAGGGGCTGCAAACGCTGGTACATGTCCCGGCAGAAATCAGACGGAACAACAATAAAGACCGCTTCCGCATTATCCATCGCTTCTTCCAGATCATGGGAAAAATCAACATGGGATGGGAAGACGGTTCCGGGAAGGAATGTCCTGTTTTCCCGGTATTTCCGGGTTTCTTCGAAGATATCTTTTTCCCGGATCCATATGCGGGTAGGAATATTTTGCCGTCCGAGATGAACAGCGAAGGCGCTGCCCCAGCTGCCGCCTCCGATAACTGTACATTTCATGACTTCTTTTCTCCCAGTTTATGTTCAATCCCTTTAAGCAGCCGCTGGATATTGCTGCGGTGCTGAAAGGCGATAATCAAAAACACAGCGAACCCCAGATAGAACAGCATCATATCCTCACGAAAGAGAAGTGCTGCAGCGGGAAATGCGATCGCTGCGATGAGAGTCCCCAGAGATACATAACGAGTGAGCGCAATAACCAGGAAAAAGAGCCCCAGCATAATGAGGAGGACCGGCCAATCCAAGACAGCATATACGCCTATTGTTGTCGCCATTCCCTTTCCGCCTTTGAATTTCAAGTAAAGCGGAAAGCAATGCCCCAGAACGGCTGCAAATCCGCATGCCAGTGCCCACTTTTCATCAGGCAAGGCATATAGCGCCAGCAGGGTGGGGATGACGCCCTTAAGGACATCTGCGAAGATAACAGGAACCGCTTTTTTCCAGCCCAGCAGCCGCAGCACATTGGTGGCGCCGATATTCCCGCTGCCGAATTTTCGGATATCCTTTTTTTCACTTAACATATAGACAAGATAGCCGGTGGGAAAGGCGCCTAAAAAATAAGAGAACAAGACCATAAGGAGGATCATTTGAGTTTACTCTCATGAACACGGCTGTAAACAGCTCCTTCCGGAGTTAATGTGCTTTCAAAAAGGATAATTTTATTTACGGAAACGGTTCCAAATACAACTTCTTTGAATTTTTCAATTTCAGGGATCAAAAGCCGGGAATTAGTCTTCTTTTTATTCCGCCCGAGTGTCAGATGAGGATGGAAAGCCCTTTTTTCAGGGGAAAACCCCAGTTCAGCCAATTTCTGATCCAATTCTTTTTGGATGACTGACAGAGCGGGGTGTTCTTCCATTCCGGCCCAAACTATCCTCGGATTCCTGGATTTAACCGGGAATGTTCCCAATCCTCGGCATTCAGACGTGAAAGTTTGGTGTTTCTCTGTGATGCGGTCCATGATGGCTTTGATTTCATCAACTTGGTCATTGCGGATATTCCCCAGAAATTTCAGAGTCAGATGGATTCCTTCCGGATTGACCCATTTTATCCCCGGTCCGGCCGGTTTTAAAGTTTGTATTATTTTATCAAGGTTATCCCTGACTTCAGATTCCAATTCGATGGCGATAAATGTCCGCATGCGTCATTCTCCTTTCCGTGCGCCGTCAATCAAATGGATACGGAGCATATCCAGGCTTTTTTGACTGGAGCGGAATTTGACTGTTTCACGGTCTCCAAAAAAATCATTTTTTTCAACCCGCACTCCATTATCCCAACTTAAGGCCGTATAAACAAGACCCACTGGTTTTTCCGGAGTTCCTCCTCCAGGTCCCGCGATCCCGGTGATAGCCAGACCAAAATGCGCACCGGATAAATGACGGATGCCGTCCGCCATTGCTTGAGCGGTCTGGGAACTGACCGCTCCATGGTTTTCGATCAAATCAGCGGGAACCCCAAGCAGCTGCTGTTTAGCTTGATTTGAATAAGACTGGACACCTTGAATAAAATAATCAGAGCTCCCCGGAATATTGGTGATGCGGTGCCCGAGCAAACCGCCGGTACAAGACTCAGCTACAGCCAGAGTCTTGCTGTTTTTACGCAGCAGGTCACCGGTGACTTCCTCGAGTGCTTTTCCGTCTGTGGAATAGATCAGTTTACCAAGACGGGATTCGATTTTCCGAGACAATTCCAGAATTTTTCTCCGGGCGGAATCGATGGATTTTTTTGAATGTGCCAGAAGATGAATATCGATTTGTCCGGGTGAAGCCAGAATTGTTACTGCAATTTCAGGATCATCCGGATAAATGTCAGAAATTTTTGATTCAATTGCAGATTCTCCCGGTCCGGTCAATCTTAAAGTCCGCCGGAAAGAGTATCCTTGCCGGAATTTTTCAAGGCGCGGGATAACGCTGTCTTTGAACATGGGCTTTAATTCCTTGGGAGGTCCGGGAAGCAGGACCGCTATCCGTTTGTTTTCTTCCAGAAATATTCCTGGGGCGGTCCCGTTCGGATTGTCCAGAATAATCGCTCCTTCGGGGAAAAAGGCTTGTTTTTTATTGGACGAAGACATCTTTAAACCGCGTCTTTTAAAGCGCTTCTCTATGGTATTCAGAATGTCCGGCTGATAAATAAGTTTTTTCTGAAGTGTCTCTGCCAGGGTTTCGCGGGTAAGATCGTCCCGGGTAGGGCCGAGCCCGCCGATTACAATGATCAATCGCACCCTGGAAAACGCGGTTTGAAAACACTGATTAAGGTCAGCGCTGTTATCGCCCACAAGAGTTTTGTAAGCGGTTTCGATGCCTAAATCATTCAATTTTTCAGTGATAAACAGAGAATTTGTGTCTTGGAAATAGGGGGTGAGAAGTTCCGATCCGACAGCAATGATCTCGCAGCGGAAGGTTGATGTTTCGCTCATGTTAATATCAGGTATGCATTGACCAGGATTCCGGCATACATTCCCGCTAAAATATCATCCAGCATGATGCCCCACCCGGAGGAAAATTTTTCCGCCCTTTTGATCCAAAGGGGCTTGATGATATCAAATAAACGGAATAGGAAAAAAGCTGCCAAAACAATCGGCCAGGATGGGGGCAGCATAAACAGGGCAATCCATTGCCCTAAAATTTCATCGATCACGACAAACCGGGGGTCTTCCCGTTTGGAAGCAGCCTCAGCCACGGAAGCGGTCAGAACACCCACTGCATAAATGAGGAGTCCAACGATGATGAATACGGGCAAGGACCAGCTATGGATAAAATATTTGTACAGGAGGATCAAAACAAAACTGGCGGCTGTTCCCGGAGCTATAGGAAAAAACCCGATTCCAAAAAAACTAGCGATAATTTTTGATGTTATTTTCATAAGTTGTATTGTCCATATAAATCATATTCATCACAGGCAGTGATTTCAACCGGAATAATTTTTCCGCTGTAATCATTCCGGTCCTCGCCAGTGTCCGCATACACGACTCCATCGACTTCCGGAGCCTGAAAGCATGCGCGCCCGGCCAGAACACTTGGGTCTTCAGCCAGCCGCCCGTCTATGAGAACCGGTATCCGTTGTTTCAGATAAGCTTTATTGCGGCGGGCGGAAATATCGGCTTGAATTTCCATGATCTCCTTTTTTCTCTCTTCTTTTTCCTGTTTTTTGACGGGGTCGCCTAAATCATATGAGGGGGTATGCCGTTCCCTGGAATAGGTGAATACGCCCAAATGATCGAAGCAGGCCTGTCGGACAAATGTCTTGAGTCTCATGTATTCACGGCGGCCTTCGCCTGGGAATCCAACGATCAGCGACGTCCTTAAGGCGATATCCGGGATTTTTTTTCTCACACTCCGGATAAACTTCAAAGCCTGAGTTGCGTCTGTTTTCCTATGCATGGCTTTGAGAATGCGCGGGTCGGCGTGCTGGAGAGGAATATCCAGATAAGAGCATATTTTTTCTTCCTGCATGATTTCCAAGAGTGCATCACTCACTTCTTCCGGATAGGCATAAAGGAAACGGATCCATTCCAAACCTTTTATATCCAAAAGTTTTTTCAGCAGGCGGGGGAGGCCGTCCGGTATGCCCTGGTCCTGTCCGTAAAAAGTAGAGTCCTGCGAAGTCAAGATGATTTCCTTTACGCCAATGCCGGCCAGGTTTTGGGCTTCTGTGCGGATGGATGCAATGGTTCGCGACTGGTAGCGTCCTTTTATCCGAGGAATGGAACAGAAAGAACAAGCACGAGAGCAGCCTTCCGCAATTTTCACATAAGCCCATCCCGGAGGTGTGGATAGAAGGCGCGGGGAATCATGACTGTATAAAAAACAGTTTTCTCCGGGATTATAGGCATGCTCTTCCAGGGCTTCGACAATATGATGAAAATCTTTCACTCCAATCCATGCATCTACTTCCGGATAACTGTTTTTGAGGGTTTCCAATCCCACTTCAACATAACAGCCTGCGGCAACGATTTTTTTCTTCGGAGACCGGTGTTTTTCTTTAATTGCGTTTTGGATGGCGGTTTCCGATTCGCCGCGGGCATCGGAAATAAATCCGCAGGTATTGATAATGATGGCATCCGCGTTGCGAGTATCAGCCGCCAGGTTATATCCAGCCTGTTTGAGATAGCCAAGCATAACTTCACTATCCACCAGGTTTTTGGCGCAGCCCAGGCTGATTAAGGAGACTTTTTTTGAATTGGTCATAATACTCTGTCTAATTCCATTTTACAAAAATTGTCTTCTTCTGACCTATTCAGGTTGCTCATGGCAATGAATATGGGCCATATCCAGCCACTGCGCGTCTGTCCCCAGTGAAGACATCCGTTCCGATTCCACGGAATCGCTCCTCTCTGATTCAAAAAGGAACCGTGCCCGCTCAGGCTCCATAAATGAAGCGTTCAAGATGCATAGAACCGTTCTGGGGTGCATCTATTGAGCCAGTCAAGGATAAATCCGGTACAGCAGGCGAGGGAAAGGGATTGTTTCGCGGATGTGTTTGATTTTGCATAACCAGGCAACCATTCGTTCAATACCCAGGCCGAAACCGGAATGGGGAGCGGAACCATAACGTCTTAAGTCCAGGTACCACTCATAATCTTTCCGGGGCAGATTATGTTCCCGGATTTTCTGCTCCAGCAGTTTATAGTCGTGAATTCGCTGGCCGCCGCCGATGATTTCGCCGTATCCTTCGGAAGCAAGGATATCCACGCCTAAAACCAGGTCAGGGCGGTCTTCGTCGGGCTGCATGTAAAAGGCCTTGATTTTTGCGGGAAAGTGAGTCATGCTGACCGGCTGATTAAAAATATCGGAAAGAGCGGTTTCTTCCGGCGCGCCGAAATCATCGCCGAATTTTAAATCAAATCCTTTCTTATTCAGTTTTTCTATAGCGTCTTCATATTTTATGTGGGGGAAAGGCGCTTTGACCTGTTCCAGCGGCTTGGTGTCCCGTTCCAGAATTTCCAGGGCTTTTTGGTTTTTTTCCAGAACCCGTTCGATGATATTAACGATCAGGTCTTCGCCTAATTTTTTTGCGTCTTCCAGCTCGGCGAAAGCCACTTCCGGCTCCACCATCCAGAATTCCATCAGGTGCTTACGGGTTTTTGACTTTTCCGCACGGAAAGTGGGGCCGAAGCAGTAGACTTTGCCGAAAGCCGCGGCTGTCGCCTCGTTATAGAGCTGGCCGCTTTGGCTCAAGTAAGCTTTGTCATCAAAGTATTGGGTTTCGAAAAGGGTGGTGGTACCTTCGCAGGCACTGGGAGTAAGCAGAGGGGTGTCCATCAGGCGGAATCCCTGCCCGTCAAAAAAATCCCGAATGGCTTTAATTGTTTGGGCACGGATTTCAAGAACAGCATGCTGTTTTTGAGACCTAAGCCAAAGATGGCGGTTTTCCATTAAAAAGGAAGTGCCGTGTTCCTTGGGTGTAATCGGATAGTCTTCGGCAACCTGAATGATATCGATATCTTCGAGTTCAATTTCATATCCGCCGGGAGCCCGTTTGTCTTCTTTGACTTTCCCTCTGATTATCAATGAAGATTCTTGAGTTAATTCATCAAATTTTTCAAAAAGGGGATGGCCTTTTCCCGGGCTGTACACAGTTGACTGCACAATACCGGTGCCGTCGCGGACCAGAATAAACCGGATTTTTCCGCTTGAACGTTTGTTGTATACCCAGCCCCGGACTTCAACGGTCTCTCCGGTGTGCTGACTCAAATCTTCAACATATACCCATTTCATAATGGCATGATTATAGAAAATAACCGGGAAAAATGCAAAATTAAATACGCAAAACGCGAAACGCAAAACGCGAAACGTAAAACGCGAAACGCAAAATGACGACCTTATCTAATTCAATGTCATCCTGAGCGGAGCGAAGGACCTTAGAGTGCATCGCCTCGTAATCCTAAACCGGTGAATGGTGAATGGATCGGGGATGTGTATGTGAATGTTGGAAACGCTGGAATAGAGTGTTGGAATATTCGCGAAACGTAAAACGCGAAACGCGAAACGCAAAATGACGACCTTATCTAATTCAATGTCATCCTGAGCGGAG
>CAZDJZ010000028.1:0-29692 GCA_964505785.1 uncultured Eubacteriales bacterium
CCCCGAGCTTGGGAAGCTCGTGCTCTACCAGCTGAGCTATGTCCGCTTCTTCCGACAAATGTATCGGCTGCGGCTCTTTTTGTCAAGATTCATGTTTATTTCCCTGAACTATTTCAATGTCTGAATAATTCAGGCTTGTTGACATTATAGGTCTTTGTTTTTTATAATCGACATCTTACTGCAAGGCGACGAAGGAGCATGCACATGCTGAAACACGACCCCAAAAAAAAGGAGCAGGGTACCCCTCCTGATATCCAATCATCCCCGGGAACATCCACGATCGGAAGATCTTTAAGCTGGGAAGGCGATATCACCGGAAGTGAGGACTTAACAGTTGAAGGACGCGTACAAGGGACGATTACATTGGAAAACAACACCCTGGTAGTGGCCTCAACCGGCAGGATCAAAGCTGATATAAGGGTAAAGAATATCACTATCCATGGTCAATTGGCCGGACAAGTCCAAGCCACCGGAAGAGTTTTCATCAGCGAACAGGGCCGGATGAGCGGCGATATCACCGCCCGCCGGATATCCATCCAAGATGGAGCCCAATTTAAAGGCAGTATTAAAATGATGCCATCCATATCATCGTAGCTGATTTTATTTATTTTTGCATACAAAAATTGCTGAAAAAAAGAGCAGAAGTGCGAATCTACTTTTTAGTTGACTTTGCATCAATTCCGTTTCTATAATTCAGTGAAGGAGAAAATATGAAAAAACCAATTATCGTGCTTAGTATTGCTGTTTGTATTTTTATGGGATTTTCCTGCGGAACCACCACCACCGTCACATCAACCGGCGGTCCGTCCATCAGCGAGGCCCAGGCAGAGGATTACAATGGGCCCAAAGCCCGTCTGGCCGTAGGTGAGTTTGAAGATAAAACCGCCAGAGGCGGCGGGGCCCGCGGATGGATGAACATGTTCGGCATGAGCTGGGCGCAAATCGGCGATGGAATGCGGGATATGCTGACCACGTCGCTGTTCAACACCAACCGCTACATCGTGCTGGAAAGAGAACAATTGAACGCAGTCATGGATGAGCAGGATCTGGGCGCATCCGGCCGGATCAAAAAAGGAACCGAAGCTCCTGTCGGAGAGATTTACGGCGCCGATTTGATTATAACTGCGGCGGTGACTGAATTCGAAGGAACTCAGCAGGGAGCCGGAGGCGGCACCAGAGTCCTGGGAGTCAATGTAGGCGGCGGTATGAAAAAAGCACATATGGCCATTGATATCCGTATTATCGATGCCAAAACTTCCCAGATTGTCGCAGCCACATCCGTTGAAGGCAAAGCCAGCAGCTTTGGTCTCGGCGGAGCCACACGGATTGGCTCGCTTCCTGTTGCCCTCGGCGGATTCAGCAACACCCCGACAGAAAAAGCGATCCGGGACTGCATTCAGGCTGCGGTTGATTACGTCGTCACCAAAACCCCACGGACATATTACCGGCATTGAATCGTAAATCGTAAGGCGTGAATCGTTCGTGTAAGACAACGATCTTCTTCACTGCGCTTTAATTCTTTGAGTTTAAATGTAAAAATCTTAACTCCTGACTCATTACTCATTACTCTTTACCGGAAAGCAGCATAAGATCCTCACGGCCTGCTCCGCAGGCCTCAGGATGACAGATCTGCAGTCACTTTGCTTAACGGGACGACCCTTCTGTGTCATTATTATCCGGCTTTGGATTATTTTTGAGATTTGATTTTTGATTTTTGATTTTGTTCCTTACTCTTCACTTTTTACTCTTCAGGCGGGCCGACTCTCACCGCATCTGCTTTGTTACAGAGCATTCGCGGTGAAGCACCACAGCTTCATGCCCTGCGCCTCGCATCTGCGGCAATCTCGGCCCGTGAATAATCCAGGTTAGATTCGAGATTTGCGATTTGAGATGCTGGATTTGCTATAATAATTTGTTATGAAAGCATTTAAGCTCTATTCCGGCTACAAGCCCAAAGGCGACCAGATCTCCGCCATCGCTGAACTGACCAGAGGGCTTAAAGCAAATACGGAACACCAGGTCCTTAAAGGAGTGACCGGGTCCGGAAAGACTTTCACAATGGCCAATGTCATTGAGCAAGCCGGACGGCCCGTACTGGTGATTTCACATAACAAAACCTTGGCGGCTCAGCTCTACCAGGAATTCAAACTGTATTTTCCGGAAAATTCAGTAGAATATTTTGTCAGCTATTATGATTATTATCAGCCGGAAGCATTTATCCCATCATCAAATACTTACATCGAAAAAGAAGCCACCATAAATGAAGAAATCGATCGTCTCCGCCTCCATGCCACCAATACTCTTCTGCAGAGACGGGATGTCATCATCGTCGCTTCCGTTTCCTGTATTTACGGAATCGGGGCTCCGGAAACCTATTATTCCATGAGCTTCGAGCTGGAAACAGGACAGGGCATGACGCGAAGGAATCTGCTCCGAAAACTCACGGAAATCCAATATGAACGCAGCGAAAACGAATTCAAACGGGGTACCTTTCGTGTCCGCGGTGACATTGTAGAGCTGATTCCTTCATACAATGATCTGGCATTCCGCTTTAAATTAGCTCAAAACCGCATCAGCGAAATCTCTCTTGTCGATCCTCTCCTGGGCGGGACTATTCAGGAATTGGATAAAGCCCTGATTTATCCCAAAACATTTTTCTCTACACCTCAGAATATTCTCGATACGTCCGTCAAAGAAATCGAAAAAGAGATGATAGAAAGAATCCAGGATTTTAATAGTCAGGGCAAGGTTATCGAAGCGGGCAGGCTGGAGGAACGGACTCTGTATGACTTGGAAATGCTGCGGGAATTCGGATGGTGCCCGGGTATTGAAAATTATTCCCGCTTTCTCAGCCGGAGGCAGCCGGGAGAGCCACCCTATACCCTGCTTGACTATTTCCCAGGTGACTTTATCACTATCATCGATGAATCTCATGTGACTGTCCCCCAGATCGGAGGCATGTACTTCGGCGACCGGTCCAGAAAGAAAACCCTGATTGAACACGGTTTCCGGCTTCCTTCAGCGCTGGATAACCGCCCGTTGAATTTTGAAGAATTCCGTCAGCATGCCGGGCAAACCATATATGTGTCCGCAACCCCGGGGAAATTCGAACTGGAACAGACAGGCTGCAAATCAGTCGAACAGATAATCCGGCCCACCGGCCTGATCGATCCGGAAGTAGAATTGCGTCCAGTCAAAGGCCAGGTTGATGACCTGCTGGGTGAAATCAAAAAACGGGTCGAAAGAAACGAGCGCGTCCTGGTCACCACATTAACAAAAAAAATGGCCGAAGATCTTTCCCGCTATTATCATGATCTCGGAGTGCGTGTCCGTTATCTTCACTCTGACATTGATACTCTTGAACGAATTGATATTTTGACCGACCTGCGTAAGGGAAAATTCGACGTCCTGGTTGGAATCAATCTGCTGCGGGAAGGGCTGGACCTGCCCGAGGTCGCTCTGGTAGCGATCTTGGATGCGGACAAGGAAGGCTTTCTGCGGTCTTCCACCTCTCTCATCCAAACCTTTGGACGGGCCGCCAGAAATGTATACGGAAAAGCTATACTGTATGCGGACCGGATCACGGATTCAATAAAATTTGCCTTAAATGAGACCAAGCGAAGAAGAAAAATCCAAAAAGAGTATAACCGGAAACACAGCATCACTCCCCAAAGTATCCAAAAAAATATCGAGAATATCCTAAGCAGTGTCTATGAAAGAGATTATTTTCAATATCCTGAAATCGGGGAAAAAGGAAAAGCATACATATCACCCCGGAATCGGCACGAACACATCCGGCAGCTGGAGAAACGGATGCAGGAAGCCGCCGCCAAAATGGAGTTTGAAAAAGCGGCAAATTACCGGGATGAACTGAAACGCCTGCAAAAAATGGATCTGGAAATGGGAACATGAGTAAAAAACCCGGACTTGAAAACGCTGCATCTGATTTCCCAAAAAAGCCAGGCATTTATTTTTTCATGGACTCCCAGGAAAGAGTGATTTATATCGGCAAAGCCCGCTGCCTGCGGGACCGGGTCCGCTCATATTTTTCCAGCACATCAGATTATAAAGTAAATCATATACTCCGGGAAACTGACCGAATCGATTTCATTTTGACGGATTCGGAACGGGAAGCCGCTTTCCTGGAAAACAACTTCATCCGCCGGCATCAGCCGAAATTTAACCTGAGATTAAAGGATGATAAAAGTTTTCCTTATCTGAAATTATTCGTGCAGGATGATTATCCCCAGGTAAAGCTCAGCCGGAAAGTCGAGCCGGATGGTGCCAGATATTTCGGCCCTTTTAATCCCGCTCATCAAGCCAGAAAGACAATCCATCTTCTGAACAGATATTTTGGTATTCGCAGCTGCAATGAGAAGATTCCCGGCAAGCGGGTACGCCCGTGCTTGGAATTTGACATCAAACAATGTTCAGCTCCGTGTGTCGGTTATATCTCCCGCAGGGATTACCGGGACCGGGTGCGGCAAGCCCTTCTTTTTCTGGAGGGCAAAGTGGATAAACTGCTGCCGCAGCTGCGGGATAAAATGGATGCCGCCGCGTCCAGGCAGGCCTTCGAACAGGCCGCCCACTGGAGAGACCTTATCCAAACCCTTGAACATATCAAAGACAAACCTAAATTGATATCGGTCAAAGGCGAAAATACGGATATAATCGGATTCCAACAAAAGGAGAATCAGGCGGCCGTATATGTTTTCCATATGCGGGAAGGCAAAGTCGCTGAATCCACCGGACATACCTTCACTCTTAAACAGCATGAAACAGAAAAATCTGTATTGGCAAAGGGGATCCGGTATCATTACCGGAAAGCAGGCGATATCCCCCCGAAGGTCTATCTTCCGTTCGCTCCGCTGGATCCGGCCGAAATATCCTCTGAAATCGAAAAAAAGAGCGGAATATCCATTAAATTTCAAGTGCCTCAAAAAGGCAAAAATAAGCGCCTGGTGGATCTTGCGGCGAAAAACGCAAGCAATGTGCTGGAAAAAGAAGCCGGGCGGGTCCATCCTCTGCATCAGCTTCATGAACAACTCGGTCTTCCGGAATTTCCTGCCGTAATTGAAGGGATTGATATATCCAACACCGGCGGGGATGAATCAGTGGGCTCCCTGGTCGTCTTTGAGGATGGCCGTCCCCGTAAGGATTTATACCGCAAATACAAAATTAAAACAGTGGAAGGAGCCGACGATGTCCGCAGCATTGCTGAAGTGGTTCGCCGCCGTTATTCTCGGGTGCAAAAGGAAACCGGGCCGCTCCCCAACTTGATCTTAATCGACGGGGGGAAAGGCCAGCTGAATGCCGCACGTTCTTCCTTGAAGGAGTTGGCTCTGGATGACCGTCCTTTGATTTCAATTGCCAAACGGGAAGAAACCATCTTCAGTCCCCGGCATAAGGATGGAATTCAACTGGATCCTTCTTCTCCTGCCTTGCGCTTGCTTCAGTATATCCGGGATGAAGCCCATCGTTTCGCTATATCCTACCACCGGCGCCTTCGGTCAAAAAAAAGCCTGGGCTCACTTTTAGATCACATTCAAGGAATCGGCCCCCGCCGCAAATCCGCTCTTTTGAAAAAATACCGGGGGGTGGATGAAATCAAGCTGGCGCCGGAAGAAGACTTGCGCTCCCTTGTGGGAAAAACCGCTGCCCTCCTCTTGAAGAAAAAACTGAACGCTATGGACTCAGAATCTCATTACCAATCGGATAACAATAGATAACAAGACCGCTGCAGATGTATTTAATGCCATTGAAATCAAAGCCCATTTCCTGCCGATCTCACGCCAAATTATGGCTACCGTAGACAAACAGGGCACAAAAAAGCTGACGAAAACCGTAAAAACAAGCAGCTGCTGCTGAGAAATAACTGTCATTAAGCTTTGATAATTAGTACCCAGGGCCTGGAGCATCATGATCAAGCTAAGCTCTTTACGGAGAAAACCAAAGATTAAAGTCACTCCCAATTCCTGAGGAAGCCCCAGCAAGTCCTTTACCAGAGGAGAAAGAATCACGTTAACAATGCGGTCGGCTCCTGCAAACTGCATAAGTCCCAGGAAAATGCTCCCGGCGATTAGGATCGGCCATGCAAAACGGACAAAAGATTTTAATTGGAAAACGGTTTTATAATAAATGTTTTTGAAAGAGGGAAATTTTAAGGAAGGAATCTCCAGGATAAGCCCGGGGGACGGGGATTTAAAAAACAAGGAAATAATCCGGCCGATAACGCCGAGAAGCAAAAAATTGGCAAAATAAAATCCCAGGGCCCAAAATGGTCCCAAGTAAAAAGCTACAAGTGCTAAAATGATGGTGGTACGGGCGGAACAGGGAATGAAAGGAATCAGCAGTCCGGTTATAATCCGGTCCCTTTTGGATTCCAGAATGCGGGTGGCAACCACAGCAGGGACATTGCAGCCGAAACCCAGAATAAAAGGGGATATCGATTTTCCGTGCAATCCGATTTTGTGCATGAATGTATCCATGAGAAATCCTACCCGCGATAGGTATCCGACATCTTCTAACAGGCCCATGAGGAAAAGCAGCGGAATAAAATAAGGAAGAACGATCGCCACGCCTCCCCCTACTCCTTGCAGCAAACCATCCGCGAGCCAGAAAGCAAGCCCGTCTCCAAAAATATTGCCTGCGGTTGCCCGCAGGTTCTGAATCGGGTCCAGCAGCAATTCTTCCAGTGGACTCGCAATATTGAAAATAATGAAAAAAAAGCTGATAAACACTGCAAGTAAAATAACATAACCCCAAAAAGGGTGCATGATAACATCATCGACTTTATCAAGCGTACTTCGTCTCGAACCACGCCGAATCCGGGCGCTTTCTTCAAAAATCTTCATTGTCAGATGGTGTCTTTCGGCTGCGATGACCTCATAAGCTGGAGCATTATGCCAATCCTCAAGCTCTTTCCGGCTGGTCTGCACGACCTTGCTGAACTTAGAATCGATGGTTTCAAGCATCCGGTTAAAGGAAACCTTCTCCATTTCAATCGCTTTTATCGCGGTGAATCTCTTATTGGCAACGACCGGAAACTTCTCCGGAATGACTTTTTCGACTTTCCTGATAGCGGATTCCACATCTTTGGACCATTCCAGTCCCTTAGCCCTCTGGCAGATGTCCAAACACTCGATGGCTTTATCCATCAACTCTTTCAATCCCCGGCCCCGGGGAGCGACTGTGGGAATAACAGGGACCCCCAGTTTTTCCTGGAGCTTTTTGATATCTATCTCGATCCCTTTTTTCTTGGCCAGGTCACACATATTCAGGGCGACAATCATTGGGTATTCCAACTCAATCAGCTCCAGCGTCATTTCCATGCTTCGGCCCAAAATGGAGGCATCCACTACATTGATAATCAAGTTGGGGCGCTCGATAAAAAGATGGCGGAGAGCGACTTTCTCCGCTTCATCAGAAGGATTCAGGGAGTAAGTTCCGGGAAGATCGATGATATTCAGAATTCTTCCGCCGACATTCACCCGGCTGTGAGAATGTTCGACGGTGGTCCCTGGAAAGTTGGATGTTTCCGCTTTAAAGCCGGCTACGGCATTGAACAGGGTGCTTTTTCCGCAGTTCGGCTGTCCTATAAAAATAATGTCAGGATAGTTATTTTTCGCCAATGATTTCAACCATTATTTTCTGAGCGATTCCACGTCCGACAGCCACGGCTGAATCGGAATTAACATTCCGAATCAAAACCGGGCCCCGAAAAATACTTTTCGAATCCAGTTCAATAACATCATTGGTATGAAAACCCAAAGAAAAAAGACGGCGGCGCACTTCGGAACCGCCCTGTATGGCAATGATTTTCAATTGTTTGTCACGGGGTGCTTGTGTTAACGTCATCATATTATCATCTTTCACCAGCCTGGAATCAGCCTTCCCTGATTATTACAATGTCAGCTCTTGCATCATCCAAGCGGGAAACAGTCTATCCACCGGATTATTACTTTGAAAATAAATATTCCATGTCATCCTTACGGTCTGCCGCTGCAGGCCTCAGGATGACATGTTGAATTATTTTCATCGTTCCGGGTGTATTTTGCCCATGTGTAATTCATAAATACTTACGATGTTTTTACAATCTCTTTTTTTATCAGCGATAAGCATGGTTTTTTGTGAATACTCCACGCTAGCTATATAATAAGGATCTTTTTTTTATATAACACATGATAATAAAGAAACACCGGGAAAAATGCAACATTTCCCGGTATCTCCCCTTCTCTGATTGACTTTTTCCCCCTGTTTCTGTTACAAATTAGAGAAATGTTAAACTGGTTTATACAAAAAATATTCGGAACTAAAAATGAACGGGACTTAAAAAAACTGCAGCCCTATGCTGTTGCCGTTAATGAACTCGAACCCCGCATCCGGGAATTGAGTGATCAGCAATTAAAAGCCAAAACCCCGGAATTCAAACAAAAAATAGAGCAAGGCGCGAACCTGGACGATATTTTGATTGAAGCGTTTGCCGTTGTCCGGGAAGTCGCCCGCCGGCGGGTGAATATGCGGCATTTTGATGTTCAGCTTATTGGCGGCGTGGTCCTGCACCAAGGAACAATCGCAGAGATGAAAACCGGGGAAGGAAAAACCCTGGTTGCCACTCTCCCCGCCTATCTCAATGCCCTTGAAGGCAAAGGAGTCCACCTGGTAACAGTCAATGATTACCTGGCCAAGCGGGACACCGAGTGGATGGGCCCGATTTATAACGGTCTGGGCTTGAGTGTAGGCGCTATTCAGCATGACATGGATGAAAGGAACCGGCAGGAAGCGTACCATAGCGATATAACCTATGGAACAAATAATGAGTTTGGATTCGATTACCTTCGGGATAATATGAAATTCCGGCTCTCCGACCTTGTGCAGCCCCGGCATAACTATGCCATTGTGGACGAAGTGGACAGTATCCTTATCGACGAAGCCAGAACCCCGCTTATTATTTCCGGACCAACCGAAGAATCCACATCCATCTATTACAAAGTTGACGGATTGATCAGAAAGCTGCACCCGGAAAAACACTTTAAGGTAGAGGAAAAAACCCGGACTGTGGTTTTGACCGAAGAAGGTGTCGCTGAAGCGGAAAAACAGCTGAAAGTTGAAAACCTTTATGACCTGGCGCATATGAATTTGATCCATGCCATAAATCAAGCCTTGAAAGCCCATTATCTTTTCCGGAAAGACGTTGATTATATGATCAAAGAGGGCAAGGTGGTCATTGTCGATGAATTTACCGGCCGCTTGATGCCGGGCCGGCGTTACAGTGACGGCTTGCATCAGGCCTTGGAAGCAAAAGAAAAAGTACGCATCGAAGCTGAATATCAAACGTTGGCTTCAGTTACATTCCAAAATTATTTCCGGATGTATGATAAATTAGCCGGAATGACCGGAACCGCTGTTACGGAAGCCCCGGAATTTCATTCCATTTATAATCTGGATGTAGTTGTGGTTCCCACCAATAAACCTTTAATCCGGAAAGAATACGATGATTCAATATTTCGCAGCGCCGAAGAAAAATGGAATGCGGTATCCGCGGAAATACTGGAAAATCATGAAAAAGGCCGGCCGGTACTGGTCGGCACCGTTTCCATTGAAAAATCCGAACATTTAAGCACCCTGCTTCGAAAAAGAAAGATAAAGCATAATGTTCTCAATGCAAAATATCATGAAATGGAAGCCAAAATCATCGCTCAGGCAGGACGAACAGGTTCCGTCACCATCGCAACCAATATGGCCGGGCGCGGAGTGGATATCCTGCTTGGGGGAAATCCGGAATTCATGGCGCGGGATGAAATAAGCAAAAAAGGACTTGATCCCGCCGATCCCCCTGAAAATGAATGGAATACAGCTTTAGATAAGGCCAAGGCAATCACACAAAAAGAAAAGGAGGCAGTGCTTTCCCTGGGAGGGATGCATATCATAGGCACAGAACGGCATGAAGCCCGTCGTATTGACAACCAGCTGCGGGGGCGCTCGGGCCGCCAGGGAGATCCGGGATCATCCCGCTTCTACCTTTCACTGGAAGATGACTTGATGCGGATTTTCGGAAGTGAACGTATTTCCGGATTGATGAGTCGGGTCGGCATGCAGGAGAATGTCCCGATTGAACACAAAATGGTCAGCCGTGCTATTGAACGGGCCCAGAAACAGGTCGAAGCTCAAAACTTTTTGATCCGGAAACATTTACTTGAATATGATGACGTCATGAATAAGCAGCGGGAATCTGTCTATACCCTCAGGCGGGAAATCCTTCAGGGGAAAGACATGAAGGAATATATCCGTGAATTGGTGGATTCCCTCCGTGAATGGATCATGGAAAACCATACCCCTCAGAATGATTCCCCCGACGACTGGGATATCGAAGGATTTAATAAGGCGTTCCACGCCCAATTCGGCATAGAAGCCAATGAGCTGGACATCGATTGGGATACGGTCAACTACCCTGCTCTGCAGGAAAAAATGGATGAAACGCTGAAAAAAGCATATGAAGAAAAAGAGCGGATTTTATCCTCACAGCGCATGCGGGAGTTTGAGCGGGTCATCATGCTCCAAATCATTGATTCTCAGTGGAAAGACCATCTTCTGGCCATGGACCATTTAAAAGAAGGCATCGGACTTCGTGGATATGGGCAGCGTGATCCCCTGGTCGAATACAAAAAAGAAAGTTATAACATCTATCAGGCCATGATGGACCGGATCGAAGAAGAAACCATTAAATACCTCTATCTTCTCCATCCTGTAGAAGAAAATGAAATGCCGGAAAGAAAAGAACAGGAAATGTATTACCGTCAGCCAGGCAATGCTCCGGCACCAAAAAGTAAAAAAGCAAGATCCGTTATTCCCAAAAAAAGAAAAAAGAAAAAAAGGAAGTAATTCCGGGAGGAATCAATGCTGGATAATAAAATAAAGGAAGGCCTGACATTTGACGATGTTCTCATCCTGCCGGCTAAATCCAATGTGATTCCGGCAAACGCAGACGTATCTACCCGCCTGACCCGTAACATTACCCTGTCCATACCAGTGCTCAGCTCAGCCATGGATACTGTTACGGAATCCCGCATGGCGATTGCAATGGCTCAGCAGGGCGGCATCGGCATCATCCACAGAAATATGTCTATCGAGCGGCAAAAAGAAGAAATTGATAAAGTCAAGCGGCATGAAAGCGGCATGATCGTAGACCCCATAACCATGCGTCCCCGCAATAAAATCTATGAAGCCAAAGAGGCTATGAACAAATATAAAATTTCCGGACTGCCCATTACCGATGATAACAATAAATTGGTCGGGATTCTTACCAGCCGGGATATTCGTTTTGAAACCCGGCTTAATATTCCTATTGAAGCAGTGATGACCAAGGATTTGATCACAGTGCCGCTGGGCACTTCCCTGAAAGAGGCTGAAAAGTTATTTCATAAACACAAGATTGAAAAAATCATGATGGTGGATGAAAATTACACTCTTAAAGGACTGATCACCTATAAAGATATTTTAAAAAGAATTCAATACCCCCACGCATCCAAAGATAAACTGGGGCGGCTGAGAGTCGGAGCCGCCATCGGTGTTTCCGAAAGTGAAACCGAGCGCGCCGACGCGCTGGCTGAAGTCCATTGCGACGTTCTCGTTATTGACACCGCCCACGGCCATTCACAAAAAGTGCTGGATCAAGTAAAGCTTATCCGGAAAAAATTTCCGAAACAGGACATAATCGCCGGAAATATCGGGACATCTCAAGCAGCCGAGGATTTGGTTGCACTGGGTGTCGACGCACTTAAAGTGGGAGTCGGGCCTGGATCCATCTGCACCACCCGCGTGATTTCCGGAGCGGGAATCCCGCAGATAACGGCTATATCAGATGTATATAAGATCACGCAAACGTGTGATGTTCCTCTGATTGCGGACGGAGGAATAAAATATTCAGGAGATATAACCAAAGCCATCGCTGCCGGAGCAGATTCAGTTATGATCGGCAACCTCTTGGCGGGAACAAACGAATCCCCAGGGGAAGTCGTGATCTACCAAGGCCGGTCTTACAAGACTTATCGCGGAATGGGCTCCCTGGAAGCAATGCGGGAAGGCGGCAGCGACAGGTACTTTCAGGACCGGTCCCAGGGAGCTGATAAGCTGGTCCCTGAAGGCATAGAAGGCCGCGTCCCCAACAAGGGCAGTGCTTCACATATCGTTCAAATGCTGGTGGGCGGCCTGAAATCCGGAATGGGCTATGCAGGAAGCCGGACGATTTCAGATCTAAAGAAAAACGGCAGCTTCATCAAAATAACACCCGCCGGCGTACGGGAAAGCCATGTCCATGACGTGGTCATTACAAAAGAAGCCCCCAACTACCATTTAGAATGATACGTTTCACTTCTGTTGATTAAGCCGTATTTAGTTCCAGCTCAGACCCCCGCAGGCAATAATAACCGTTTTTAAGACCCATCTCCTGATAAACCGGACATTGCTGGCAGTTACAGCCTTTCTCTTCCTCTATCACATCGCTTCGGCCTGCCAGGGCATGGCAGAAGCCGTTTTCAGTTTCTTCTGCGACATATGTCGGGCAATCCCTGCAAATACATTTTTCTTGGACCATGGGAAGTTTTTCTTCGAACTCAACGATCATGCCTTCCGCTTCTTCTTCCGTTTTCCCCTGCTTTTCCATAAGCAACTGTTTGATCTTTTCCCTTTGCGTCATGATTTCTTCCGGCGCCTCTGCAGCCGGTTTCTGCTTGGCCGCTGTCACCTCAGCCGGAGCATCCTCTTCCTGCGCACAGGAAGTCAGGCCAAAATATGCCAAGATCATTCCGCAAATTCCACAACCGCTTTTTTCGAAAAAATCACGTCTCTTCATTTATTCCCTCCTGCATTTTAATATATTCGGATAATATTAAACTGTCAATAACCAAAAGATAAATTTGCCGCCGCCTCTATGACAGAATAATAAATATTTGCTATGATACAAAGTAAAGATGAAAATTGCAGTGACTTGTTTAGCCTGGATTATTCATGGGCCGGGATCACCGCGAATGCGAAGCACTCCGGTAAAGGAGTGGTACTTCCCGGCATTCATAAGGATGGAGAAGTAAATGAAAAAAGCAATACCAGCGCTTATCATTATCACCATTTCAATAGTATTTTTTGCGCAGACCTTATTCAGTGATGGAATCTATGCTGAATTCCATACCACCAAAGGGGAATTTGTGATAGAACTGGAATTTAAAAAAGTCCCCATGACTGTTGCAAACTTTATCGGACTGGCGGAAGGGACCATAAAAAATAATGAGACCGAGCCGGGTGAGCCTTTTTTTGAAGGCAAAACCATGCATATCAATCCGGGTAAGTTCGTCCATTTCGGATACGTGAGCAATGCGAAATGGCTGGGATATGATTTTCCTGATGAGTTTCATCCGGATCTCACACATGATGAAGCCGGTGCGGTTTCCATGTATAACACCTTGTCTCATTCCAATTCAAGCATTGTTTGTATCGATTTAAAAGCCATGCCCGAAAATAATGAAAAATTTCCGGTCTTCGGGCGGATTATTGAAGGCATGGATGTGGTCCGGGAAATTGTCAATTTAGACAAGATCAACAGCATCAAAATCATTCGAGTTGGAGATGAGGCGCAAAATTTTCCCAGTACGCATCAGGCGTTCGAAAATTTAGTTCAAAATAAGACCCATCAATTGAACCAGGAACAAAAGCAGCAAGCCCTTAAAGAAATGACCAAGGCGTCGGCCCGCTGGCCCGGCTTGAAATCCACACCATCCGGGCTTATGTTTAAAATTCTGGAACCGGGAACAGGAGAGAAACTGCAGGACGGAATGACAGTCAACGCGGACTATGAAATCCGTCTGCTGAACGGGAAAGTTGTCGGAGGGGAAAGGGGCAAACCTGCCAAAGTCATGGTGGGAAACCGCTTCATGATAAAAGGCTGGGCAGAAGCTTTACCCGACATGCGTGTCGGAGAAAGACGGCTGCTGGTGATTCCCCCGCATTTATCTTACGGACATAAAGGCTTGCGTCCTATGGAAATCTATCCGGGAGCCGTTCTTATATTTGATATTAAAATTCTGGAAATCCTGGAAGAAAAAAAGGAGTAGTTACATCGCAACAGGGAAAACGTTGTTCTCCCGAATAGTGAAGAGTAAAGAGAAATTTAGTTAAAAGTTAAAAGTGACAGCGGAGCTGTCATCCTGAGCGAAGCGAAGGATCTCAGGCTGCTTCGTTTGGTAAAGAGTAAAGAGAAATCAAAAATAAACCAAAGCCGGCTATTGAAAAGAGTACAAATCGAACAGACTGAATAGACGGAATAGACTGAACAGACCGAATCGACTTAGACAGACCTAGAAAGACTAAAGGGACGCGATAAACGCAGCGAACGCAATTAACACGAGCGAATCGGACCTAATGAATAGACTCGAAGGACCTAGACAGACTTAGAACATTAGCTGTTTATTTTTTTGATTCGATTATCCTCATCCACAATCACGATCAGCGGCATGTAGAAATCCGATTCATCCTCCTCCATGATTCCATATGAAACAATGATCAGCCTGTCCCCTGCCTTGGCTTTTCGGGCGGCCGCACCATTGACGCCGACAATTCCGCTGTCCCGCTCTCCCTTTATCAGATATGTAATGAACCTTTCTCCATTAGAAATATTATATACATGAATCTGCTCATATGGAGCCATATCCGCTTCCTTCATCAACGTTTCATCCAGAGTCAAGCTGCCCTGGTATTCAATATTTGTTTCTTTAACACGGGCATCATGAACTTTCGATTTAAGCATTATACGCCGCATAATTTATTTCTCCTATCAGATTAATATATTATCAATCAAACGGGTTTTATCTATAAAAACCGCTAAGGCAATCAAAGTCCGGCCCGGTTGGATCAGGCCGATGGCCTCCAGCGTTTCAGAGTCAACAACAGCAGCATACTCAAGACGGGAAAGGGGTTCACGTTCAATTACATGCCGGATCATAGATTCAACACGGGCAGCATCCCTTTCTCCATCCATAACAGCTTGATTTGCTTGCTTGAGACTACGATTCAAACAGAGGGCGGCCTTCCTTTGCCTGGAATCCAAATAGGCGTTTCGCGAGCTTAATGCCAACCCGTCTTCATCCCGGATAATGGGCATAATCCGCATATCGACATCCATATTCATGTCCCGGACCATCCGTTTTAAAATTACGGCTTGCTGAGCGTCTTTTTGACCAAAAAACGCCAAATCCGGCTGAATGATATGAAACAATTTCATAACTACAGTACACACTCCCCTGAAGTGACCCGGACGCGATGCTCCGCATAACCGGTCCTGCAGCCCCTCGACTTCTACATGTGTCCTGTATCCTTGAGGATACATCTCCTGCGGCTGGACGGTGAAGGCAAAAGCAACGCCCTCCTGCTGCAGCTGCTTCAAATCCCGGTCCAAGTTGCGCGGATAGCGTTCAAAATCTTCATCCGGCCCGAACTGCCCCGGATTAACAAAAATACTCACCACTGTGCAATCCGATTTTTTGACGGCTTCCCGAACCAATGAAAGATGTCCATCGTGAAGGAATCCCATTGTCGGAACCAATCCAATGGATTTTCCGCCGGACTTCTCTTTTTGGACAGCCGATTTCATCAGCTTGATTCCTTCTATTAATTCCATTTCAGCTAATTATATCACTCTTCATCATGATTCAAAAACTCACCCATCCGGCCGGGATTATTCAGATGATAGGAATGCTTGTCATCCGGAAATGTTTTTTCTTTCACATCTTGAATGTAATTTTCCACCGCATCTCCGATCACATCATTCAGCCCCGCATACTGCTTAACAAACTTAGGCAGATATCCATGAGAATAGCCGGCTAAGTCATGGAATACCAATATCTGGCCGTCACAATGAGGTCCGGCCCCAATTCCAATGGTGGGAATACTCAATTTCTTAGTGACCTCATCGGCTAACTCGAGGGGAATACATTCCAATACGACAGAAAAGACTCCGCTTTTCTCCAGCTCCCTGGCTTGATCAAGTATATCGCGCGCTTCCTTCCGGGTTTTTCCACGAACCTGAAACCGTCCCAAATGGTGGATTGATTGAGGAGTCAAACCGACATGTCCCATTACCGGGATATCGGCTTCAACCAGCGACGAAATAAGTTCCAGCCTTCGCGGAGAAGATCCCTCAATTTTCACGGCTCCGGCCCTTCCCTCTTGAATAAAACGGCATGCATTTTTTTTGGCCTCCTCCAAAGAGGCATTATAACTGAAAAACGGCATATCTCCGACGACCAAAGCTCTTTTCGTCCCCCGGGTCACGGCCCGGGTATGATGGATCATCATATCCATAGTAACCGGTATGGTATTGGAATAACCCAAAACCACCATGCCGAGAGAATCTCCCACCAAAATTAAATCGATTCCTGCATTATCCAATATTTTTGCTGTTGGGAAATCATAAGCAGTCAGTGCGGTTATTTTTTCATGGGTTGATTTTTTCTTTATCAGGTCCGGAATGGTTACGGGAGATTTATTTTTTTTATTCATGATTTATCCTTTCTCCCCATCCTGCCTCGATTTAATCAGGATTGAGGTAAAGTCTTCATCCTGGTTTATGAATAAATGAGGCTGTTCATTTAATTTCCCCAGGCTTTTTAATTTCTTTACTCAAGGGAACATAATACAAAGAACTTTTTTTCACCTGCTTGATTTTTTCAATCAAGTCATGGATGTCTTCATCGTTATTGAAATTCAGCTCATCCGCTTTAACAACAAGAAGAGGTGTTGCCTGATAATTAAAGAAATAATAATCGAAAGCCTCCAAAAGATCCTCCAAGTATTTCTCGGAAATATTTTTTTCCACGGGTATTCCCTGGCGGGAAATCCGTTTCAACAATGTCGGCAGAGTTATCTGAAGATAGATTGTCAAATCCGGGCGGGCGATTTTTCCGGAAAAAATTCTAAATATTTTTTCATAGACTTGAAGCTCCTCGTCCGAAAGGGTTTGGTAGGCATAAATTTTATCTTTTTCAAATAAATAGTCGCAAAAAATCCTTTCTGTAAAAAGATCCCGCTGCAGCAGAGCTGACTGTTGATGATAGCGGTTTACAAGAAAAACAAGTTGGGCTAAAAAAGCGGCTCCTTCTTTCTCTTCATAAAACTCATTGATATATGGATTTTCCCGGCGATCCAAAATAAGCTTTCCTCCAACTTTTTCCGCCAGCTTTTTTACCAATTCCGATTTGCCGCACTTCAGCACACCTTCCACGGCAATATGTTGATAAGGAAATTTCGAATCCAAGGATTTTGTCATTTTCTATTCAGCTTATTGAGAAAAGCCTCGTGTTCGCCTGGATTATTCAGTTTAAAAACAGCGAGTAAACAATAACGAATAACACCGTATAAGTCAAACAAATAACCAAACCCGGCTCGCTTTGTTCACACCTCATGTCATTCCCGGAGCGAAGCGACAGGAATCTTAGACGCCCTCGTCTTGCTCGCTGCGTCCTCATTTATCACGATCTCTTCGATGTCATCCTGAGAACTCAAGGATCTTATGCTGCTTCGGCAGTCGTGACGGTACCTATTCATTATGCGAAACAGAGCAACATCCTCACGTTACTTCGCTCAGGATGTCCCTCGCTTTTCAGTTTACATTTTTCACTTTCCACTTATTTTTCTCATCACTCTTTGCTATTCCCGTTTTGGGCAGACTTGACTTCCTCTTTAACCGGAATAATGATCCAAGCCACAATATAGAGGACAAAGATGGGAAACAACGCTGTCAGCAACGCTGCGGCAACAAATATTAATCTAACCAGAGACACATCCAGATCAAAGTATTGGGCAACGCCGGCGCAGACACCGCCGATCATTTTATTGCTTCGAGATCGATATAATTTTTTCATCATAATTTTTCTTTCCTAACCTGGATTATTCATAAAAAAATTGCGATGTTTTTGCAATTTCTTTTTTATCAGCGATTAATATGATTTTTATTGAAAGTTCAAATGGAAAGTTTTTCATTTGCACATTTATATTATAATCGCAATTTTTTTACCCTTTGGGCGGGCCGACTCTCACCGCATCTGCTTTGTTGCAGGGCATTCGCGGTGAAGTACCACAGCTTCATGCCCTGCGCCTCGCATCTGCGGCAATCTCGACCCGTGAATAATCCAGGCTAAGCGTTTGCCGGCCTCAGCTGTAAATTATACACACATCCCATTCAAAAAAACAGCCATGTTCCGTCTAAGACTAGTGGGTCCGGCCCGATCGCTTCACTCGGCAACCCCACAGCTCATTCCCGAAGCGAAGCGACGGGAATTTTAGACGGCACGGCTCGCTTCGCTCGCGTTACTTGGGTTTCTAGAGTTCTTAGGGTTACTAGGGTTCTTGCTCGCTTCGCTCGCATTTATCGCGTTCATTGCGTTCGTTGCGCTCCAGGTTATAGGTTCCGGTTTATGGGTTGAGATATTTCCCTCATCCTTGACTCTTTACCTTATTCGAGACGAAGCAGTACAATATCTTTACGGCCGCTAGCGCGGCCTCAGGATGACAGCTCCGCTGTCATTTTCCTAACCGGCATATCGCGTGTATAATAAAAGAAAGGAGGACATGGATATGACTCACCCTGTTCTTATAGACGGCCGCTGGAGAACGGCGCAGGAACCTGCAGGCCGTTTCCAGCCTGAATCTCCTGCTGTTGCAGATGAATTACCGGAAATTTATCCCGTTTCCAGCTTCAAAGACCTTGAAATCGCTATTGAATCTGCGATGAAAGCGGTTCAAGAGCTTCAGCAGACGAAACCGGAAGAAAAAGCCGATTTTTTGGAAGGATTTGCACAAAATATTGAGGATAAAACGGACGCCCTCATAAAAACGGCATCGATGGAAACCGGGCTTGCCATAGAGCCCCGGCTTAAATCCGTGGAACTTCCCCGTACTGCGGATCAGCTCCGCAAAGCTGCCGCTGCTGTCAGGGACCGTTTCTGGTGCAGGGCGATTATCGACACAAAATTAAATATCCGCTCCTGCTATGCTCCTTTGGGAGGACCGGTTGTCATCTTCGGCCCCAATAACTTCCCGCTGGCCTTCAATGCGGTTTCAGGAGGAGATTTCGCCGCGGCCATTGCCGCCGGGAATCCCGTTATCGCCAAGGCTCATCCCAGTCATCCCGGGACCACTAAGATCCTGGCTGATGCCGCATTCCAAGCCTTACAGGAAACCAATCTACCCCGCACCTTGGTACAAATGGTTTATCATATGCATTCTGATTCAGGCTTGCGTCTGGTGTCCCATCCTCAAGTCGGTGCCACCGCGTTTACGGGAAACAGGTCCTCAGGACTCCACCTCAAAAAGGCTGCGGAAAGAGCCGGAAACCTTATTTACCTGGAGATGTCGAGTATCAATCCCGTCGTTATATTACCGGGAGCCATCCGGGAGAAAGGCCGTGAAATCGCAGCGGAACTTTTTCAGTCCTGCACGCTTGGAATGGGCCAGTTCTGCACAAATCCGGGAGTGGTGATCTACGTTGGTGACTCAGAAGGAAAAGAATTCACAGCTTTTGTCCGGAACAGTTTTCAGAAAGAACCGAAAGGAGTCATGCTGAGCAAAGAAGTGGTTAGAAGTTTGGAAATTTCCCTGCAAAAGCTTCAGAATGCCGGAGCCCGGCTGCTGGAAGGAGGTCAAAGGGAACGTGGCGAAGGATATCGTTTTCAAAACACTCTGCTGAAAATTTCAGGCATCGATTATTTGAAAAATCCACATGAACTGCAAACGGAGGCCTTCGGACCCTCAACCTTACTCATTGAAGCCGTGGATATCATGCAAATCACAGAAATACTCAAATCTTTAAACGGAAACCTTACCGGAACCATATACAGCCATTCCAGCAAAAAGGATGACCAGATTTATCAGCAAATCGAACCTCTATTACGACTAAAAGTCGGCCGTCTCCTTAATAACAAGATGCCGACAGGTGTTGCTGTCACACCGGCTATGCATCACGGAGGACCGTTTCCGGCCAGCGGCCATCCCGGCTTCACGGCAGTGGGAATTCCCCCCGCCATTTGGAGATTCGCTGCCGTCCACTGTTATGATAATGTAAGGCAGGACCGCCTGCCGGCCGAACTCCGTAATGAAAATCCTACAGGATACATGTGGCGATATGTTGATGGGGAGTGGACACAAGAGGATATTAATAAGTAAAGAGTGAAGAGAAAAGAGAAATCAAAAAAGACACGTCCTTGTCGTCCTGAGGAGCGAAGCGACATAAGGATCTTATAATGCCTCGTAGAGAAACCTGGTTATTCGCAGGCCGAGATTGCAGGAGATATGGATTTGCGGCGATAAAGTCGTGGCACTGCACGTCGAAGAGCCGCAAATTCATAGATGCGGCGAGATTCGGCCTGCCCGCAGGGTGAAAAAATTGTGATTTAAAATAAGATGAAAAAAATTATCACAATTTTTTCATACATAACCCAAGTTTCAGCCGCCGGCGACTAGATGCAGCACCTTAACATCCGCGCCTGCCGGGATTTTGGTACGGCTGTATTCTTTTCTCTTTACAAGCTGTCCGTTTATTTTCACCACCAGCATGCGCCAGGTATAATTCATTTTCTCCAGCAAGCGAGCCACTGTCATTCCCTCTTCCCACTCAACAGGGCGATTGTTGACAGTGATCAAATGTTTTTCTTTATCAGAATGAGATTCCATGCACTCTATGCAATTCAGGACAGATGCGGCTTAATCACCTCGAGCAATTCCGGCAGGTCCATTCCCAACTCTTTAAGATGTTCGATTTTGGGCACACCGTTCTTGGTCCAGCCTCTTCTCTGATAAACAGCATCTAAGAGTTTCTCATACCTGTCTTCCCTGTATTCCCGCAGAATCTTAAGCTTCTCTATAGTGGATTTTCCTTCCGGGTTCACACCGACTTCTTCTTTCAGTTGTTTATCGTAACGGTCCTGCCGGGATTCATACTCTTTTTCCGTCACCGGACCGGCGGCGCGAAAAGGCTGGGCGTCATGCTGCCGCAATCCGTATCCCCGGCGAATATTGAAAATCCGCTGAAAATTATATACACGCTCGGATTGACGAATCATTTCTTTTTTATCAATATTTTTTCCGGTTACCGCATTAAAGATGGTGACATAATTGTCTACATGCTCGGGAATTTTTTCCGGTTCATCGGTTTCTTCATTACCAACAGGTTCCACGTCATTCCATGGAAGCTTGCACAGCCCCATTAACCCGAACCATGTCCTGAACATAGGGAAATAATGCAGGGCTTCCGCTTTGTCTTCGAAGGTGGGAATCTGATTATTGACCATGTCCATGAAAATAACCCAAGCCTCGTCATGCTGCGGTCCTTTGTTGGTCATGGCGTAACCACCCTGCTGGGCCAATGATTCCTTGGAAACATATTGAGAATATTCCAGGCCTTTGTTCTCCATCCCGATATCATTCAAAAATCCGGGGTCGGCTCCGTTTTCCTTAACAAATTTTTCTTTCATCTTCCGGACGCCCAACCCCACAACAGGGCCGAAACCTTCGCCGCGGGCCATCTGATGGAGTATTTCCAAGGCTGCATCGGAATTTCCGAAATTCAATTTCAGGCCGCCAGTGGTTTTCTCGTCGATGATCCCTTTTTCAAAACATTCCATGGCAAAAGCTGTTGCCGTTCCGAAAGAAATGGTGTCTATTCCATAGGTGTCACAATAGAAATTAATCTCCAGAATCGCATCTACATCAAAAATTCCGCAGTTGGACCCGACTCCTGCAGCTGTCTCATACTCAGGTCCTTCCACCGTCACCTTTTGTCCTTTGTACGGACCAGTTTTTAATTCATAATCTTCTGCCGTCTTGCAGCAGGACATCATACATCCCACCCAGCAGCCGTCGGGAACACCCTGCGTGAATCTCTCTTTGAATTTATTGGAACTGATTTTGCCGGCATCGGGATGAGAGCCGTACTGAAAATTTTTAACCGGAAGCAAATCGTATTCATCCATGATTTCCATCAAGTGAGCGGTTCCGACCTGTCGCATCCGGTTTTGCTGATCATCCAATTTTTTCATTTCATTGCGAAAACGGTTCCCGCGTTCAATAATCGGCTTCATGTCCAAAACATTGTTCAAATCCGCTTTCATTCCAGGAATCTTGGCCACAACGGCCTTGATATGCTTATCCCGGAAAACGCGTCCGATTCCTCCGCGGCCGGCCTGTTTCACCCGAATTTCTTTCCTCTTTCCGTCCCACCAGCTGAAATTCAGCATGCCGATGTTTGCATGTTCAGCCCCGCGTCCGGAGGAAACCACGGAAACATTCCGTTTGTCCTTTTCATCATCCGCATACATTTCTGTCAGCTGTTCAGCCAGGATATGCGTATCTACAGCTTCATCCGGAGCTTCTTCAATGGTGATTTTGTTCTTTGTGCCGTCAATGAAAATCACCACGTCATTTTTGGCTTTTCCCTGGATTTCCAGCGCATCAAATCCGGAAAATTTCATATATGGACCAAAATATCCCCCTACATTGGAATCAATAACCACATCCGTCAGCGGGGATATGCTCACCACTAATGACTTGCCGGTTCCGGAATACTGGGTGATTCCCGCAATGGGTCCCGGAGAGATCACAATTTCATTTTCCGGATCATCCCACTTGGTTTCAGGCTTGGTTCCGTCCCATAAAAGCCGCAGGCCGAATCCCTTTCCGCCAATAAATTTTTCCTTCATTTGCTCTGTGACCGGCTTTTCCTTGACCGTATTGTCATCCAGGTTTATGTGCAAAGTCCGGTTATTATATCCTCTTTCTAATTCTCCCGGCTCATAGGAATATTCTTTGAGGAGTTCATGCCGACTCTTTAATTTTTTAACATCCATTTCCTGTCTCCTTTTAGATTTCATTTGATAAAAATACAACAACAATATAATGTTTATTCTATAGGTATATATATATTAACTTTTTTCATCCCGATAATCAATCGTGAATTGCGGCTGCATATGAAAAAGAAAAATTCACACATTTATATCCTGACGGGGAATGTCCACACCGGGAAAACCACAATCCTCAAATCGGTTTGCAGTCAATTAAAACAAAAAGGTATTCATCTCAGCGGCCTTCTCAGCCTCAGCCTGTATTCCGGCGATACACTCCATGGCTATAATGGATATGACCTGGCCACGAATGACAGATTCACACTGGCCCGGGTTAAGACCGGTTCAGGAGATCTGCGGTGCGGCCGTTTTGTTTTTTCTCCTGAAGGTCAAAAAAGAGCTCGGGCGGCGCTGCTCCGGCCGGGCCGATTCGATTTGACAGTCGTGGATGAGATAGGGCCCCTAGAGCTGAAAAGGTTAGGGTTTTGGCAGCCGGTCACGGCCCTTCTTTCCCGCGGCCGCTCCCTGCTTATCGTTATCCGCAAGCCGCTGCTTCCGGAATTCACGAAAATTCTTCCCCTTCCTGATGTGATTTTTGACATAAGCCGGACGGATCTGCAGAAAAGAATAGTTGATACCATTTTAAAAGAAAAAGCTCCGAATCTCACAGATTGAACTTTTCTTTTTTATTTGTTAACATTGCAGACCGAATTAAACTTAACTCCGAGTCAATAGGGCTAAAGCATTCCGCCATGCCCGTTGACCGATAGGGTAAGATTGGAAACGGCCTTGCCTTCCGTGCTTGTAAAGGAGGCAAAATGCAAAATCACGGATTATCTAAAACAATTCTATCTTCATTGCTGTTTTTTTTCATCGCAATATCTGGATTATCCTTCGGAAAAAGCCAGGAAAAATCCGAACAAGAAAAAAAGAAACAGATTATTACCGAAGAAGTGATGGTAACGGCCGAAGCCCCGCAGGAACGCTCCGTGGCTACGGTCAATACTATCCAAGAAATTCAGATTAAGAACATGGTTCCTCTGGATCTTTCCGAGGCTGTTCGTTATGCTCCCGGGGTCACAGTATCCTTCGGCGATAAATCTGCTTATACACTTAAGCTGCGCGGAATGGATTCCAAGCGAATTGCCCTGCTGCTGGATGGTGTCCCGGTTTATGAGCCTTACTACAGTTCATTTGATCTGAAAACCATCAGCGCCGGAGGCATTCAAACCCTCAAGCTGACCAAGGGACCCTCCTCAGTCCTCTATGGGCCCAATACCCTGGGCGGTATTGTCAATGTCATCACCGAACGTCCCGGAGACAGGCCATCATTATCTCTTACAGCCGCTTATGGTGAACAACACACCCGGCAAGTGGGTGCAAACACGGCCTTCAGGCTGAACCGTTTTTCCTTCGCTGGAGGTTTTCAATACCAGGATTCAGATGGCTTTTACTATCCCAGTCCGGGTGGGGGAGAAAAGGTTGACCGGAGCAACAGCGAATACCAGCGCGGCAACTTCAACGCTAAAATATACTACCATCCCAATGACAAAACGGAATTAATGGTTAATGCCGCCATGTATCTTTCTAATTATGATATGCCGCCGGAAATAAATGCTGAACGTCCCCGTTTCTGGAGTTTTAAAAATTGGGACCGCTATTCCTACAATGCCGGCGGAACAACAGCATTAGGCGAAAATTCTACTTTAAAATTCCGCGCCTTCCTGGTCGAACTGGATAACACCCTGATAATGTTCCGGGATGCGGAAATGACGCAGAAGCGGTTTGAAAGCACCTTTGATAATTCCGTTTACGGCGGATTCGCCCTGGCTGATATCCAGACCCATGCCTTCAACCACCTCAAATTCAGCCTGAATTATAAAGGGGATAAAGCCCGCCTTCAGGACGACGTTGATGAACCCTGGACCGAATATGATCAAGGAACCTTCTCCACGGGAATGGAAGACCACATCTCCCTGAATGACCAATGGACGCTGGTGGGCGGAGTCAGTCTGGATTATCTAAACAAGTATGTGGGCGACACAACATCCAAAGTCAATCCTCTCGCCGGTATTAAGTATTCTCCCCTGGATTATTTCGATATGCATTTGTCCTTTTCAAAAAAATCAAAATTCCCATCCATGCGCTCCATGTATTCTGATTCATCCGGAAATCCCGATCTATTGAGTGAATCCGGCACAATTTGGGAACTGGGCTTCAATTACAACCATGGCTTTTTAGCTTCTGGAGCCGTCTTCCTCACTCAATTCAAAGATATGATCGACAGCGTCAGGCTGCCCCAGTATAATTTTCAGCGGCTTTACTTCAATATCGGTGAAGCCTATATCAACGGGTTTGAACTGCAGCTTCAGAAATCTTGGGATTTGCTCTCCGGTGTGATCAATTACACCTGCCTCGACCATAGAAATGAAACCGATGACCGCCCACTCGACGCGTTATCCAAGCACAATCTCAATTTCGATGTTCAGATCTATCCTTTAACATCTCTTCGAATCGGATTATTAGGACAGTATGGCTCCACTTCCTGGTGGCTGGATTACAATACTCAGGAATTACTCGAGATCCCCGCTTATTTCAATATGGACGGTATAGTTTCCTTGCGCCTCACCCCCATTGAGCTCTTTGTCAAAGTGACAAATATTTTCAATGATTTCATCTATACCGAACCCGGGTTCCCCTGGCGGGCCCGCTTTTTCCAATTCGGTATCCGTTCAGATATCCTGCGGTAGATATTGCATACAGGCGCCTCTGCCATGCCCGCTTCGCTCACGTTACTAGGGTTACTTGGGTTACTAGAGTTGCCAGGACTCATTTTGATTCCTGTGACCGCGTTCAATACAATCTGCATCGATATGGCCCTTATTCATTGCCGTTGGGAATCGGTTTTTATATAAAGATGCTGAAAATTGATCAAGCGAAGCAGAATGAAATCCTTCGCTTTGCTCAGGATGACAGCTGCGCCGTCATTTTCGAACTAATTCAAATTCAATCGCTTCCGGATTCTCCGGAACGTTATCCAGGGATGACGCCATTGCTTGAATAACCCGAGAAAAATAACTCTGTACAAATGCATTCATGCGGGTTGATTCTTGATTTACTTTCAGTTCCGGCGCCCGGTCTGCCTTAAACAGAAATCCTATCCCGGCGATTTCATCCGGAATTCCGGATAAAACAGAGACCATTGCCTGCATTGTGGTGGAAAACATCTGCTGCACAAAAGCATTTAAAGGAATGTCTTTTCCGTTTATTTTTAATTTCACCATCATCCTTTGTTTTGTCATTTTTTCCTCCAAAAAATCAGCAAGTTTTGAGACGTCTCCAGAATAAATAACCGGCACGGACGCCTTGACTTCAAAATCGGCGGCTATGGCAATGCGGCCCGAAATCCCGGGCAGAAGATCCTCCGAATGCCCCTTTCTCATTACTTCGATCTTGGGAATACCGATTTCTTTTTTTCCGCCTTCGAGCAGCACCCAATCCGTATTAGAAAAATATCTGCGAATCAAAACAAGCAGAGTTTCCCGGGGTTCCCTTTTTCGGTGCACAAATAATCTGTCCCGGGATACCGCCATAACACCGTCCGCACCGGCTTGGCTGAACTTCCAGGAATCACTTCCTTTATGGTCCAGAGAAAAACCATGTGCGGCATGTTTTACGACTGCTGCTGTTCTTCCCCTGCGTTTCAATTCCCCGGCGAGCCTTTCCACCAGAGTTGTTTTGCCGCTGTTGGACCGGCCGATAAATGCGACCCAATTCATCCCTTTACAGACCTAAATCTTTATCAATATCCTGCATGGCTTTTAAACTGATGCGGATCAACTCATCCTTGCTCATCCCGATGTTTTCAATCTGCTCAATATCCCCGCGTTTAGCTCCGCGTGCAAAGCTTTTTTCCTGATACCGGCGCTGAATAAACCCTTCATCCACATTTTTGAGTTTTTTGGAAGGATGCATCAGAGCGGCGGCTACAATCAATCCGGTAAGGGGATCAACGGCATAAATGGCCCATTCCATTTCATTGGTGCACGGCACTCGTCCGGCATGGGCCTGAATAGCCCGCAGAATATTAGGGCTGATGTCGTATCCCTCCAGTATATCCATTGACTTCGTACCATGCTGTTCCGGATTATCCGAAGTCATTTCATAATCTATATCATGTAAAATTCCTGCCAGGCCCCATTTATCCGGATCCTGATCAAACCGTTCAGCCAGAGCCCGCATGCAGGCCTCAACGGCCAAACAATGCTTGAATAAATTTCTATTTTTAAGGTGCTTTTTAACCAGTGTTACGGCTTCGTCACGATTCATAATTCTTTTCCTTTCTTTGTTTTTTCCTTAGAAGACCGGATCAAATAATAAACATCATTTTCTCCGGATTCTTTTTCATCCTTTGCCTTAACCGAAATCATATAGGCCCCGCTTTTCTCCGGAAACCAGTCCCAGGAATTCTCTTCAGAAAAAGGCTGCATAACTTGAGGGGCTTTGTCCGCAGGCATAAAAAGCACCGGCCACCAGCCAAAAGAAAGAGGCACAAACCGTTGCAAAGAAAATTCAAATTCCGGCTGGTAAAAACCAACGCCTTGAGCGGTCACTTCAATGTTTTGATTGGCAGGCTGAGGGGAATCCGGAGAAGTCTCAACATTCACATAGACAGCTTTTTTTAAAAACAGCAGCTCGCTTTCATCTTGAAAATCATGAAAAACAGCCACTATGAGATGCGGGTCGCTCCAGACCGGATTTGACCTGATCTCCTCAGCAGCAGTATATTCTCCGGCTGCTTCTCCGCCGGTTTGATTAAATCCCAGCAGCTTGGGAGACGAAGACGACACGACAACTTTTTCCGGAGTCAGCAAAGGGGCAAAGTACGTATATGCGGGAATTTTCCGCCACCATTTCATTGTGCCGTTTTTCTTATAAAAGCAGTAAAGAACATTGTTCCCGGAGGTTAAATAAATATACTTTTCACCCAGTGATATGGGTGCTGATATTTCTCCGCCTGTTTTCATTTTCCATCTCACTTTGCCTCGGGTCCAATCGGCGCAGTAAATATATTGGTCCGCGCTTCCGAAAAAAACACGGTGCCCTTCCACAGCCACAGCCTCCCGGATTTCTCCGCCGGTTTCAAACCGGGCGGTTTCTTTGCCGTTCCGGTTCAGAATGTATAAAACACCATTGCCGGCGCCGAAAAAAATCCGGCCCTGGAATACCCTTGGAGTCGACCGGATAGCGCTTCCGGTCTCAAATGACCAAAGCTCTTCTCCCGTTTCCGCTTCTCCCGCTTTCAAAGAGCCGTTTTCATCACCGTAATAAATCAATCCGGAATCCTCGGCAATACCGCTTGTCACCGGGATTTCGATTTCTATATCCCAGATGACCTTTCCGTCATAACTCAATTTGAAGATGTGATTATTCGAAGAAACGGCATATATTCCGGTATCTCCCAAAAACGGCGGGCTGCTCCAGGAAACATTAATTTGACAGGTCCATACTTCCTCACCTCTCTGCTGATTCAGGCAATAAAACCATCCCTGCCCCGTCGTGATATACAAACAGCCGTCCCGTCCGGAAATGTGCCCGATGTTCATTCCTGTAAATGTGTGCCGGTCCGCAATCTCTAGGGGAAAAACAAGCCCGGAAGGATAATTTCCGGCATCCGGCCTTTTGTTTAAGGAACAGCTTGTCATAAGCAGGATGAAAAAATATATGATTGCTTTCTTCATGATTTATCCAGCGACTTCACCCACGGTTTAAACAGGGCTTATTTTATCATTTTTTTAAAGTCAACCTCAATCTTTACAACCGGAAGACAAGGTGCTACCATAATTTTTCAACCATGATCAATTACATTCTCCTCTATAAAATCCGCAAAAAAGTAAAAACCATGCTGAAAGAAAAAATCGAGGATGACGAACTGGCGACAACGGAAAAATCGTGCATCGGCTGTTTAGCCGATGACCTGAGTTGGGAAATCTACTATTTAATGAAAGATGCGAAGAAAGAGAAAAGTAAGGAGTAAAGAGTAAAGAGTGAAAAGATGCGGCTGTCATTTTGAGCGGGAAAAGGATTTCAAGCTGCTGCTTTACTGTTTACTTTTTTTTTCTTTTTTCATCTTCAGCTTCTGATCTTCCCACCAATCCATGCGCTTCTGGATTTCTTTTTCCAGACCGAATGATCCAGGGCGATAAAATTTTCGCCCGCGCAGTCTTTCCGGAAGCGTTTCCATGTTACTGGTGGCTTCAGAAAAATCATGGGCATACTGATAATTCCTTCCATAGCCCGCGTCTTTCATCAGTTTGGTGGGTGCATTGCGAATCTCCAGGGGAACCGGTTCAAACGGCGCTTCCTCAACATCCTTCATCACGGTGGAATAAGCGGAATAGATCCGGTTGCTTTTGGGTGCGGAAGCCAGATAAGCCACGGCCTCCGCAAGAGCTAACTCTCCTTCAGGGGTTCCCAAAAATTCATAGGCCTCTTTTGCGTCAAGGGCAATACGCAGCGCCCTCGGATCAGCCAGGCCGATATCTTCCACGGCAAACCGGACCATACGCCGTGCGATATACAAACGGTCTTCTCCAGCATGAATCATCCGGCCGAACCAATACAAGGATGCGTCCAGATCAGAATTACGAAGGCTTTTATGCAGAGCGGAAATGAGGTTGAAGTGCTCTTCTCCCTTTTTGTCATACAATAACACCCGCCGCTGCAGGGCTTCCCGCACATCCTCTAAGCTGATCCGCTTCCGTGTCGTCAAATCTGCCGCTATTTCAAGGGAATTGAGCACCCGCCGGGCGTCG
>CAZDJZ010000029.1:0-26082 GCA_964505785.1 uncultured Eubacteriales bacterium
AACCGGAAATTTTCACGTTGCTAAGATCCGGAAGTTTTTACGTTGCCTTGACAAGCCGGTTATTGGCTATTGACATAACAAAAGCTATATGTTAGTTTTATAAAACTTTCCATAAAATTATTTTATTATAAAGGTAAAGAAGATGTTTGCTGTAATTAAAACCGGCGGAAAACAGTATAAAGCTCAAGAAGGCGATATCCTTCAAATCGAAAAAATTGATTATAAAAAAGGTCAAAAAGTGACCTTCAACCGAGTTCTTTTGGTTGAGGACAGCGGAAAAACTCTGATTGGCACTCCTTATGTCGAAGACGCGGCTGTTAACGGAGTTGTATTGGAGAATTTCAAAGACAAGAAAGTGATCGTTTTTAAGAAAAAACGCAGAAAAGGCTACCGCAGGACAAGAGGACACCGCCAGGAATTAACTCGGATAAGAATCGAAGAGATTGTTACCGGGAAACCGGCCGCGGCTGTTGAAAAAAAAGAAACCGGGGCCAAAAAGCAGGCTCCAAAAAAAGCCGAAGCAGCCGGGAAAAAAGCAGAAGCCAAGAAGCCGGCTGCTAAAAAAGAGACGGCAAAGAAACCCGCAGCAAAAAAAACATCCGGAAGCAGGAAGACATCCGCGGGTAAAAGCACAGCCAAAAAAAGCGGGGCTAAAGCTAAAGAGGCCAAGGCTCCTGCGAAAAAAACAGCTGCGAAAAAAACCACAAAACCAAAAAGCCGCCAGTCTTCATCTTCAAGCCAAAAGAAGACAATTAAGAAAGGCTCATCCGATAAGGAGTAAACCATGGCTCATAAAAAATCAGGCGGAAGCGCAAAAAACGGCCGCGACAGTGTATCTAAACGCTTGGGAGTCAAGAGACATGCAGGACAACAGGTTAAAGCCGGGTCTATTTTGGTGAGACAGCGGGGCACTCCTTTCAAACCCGGCGTGAATGTAGGCCGGGGAAATGATGATACCTTGTTCGCCAAAGTGGCCGGGCAGGTCCAGTACGAATCCAAGGCCAATCGTAAATTTGTTTCTGTCATCCCCAATTGATAAGGATTATTGAAAATAAAATATAATTCTAACCCCAGATATATTTCCAAAGAAATTTCATTAGTTCAGCGAACAGGTTAAAAACCTGGAAAATGTTTGTCGATCAAACCAAAGTCACTTTCATAGCAGGAAAAGGGGGAAACGGGTGCTTGAGTTTCCGGCGGGAATACCGGGTTCCTAAAGGCGGTCCGGACGGCGGAAACGGAGGGGGGGGCGGCAGTATTGTATTGGAATCCAAAGAAGGTCTGAATTCACTGGCCTATTTTCGTTATCACCCCATAATTAAAGCCGAACGGGGCGCCCATGGGCAAGGCTCCAACAAAACCGGAGAAAAGGGTAAGGATCGCCGCTTAAAGGTTCCGGTCGGAACCCAAGTTAAAAAAGAGGATAGGGTTATTTTTGATTTTGTTAAACCCGAGCAAACATATACTGCAGCTAGAGGAGGACGGGGAGGAAAGGGCAATGCGGCTTTTGTTTCTTCCACCAACCGGGCGCCCCGGCGCGTTGAAGAAGGAACTTCCGGCGAGGAGATAACTCTGACGCTGGAATTGAAGCTGATTGCGGATGTGGGACTGATCGGATTTCCTAATGTGGGAAAATCTACTCTGATATCAAAGATTTCGGCGGCGAAACCGGTTATCGCAGATTATCCATTCACAACCATTACTCCAAATTTAGGTGTAGTGGACGCAGGTGAATTCAAGAGTTTTGTTGTGGCTGATATTCCAGGATTGATCGAAGGGGCTCATGCGGGCCATGGTTTAGGCATAAGATTTCTAAAGCATATCCAAAGAACGAAAATTATTGTTCATATCGTGGATGTTTCCATATATTCCGGCCGGGACCCGATTGAGGACTTGATGACGGTAAATAAGGAAATCCAGGCCTTTGATCCCTGCCTTTTGGAAAGACCGCAGCTTATTGTCGCTAATAAAATTGATTTATTGGGTGATGCCCAGGACCGTTTGGAAAAAACATCTCGTTTTGCCCGGGATAAGTCCGTTCCTTTTTTTGCTGTCTCTGCGATAAAGGGGACCGGACTGAAAGAACTTGTTTTTGCTGCAGTCCGTCAGTTAATACAGATGGAGAAAGAGTCTTGATATGCTGAAGGAAAAAATCGGATTGCTTGGCGGCACCTTTAATCCCATTCACCGGGGGCATATCAAGGCTGCAAAGGCAGTTGCCGGGAGCTTCAATCTGGATAAGATTCTTTTTGTTCCAGCTTATATTCCCCCGCATAAGGAAAAGGGCCCGGTAGCGGAAGCGAAACACCGGTGGGAAATGGTCAAGGATGCGACTGCTCCGTATCCCCGCTTTATGCCTTCTTCGATTGAAATTGATGCAGGGGGGCCCTCTTATTCCATCATCACAATCCGGAAAATCAAGGAAATCTATCCGGTTGAACGGCTTTTTTTTATATTGGGCGTGGATGCTTTTCTTGAGATTGAAACATGGAAAAATTACCGGGACGTGCTGAAATCCTGTGATTTTATTGTTATCAGCCGGCCGGGTTATCGTTTGCAGGATGCCTCCGGGCTTTTAGGGGGGCAATGGAAGGGAAAGATGACATATATCGAAGAGACAGTTAAAATAAATATAAGGATGATTGAACGGTATAAAATCTATTTATTTGCAATGGATTCTTTGGATATTTCCTCATCGGAAATAAGGAAGAGAATCAAAGAGGGGCGCTCTATTGAAGGATTGGTTCCGCTCAGTGTTGAAAAATATATTAAGGAGAATAATTTATATTCATGATGATTAAAACAACTGATTCCAATTCTCTCTCTAAAAACAATCTTCCGCCTGAGGTCAAGCTTTCTGTAGAGGCCGGTCAGGATAAAAAGGGAGAAGATATTGTCGTGATCAATATTGGAGAAATTTCTTCTTTTGCTGATTACTTTGTGATCATGCATGGTCAATCACACCGGCAAAATAAAGCCATTTCTGAAAATATCCGTGAACAGCTCAAAAAGAAAGACATCAGGCCATTGAGCATCGAAGGGCTGGATAGAGCGGATTGGATATTAATGGATTATGGAAATTTTATACTCCATATTTTTTCCAAGAAAACTCGGGAATTTTATAATATTGAGCAATTATGGGCTGACGGCCCCCGCGCGACATTTTAATCAAAAATAATTTGACATTTCCATAGCAAGTCTTTATTTTCAGTGCAGTTTGATATTTTTTTGGAGTTCAGGCGTTATGCTTAAGGGTGACTGAATGCATGTGAAATTGTTATGGCCAGGTAAGACCCGAAGCCGGGCAATTAGAGAAATAGAAAATGAATATATCCTGAAAATTCAAAGAATGGTGCGGCTGGACGTGCTTGAAACGAAGGAAGCCAGGGGATGGTCAGAAAAGGAAGAAGAAAAGATCAAAGAAATTGAAACACAAAGTATTGAAAAAAAACTTGGAGATGATTATATTATTTGTCTTTCCGATAAAGGAAAAATGATGAGTTCAAGACAATTGGCAGGGTTAATGAAAAAGACCGAATTACACTATCCCTATCCTATAGTCTTTGTGGTCGGAGGATTTATCGGCTTAAAGGACCGTTTGCTTGCCAGAGCTGACACTTTATTGTCCTTGTCCAAAATGACTTTTTCTCATGAGATGACACGGATTATGCTTCTGGAGCAAGTTTACCGGTCATTGAATATTATCCAAGGAAGTCCGTATGCCAAATAAAGGGGGCGTTTTGAATCAAAAAGAAAAAGAAAGCATGAAAAAGAAACTTGAAGAAGAAAGGCAGGAAATTATCACTCAATTGAGTGAATTCCGTAATGAAAGCCGGGAGCTGGAACCGGAAACCGCACAAGACGTGGGTGATAAAGCCGAAAGTTCTTATACGAAAGAATTTTTACTGCACTTGTCCGAAAGTGAAAGAGAGCGGCTTTTTCTCATTGATGAAGCTTTGAAGAAAATTGAAAAAAGCAATTATGGAACTTGTGAAAACTGCGGCAAACCCATTACAAAAAAAAGACTGGATGCCATTCCGTGGACTCCCTACTGCATCGAATGCAAGGAAAAACTGGAAGAAGAACAAGAGCCTTAGGCCTGATATTTTTCCCTTCCTTCTGCAAAATATGCGGACGTTTTCTTGATAAGGCGGGGGAAAAAATAATTTGCAGCCATTGTTTGGGTGGAATGAAACCGAACCGGCATGCTGTTTGTTTGTGTTGCGGCCGATTCTTCGGCCGGTTCGGAGCACCCTCTTTATGCGGAGATTGTCTGACGCAAAAGCCGTTCTATTCCTATCACAGGGCATGCGGCACTTATTCAGGACTATTAAGGGATGCGATCCTTCTTTTCAAATACCGGAAATACAGGGTTTTGGGCCAATTTTTAGCAGATTTTATGCTGTCCAATCTAAAAGGCCATAATAAAATTTGGCGGAATGTGGATTTGGTGATACCTGTTCCCCTGCATAAAAAAAGACGCAGGGAGAGGGGATTTAATCAATCGTTGATTTTAGCCCGTCATCTGGCAAAATGGTTGAAATATCCCCTTGAATCCAGAATTTTATTCAGGCCGGTATTCCGTCCACCGCAAACGTCCTTTAGTGCTGAAGAAAGGCGCCGCAATGCCCGCGGGGTCTTTGATGTCAAAAATGCAGAAAGATTGCAGAGCAAAACAGTTTTGTTGGTGGATGATGTTTATACAACCGGAGCGACCCTCCAAGAATGCGCCCGGATACTGCTGGAGTCAGGAGCCGGGGAAATCCGCGCTGTTACTTTGGCCCGGGCAGAATGAATTGTCTCCATATACCGTAAAATTCGTTCGCGGTCGTATTCGTTTTCGATAATGTCCAAGGTTATACGCAAAGACGGGATCAAATCCATGCCCCGCATTCCCTCTTTTTCAGGCGAAGGCAGAATAATCTGCATGACAGCCCAAGCCGCTTCTTTCTTCAGTCCGGGCCAGGAATAAAATTGTTCCGCCATATCTAAAGCTTCCCGCGCTTTAATCCGGGAAAGACCGGATAGAATGACTTTGGCTTCGGCATTGTTTTGCGGAATTCCAACCGTTTTTTTCATCCAATCCGATTTTTGTTCGGATGACAACACCGATTCCGCAACAAGGCGGGTAAAACCCTGCAAGGCCAGGTATCGGTTTTTTCTCCATTTGGTCTTACGGGCAATAAGGAGCAAATGGCCGGCGGCAGAGAAGTCCGGCCATTCTGAGAGGGTGTATACGGCCGCGGTTTTCATTTTGAGGTCACCTTCGTTATATGACTCCAAGACCGCCGCAAGGGCCTTTTGGCCGCCGATTTCAGCCAATGGCCTAAGAAAGTCAATCCGCTTATCGCCTTTTGCTTCTTCCAGGGCGTTAAGAATAGGAACGGCGCGGGCTTCCGGTTCATGGATTTGATTAGCACTGGCGGCTAAAGCCTTTTGGACCTGGGTGATTTTTTGTTTTTCTTCCATTTGAAACATCAATTTCACCAAGCATCCGCTGTCGGAAGCGGAAACCATATGCTCCAGGGATGAGAAGGCTGCCTGCCTCAGCTGTTCGTTTTTACTTTGGAGGTTGGAAATGGCCAGGCTGGAGTAAGTGCGGGCGCGGCGCGCAGATAGAATCTGCAGAAGGGAAGCCTTGGCCTCAGGAGAAACATCATTGAATACATTCACTGCGGCCTTGACCGTTGAATCCGCAGGCATGCGGAGAAGAGCTTGGATGATATAGGAAAGGTCTTCCTCCGAAGACTTTGAGAGCAGGCTGATTAGGACCGGAAGCATATTTTTATCTGCGCAGACTGCGGCTGCCTTTAAAGCGGCTTTTCTGACTTCAGGCTCTTCTGCTCTGAGGTTCTCAAGGATATATTTATGGGATGAGGGATCGCCTCTTTCCGCCAGCATTGCAATTATCTCAGATTTAATGCCTGGGGAAGAGTTTCCGGCCTTTTGTATCCAAGCTTGGGTGAAATCCTCACCGGAAAAATTAACGGCCAGACGATAGGCTTGTCCCCGGAATTCTGGATTAGGGTTGTCCGCTGCCTCTAGAAGATGGTTCATAGCCTCTTTCCCGCCGGCATCGACGATAAGACTGAGAGCGGCGGCGGCAGTATGGATTTCCTGCGGGGCTCGAAAATTGCGTATGATTCTGCGGGCGAAATGCAAGGCTGCTGCGGTGCGGCCGTCTTCAGCCAATCTGCGGGAGTAGAGAAGCAATAAGTGGGGCGCTTGGGCTCTTTCCAGAGGAGAGGTCAGGACATGTGATTTGAGTAATATGACTTCTGCAGCCGGTGACCCTGAATTTGCCAGCGCGTATAAGGCGGATTGGCGCAGTTCCGGATTTTCATGAGATGCATATTTAATTATTTTTTTTACCGCTTTTTGAGAACGAAGTTCTCCGAGATGCTTTATTATGCTCACCCGGCAGGCATCCGGAGATGAAGATAAAGCTTTCCGTAAAGCTTTTTCCGCCGAGGCAGTGCCGATCGTCTTCAATGCACGGGCGGCGGGCGCACACAGTTCGGGATCCTCCAGGCATTGCCGTAAGGGCTTAACGGCATCATGCCGTCCCGTTAATTGAAGCATTAGAATCAGGAAAGGTTTTGCATCGTTGTTCGGATGCTTTTTTAATGAATCTGCAACAGCATCGACAAAAAGCCGTCTTTCTTTTTCGTTTTCTATGCGCCCGGCGTAGTCGGCCATTCCTTTGAGCGCATAACGATATGCTGTGTCCCGGCCTTTACCGGGCGCTTCTAAGCCCATACAAATGATTTTTACGGCCTTGGATCCTAAGGAGAAAATATCAGCGGCAAGCTGATATTGCTGTTGATTGTTTTCTGCCGGAAATTGAGCAATGATTTCATCAACGCCGGATACTTTAAGGGCATCCTTGTTAAGTGGAAGGAAGCCGGCGGAACCCAAGAAGAGCGTCAGGATAATGCAAGCGGGAATATTTTTATTTCTGGTTATCCTTGCCTTTGTCATTATTGACTCCAAAATTCATAGATGCCAGGGCGCCCGCATAGGCTGATACGCGAGCCGGTTTGCCTCGGGGTCCCGGATAAATAATTGCTTATCCGGATCGAACCTGAGCTTTCGTCCGAGCTGAACGGCGATTTTACTCAAATTTACCAGAGTGCAGGAACGATGTCCGTTTTCTTCGTTTAAGGCAAAGAGCCGGCGGGTTCTCACTGCTTCAGAGAAATCTGTCAGCTGGGGTTCCGGATCCGGCAGCGAAGAAATTTTTTCCTGGAGGCTGGGAATAGTGGATTCAAATTGTTTGTAGAGTTTTCCCTCAGGCCCCTCGATAAACGGAGCGGATTTATCTTTATTTTCTCCGTCCAAAATAATTTTACATCCGTCCGCATATGTCATTTCAATCCGCCTCCAGGTGCCGCAAGCGTCCGGATGCTGCTGCGGGCAGTCCGCTTCGATTTCTATAGGACTGGTGTGATCTTTCTCAAGAAGATATTGGACGGGGTCCAGGTAATGCATCCCCATATCTCCCAGACCGCCTCCGTCATAATCCCAGTATCCCCGGAATGTCCCATGTGTACGGTGGGGATGATAGGATTTTTTCGGGGCGGGCCCCAGCCACATGTCATAGTCGAATGCTTCAGGAACCGGATGAGGCGGCAATTGAGTTTTTCCGCGCCAGTAAAACTTCCAATCGAATCCGGTAACCCCGCTTACGGTTACAGTTAGCGGCCATCCCAAGATCCGGTTTTCCACGATCTTTTTTATCGGCTTGACCGTGGTTCCAAAGCCGTAAAAACGGCCTTCGAAGCGAAACCATGTGTTAATGCGAAAAATTCTTCCATATCGCTGAACGTCTTCCACCATACGCCGGCCTTCTCCAATGGTACGGGACATTGGTTTTTCACACCAGATGTCTTTGCCGGCTTTTGCTGCTGCGATGGAGATAAGAGCATGCCAGTGCGGGGGCGTGGGAATATGAACAATGTCAATATCATCTCTGGATAAAACCTCCCGGAAATCTTCATACCCTTTAACCCCGGGTTCACTTATCTCCAACGCTTTTTGAAGGTGGTTCCGGTCCACGTCGCATACGGCAACCAGCCGTGCTCCCGGGTAAGTTAAATGAACCCGGCCCATTTCTCCAACGCCGATAACAGCTTTGGAGAGCATGTCACTGGGAGGAGTGAAGCCTTGTCCACCCAAAACAAAGCGAGGGACCAGTGTGAAGCCAACTGCAGCAGCCGTGGTTTTTTTTATAAAATCCCGTCTTGAGAAAGAATGATTATAAATTTTCATGGCACTTTATTATACAAAAAAAATGGAGAAGAGAAATGGAAAATTAAAAAGGCAAAAAAAAAGCGCCCGGGTGATCCCGGACGCTTTGGATTTTAAAGAAGAAAGGTTATTTCTTGGACTTCACGTCAAGCGTTTTCTTTTTTTCAGGTTTCAGAATTTTAACACTGCGAGGCTTTACATCAGGTTTTTTCGGCATGTGAATTTTCAAAACTCCATTATCATGTTCCGCTTTGATTTTTTCCTGATCGACATAGTGGGGAAGAGAAAATGTACGGTAAAATGAGCCGTATGAACGTTCCACGCGGTGGTAGTTTTCCTCTTTCGTCTCCTTTTCCAATTTTCTTTCTCCGAGAATCGTCAAAGTGTTATCTTCAATTTTAACTTCAATATCATCCTCGTCGATACCGGGAACCTCCGCATTCAATACGAGTTCGTCTTCAGTTTCGAATATATCTACGGAAGGAGACCAGGCTGTCGACATTAAGTCCTTGTCTTCGCCTCGCTGAGTTACCGTCTCATCGAAGAGGCGATTCATTCTGTCCCTTAAAGTAACGAAATCCCTGAAAGGATCCCAACGGATAATAGCCATTTTGAACCTCCTTTTTTATTTCTTAACTTGAGTGCAACTATAATATAATACTTGAGTGCGTAATTGTCAAGTATTGGAATAAAATTTTTTTCTGGATGCTTCCTTTCCCGGGACGGCGCCTGCAGCCGTGAATAAGCCAGGCGCCGTCTAAGATTCTTATTGCTTCGCTCCGGGGATGGCATGGATTGTCATCCTGACCCCGATACGAAAAGGGCTTCAGGTTTGAAATTTAAGATTTGAGATTATTTCCCATGTATCAAGAGAGTCGCCTCTCCCTTTAAGATTAAGGTTGAAATCCGGCTTAAAACATCCGTAATTCGGCCGCGGATAAATTCTTCATATATCTTAGTCATTTCACGTGCGATGACCACATCCCTGTCTCCAAGGATTTCCAGAATTAATCCCAAAAAGGATTCTATCTTTCGAACAGGAATATAGAAAATCAGAGTTCCTGGTTCGTCCTTGACCGAAGTGAGCAATTTGCGCGCGGCTGTTTTTTTTAATGGCGGAAACCCCAGGAATAGAAACCGGTGCGCCGGCAATCCGGAAATCGGGAGCGCTGCGGCTAAAGCCGATGCTCCCGGGATAGGAACAATCCGGATTCCCTGTTTTAAAGCTTCCCTTATAAGGGGAAAACCAGGATCTGACAAGCCGGGTGTCCCGGCATCAGAAACCAGGGCTACGTCAAAGCCTTCATTCAGCTTCTTTAAAATAATGGGAATTTTTTCTTTTTCCCGGGGCTGAAAATAACTGATCATTTTTTTTTTTAATTGAAATGAATTGAGCAGCTTTAATGTTTGACGGGTGTCTTCGCAGGCGACAATGTCGACTTTCTTAATAATGTCTAAAGCCCGCAAGGTGATATCCTGCAAATTCCCGATCGGCGTGGCGACAATATAGAGAGTTCCCATTTTATTATGGATTTTGTGCATGGGGTGATTATTTTCCCCAGTCATAAGGATATAAAAAGTCCAACCCAACGGTCCGTTGAGATATTTTTGCGATACAGGGCGGCTTTCTTTTAAATTCGGAAGATTTGATCATGTGCAGAATTCTTTCCACTTTACGGGAATCAAAACCTTCCTCGATTAATTGATCTTTTGACCGGCGCAAATCAACCAGCCGGAAGAGAATGCGGTCCATTTCTTCATAGGAAAAACCGATTTCCTCTTCGTCGGTTTGCCCTTTCCAGAGTCCTGCGGTGGGGGCTTTGTTAAGGACGGTCTCCGGCACCCCCAAGTGATGTGCCATGATCCGGACCTGGGTTTTATATAGATCTCCGATGGGATTGAAAGCGCTGGCCATATCGCCGAAAATTGTTCCATAGCCGATAAGAAGTTCAGTCTTATTGCTGGTGCCTATCACGAGAGCTTTTTCCCGTTCTGAAAAATCATACAGAACGGACATTCTTTCCCGGGCCATTTTGTTTCCCTTTAAAACCGGGCTGCCGGTAGGAAAGCGAAAATAATATGCGTCGACGGATGGTTGAATGTCGACCGTGATCGTTTTGATGCCCAGGGCTTCAGCCACTGTGTGCGCGTCCCGGACATCCTGCTGAAATAAATCACCGTAGGGCATAATAACGCCGATGACATTTTCATGGCCGAGTGCCTGGACTGCAAGAAATATGGAAGTTGAAGAATCCAGCCCTCCGGACAGCCCCAAAATTCCTTTTGAAAATCCGTTTTTATACAATTCTTCCCTAATAAATTCACAAAGGATTTTTTTTACGAAATTTGGATTAATCTTCATGCTGAATAATTTTTTTCAGGTTATCTAACAGAATTTCCGGCTGATTGTCCCGCTTATAGTGAAGATGCTTGCGGGCTTCTCTCAAGTCATCCAAGTTAATATCGGCGATCAGTAAATTTTCTTTTGCTTCCGGTGCTTTTGCCAATTGATTGCCCATGGGACCATAAACAAAAGAGCCGCCGGCAAAGGTCTTGCCGTCTTCTACTCCAACCCGGTTGCAATAAACAATAAAAGCGGTGGAAAACCGGGACAGTGTTTCGGCCATGAGCTCCCACATGCGGCTGGATTCGAATTCAGCTTGCTGCGCTGTTCCCCTTCCCGGTGCGGCGCTGATTGTAATAAAAATATCCGCACCGGCGCTGAAGTATAGATATCCAACACCATAAAACAGAAATTCATAACAGATAAGCATCCCTGCCTTTCCCCACGGTGTTAAAAAAGGAGCAAATGTTTTACCTTTGGCGAAAAACTTTCCTTCTTCAAACATTCCGTAGGTCGGCAAAAAGACTTTCCGGTGAATATGCCGGATTTGTCCTTGTTCAATATAAGCAGCCGAGTTGGTATAAATGCCCCTTTCCATTTCTTCCGCGAATCCAACGACAAGAGAGAGACTTCGGCTCCATTCTTTCAGTTCACGGAAAGCAGGATGGGTTTCCGGCTGAACGGCTATCTCTGTAACCATGTCCTTTAGAGTATAACCTGTTAAACTTAGTTCTGGAAAAACCAAAAGATCTGCTTTTTCATCAACTGCGTTTTGAAACATATCTTTGTGTATTTGCAGGTTTTTTTCAATATTTCCAAGGACTGGTTTGATTTGAGCTAATGCAATTTTCATGATTTTCAAATTATCATAATTATGGATTCTTTGCAATTTAAGTGGAAAATGATTCGGCCGTTCAATTCTGAGAAGCAAAGTAATGAATTGGGATTGCAAAAGGCGAGTCATTTGTTATATAAAGAGAAGCGACGGCATGAAGCAGTTGGGAAAAAATTATGGATCATATCGGGTTTCATCTAAAACACATATATTTCCAAAACCTTAAAGGCCAGTTGGCCTTCAGGAAATCCCATGTGCAGAAATTCCTCTTTTTCCAGGATGGTTATCTTGTACATGCCCGGACTAATGAACCCCGGGAATTGCTGGGAGAAGTTTTGTTCAGGACCGGACGCATCTCCAAGGATATCCATGCTAAACTTGATGCATTGATTGACCCGCAACAATCCATTGGTGAAATTCTTATAGAAAAAAACATGATCATCCGGAAAGTCCTCGAGGAGGGACTGGAAATCCAGATGCGTGAGATTATGCTTAATACTTTTTCCGTCTTTCGTGCCGAAATAAATTTTGAACCCAAAGATCAATTCACCCAGGAAACATTTGATGTTAAAATCGGTATCCCTTCCCTTATAGAAGACGGCATCCGGCGGATGAAATATGATCACCAGTTAAAAGAAATGCTCAAAGAAAAGCGGTTTGGGCCAAGCTCCAAAGAGTTTTTTTTCCGCTTAAGCGAAGTCGAGAAAGATATCTTTAAAAAAATAACCGACGGAGGGGACCCTGAAGCGGTTTTCCAGACTATGGACGTCCAGATGGAAGACTACTGGAAAGGCATTTATCTGCTGGTATGTCTTAACCTGATAGAAGCTTATGGAGAAGAAGGGGAAGAAAGAAAAAAATCAACCGGGTTCGAAGATTCCGATTTCCGGGTAAAAGCAGTATTGAGATTGTTTCCGAAGCTTGATGAAATGGACTATTACCAGGCTCTGGAGGTCTCTAAGGAAGCGACATCAGGGGAAGTAAAGAAAGCCTATTTTGCCGCCGCACGGAAATATCATCCGGATTTATTCAGCAGGGACCTGCCATATGATATTAAAGAAAAAATAGATGATGTTTTTGATTATATTACCCAAGCCTATCAAACCTTAAGCAATGAACGTAACCGGAAGGAATACGACCGGAAAAAGGATAAAGAACCGCTGGCTGATAAAAACGACTTGCGGAAAAAAGGAGAAGTTCAATTCAGGAAAGGAAAAACCCTTTACGACCAGAGCCGGTTCAAAGAAGCCCTGTCCTTTCTGGAAGAAGCGGTGCGTTTGGACCCTAACAAAGCCAACTATTTTCTATTACTGGCTTTAACCCAATCAAAAATCGAGATGTATCAGCGTCAGGCGGAAAAGAACTTTGTAAAAGCTATCGAGATTTCTCCCTGGAACGCGGAGAGCTATGTTGGGTTGGGGATTATGTATAGAAAAGCCGGACTGCGGATTAAAGCGGAAAAACAGTTTCGAAAGGCGCTTACCATTGACCCGGACCACAGGACGGCCCGGAGACAACTGGCGGAGATGGGCGGGAAACCGAAAAAGAAAGGCCTCAAGGATATATTATCATTGGATATCTTTTCTAAAAAAAATAAATGATTTAAATTCCGTTTCTTTTTTAAGTCGAGACTTTAAATTCCGAGTTTTTGTTTGATTTGGTCAATCAGTGCCTGGAATTTTGCCAATTCGGCTTTCTGCTCTTCTTGCAGCGTTTCGACTTCTTTTTGCAGGGTCTCAATTTTTTCCAGCATCTGGTTCATCTCTTCCTTTTCTGCTTCACTGAGGTCTTCTTCTGACTTTTCGCCGAATTTTTCGTTAAAAGTCTCTGTGATAGCATTCAGTTCTTGGCTCTTGCTTTGCAGTTCCTTGACTTTTTCATTATATGCCTGGTTGGTACTGAAATAGAGGCTTTCCGCCAGTTTCATGGCTTTTTCGGAATTCGACTTTGAAAGAAAACTGGCATACAAAAGATACTCGATGGCCTCGTCCGCCAATGAGGGGGAGCTTTCCGCCTTGTTTGCCAGGATAATGCCGGCATTATAAGCGATTTCGCCGTTTTTCTGCATGTTAAAGGCCTTTTTATAAAACTCTAAGGCCTTATCCCGGTTTCCGGCGCGATGGTATGCTCTGGCGATATAAGCTGTCGTTCCGAAATCATTCAAGACCGCATTGGCCGCTGATAAAGCTTCTATTGCCTGGGAATATTTTTTTTGGTCATAAAGACTTTTCCCGATTTTTGTCAGGCTGGAGATGATCTGCTTATTCTTTAATATTTGGTAAGATTTAACATAGGCGTCAACCGCGCCGGAAAGGTTTCCGGCTTTTTCAAGAGCTTGTGCCCGGGTGTAATGGCCGGCCCCGATGAATTGATCCCAAGCCTTGGCGCTGTCGGCGCCTTCTGCGTTGGATTTGGCTTTCTGGGCAGTTTGGACAATTTGCTGAGCGTAAGATTCCGCCTTGTCCAGGTTATTACCCTGGTCTATGTAAACAGAAGCCACGTGGATTAGAACCTGGGTTTTAGTGCTGTCATCCAATCCGCCGATTTCCAAGGCCTTTTCTCCATATTGAACTGTTTCTTCCGGTGTTTTTCCTTGATAAGGAAGAGTTGCCAGGGTGGCATAAGCAAAATTCTCGTATTCTGTGCCTTGTCCCCCATACTTTTCAACCCAAGCCTTAAGTTTTTGGGCTTTTTGGTTGATGTCGGAAGTTGTCATGGCCTGGATATACTCTTCATTCGCTTTTTCCTGGGCGGGAAGGACGTTGATGAAGAAAATCATCATAATCAAAGTTGTCAGGAGGATTTTTTTCATTTTTCTTATCTCCTTGAGGTTTTTTGCATAATAGAATGGTCGACAATAAAAGTCAATTCAACAATCATGCGAGTCAATTCTTATCCTGTATTTGTGATATAATATCAAACTTACTGGTAAATGAAAAGCAGGCTTTCTGCATATATATTATTAACCAGCTGAAACTGGTTTTAGTTTCATTCCCTCCCATCTTGAGATAAAATACCACCATGGTTTCAGATCCTTTGTCTTATGCAGAATTTTTCCGGGAAGCCCTTGGAGAAAACTTCAAAACGGAAGAACCTCTGGCCGGACACGCCCATTTCCGGATTGGAGGGCCGGCTGATTATTTTTTCACCGCCTTTACAGTTTCGGAATTAGTGCAGGCTGTAAAGTTGGCCGGAGAAAAAAACTGTCCCTTTTTTATCCTCGGCGGGGGGTATAATATTCTTTTTGATGACGAGGGCTACCGCGGATTGATCATAAAAAATTCAATCTACGGAATAACCCGTCTTAACCGGGAGGAGTTCCAGATTTTTTCCGGGACATCCCTGCCGGATTTGATCCGTTTTTGCATCCGGGAAGGATTGGGCGGAGCGGAGTTCTTGGCTGGAATACCGGGAACATTTGGGGGAGCCGTTTTTGGGAATGCCGGTGCTTTTAATCATGCCGTAGAGGAATTGATTTCACGGGTTATTCTCCTTCGTAAAAACGGTTTGACCCGGATTCTCGATAGGAAAGATCTTCGTTTCGGCTACCGGAACAGTATTTTGAAAAAAACCGGGGAGCCGGTTTTGGACGTGGTCCTGCGCTTGAAAGAGAAAGAATGTGAACAAGTCAGAGATGAAGTTGAAATGAACTTGGCTGCCCGGAAGGGAAAGCATCCCCCTTGGGGAATCGCATGCGCCGGCAGTTACTTTAAAAATCCTGTTCTTCCAAGCGGGAAAAAAGTGCCGGCTGGTTATCTCCTGGAAAAAGCCGGAGCAAAAAAATTAAAAGTTGGGGACGCGGCCGTATACCGGAAACATGCTAATTTCATAATCAATCGCGGAAACGCTTCTTGCCGTGATGTTCAGGCACTTGCTGAAGAAATGCGGCGCCGGGTAAAAAATAAATTCGATTTCGATCTGGAAGAGGAAGTCATTTATCTTCCAGCCAGCTCTTAAGGATTTGATATTTGTCCCCGGGGATGTCCCTGGCCGCTGTTTCCAGAGCCTGCCCGGCCAAATTCCGGTATATCCGGTACGCCGGTTTATTTTGACGCAATGCGGCCAGATGGGCTTTTACCGTTTGCAAATCCCCGCGAATGACCGGTCCGGTAAGGGAATCCGGCAATCCATTTTTTTCGATATTTTTTATGGTTTGCCGGATTAAAGGAAGCAGGATTTCGTATTCATTTCCTTTTTTCATCTCCAATGGTTTGAGCAAATCCGAGGCCGTCTGAAGCAGGGCGATCAATAAATTAGATGAAAAGCTGCAGGCGGCGTGATAGACTGGTTTATGTTCTTTTTGAAGGTCCAGGGATATTCCTCCCAATTTTTTCACCAGTTCCTTTAGTTTGCCGCAAGCCTTATTTTCTCCTTCGACTGCGAAATATGTTCCTTTGAATAATTCCTCGCCGCCTTCCCGTGAAGAGAACGTCTGGATGGGGTGAAGAGAAGCGGTCAGCGCTCCTTTATTTTTTAAAGGAGCCAGGACATCTGCGGAAAGAAGCCCGCTGCAGTGGAAAACCAGCCTGTTTTTTAGATTAAGAGCGGAGAGTTCGTTTGCAAGAACATTAATTTGATCATCAGGCGGTGTCAGTACAATCCACCGGCCTGACGCCGCAGCTTTCAAATTATCCGAAAAAGCCTGCGGATGACCCTTGATGAGGGATGCACTTTTTTGCGCGGAAGCGATCGATCGGCAGGATACAGCTTTCACGCAGTAACCGGCCCCTGCCAAAACACGGCCAAGAGTCGTTCCCAGCTTTCCGGCACCAAGAATTGATACGGTTTTCATTTTTTCTTTTTAAAAACCTTTTTCCACAGGTCAACTTCCAGTGGAGTCGGCGGAAACACATCCTTATCCAGTTCTCGCTGTTTTTTAAATCTTTTTAAAGCTTGTTTCAATTCCCGCTGGAATTCCCGGCTGTTCAGTTCCTTCGCGCTGTTTTTCCGGGCAAAGGTTCTTAGCTCCCGGTCGGAGCTGACAACAAAGAATTGCCGGGTATCGGTTTCTTTGGCAATCAGTTTCTTTATTATCGCATCTGCGCTTTTTCCTCTTTCCGGGAAAAAGACCTGAAATAATGGGCTGGAGTCAATTATTTGCGGGATAGAGCTGTCCGGCGGCCCGTCAAAAACCAAAAGGATACGGGTTTTGTGGATCTGTTGAAACGCCAGCAGCCGTTTGACAAGTTCATGCCGGCTTACCGGGTCTTTGAGCTCAAGGTCGGGCAGGGAACCGATGAGATTATTGCCGTCGATGAGGTAAGGCATAAAACAGCGCCTGGGCCCCGGAGTTACAAGCTGTAACTGCCGCCGGGTTTGAGAATAATGACTTCTGCGTTATCCCCGACCAGTTTTTTGAATTCATTGGGGTCAGCATCGACCAGGGGAAAGGTATTATAATGTATAGGAATCACTTTCTTGGTTCGTGTGAATTCAACCGCTTTGGATGCGGAACGGACACCCATTGTATAACGGTCGCCGATGGGGAGAAAACTTAAGTCCGGCTGAAAAAATTCCCCTATTAAATTCATATCATAAGTTAAGGCCGTATCTCCGGCATGATACAGTGTTTTCTCGTCCATTTCAATGACGACACCGGCCGGATCGCCCTTATCACACGAGTGCAGAGCATTGACCATGTGGATCTTTACTCCCTGGGTTTCAATGGATCCTCCGATGTTCATGCCTTCGGCGGTGATGCCTTCTTCCCCGGCCATGACCGCGATTTCATGGATGGCAACCAGAACCGCCCCGGTTTTTTTACAGATGGCGAATGAATCACCAATGTGATCGGAGTGGTCATGCGTAACCACCACGACATCCGCTTCTGTGATTTCATTTGGTGACGTGGAAGCCGCCGGGTTGTCTGAGAGAAAAGGATCAACATAAATTGTTTTGGATCCTTTTATTTTAACAGCCGAATGACCTAACCATGTGATATCCATAGCATTTCTCCTTTTTATTATTTTGCCTGATCTGTTCAGGTTAGATTAAGACCCGAAAGAGTCATCTTATATATAAATTATAAATCTTTAAGGCAAAAAATCAAAAATTGAAAATTCAGAGAAAATCAGGATGTTTTATCCCGGAGGCCAGGACATCTGGCGGCCTCCAAGAAGATGAAAGTGAATGTGCTGGACGTCCTGTCCGGAGTCACGCCCTGTATTGAGAACGAGACGATAGCCCTTATCGGCGAGGCCTTTTTCCCGGGCGATTTCTCTCGCTTTGAGCAATAGGTGCCCGATGAGGTCCTTTTGATCTTCCGGGATTTCATTAAGGGAAGCAAAATGCTTTTTTGGAATGATAAGAATATGAATAGGAGCCTTGGGATTGATATCTTCAAAAGCGGTAATCAGTTCATCCTGATAGACAAGAGTGGCGGGAATATCTTTGCTGATAATTTTACAAAAAATGCAGTCTTCCATAATTACTCCTTTTGTCCTTCTCTCACCCGGCGGATATCCGCACCCAGGTTGCTGAGTTTTTTTTCAATTTTTTCATATCCCCTATCCAAATGATGAATTTCATTGATAGCAGTTTCTCCATTGGCGATTAGACCGGCCAGGACCAGGGAAGCGGAGGCACGCAGGTCCGTAGCGGTGGTTTCTGCGCCGGAGAGCTGGGTTTTTCCTTTAATGATAGCTTTATCACCGGAAACTTCGATATTGGCTCCCAATCGCAGCAGTTCGTTGATATGAGCAAAGCGGCGGTCGAAAATTGTTTCGGTGATAATGGATGTGCCTTTTGCCTGGGTCATGAGAACCGTAAATTGGGCCTGCATGTCCGTAGGAAAACCCGGATAGGGGGATGTTGTGATATCCTCAGGCTTTAAGTTGCTGCTTCCCCAAACCCTTAAGGAGGTGGCATCGATGGTTTCGATTCTAACTCCGGCATAACGGAGTTTTTCGATAACGGTATCGAGATGATCCGGCTTTACATTGGATATAATGATTTCCCCCCCTGTCAGGGCCCCTATAATTAGAAAGGTTCCGGCTTCGATCCGGTCAGGAATAATGTCATGGGTGGCGCCATGAAGCTCTGGAACGCCCCGGATATAAAGAGTTTCCGTGCCGATGCCTTCAATTTGAGCTCCCATTTTAACCAGAAGATAACAGAGATCGGCCACTTCCGGTTCAAGGGCGCAGTTTCTAAGCAAAGTGTCGCCTTCTGCAAGGCAAGCCGCCATAACCAGATTTTCAGTTCCGCCTACGGTTTTCCGCTCAAACTCAAATTGATTTCCATGCAGCCTTTTGCATTCAGCCTTGATATAACCATGTTCCAGACGGATGGATGCTCCCAGTTTTTCAAACCCTTGAGTATGGAGATCCGTGGGGCGGGATCCTATGGCACATCCGCCTGGGAGCGCGACCTCTGCTTTTCCTAAACGGGCCAGCAGCGGACCCAGCACCAAAATGGACGCACGCATGGCGCGAACCAAACGGTAGGAAGCTTCATATGCGTTAATGCGCTTTATTTGAATAGACAGGGAATTTTCTTGAATATGGTAATCTGCGCCCAGATCCTTCATAAGCGTCAGCATGGTATAAACATCTTTAACAAGAGGGATATTGTGGAGTTTGATTTTATCACGGGTAAGAAGGGATGCTGTGATCGCGGGAAGAACCGCATTTTTGGCGCCGCTTATTCTGACCTTGCCGTTTAATTTCAGGTTATGATTACCCCTGATTTTTATCTTTTCCATTTGGCTTCATTCTAAAATAAACCTGGTCAAATTACAATAACGCATTCGATTTCACGGGTTCTCGACTCAGCGGCTGATCCTGTATATAATGCAAGATGATGTAAAGCGAATATGAATAAAGGCGGTAAGGAGGAATAATGCGGCTGCTTATTTTAGGATTCGGTACAGTCGGCCAGGGATTGGCTGAACTTGTTCTTGAAAAAGAAGAGGAATTGAAACAAAAATACAATCTTGGGATCAAAGTTACAGGCATCTCGGATAAACTTAAAGGAAGCGTCGTATCTTCCGGAGGAATAAATCTAAAAAATGCATTGACGCGAGTCCAACGCGGAGAAAATTTGGGAGAAAATGAAGGAGAGTCTTTTGACGGGGATGCGCTTGCCATGATTAAGCGGGTGGATGCGGATGTCATGCTGGAAGCGACCTATACCGATATTCAATCCGGAGAGCCGGCAACGTCCTATATGCGGGCTGCTTTAGAAAAGGGCATGCATGTTGTTACATCCAACAAAGGGCCTCTGGCTCTTTATTATCATGAGCTTGCAGGCCTGGCCCGGGCTAAGAAGGTTGATTTTTTATTTGAAGGGACTGTTATGAGCGGAACCCCTGTTTTAAACCTGCTGGACAACTGCCTGGCCGGCAGTCGGATACAGGAAGTAAAAGGTATTTTAAACGGAACCACCAACTATATTTTGACCCGTATGGAAGAAGGCTTGTCCTATGAGGACGCGCTGGAAAAAGCCCAGGAACTGGGATATGCGGAAGCTGTCCCGGATGCGGATGTCAAAGGCTGGGATGCTTTGGCTAAAGTCACGATTCTGGCTAAGGTCATTATGGATGCCCGGGGAAATCCTTTTGATTTTTCTTGTGAAGGGATTACAGGCATTACGGCCCGGGATATCGAAGATGCAAAAGGCCGGGGCCGGCGGATTAAACTTATCGGCCGGGTTTGGCGGGAAGGAAACCGGGTTATGGCTGCGGTTGCGCCTGAGGAAGTGGAAATGAGCCACCCGTTAGCTGGAGTGATGGGAGCCGCTAATGCTTTAACTGTCACGACGGATACTTTGGGGGAGGTGACGGTGGTCGGTCCTGGAGCAGGAAGACGGGAGACCGGCTTTAGCCTGCTGGTTGATTTGATAAAGATAAATCAAAAATTAGAAATCAAAAATCAAAAATGACCCGAAAAGGTCATCTTGAGGAGAGATCCGGCGAAAGATCTCAAGCTGCTTTGTTTATATCTCAAATCTCAAATCTGCAAACCATAACGAGGCCTTATGCTGCTTCATTTGGAAAAGAATAAAAAGAAAAATACTTTTTTCTGCCAAGGAGGGTGGAATGGGTAAGGAAAATTTGGTCGGAATTTTGGTGATTGGCATCTTGCTGATGCCTGGAATGCTGCCGGCGGACCAGGAGGGCCTTAAGGTCTTTATTTCCGTCGATATGGAGGGCGTGTGCGGAGTTATTCACTGGGAAGATGTCAGCCGGGATGGAAAGGATTACGGCTTGTTTCGGCGACTGATGACTCTGGAAACCAATGCGGCGATCGAAGGTGCTCTCGCTGCCGGTGCATCGGAAATTGTGGTGAGGGATTCCCACGGCAGTGCCCGCAATATCCTTCCGGATGAACTGCATCCGGAAGCGGAACTGATCCGGGATTGGTCCGGCAGCCCTTTCAGTATGATGGAAGGACTGGATGAAAGCTTTGATGCCGTGATTTTCATCGGTTATCATGCCAGTGCCAATATGCCGGATGCCGTTCTCAAGCACACCATGAGCGGAACCCTTTACAATGTCACATTAAACGGGATGGTCATGCCGGAAGCGGGAATAAATGGCTTTATTGCCGGTCAGTATGGAGTCCCCGTTGTCATGGTTGCAGGAGACAAAGCCATTTGTGACCAGGCCGGAAAAATTTTAGATAATATCGTTACTGCTTCGGTGAAAGAAGGAATCGGGACGGCTGCCCGCATGCTGCATCCGGAAAAAGCCAGGGAATTAATAAAAGACAAAACGCGGGAAGCCCTGTCCAAATTGGACAGTTTTCAAGCCTGGACTGTTTCTCCTCCTTATACCATGGCAGTCACATTCAAAGATGAAGAACGGGCGGAAAATGCGGCCTGGATTCCGGGAGCAGAAAAAACCAGCAACACGACGGTCTCTTTCACCAGCGATGATTGGGTGGAGGTCTTGCGATTTTTTAAATTCGCCCGGTGAAGCTGTCATCCTGAGAAGTGCTGCGAGGAAGCCCCGGCTGCTTTGTTGCGTCGTATAAAAGTGAAAAGGGAAAAGTAAAAAGTGAATAGATCTGGATAGACTTGAAAGAATGCATAGAACACTTCGAACGCTTAGAACCCTTTGAACGCGAGTGCAGCGAGTATAACAGAGCTGAATGAGATCCCTTACGGGTTGCAGAGGAAATCCTCAGGATGATAAAGGGAATGGCCGCAAATGGAAAGATTTAAATAAAAAAAAAGAGCGGAAGTTTCGGCTTCCGCTCTTTCTATGTTTCGATAATTCAGGCTGTTATTTCTTAACCTGTTCCTCGATCCAGTCGGTGGTGATGGTTTTAGGCCGTTCAATCGGAAGGCCGAGAGCGCGGTCCCAAACCAGTGAAGCCAGAACACCCAATGCCCGGGAGACACCGAAGAGCACAGTGTAGAAATCATATTCCTTAATACCATAGTGCAGCAGCAGACAGCCGGAGTGGGCGTCGACATTAGGCCACGGGTTTTTGGCTTTGCCGTGTTCTTTGAGGATGTCCGGGGCCACTTCATAAATTCCGCTGACAACCTTGAAGATTTCATCATCAGGGCAGTGTTTAAGTCCGAATTCCCTTTGGGCCATGTAACGGGGGTCGGTTTGGCGCAAAACAGCGTGTCCGTAACCGGGAATAACCTTTCCGGAATTAAGGGTATCCCACAGATACTTGACTAATTCATCTTTTGTGGGAACGCCGCCTAAATCTTCTTTGACTTCCATGATCCAGCGCAGAACTTCCTGGTTAGCCAGTCCGTGCAGCGGTCCGGCCAGTCCGCACATGCCGGCTGCCAGGGAATAGTAGGCGTCAGACAAAGCAGACCCGACGAGATGGGTGGTGTGCGCGGAAACATTTCCGCCTTCATGGTCACTATGAATGGTCAGGTAAAGACGCATTAATTCTTTGAAGTCGTCGCTTTTAACACCCATCATGTGAGCCAGGTTTCCGCCCCAGTCAAGATTAGGATCAGATTTTACGTGATCGTTGTTTTTGTAGGATTTGCGGTAAATATAAGCTGCGATTTTGGGGAGTTTTGCAGTAAGGTTAAGAACATCTTCGAACATGGGATCCCAGTACTCGGTCTTGGGCATGCCGTCGCGGTATTTTTTGGCGAATTCCGAATCTTTCTGCAAAGAAGAAATAGCGGTTACGAACTGGGTCATCGGATGGGTATCATTGGGAACCGCGTCCATAATATCAATCAAATAATCGGGAAGATTGCCGCGTTTTTTCCATTCTTCGGTGACTTCTTTGACATCATCTTCCGTAGGAAGTTCTCCTGTCAAAAGCAGGTAAAAGAGGCCTTCGGGAAGAGGTTCTTCTCCTCCGGGGGCTTTGGGGAGTTTTTCCTGAAGCTGCGGAATGTTATATCCGCGAAAACGAATCCCTTCAAAAGGATCCAGTGCCGAGGTTTCGGTCACGATACATTTAACTCCACGCATTCCGCCATAGGCTTGTTGGACTGTTACTTCAGAAATGACTTTGTCACCATTTTCTTTAATAAGCTTTTTAACACGGTCCTGCATGGGACCAAGCTTGGATTGAAATTTTTGTTTTAATGCCATTGAGAGACCTCCTTTATAGGTTGGCTAAAATTAAATTAAATACACTTTTTCCGCCCTTCGTTAAACGGAATAAAAATATATCATTGTAAAAGCCCTCTGTCAATTTATTTTAAGATGGAAAGAAGGTGTTTTATCCCTGATGAAAATTAAATTTATATTGACAATGACCCTCATAACCGGTGTATTATCTTTGAATCACAATCAATCCGGATTATTTGATGATTCAAACAAAAAACTTTGATGAATAGTCCGGTCAAAGGAGCAAAGTATGGGAGTGACATTGATACTTTTAATAATTATTGGAGTACTAATCATCACGGCTGTCGGTTTTTACAACGGCTTGATTAATCTGCGCAACCGCTGCGAGAATGCATGGTCGCAGGTGGATGTGCAGCTTCGCCGGCGATATGACCTGATTCCCAATTTGGTTGAGACAGTCAAAGGCTACGCTAAGCATGAGAAAGAGACATTTCAAAAAGTCACGGAAGCCCGCAATATGGCCATCAATGCGGAAGGTGTCAAGGAACAGGAAAAAGCTGAAAATATGCTGACCGGAACCTTGAAATCCCTTTTTGCAGTGGCTGAGAGTTATCCTGATCTCAAGGCTAACCAGAATTTTCTCATGATCCAGGAAGAATTGGCCGGTACGGAAGGCAAGATTGCGTATGCACGCCAGTTTTATAATGATTGTGTGATGAAATATAATACCAAACAGCAGGTCTTCCCTACAAATATTGTCGCCAATATGTTTAATTTTCAGGAAAGGGATTATTTTGAAATCGAAGAACCTGAAGCACGTCAGCCCGTAGCGGTGAAATTTTAAGCTGGATTCCCTGAATCATGTATGAACAGATTGCCGGAAACCGGCGGAAGTCGATTCTTTTAATTCTCTTTTTTTTGGTGCTGATCGCGGGTTTAGCCTATTTTTTCGGGCAGATGACTGAATTCGGAACCTATGCGGTCATCCCTGCTGTTGTTCTGGCCGGGGCTATGACCTGGGGCAGCTACTATTACAGCGATAGGATTGTATTGGCCGCCAGCCGTGCCAAACCGGTCCAAAAAGAAGAGTACCCTCATCTTTTTCATGTGGTGGACGGCCTGGCCATTGCCGCAGGTATTCCTAAACCACGCTGTTATGTCATACAGGATTCCGCGCCTAATGCCTTCGCCACCGGCCGCAATCCGGAAAACGCGATCATTGTGGTCACTACCGGTTTGCTGGATAAACTCAACCGCAGTGAACTGGAAGGGGTTGTGGCCCATGAAATGTCGCACATTAAAAATTATGATGTTCTGGTGCAAACCCTGGCTGTGGTTATGGCTGGAGTGGTTGTCCTCCTGAGTGACTGGATCCTGCGTTCTTTTTTCTGGGGCGGCGGCCGCCGCCGATCAAGCAGTGACAATAAAGGCGGAGGCGGTACGGTCCTTGTAGTCGCGGCTTTGATCCTGGCTGTTCTGGCGCCGTTTTTTTCGCAGATCATCCGCATGGCGGTATCGCGTAAACGGGAATATCTGGCGGATGCCAACGGCGCTCTGCTGACCCGCTACCCTCCTGGATTGGCTTCAGCCCTGCGCAAGCTGGCCGCAGACCGCGATCCTTTGGAGGCGGCCAATAAGGCGACGGCTCATCTCTACATTGTTAATCCTCTGAAGTCCGGCCGCAAAGAAAGCGCCATGGCCCGGCTTTTTTCCACCCACCCTCCGATTGAGGACCGGATTAAAAAGCTTGAAGCGATGTCAAATTTATAAAGGGGCAACGATCCATTAACCTTTCATGAAAATTCTTTTTTATCGCTGATAACAAAGAGATTGCAAAAATATCGCAATTTTTTTATGAATTGTACATGTGCATAACTCACCCCGAACAATGAAAATGAATCCATATGTCATACTGAGGCCCTCAGAGCAGGCCATGAGGACCTTGAACCAATAACGATAAAATCATCAAAAACCCGACTGTTTTCCGGTGAGGCTCTCGATATTAATTTTTATCACGGCCGTTTTTTCCAGCTCAGTGGCATTGAAATGAAAATCGTCGTTTGAGTATTGCCGCATGATGATGTCAAAGGCCTTGCGTTTATCTTCAAGTTTATTCAGGAAAACCGCCTGACCGTGACCGATAATACTCTGATACCGCATACTCCATTTGCAGGCTTCGGATGCTGTTAATATGGAGGCGTTTATATCGAACTCCAAACAAACGCGGGGATTCTTTTTGAGAATGTCCATTTTTTTTCCGGAAAGGGCACTATGAAAATAAAGCACCATATCTTTGTAACCGAAACACACCGGTAAAACATAGGGATTTTCACCGTCGGAAAGGCCGATGCGGCAGACCCGGGCTTTCTTGATAACGGCTTCAATCGCCTCTTGGCTGGTGATTTCTTTCTCTTTCCTCTGCATGGCCGTGTCAGCCGAGTTTCGCGCCCAGGGGAACGTCTTGTTCCGGTACGGCCAGCACAATGGCGCCGTCTTTGCGGTAAAATCCAGTGATCAGGAACTCTGACTTAACCGGTCCGATTTGCTTAGGCGGAAAGTTGACGACAGCGATGATTTGACGCCCCAGCAATTCTTTTTTTGAATAAAGATCTGTTATTTGGGCACTGGATGTTTTGATTCCAATCCCCTCACCAAAGTCAGCGGTAATGATATAGGCCGGCTTTTTGGCCTCAGGGAAATCTTTGACCTCGATAATTTTACCGGCTCGCAGTTCGATGTTTTCAAATTCCTGCCAAGTGATATTTTTCATTTTCTTATCCAATTGAATTAAAGCTATCAAGGTCATACAGATTTGTCAATTTATTGCTGTTCCGGACTTGACTCCCTATGCCTATACTGAAGTCATTATCTCGGATAATACAGACGACCGTTGCGGCTATCCCGGTAAAAACCTGTCCTCTTCTTTTTCATATAAAAAATTATTAATATTATGTCTTTTATGGAAGTATAAATTCCAGCCCTGCAGGACAAAGTTAACTCTAAGGGCATCATCTTAAGCCGCTCATTTTAAATAATTTTCCCCTTATATAAGCCGGATTATCTTAACCTGAATTATTCATAAAAATATTGCGATGTTTTTGTAATTCCATTTTTATCAACGATTAACATGATTTTTATTGAAAGTTCAAA
>CAZDJZ010000030.1:0-24426 GCA_964505785.1 uncultured Eubacteriales bacterium
CTCATGGGGAATTTTACACGATTTTTTTGGGTATTTTTGCTTGACAAAACACAGGGGAGAGTTGGCGTCGAGAAACTCTCTTGGGCCGGTCTCCCAGGGATAGCCGCCGAAATGTTCGGGGACCAGGCGCCAGGCGCGGCCTTCGCCGAAAAAGACCGACAGCTCATAGACACCTCGCTGGGCGACTGCGGCTTTAAAGCGGTGGTCCTGGGATACAAGCCATGCAGTCATGTAGCCGGCGTAACTGCCGCCTGTGACCACCTGCCGGTCCGGGTCAACCCAGTCCAGCTTGGCCGCTTCCGAGGCCGCCGCCAGAATATCAGAAGCCGGTCCTTCGCCCCAGTCCCGGTAATTGGCTTTCTTGAAATCGAATCCATATCCGCCGCTGCCGCGCGGATTGCAGTAGACCACGCCAAAGCCGCGGGAGGCCAGAAGCTGGAACTCATGCCACATGGTGAATTCACCCGGACCCCACATGGAGGAGGGCCCGCCGTGTATTTCCAAGGCCAGCGGATATGTCTTGCCGGATTCACGGCCGGCCGGTTCCATTACCCAGTACTGGACCTTAAAGCCCCGGCCGGTATCAATCCATTTTTCTTCGGGGAAAACGATATTTTTCTTTTTCAGCCATTCCGCATTAAAAGACGTCAGCATCCGCGGATTTTCTCCGGTTAAGCCGGACTGATAAAGCTCAAAGGGATTCTTCACTTCAGTGAAGGCATAGATCAGCCAGCTGCGGCTGAGATCAAAATCCCTGACCCCGGATTGCCCTTTGACGACCGGTTCCGCATGGCCGCCCTCAGCTGAAATGCGGTAAAGCGGGAAAGCGCCCTGGTCAGGGGTTATGAAATAAACATATTGTCCATCCGGCGACCATCTGAATCCATACACGCTGCGGTCAAAATCGAATGTCAGCGGCTGAGGCGTGCCGCCTTGGGCGGGGATGACCGCCAGCTGGGAAAGCGCATACCCTTGTTCCTGCTGGTCCCGGGCGGAAAAAAGGATAGTGCTTCCGTCAGGAGAAAACATGGGCGAAGAGACCCGGTAACCTTCCCAGTCCAGGAATAATTGCGGGCTGGAGCCGTCCGCATTCAGGATCCACAAGTCGCTGTCTTCTACGCGGTCGGGATGGTCATTGAAAGCAACGGTTGTACAGAGGATTTTTGTCCCGTCCGGAGACCAGTCAAAGCCGGTGAAGTTTTGAAATCCGCGGGTGATCTGTTCCGCTCCCGCTTCCGGTTCCGCTGGAACAACAAATAAATGCGAATAGGATAAGTGCGTCTGCAGGCTGTGTTCTCCCTGCAGGTTCTGGCGGGTGAACACCCTGGGGTTGTTATCAGAGGCATTCTTGGCCAGCCAGGCCCGGATTTCATCAATATTTCCGTCGGGATCCGGTTTTTTCTCTGATTCTTCTTTGTTGGCTATCTGCTCTTGACCATCGGTATCTTTTTGAGCTTTCCAATTGGGAACATCTCCCCTCTCCCTTCCCGGCCGTTCATACGGCCAGCCGGGTCTCCCTTCCACATCCCATTCCGGAATCCAGGAGGAGAATAGAATCTTTTCGCCGTCCGGCGCCCATTGGAAAGAAGAGACGCCATTCTCTGCTTCAGTCACACGGAAAGCTTCCCCGCCCGCCATGGGAAGAATCCAAATCTGAGGTTTATCTTCAAACTGACGAATAAATGCAATGCGGCTTCCGTCGGGCGACCAGTCTGGAGAACTGTCGTTTTGTTCTCCAAACGTAAGCTGAATACGCTCATCTTCATTTTCAAAATCAATCATCCATAAATGCCGAAAATACCGGTATTCGCCGTCCTTGTCTTTACCCATAGAGGATAGAACAAAAACAGCCCGGCTGCTGTCCGGCGATATATCGATTCCAGTCATAGTCTTCAATTTCAATAAGTCGGTGGTTTGAATGGATTCCGTTCCATTTTGGGCGTATCCTGGTATTAAAATTATTAGAGATAATAAAAAGATAAACGCAGTGACTTTTTTCAATTTTGCCTCCTTTTTATTGTCCGGCCGGCCTCAGCCGGCTTCCGCCGCTCTCCCCCGCTGTTACCATGAGCAACGCGAAGGATTTTAGACTGCTTAGCATAATGAATCGATACCGCCTCACATGACGATGCAATCTAAGATTCCCTTCGCTCCGCTCCGGGAATGACATATAGGTTACTTTTTTTTGTGGCGGGAGTGATTCGTTGATTTGGTCCCGTGAATAGTTCAGCTTTTTCATTGCTTATTTATTTTATTATGTCCGGACATTTATTAAAACTCCATTTTGGGGGCAAAACGAGCCGCGAAGACCCATTTGAAAATAAAAACTCTATTCAATGTATTTCAAATCAATAATATATTGTGGCTAGACCGCAAATTTAGTGATAATATAAAAAGAGAGAAGAAGGAGGCACCTATGACAGAAAACAAATCCGTTCAGCTATCACAAGGAAAACTCACCGGAGAGCAAATAGACCTGCTGTTAAAAAATTTACCTGTTGATATCACTTTCGTTGATGAGAACGATACAGTCCGTTATTATTCCGATACAAAAGACAGGATTTTCGCCCGGAGCCCCGGTATCATAAGCCGCACAGTCCAGAAATGTCACCCGGCAAAAAGTATCGGCGTGGTCAATGAAATAGTTAAAAGCTTTAAAGAAAAGACAAAAGATAAAGCCGAATTCTGGATTCAGATGGACGGCAAATTCATTCATATCCGCTATTTTCCTCTCTATGATGAGCAGGGGACCTATAAAGGTGTGATTGAAGTCTCGCAGGAAGTCTCCGGCATCAGAAAATTAGAAGGTGAAAAAAGACTGCTTGACTGGTAGAGACCAAACCTGCATCCATGTCTGTTAAGGAGGACTTTTTTCTTGATCAAATCCAAAATGAGGGGTACATGGAAATTACCGAGTATTTAAACTCTAAAAAACGTTAAAATTCCATTTTGGCCTTAAAATGAGATTCTAAGCCCTATTTTTAGGATGTTTTTATTCCTATTTTCTTTCATGTCAACGGTTTAGTGCGGCCAGGCGGCGGGTTGGACTTTATTTTCCGATAGGTTTTGTATATAATGCAGAGTGCGGCAATGAACAATGAGTGTCAAAAAAAGAAGCCTGGATGAGGAGAAATACCGGTCGCTGTTCAATAAATCCATGGATTGGATATATATCCATGATTTTAAGGGAAATTTTCTAGACGCCAATCCAGCTGCACTTAATGGATTAGGTTATACAAAAGAAGAAATCTCATCTATACGTTTCACTTCCCTGATTGATAAAAAACAGATTCTCAAGGCATTCCGGACATTGCTGGAACTCAAGAAAACCGGAACTCAGGGCAGTATAACGGAATTTAAAATCAAACGGAAAGACGGCGGTTTCGCTTGGGTGGAAACTAAAGCCGCCGTTATTTATAAAGATGGAAAGCCTTATGCCGCACAGGGAATTGCACGGGATATTACCCATCGGAAAGAAATAGAATCCAAACTGCGGGATATTGAGGAAAAATATAAAGCTTTATTCGAGAGATCACTTGACTGGATATTCATTCATGACTGGGACAACAATATGATTGACGCCAATGAGCCGGCTTTGGATGCCCTGGGATATACCCGGGAAGAAATGAAATCCAGCAAACTGGATGATATTTTAAGAAAAGATCAAAGAACAAAAGCCGAGAATATCAAGCAGCAGCTCAAAATATCCGGGCGTCAAGAAAAACCGGTGGAATTCATTATCCGAAAAAAAAATGGAGATGAATTATACGTAGAGGTAATTGCAACTCTGCTTTGCCGGGAAGGAAAACCATTTGCCATTCAAGGCATGGCCCGTAATATCACGCAGCAAAAGCACGCGGAACAGATTTTGAAAGCGAGTGAACAAAAGCACCGGACGATTTTCGAGTCGTCTCCCACCGCCATTTGGTATGAAGATGCAGCGGAAGTGAAAAAAATGCTGACCGGGCTGCAAAATCAGGGAATCAAGGACATCAGGGCCTATCTCGACCAGCATCCGGAATTCGTTAAAGAAGCCGCCGGAAAGCTGAAAATTTTGGATGTCAATCCGGCGGCGATCAAACTATGGGATATAAAAGACAAAAAATCACTTCTTTTTCTGGATAAAAAATTCACCGAATCCGAATTCGCCACGTTTAAAAATCAAATGACGGCCCTTGCAGAGGGCAAATCTTTCTTTGAAGAAGAAACATCAGGAAAAACCTTATCAGGAAAAACTGTTCATTACATCATTCGCACCGCCATACCAGGGGGGACACAGTACGAAAATGTTTTAGTGACTGAAACCGATATCACCCGGCGCAAACAAATGGAAACAGCGTTGGAAGAAGCAAATAAAAAACTTCAGGTGCAGGCTAGAACGGACAGCTTAACCGGGCTTTTAAATCATGGTTCTTTCATGCAGAGACTTAGGGAAGAATTAAGCCGGGAAGTTCGTGAACACAATCCGGTATCTTTGATTATGGCTGATATTGACTTTTTCAAACAGGTCAATGATAAATACGGGCATCCTGCCGGTGATAAAATACTTTCCGACACCGCCCGGGCCATTCAATCCGCCTGCCGGAATTATGATATTGTCGGCCGTTATGGCGGAGAAGAATTCGCCGCCGTTCTTCCGAACACCACCTCTAAGAAAGCAGCTGCAATCGCGGAAAGGATAAGAAAAACTGTTGCCGAAAAATCCCATTCCTGGGACGGAGACGACATCCGAATCTCAATCAGCCTGGGAGCCGCATCCTCAGTTGCCGTTTCCGGCATGAAGATGGAATCCCTGCTGGAGAAAGCAGATCAGGCTCTCTTGGAAGCCAAAAAGAAAGGGCGCAATCAAGTGGTGGTTTGGTCCGGGAACGCTGCATAATCACCCTGGATTATTCGCGAACCAACCAGCATGACATCCTGAGGCCTGCAGAATCTTTCCCGATTGGAACGTTAAAGTTTACAAAACCGGTTTCTCTTTTTATAATAGCGGTCTTAAATTCAGGCTTTTTCAAGCCGGGAAAGGAAACATTGTGACATCTAATCGAATTTTGACCGCATTTATCCTCCTGCTTATGCTTCTCTCTATTCTGACAGGATTTGCCTCAGCCGAACAGAGAAAAGAAAAATGCTTAACTTCGGAAGACTATGTTCTCAACGCCGTAAAAATTTCTACTGTTCCGGTTATAGACGGCTATCTTGAGCCTGAAATCTGGGAAACGGTTCATCCCGCAACAAATTTCATTCAGCGGCAGCCGGATGAAGGACAGCCGGCGACCGAAAAAACCGAAGTCCGGGTTATATATGATGAAAAGAACATTTATGTCGGAGCCATGTGCTACGATTCCGAACCGGATAAGATCATTGCTAATGAAAAGCGTCGTGACAGCGATAAAATGACGCAAAATGACCATTTTGAAGTCATGCTGGATACATTTCACGACCAGCGGAACGGATATCTTTTTATCATCAATCCTCTGGGCGCTAAATTAGATTTTCAAATCCGCAAGGAAGGCAAAATAGAAGGCCGGTTCCGCACCAACAATCCCAATTTGAACCGGGATTGGAATGCGGTATGGGAAGTTGAAACCGCAATTTTGGACAACGGCTGGTCGGCGGAAATCAAGATCCCGCTGTACAATCTCCGGTATAACGGTAATGATGACGGGGTCTGGGGCGTCAACTTTCTGCGCAATATACGACGTAAGAATGAAGCATCAACCTGGGTGCCGCTGCCGCGGAATTTCAAACTAACCAAAGTGTCAATGGCGGGAGAGCTGCGCGGACTGGGGAAACTCTCCAAAGGCCTCAGTCTTCAAGTCAAACCCTATGCACTCGCCAATCATCTCTCTCGGCAGAACGCTGAAGGCAGCCTTTCGCACGATACTAACCTGGATGCAGGCATCGATCTCAAATACGGACTCACATCAAGTCTGACCGTCGAATTAACCGGAAATACGGATTTTTCTCAAGTTGAAGCCGACGACCAGCAGATTAATTTAACGCGCTTTGATCTTTATTTTCCAGAAAAACGGGAATTTTTCCTGGAAAACGCCGCCCTTTTCAGTGTCGGCAGCCCGGAAGATGCCATGCTGTTTTTCAGCCGCCGCATTGGAATTTCCGATGCCGGCGAAGTCATTCCTCTGATCGGAGGGGCCAAAATCGCAGGGAAACTGGGAAAATTCAACGTAGGGATGCTCAACCTGCAGGCTCAGTCCAAAGGAAATATTCCTTCCAATAACTTCTCCGTTGTCCGGGTCAGCCGGGATGTGCTGAAAAAATCAGCCGTCGGGGTATTGCTGACCAACCGGCAGTCCACTATCACCGGTGATCATAACCGGGCGTTCGCGCTGGACGGGGATTTTTTGTTTGGAGATAACCTGTCCATCAGCAGCTATTATGCCCAGACCTTCACTCCTTACCTGGGAGGAAATAACGCAGCCGGTAAGCTCAGCGCCAAATGGGTCAGTGATTTCTGGGAAATCAGGGGCCACTATCTCGATATTCAAGGAAACTTCAACGCTGAGATGGGATTCGTAAAGCGAACAGATATCAGAGCCGGCGAATTTTATTTAGGCTATACTCCAGAACCGGAAATTCCCATGGTGAGACAGCTGAATCCGCATATCATGGTCTCTTATACCGCAGACCATGCGGGACGGCGTTTAGAAAGGCAATTTCACGCTGATCTGGTCGTTAATTATATCGCCGGCGGCCGGACCGGACTGCAGTGGAATGATAACTTCGATTTTGTGGATATCCCGTTCGCCATTCAAGAAGATATCACCATCCCGGCCGGCCCTTACTCCATCCGCTATTGGGAGCTGAATCACAGCACAGATGAAAGCAGGAAAGTTTACGGTGAGGCCAAGCTGCGGAATGGAACATTTTACGGGGGAGAAAGCCTAATTGTAAACGGAAAACTAGGCCTTCGTCCTGTCCCTAATTTCTGGCTGGAATGCAACCTGGTCTACAATGACATCGATCTTCCTCAAGGTGATTTCATCAACCATCTGCTGCAGGGCCGCATGATCTACAGTTACTCCAAGAAACTGTCACTCATGGGGCTGGTGCAGTGGAACAGCGATACAGATGAAGTCAATTCCAATTTCAGGCTGCATTATATTTACCGTCCGGGAAGCGATATCTATCTCGTCTATAATGAACGCCGGATGGTTGAAGGCGTTCCCATCGGCATTCAAGACCGGACCATCGCTTTGAAATTCAACTGCCTGTTTAATTTTTGAGCGTACGGTGCACCCTGAGATTCTCGTCGCTTTACTCCGGGCATGACATGTTATGTTTCCTAGACCTAAGGACGGCAGCAACAAACGTGTGGTTCTGTAATGCTTTGCCGGGTTTTTACTCTTTAAGGATTATCCTGGCGTCAACAATAGCACAGCCTTTGCCTTCCGGGTAGACAAACAAAGGATTGATGTCCAGCTCGCGGATGGCATCAAAATCCGCCGCCAGTTGGGATAATCGCTTGAGACAGTCCTCGATAGCGGGGATATCATAGACTGGACCGCCCCGGTAACCGTCCAGAATTTTATATGTCCGGGTGGTAGTGATCATGCGGCGGGCCGACAGCTCGGTTACAGGCGCCAGGCGGAACGTCACATCCTCCAGGACCTCGACATAAATACCGCCAAGGCCGAACATCAGAATGGGTCCGAACTGCGGGTCATTACTTACGCCCAGTATCACCTCTTGACCCTTGCCCGCCATTTCCTCCACCAGGATTCCCTTGATTCTTGTTTCCGGATTTCGGTTGAGAACAGACTGCCGGATTTCCTGAAAAGCCGCCCGGACTTCCACTCCGCTCTTCAACCCGACCCGGACACCGCCGAAATCGAACTTATGAATCACATCCGGAGACGTGACTTTCATCACCACCGGATAACCAATTTCATCTGCGGCCGCCGCAGCTTCATCCGGTGAAGATGTTAATTTTGACCGAACCACGGGAAACCCATAAGCTTCCATGACCTCATAGGCTTCCGGTTCCATCAGAAAAGTGCGGCCGTCCGCACGTACTTTTTCCATTACCTGGGCGGCCTGCTCTTTATCTACATCGTATTTTTTGATTTCTGTGGCCGGTTTTTTCATCCACCAGGTGAAACGTGTCAGCTCCGCCAGAGCCCGGGCCGCGGATTCGGGAAAGCGATAGGTGGGGATCTTGTTCTCTTCCAGAATCTCAATGCCGGCGGATACATCGTAAACACCCAGCAAACAGCATAAAACCGGTTTCTTGTGAGCTTTGGCCTGCCGGACAATGGCATGCGCGATTTCCTCAACGTGGGTGAATGCGGTGGGAGTTAAAATCACGATAGCGGAATGAACCTGGCTGTCAGACAACAGAGTATCCAGGCCCCCTTCATATTGTTTTTCTTGTGCCTCCGCGATTAAATCCAGGGGATTATTAGGACTCACTCCCGGCGGAAGCACCTCACGGAGCTCTTTCTGTGTCTTTTCTGAAAATGGATCGACTTTGATGCCGTGTTGAATGCATGTGTCGGTAGCTAAAATTCCCGGACCGCCTGAGTTGGTGATAATGGCGGCATGGTTCCCTTTCGGGAGAGGCTGGCTGGAAAAAGCTTTGACATAATCAAAAACTTCTTCCAGCGTTTCGCCCCGCATGACTCCGCTTTGCTCAAAGATGGCGTCATACACCCGGTCAGATCCGGCCAGCGAGCCTGTATGCGAAGAAACCGCTTTAGCACCGATCACCGTCCGGCCGGCTTTAAGCGCCAGAACCGGCTTGGGATTTTCGGGGTGATCGGTGATTTCCTGGGCGATCCGCATAAATTCACGGCCGTCCGCCAGGTCTTCCAGATACATGAGAATCACATCCGTCTTGGGATCGTCTTTCAGATACCGTAATAAGTCATTTTCATTCACCCCGGCCTTGTTCCCCATACTGATGAATTTGGAAAAACCAATATTGGCTTCCTTGGCATAATCAAGAACGGCCACGCATAAGGCCCCGCTTTGAGAAAGAAAGGCGATATTGCCTTCTTCCGGCATGGATGTGCCGAAGGTGGCGTTCATGGATGTCTCGGCAGCGGTATTGATCACACCCAGACAGTTCGGCCCGATATGAGCAATGTTATGTTTCCGGATCACTTCCTGGACCTCTTTTTCCAGGGCGGCGCCTTTTTCGCCCGTCTCTTTGAAGCCTGCCGAAATGGTTACAGCGGCTTTAATTCCTTTTTGGCCGCAGTCGTCCAATACCGGAGCAACATAAGGAGCCGGTACGATCACAACCGCCAAATCCACCGGGTCGGGGATATCCAAGACACTGGGGTATGTTTTGAATCCCAGAATCCCGCCGGCCTTGGGATTGACCGGATAGACAATGCCTTGAAAACGGCTGTCAATGATATTAGCCAGCAGGGAATGACCGACACTGCCCGGCTGCCTGGAGGCGCCGATCACAGCCACACTTTTTGGATGGAAAATAGAATCCAGTCTTTTCATGGTCACGTCCTTAATCTTTTAGAGATAAAACAGTTTTCCAGGCCGGCCCGGATTCTGTCCGTTTTATTTATTGTAATCCGCCGGCTGCAAAAACTCAATTGAGGGTCGCCTTTAATGCGTATGTCATTCAGGATATAATAATATTAAAGACTGCTTATGTAATTCCCGAAGCGAAGTGAGGGGAATCTTGGAATGCGCTGTTCGCTGCGCGCGTATTGATCGAGTTTATCGTGCTCTATGCGTTCCTTTCATCTATTCGGTTTGGGGCACCGGACATGAAATGCTAATTACGAAAGGCTTCGGCATGGTTTTCAGATTTGAGGTTTGAGATTTTAGATATTTAAGCTGGAGAGGGATCTTATGGGCGTTTATGCGCCCAAAGAAATAAATCAGGAAAAAATTGGAGGTTTACATGAATTTACCAGCTATTTGGGAACAAGTAAGCGTCTGGCTGTTATCCGCAGGCGTACGGATATTGATCATATTTATCCTGGCCTTGGTACTGATACGTATCAGCCGGATGGTTTCGCGCCGCATGATGTCATTGTTTTTGGAAAAGAAAAAAGATGAGGAGGCGGAAAAACGGGCTAATACACTCAGCAGTGTCATTTCCAAAGTATTAAGCATAGTCATTTGGGTATTTGCCTTGATAACCATACTGGGAGAATTGAATATTGAAATCGGACCGATTCTGGCGGCAGCCGGTATTGTCGGATTGGCCGTTGGATTCGCCGGCCAGAGTATGGTTAAAGATTACCTGAATGGATTCTATATTCTACTCTGGGACCAAATTCGGGTCGGCGATGTTGTGCAAATCGCGGGTCAGGGTGGATTTGTGGAAGATGTCAACCTGAAAATGACCACAATCCGCGATTTGGCGGGGAATGTTCATTTTATTCCTAACGGAATCATCGATGTGGTCACAAATATGACCAAAGAATATTCACGATATGTGTTTGAAATCGGGGTTGCTTACCGGGAGGATGTGGATGAAGTGATTGAGATTGTCAAAAAACTCGATGAAGATATGCGTAATGAACCGGAGTATAAAAATATCATTCTGGAACCCATTGAGATTTTAGGGCTGGACAAATTCGGCGATTCCGCTATTGTCATCAAAGCCCGCAACAAGACCAAACCCATCAAACAGTGGATGGTGGGCCGGGAATTTAACCGCAGAATGAAAAAGAAATTTGATGAATTGGGTATCGAGATCCCCTTTCCGCATACCACCCTCTATATGGGTGAGGACAAGCAGGGCGAATCCCCGCCTCTGCGCGTGCTGATGGAAGAAAGCGGGGAAAAACAGTAATTTAGCATGAAAATGATCCGCTAAGGTTTCCACGGGGTGCATTAACGCCTAAAGGACTCAAGCTGCTTTGCAGGAGTTAAAAGTGACAGCAGCGATTAGAAATCAAAAATAAACCGAAGCCGAATATTTAAACACATTGATGGAAATGAACGTGGGCCCAACAAGCCGAACGGAAAGACAAAAAAGACTGAATAGACTGAAAAGACGTAGACAGACCCAGATAGACCTAGATGGACTTAGATGGACTTGGAGGGACGAGAAGTGTTGAACAACAGATTGAAAAATAATCCGGAGAATGAGAAAAAAATAATTCGCCTGCGTTTTATATAACAAAGACCAAAAACTCGGGCGACGAGTGTGTCATACGGAAAAAAGGAAGCGATGGACAAAAATAATCTTAATAAAAACGAGGTCAAGGTGGACAATTGCCCGGATCCGGAAAAACTGGTGCAAGCCGCACGGCTGGAACTGCCGCTTAAGGAACGCTTGGACGTGATTGAGCATATAGATACATGCAGCTCCTGCGCGCAGGAGTTCCAAACGATCATCGCGATCCTGAAAAAAGAGAAGGAATTCCTAAGCCGGATCGAAAAAGAAACCGGTAAAATTGAAGAAAAGCGGCGCCCATGGTATGCCCGGGCCGGGCCGGTATTGGCGGCGGCATCCGCTGTGTTTCTGCTGTTAGCGGCAACTGTTTTTTTTCTCTTTCTTAACCGGCCTGAGCCGCTTAACTTGAGAAGCGGCGGAAATGCCATCCAGGTGAAGGCACCGGTTACGTCAATGCGGCAATCCAAACTCCGCTTCGTGTGGGAACCATCAAAAGGGGCGCAATACTACCGGATCAGCGTCTTTGGGGATGACCTTCAGCCCCTATGGGAAAGCAGACAAATCTATACGACTGAGTGGACTTCCGGTCCTGAACTTAAGTCCCGGATGCAGAGCGGTCGAACTTATTTCTGGATGGTGACGGCCTACCTTGCGGATGGAAACACCCGCGAGTCCGAGCTGATTCAGTTTACTTTGAAGTAAGACCTTGCTGCCAAATGCGAAGCCCACTTGCAACAGACCTAAATTAAGACTATTATAAGGTCATATGCAAGGAGAAGCAAAATGAAATACAGTGAATCCGTTAAGCCGATCAGTTACGTCAAAGCCCACGCCGCCAAAGTCATCCGAGAGATTTCCGAAAATAAAAAAACGATGGTGATTACACAAAACGGAGAAGCTAAGGCCGTTCTCCAGGATGTTCGGTCCTATGAACAAACTCAGGAAAGCATGGCGTTTTTAAAGATCCTGGCATTGAGTAATCAGAGTCTGCAGAAAGGAAAAGTAAAATCCTTAGAAGAAAGCTTTCGGGATATTCAGAAAAAAATGAATGAAATAAAACGCAAATGAGTTATCGAGTCTTTATGATCGAAGATGCGGAACAGGATATCCTTGAGATCTATACATATATCATCCAATCAGATTCACCGGAAAATTCACAGAACGTTATTGAAAAAATTAAAGAAATAAGCAGCAGCTTAAAAACTCATCCGAACCGGGGACATTTTCCTCAAGAATTGGAACGAATCGGGATCAAGGAATATCACGAAATTCATTTCAAGCCCTATCGAATCATTTACCGTATTGCAGGAAATGAGGTCTATATTCACAGTATATTAGACAGCCGGCGGGACTTGCAGGAATTATTAGAAAAAAGACTGCTGCGGCCGTAAAATTCACCCTTCAAAAGTAACCTTGACCTTTTTCACATCCCACAGGGTTTCGATTTTTTCGGCGATTTCCTCTTTGATATTGGCAGCGAATTGATGATCAGGCGGCAGCTTGACCTCAATGGTGACAATGCCTTCCTGAACCTGAATATCGCCGATCAGATTGGTCTGGACCACATCCAGTCCTTGGAGAGGATCCATCACCCGGCGGAGGCGTTTTTTAACGGATTTTTCAGTAGTGGGTCCTTTCTTTTTCACCAGGCCGTGTTTTTCCTCGTAATTCTCAATAGCAGCGCGCAGTCCCTGTACGGCCAAAACGGAACAATGGACTTTGAGTTTGGGCAAGCCCCCCAGAGCTTCCGAAGCCTGTTTCCAGGTGATTTTTTTGGCCTCATCCAGGGTTTTGCCTTTGGCCAGCTCGGTAATGATGGAACCGGTAGCGATATTGGACGCGCAGCCGTAAGACTCGAACTTGATATCTTTAATAATTTTGGTATCCTCATCGACATCGATATAAACCGCCACCATATCCCCGCAGGCCGGGCTGCCTTCCACGGCTTTGCCGTCCGGTTTTTCGATTTTGCCGACATTCCTGGGGTTGCGGAAATGTTCCATGACTTTTTCGCTGTATGGAAAATCGGACATTATGATTCCTCCTTCTTGTGCTTTAACGGACTTATTTTACGGAGCTGCTCCGCGACCTCAGTCAGGGCATCGACCGCATTTTCGACATCTTCCAATGTATTAAAACGGCCGAAGGTAAAGCGCAGCGACCCATGGGCCCGCTCATGGTCGCCCCCGATGCCGGTGATCACATGGCTGGCTTCCAGAGACCGGCTGAAGCAAGCCGAGCCGGTGCTGAGGGCAAAACCCCGCATATCCAGATGCAGGGTGATCGATTCGCCCTCCACAAAGTGAATGGTGAGATTGGCGTTTTGCGGCAGGCGCTTTTTCCGCGGGCCGTTTAAAGTAGTATCTGGAATCTCTTCCAGCACCCGGTTTATGAGCCGGTCGCGCAGGGACTGAATACGCTGGTTTTCTTCATCCGTGATCAGCTCCACCGCTTTGGCGAATCCCACAGCGCCGGGAATATTTTCCGTGCCGGCGCGCCGGTCGAATTCTTGAAATCCGCCGTCCATCCATTTTCTAAACGGCATATTCTTGCGCAGGTAAAGGCCGCCGATCCCCTTAGGGCCGTGGATCGTATGGGCTGAAACCGTGGCCAGGTCCACAGGAATCTTCTGCACGTCCAGCGGCACACGGCCGAAGGTATGCGTGGCATCAGTATGAAAAAAAACATCTTTTTCCTGACAGATATGCGAAATGGTTTGTATATCCTGCAGGGTTCCGATTTCCTGGTTGGCATGCTGAATGGATACTAAGAATGTCTCTCCGGTTATGGAATCCCGCAGCTGGTCCAAATCCACGAATCCTTCTTTGTCCACATCCAGGGTGGTAACTTGGAATCCGTCTCTTTCCAGCGCCCGTGCGGAATGCAGGACAGGAAAATCCTCAATCCCGGAAACGATCAGGTGTTTTCCCTTCTTTTCCGCCAAGGCGGCAGCGGCGCCTTTAAGCGCCATATTGCTCGATTCCGTGCTGCCGGAGGTAAAAATGAAGCTTTCCTTTTCCGCGTTCAGCCGGCCGGCCAGACTTGCACGGGCTTTATCCAATCCTTCGCGGGCCTGAATGCCCAGGGAATAACCGAACTCAGATGAAGCGACCGCGTAAACATCAAAAAAATAGGGCTGCATGGCTTCCAGGACTTTTTCGTCCATGCGCGACGCGGCGGCATTGTCCAAATACACATATTTTCGATCCATGCTTCCTCCTTAAATAAACAGCGTCAGCGTCGAGTCCCGGGCTTCATTGACATAGGTTCCCACACCGCAGTAATCGGTGATCAAATCTTCCCGCAGGTCTTCTTTTTTAACCCCCATAATCGCCATGGTCATGTCGCAGGCCAGAACCTTACCGCCTAAGTCGATATAATCTTGAAACATCTTTTCCAAAGAAGCCACCCGGTTTTTTTTCATTTTACGCTTGATCATCCACTTCCCCAACCCGAGAAAATGCATTTTGGACAGCGGCCCTTTATCCAGCTGGCCTTTTTTCAAACGCTGCAGGCCCCAAAAGGTAAAAAACATGGCTACTTCCATATTCATGGCTAGGGCGCCGTTACCGATGATCAAGGCACTGTAAATTTTATCCATATCTCCTGAATGCACAATGAGAGTGGCTTTCTTGAGATTCTCTTGTCCGGCATTCACCGGCGTATTTTGATTGTCCATACCTCCCCCTCTTGTTCCTCGTTTAGTATATCCAGTCCCATAGCCCGAACAGCCATGGGGATTTCTTTTTTGGATGCGGGATGGGTTCCCTTGACAATGATGATATCCCCTTCCGCGGCATTCCGCAACGCTTTGCGGGTTTCCACCAGCGGAATGGGGCAGGTTTCGTTGATGCAGTCAACCTTGATTTCCGCCATATGTTTCTCCTTATCCTACATTGTTTTTAACGAATCTGAACTATCCCTAAGAGGCCCGTGAACAATTCAGCTTAATCTATAATTTCGATAGTTATTATAGCATTTAATCAAAACTTTTTACACAAGAGATTTCATCTCTATGATCAATAATCCGGGTTTGCAGAATGAAATTATCCCTGTATGTTTATATTATATCATGTATCAGGACCCGAACCGAAAATTGTCTTTTAAGACTAAAAAAAGATTGCATAAACATCGCAATTTTATTATGAATGAATCATGGGCATAACATCCCCTGAACAATGAAAATGAATCTTCATGTGAATAGCACATGACCCTGTATAGGAGCCATAAATGAGAAAAGTAAGGATATTCTTTATTTTGATTGTATTTTTAGCGTCAGGATTTGTTTCGGCTGATTTAACGGAGCGGAACGAATACGACGGCTGCACGGTCATCGGTGCCGGCAAAGATGCCACAGTAGACGGCTCGGTCATCACCTCCCATACGGACTGCTGCAGCGAATGCCGCGTGCATGTGGTGCCGGGAAAAACTTATCCGCCGGGGGCTGAAGCTCCAGTCTATTGGGGTATGGTTTATTTCGGCAAAGATGATCCGCAGGCCGGAAAGGAATTGGGCGATTACGGCACAATTATCGGTGAAATCCCGCAGGCGGAACAAACCTTTACCTACTTTCATACCGGATATTCACAGATGAATGAACACCAGTTGGCTATCGGAGAAAGCACCTGCCGCCAGAAGGATGCATTAAATGTCGCATTCGTCGAAGGCGTGACCGAACAGATCATGACCGTTGAGCAAGCGCAAATTTTTGCGCTGCAGCGGTGCCGCACCGCCAAAGAAGCAGTCAAGCTTATCGGCGAATTAGTGGAAAAATACGGTTTCCTGCCTTCCTGCGGCGGGGCTGAAGCCCTTTGTGTTGCCGATCCTGAAGAACTTTGGGTGATGGAGATTTTCAGCGTTGGTCCGGAATGGACGCGGGACTCAGGAAAACCCGGCGCTATCTGGGCAGCCCGGCGGGTGCCGGATGACCACATCGTGGCCATCCCTAATTATGTGCGTATCCGGGAAATCAACCCGGACAGTCCGGATTTTCTGATGTCACCGAACTATATGCAGGAAGCCGTCGACCGGGGATGGTATGATCCGGAAGACGGACAGCCTTTTATCTGGCAGGAAACCTATGCACCTCCGATTCATGAGGGAGAGCTGGCCCGCCTGTGGCTTATTTACAGCACAGCGGCTCCGTCGTATAAAGACTGGCCGCGGAGGTCTTTGGACCAGCCGGCTGACATCATGACTATGTACCGGCAGGGCATCGAAGGGGCGGATTTTTATCCTTTCTCCGTCAAACCAGATAAAAAGCTTTCGTTCCGCGACATCATCGCTTATCAGCGGTCATATTTCGCGGATACCATATATGACCGGACCGCACATCCGGCCTGGCTGGTTCCGGGAAGAGAAGGTGATTATAAAAAAAGTCCGCTGACAACTCCTTTTGCCAACCCCGAATTAATGGAGCTTCTCGGCATCCCCTATCACCGCACTATCGCGACCCAGGGTTACGGCATGGTAGCGCAGCTGAGAGGATGGCTGCCCGACCCTGTCGGCGGGGTGTACTGGTTTTATGTAGACAACCCCTATGTCAGTGCCTATGTCCCTATATATGCCGGCGTGCAGGAAATTCATCCCTACTATAAAAACTATGATATGCGGAAATTCGATGAGGATTCAGCCCGGTGGGCGGTGGATTTCGTGGAAAAACTGCTGCACCTCCGGTGGCAGGAGGCAGTCAAAGACCTGCATGCGGCCCGGGATCCCATCGAGAATGAATTTTTCAGCTCTATGGCGGAAATTGATCAAAAAGCCTCAAGACTTTATGAGAAAAGCCCCGATAAAGCCAACGCTTTTCTGACCAAATTGACAAAAAACCGAATGGAACAGGTGGTCAACATGTTCCGGCGCCTGCGGCTGGAATTGCTCACCCGTTACAGCGGGGACAGTTTTTAGATACACAAAAATTTTCGATTTGACCCCCTGTCTCCTGCCGGTGTCAAGTAAAGTTGATTCTGGAGCAGCATATAGATTGAATTCAGCTGGCTACATAGGCGATCCGCTGGAATGTTTGGTTGGCTATAGGTTATTATCTTTAAGTCAAAATCAACAATTTTGCACCCACCAGGCCAAGAAAAATACCGACGAAAATGCGAAAATATTTCTGAGGTACTCTTGTCAGAAACCGCTTTGCGACATGGGCGCCGATGAATGAGACCGGTATACTCAAGATAAGTGCGATCAAGAGGTCTTGTTCTAATCGAGTGCCTCCCCAAATATAGCGAGAAACTCGTGTTGCGTCGATGAAAAGGGCAATCAGGCCGGATGTGAATATGTACACTTCTTTGGGAAGATTAAAGGCCGTTAGGAAGGCTCCACGAACGGCACCCCCGACACCGAAGAATCCGGCAAACAGTCCTGACAGGGCCCCCCCGCAGACAGCTGTCCCATGTGTCTTGGGCAAGGCCCACTCCCGCTTGAGAAACAGAAATGTAACATACAGAATCAGAAAGGCTCCAAGAATCCGTTTGAGTGGAAACCCCTGTACTTGCAGAGAGAGAGATGCCCCCAGGAAGCTGGCTGCAATACCTGAGAGCCCGAAGCCAAGAATCAGCTTCCAATCAAGGCCGCGCTTGAATAGAAGAACTTTCCAGATATCCCCGCATAGGTGCACGATGCCGACGAAAAGGAGCGCTATAGGCGGCGGCACAAAGAGAACCATGACGGGAATCATGACCGTGGACGTCCCAAATCCCGTGGCTGTTCCTATCGCGGACGCGAAAAGCGTCAACAGGCAAAGCATTATCAGTTGGATCATGAACTTCTCTCTTGATGGCCAACATATATTATACTGCCTTTTCAGCTGTGTTAATATGGCAAATATTTCCGGCTGCTGCAATATGTTGAATGGGCTGGATCAATCTTCCGGATGGAAAATGAATGAAATCATGCTTGCTCAACCGGTTCGCCCACATCTGCCATACAGAAGGCATTTCAGAAATGAAATGACGCGGCCAGACCGCGGGTTAGATTTGCTGGAGTGCGGTGTAAAGTGTGTCTTTGAATATGGGTTGAATTGCCCGGAGCGCTGATAAATCTTCTGCGCCCAAAGCGAGCATGGTCTGTTTTATCGTGAGACAAAAATTGTGCAGGAAAATTTCAGCCCCGTCCGGTTTTTGATCCGCCGCGGCTAGAATCGATTTAGCCACCCCAACCAAGTCAGCGCCCAGCACGATTGCTTTGACAGCATCTAATCCGTCGGCGATTCCACCTGATCCGATAAGCGGTATTTTGATTTTATCTTTCAGCATCAATAGATTTAAAGCCGCGGGAATGCCCCAGGAATCAAATGACGTGGTTTTATTCTGACGGGCGGCCTCCACTGCGGCAAAGTTGGTCCCGCCTGCTCCTGCGGCATCCAAAGCTTGGACACCGCAATCTTCGAGAGCGGCGGCGGTTGCCGGATCAATGCCGAAACCTACCTCCTTAACCAGAACCGGACAATCCAATTTATTCACAAGTTTACGGATTGCTTTCAATGCTCCTTTGAAATCCTCTGCGCCCTCTTCTTGAATCAGTTCCTGCACAATGTTGACATGAACAAATAATCCAGTCAATTTCAATTCTTCGATAACCGGCTGCAGCAGCTCAGAAGAGTTTTCTTCTTCTAAAAGGAAATCAATCCCTATATTCCCGAAAACCGGAACAGATACCTCCCTATCCGGAAGATAGGTCTCTTTTATAGCCCGGTCTTTGAAAACGGGCTTCAAAGATCCCAGCGCAAAAGGCACGTTTTCCTTTTCCGCTGCAGCCAGCAGCAGCCGGTTCAGGATTTTCCCCCGCTCACTCCCTCCGGTCATGGAAGAAATAATAACCGGCGCTGATATGTGCCGGCCCAGAAATTCTGTGTCCAAAATAACATCGGTCAAATTCAGTTCAGGCAGCGTTTTAGGGACCAGCAGCACATCCTCGAATAAATTAGAAGCCTTTGATTGCAGAGAGTCCTGCAGTGAATATTTAATATGATCGTCCTTCCTTTGATTAATGGACATAAAATTTCACCCTTGCTTTTTGAACATGTATATCATAATATCGCAAACCAAGGGCGCTTGAAAGGATGTTAGATACATTTATCGGCAGGCAGAATGAAACCGGGACGCTGCGCAAGGTCCTGGTGAAACATCCCAGGGACGCATTCCGCAGCCGGGATTATATCCTGGAGCATTGGGACAATCTCAATTATCTCAGGCCGCCGGATTTTTCCCGTGCTGTCCGTGAGTTCGATAACTTTATCCGGATTCTGGAGGACGCCGGCGCAGAGATCTGCTTTCTTCCTCAGGATGAGCGGGCCGGATTGGATTCGATCTATGTGCGGGATGCGAGCCTGGTTTCAGACCGAGGCATCATTTTCGCTCGGATGGGAAAAGCAGCCCGGGTGGGAGAACCGGAAGCCGCTGCTGACTATTTTATACAGGAACATATTCCGATTTTGGGAGGAATCACCGGCACCGGGCGTCTGGAAGGCGGAGACGCCGCCTGGCTTGACCGCAAAACCCTGGCTGTGGGAGAAGGCTACCGCACCAACGACGAAGGCATCCGGCAGCTGTGGAATTTGCTCCGGCATATGGATGTGGATATTCTTTCTGTCGCTCTTCCCCATTGGCACGGCCCCGGGGATGTGCTGCATCTCATGTCGATCCTTAGCCCGGTCGGCCCTAAAACCGCATTGGTTTATTCCCGGCTGATGGCGGTGCCCTTCCGGAAAGAGCTTCTGAACCGGGGATTCACACTTATTGAAGTTCCGGATGAAGAATACGCCTCGATGGGCGGCAATGTGCTGTGCCTGGGCCCGGGCCGCTGTTTGATGCTGTCCGGCAATCCCCAAACCCGCCGGAAGCTGGAAAAAGCCGGCTATGATGTCACGGAATATGAAGGCAAAGAAATTTCTATCCCCGGTTCAGGAGGACCGACCTGTTTAACCCGGCCGCTTCTCAGAGACGATTCCTGAATTCACCCGAGAAAGGCACCCGGAATTTTCAAGATGCGCGGGATGTCTTTTTTGATATAATAAAAACAATACGTATCCCATAAATTCTGAAAGGAGACAGGCCTTTGTTTAAAAACAGAGAGAGAACCGACCGCCTGGCGGCGCGGCTGGGCCTTTAAGACTACAGAGTCAATCCTATGCACAAACCAGATAAAATCCGTGCAGCTGTTATCCTTATTATTTATTTCAGCTTGATCCTTGGTTTTCCACATTTATCCAAATCTGAAGACGGATATGATAAAGCCGTCAAATTGGGAATCAAGCTCAGAGCAAAACCTCTGCTTGACTTTACGGTCCAAAGGCGCATTCATGTGAAAAACTTCGGCGCTTTACCCGGAGACGGCCAACCCGACACTCAGGCCATTCAGGCCGCCATCGACGCCGCTGCCGCCGGAGGTGAACCGGCGGTTATCCAATTTGATGAAGGCATATACCGTCTGAACACCGGCAGCCGGCGCACCGCTCTTATGATCGAAGAGGCCGCAAACCTTATCCTGGATGGCCGCGGCTGCGAGTTTTTGATATTGGAACCCGATAAGCAGTTCCTCGGCATCCGGAATTCCCGGAGAATCATCGTAAAAAATATGTCGGTTGACTTTGAAATCTTCCCCCATACCCAGGGGTGGGTGACGGCAGTTAACCAAGACGCCGGCACATTCGATATCAAATTAGATCCGGACTATCCCGATCTGGACCATCCGCATTTTCACAATGCCGATTACAAATGGGGATTCATCAAAGATAAGGATAATCCGGTCGCTTTTAAAGAAGGCACGGAATTCCGCCTCTATCTCACTGATTGGTCCCGGACCGGAGAGAACAGATATCACCTTAAAGTCCAGCACAAAATCAAGCTCAAAGATGTAGCCGTCGGCGATCCCTATGTCCAGATTTCCCGTATTGACGGGGCGCTGCTGCACGCCACCCGCTCAGAAGATGTCACCTTTATGGATTTGCGCATTTATGCCTCTTTCAACGCCGTCTTCGCAACCGGTTACTGCACCCGTCCGAATTTCATCCGGATAAAAGCGGCCCCCAGGGAAGGCCGGTGGCTGACTTCCGGAGCAGACGGCTGTTTCAATTTCGGCGGACGAGAAGGGCCATGGGTCGAAGACTGCTATTTTGAAGCCCTCGGCGATGATAACCTGATCATAAAAGGCCACCGGGCCTACTGCGTCAACATTGTGGATCCGTATACCTTTGACCTGGTGCACGCCGCGCTCAGGTTTGTCCGGCCCCAGCCCGCTTTCGAGGATTATCTCAGCCGCGACCGGAATAATCCATGGATGGCCCGCCCCGGCGATACCCTTATCGTGATGGATCCGGTCGAGCGCGCCGTCGTTTCCCAGCCGGTTGTGCTTGAAACCATGGACATCCCCGCCGGCATTCGCGTCCGGGTGGACCGTAAAATTCCCGGCCTCCGGACGGGAACCGATTATGAAAAAGCTTTGTCGTTCCATAATGATGATGCCGGCCTCCCAGGATTTGTGGTCAAGAACAATGAGTTTAAGAGCGCAGTCCGGTTCGGATTTCTTTTAAAGAGCCGTGACGGCCTTGTAGACGGCAATCTCTTTGAGCGGCACAGCGACCAGTCCATCTGCATTTTGAATACCTATCAGGAATATAACGGCGGCATCCCCTCCAACCTGCTCATTCAGAACAACACCTTCCGCCTGACCAGCGGCTGGCCGGTCAAAACCGCCCAGACAGCACAGCACCTGCTGAATCCAAACCGGAATATTTTCGGGATTGTCCAGGCATCCTTCAACTGGCCTGTCAGTCAGTGGGACATCGAAGAATCCCGTCTGAGAGTGATCCGGAATCTTTACATCGAAAACAACCGCTTTATCAACTGGTGGCAAAATCCGGGAATTGCGCTTAATAACGGCCTGCATGTGCTGATCAAAGGCAACTCCTTTGAATTGGATGAGGCTTTCGCCGCCACCGCCCTCACGGGAACGCCGATAGCCGTCAAAGTGGTCAACTCCACCGATGTCCGGATAGAGGACAATATCCTCTCCGGCCCAGGCTTGAATCCCAAAGACGGCATCCGGCTGATTGAATCGGGAAGGATTGTCTTAAAAAACAATCAGAAAAAATAAAGGCGGACATTTCTTCATTAAACGCTTCCATATTGTTTGGAACATGACGTCATAAGGCACTCCCCAGGTCATTCCCGGAACGCAGTGACGGGAATCTTAGAGTGCCTCGGCAGATAAGACGGTACCGATTCATCAGCCAATGCAGGCCAAGATCCCCTTCGCCGCTATTCGGCTTGGGGATGACATATAGTGCTGCTCGCTTTGCTCACGTTTATTTCGCTCATCGCGTTCTTTGCGTTCTTTTTGTCTATTTGATCCATCTAGGCCTATTGAAGTCTATTCTGTCTTTTCCGTTCAGAAGATTTGTTATTTTTCACACTGCCTAAAGTCCGCTTTGATTTTTTTGATTTTTGATTTTTGATTTAATAAAGATAACTTTTCTCTTTTTACCTCTGCGAGGTAGCCTAAGATCCCTACGGCCTGCTTCGCAGGCCTCAGGATGACGTGGCTTAACGCCATGTCACTAACCCAGTTTAGGCGATTTCGAGCCAATGAAACCAAATCGGATGATGGGCCTTGTACCACTCCAGCACTTCGCGCAGGACTTCCTGGTCTTCAAGCGAAATCACTTCCGGCGGGATGCGGTCGAAATAGACCCGGATCTTGCTGTTGCCGGGATATTCCAGGGCTTCCGCACATAGGGTCTGCAGCTCGTTGCGGATTCGCCCGGAGTCGGAGATTTTAACCGGCCGGGTGCGGAAATCCTCGCCGTAAAAAAACCGGGTCAGCAGCGGATTGAACACCAGGCGCTGCTCTTCCGGTTTTTCCATAAGCCGCAAAGTCAATTTGACCACTTTGCCGGCCTTCGGCGTGGATATGCGGGCATAGACTTGATAACGTTCATCGTCAATACATTCAATGCCCGGTGTGCCGGTATAAGGATCATAACACATGTATCCGGAAAAGGCGGCCACGTCCCAGTTTTTTTCCGGGAAAAAATCCGCCGCCCGGATCACCCGGTGCCTTTCCGGCATGCCGGCGTCCCGGGCTTCCATGATCAAATTCCGGTATTTATCCAATGTCTCCTGGCCGACCGGTTCGCCGATAATCTCTTCCAGGCGTTCTTTAAAATCCGGCGCCTCAGGCCTCAGCCGCATCACATGCTGCTCCTTGTCAATCGGCAATTTGAACTTGGACGTAAAGGTCACCAGGGAGCCGTCTAAATCCAGGGCCGGAGTCAAGCTGGCCGCCTGCATGGCCTCAGCGGATGCTGCATACCCATCCGTTAAAAACACATGGGTGTCGCCGCTTTGGTCCTTCCATGAGCCGACCAGGTAGGTGGGGGTATAGGTTCCGGAATCAATAAAGGCTTTCCCCTTGGTGGGCATTTCCCAGCCGTCTTCAACCAGGTGCACACCGAGTTCATCCCATTGCTTCCAGAGGGTGCCTAGTCTTTTCTTCCGGCTTTCTCCTCCCAGGGTCCAAACGTGGATATGTTCCCGCTTGATATCGGGATAAGCGGCCTCGATGGCCGCCACCACATCTTTCCGCGGAGTCCTGAAATCCAGCAGGACAGATTTTTCCTCCGCCTTGCGCAGCACTTCCATGGGCAAAAATAGATTGCCCATGTATCCTTCATAAGGCTTGGTGATAATCAGCGGCTGGTTGAAAAGATGCATCACAGTCAGAGGTCCCGTGGATTTGCCTTTAGCGAAACGGGAGGTGTTTTCCAATGTATCAATAGCAGCACCCCAGACTGTAATCCCGGCGTCTTTGACATCTTCCCTAAAATCCTCCCAGCCGTAGTTCTCTTCATTCAGCAATCTGGTCACCCGGCCATCCAGCCACTTCGCCACTTGGGGCCTGGCGTAAACCCTGCCGAAACCCAGCTGGGGATTGGAGCCCATTTCCTTGGTTTCGCCGACTTTCGGCATCAGGCCTTCTCCCATGCAAACCAATATCGCATGATTTTCCGGAAGCTGGCGGGTCGCATACCACAAACTCTCGCTCATAGCATAAGCGGAAATGGCGTCCGCGTCTTTTTTCACCCGGTTAAGCTCTTCCTTGCTTTTATCCTTGCCCTCGCCGAAACGGCCGAACAGCCGGGTCCCCAGGGCGGTCACGGCTGCGGTCATGATCATCAGCCGTTCCATGCGGCCGTCCATAAAACTGATGCTTTTTATGAACTCAGGCACCTGTTTTCCGCGGACCCACTGCACCTCGACATCTTCCAGCCACAGATGCATCCGGCCGAGAATGGGGCGGGTGTC
>CAZDJZ010000031.1:0-23998 GCA_964505785.1 uncultured Eubacteriales bacterium
AAAACCGGACATTTCTACGTTGCTAAGAACCGGACATTTTTACTTTGCCTTGACACGGCAAGGCGCTTTTTTGACCGAGGCTCAATTGTATGATATAAGCTAAATTCAGGGCTGACAAAAAAAAAAATGAAAACGCAAGGCCGATATCATATGTGTCATACCCTGAAATTGTCATATCGGCCTCCCCGATCCGCTGGGGGGGGCAGGAATATAAGGAGATATTTCATGGCTGGTTTTGAAGGAGTAAAGTGGGCTTCCAAACAATTGCAATATTTATTAAAAGAGAAACAGCTTAATATTGTGGAATCCGGCGCTAAAGTTTATGCGGTAAACCGCTCCATCCATTACGGTCAATTTTTGGCCTTCGAAGGGATCAGGTTTTTTTGCCGCAAGGATGGTCACAATCAGGTTGAGGTGGTCTTGTTAAATTGGCGTCACAACTTAGAGCGGTTTCGTAAAGGAATGGCGTTTAATCTCAGTTCCTCTCAGCAAAAAATGATCCCCACTGCAGAGGAGCTGGAACATCTTTTTATTCATCAGTATTTTAAACACCCATCCATGCGCAGTTTCCTTGAAGAGATGGCGGAAAATCAGGCTCAAGGCTATCTTCGCCCTTTCACTGTAGATGAGGAAGAATCGATCGGGGTCACATTTCCGGGAAATCCTTCTATCCGTGCGGTGGCTTGCCGGTATGACCATTATCTCGGGGAGCCATTTTATGGCGTGGTTGTTCCTCATTTAATCAGGGCGGTTTCAGAAAACAAGACCGGATGCCTGAAGTTAGGGGTGAATTATCTAATCAGTGTAAAGGCGATCGATGAAGCCCGGAAAATCGACCGGGAAGCCGCATCGGCTATGTTTTTAGACGACCAGCCTCACAAAAATCTTGAAAGCCGGTTGGTTACGGAATGGGACTCATCATGCTGCTTGTTTGCCCTTCGGGACGGGACTGTAGTTAAAATTCCCGAGAACCCCCTCATCCTTCCCTCGGTAACGATAGGCGGTATTGTAGGAATTCTTAAGGAAATGAATGTGCCTATCAGGGAGCAGCATGTTTCTTACGGTGAATTGATTCAGTGGGCGAAGGAAAATCAGTTAGTAGCGGTCTGCAGTGTCGGAACGGCTGGAATATTGAACCGGTGTTACAGGTTACGGATGGTGGACCGGGAAGGACAAACCATAGCTCTTCATACGCCGATTGAAGACAATCCGCTTTTTCGGAAACTGGAAGACGCCAGGACCATATACTGGGACATCTATAGGGGAGAGGCCCGCCTTCCTGCCGGAGCGAAGCTCTATAAATATAAGCTATAGGGACTAGACTTTTTTCAGCCAGTCCTCATATTCGTCGGCTTCGTATCTCTCTTGTTTGATACTCAGATCGAGGTTGATGAGGAGCCCGGAATGCTTTTGGGCTTCCGTACTGTCCCGGAGGTTCTGATGCTGCTTCCGTGATTGCTGGACATCTTCCAACGCACCCTTAAGAGCATCGCCGACAGCGGTACTCATGTTGATTTTTCCTGCTTCAAGCCTGGGCTCGACTCCATTTTCAGCCACTTCTTCCGCGATATGCGCAAGCTGTTTCATTTTAGTCATGGAAAAATCCATAATTTGCCAGGCAAGGAATCCGTCTTTTTGAAATATCCAGGAGTTCCGCACCTGCTGCAGCATTTCATTGTATTTTTTTTGTACAATTTTCTGGAGATTTTCCATAAAAGCGCCGGGCAGTTCATTTTCTTCCCCTGGAAGACCGGCTGCTTGTTCCGGTGTAAGCTTGTCCAGTGTCCGCTGGAATTTATCTGCGTGCATGGAGGATTCCCAGGCTTCTCGCTGCAATACCCGTTTGATATGAGGGTTGTCTACTTTTTCGGCTTCCTCGTTGTAATGAGGTATTAAATTCTTTTCGTATTTGATATAGGACTCGAAAATCGTGGCACGGCTGGTGGGATCAAAGGGATAGGGTGCAGGTGTCATATCCGGTTCGCCTCCCAGTTTTCCTATGATCAGGCCCAGCCAGTGAAGATGCCACATCTCTTCACGGCAGCGGGAAAGAAGGCCGGCTCCCAATGGGGAATCCTCGCCTTCCAGATAGCTGTGCACCAAGTAGCGAATGATAGCGGCATGCTCTTCTTTAAGGTCATTGTTAAGCATCTCTATCAATTCTTTTTTATCCATATTTCTTTTCCCTTTCATAATAATATTGTCATCATAATAATTTCTAAAAACGGACAAGTCAAGCTGAACCTTGATTATAAAACATCTTGCAGCACTGACAGCGGGGCATCAACTTTTCCAAAAGGCATAGAAACCTGGACTCCGGCGATGTAAGATTTTAACTCCTGCAGGGTTTCCCGGGCTATCCGGATTCCTTCATCCCCGGCCTCTTTTTTGGTCCGGGTGGCGCGCATGCGTTTCATGATATCATCTGGGACTTTAGCTCCGGGAATTTCATTGTTCATAAATTCCGCGTTCCTGATGCTGGCTAACGGCCAGATGCCTGCGATTAGAGGGATTTTGATATGATTTATGCGTTTGCGAAAATTGTGAAAAAGATCCAGATCAAAGACCGGTTGAGTAATCGCGAATTGCGCCCCCGCTTTGACTTTCCATTCAAAGCGTCTTATTTCATAATCCAGATCGATCGCGCCGGGATTAGCCCCGACCCCAATCAGGAAACCGGTGGGGCTTTTCAGTGGGTTTCCTCCCAGATCCCGGCCTCGATTCAGGCTGTATACCACATTGGTCAAACCAATGGAATCAACATCAAAGACCGCGGTGGCATCAGGATATGTCCCCATTTTGGGCGGATCACCCGTTACAAGCAGCAGGTTTTTTATGCCGGCGCTGTATGCTCCCAGCAAGTCGCCTACCATGCCCAGTAAATTCCGGTCGCGGCAGGCATAATGCTGGATGACCTCAATCCCTACCTGCTGTTGAATAATGAAGGACAGGTAGCTGGCGCTCATCCTCGACATTGCCCGCGGGCCGTCCGGGATGTTGACCGTATCGACGCCGGCATCCTTCATCGTTTGAGCTTGCTCAATGGGTTTTGCAGCGTCGATGCCCCGGGGAGGAACAATTTCAACTGTTGTGACAAATACTTCGTCTGAAATTTTTCTGGCTAACTCCGACCGGTCCTGTACAGGGATGACGGGTTTGTCCGCAGTCTTTTCCGACACCTTTACTTTGCGCCGCAATTGCCGGCGTGGCTGGACGGATTGAATCGCCTTGCGCATTTCCCGGGTAAAGTCCGGGTTTGTCCCGCAACAGCTGCCGATCACCCTTACTCCGGCTTGAGCGAATCGTTTCGCATATTCTGCAAAATACTCTGCGGAGGCCAGATAAATATTCCGGCCGTCTACATTCTGGGGAATGCCGGCATTCGGCATAACACTGACCGGGATATCAACAGCGGAGACCATTTTTTCTGCAGCTTCCAGCATAACTTTGGGCCCGACACTGCAATTAATACCGACTATATCGGCTCCGAAATCCCTCATTTTGACGGCCAGTCTTTCCGGAGGGGTTCCAAACAAGGAGTTGCCGTCATCGCCGATGGTCATGTGAGCCATGATTGGAATGCTGAATTTTTCTTTAATTCCGAGGATGGCCTGCTGGATGAGATGTAAATCGGTAAATGTTTCCAGCGACAGGATATCCACACCTGCGTCTATTAAGGGCTTGGCCTGCTCCTGATATATATCCCGGGCTTCATTTTCTGAAAGAATTCCCCAGGGCTCTAATCGTTCACCCAGGGGACCCATGGAGCCGGCCACGTAAATATCTTCCCCGGCTTCTTCCCTTGCGATTTCAGCACCTTGATAATTGATGGCCTGAACTTCCTTCTCCAGCCCATGCTTCTGGAGTTTTATCCGGTTGGCACCGAAGGTATTGGTTTCAATCACATCGGCGCCGGCGTCTAAATAGGCGTTATGAATCTCTCGAACCAATTTCGGATTTGTGAGATTTAAGTGATCGTAACAAGTATTGATAAAAACCCCCCGGGCATAGATTTCCGTGCCCGTCGCGCCGTCCATCAGTACAATATTTTCAGCGGCAAATTCTAAAAATGCCTTTCGCATAAATACTCCTTCCCGGTCAAGTTTTCGGATTAAAGCTAATGGTCAATTAAGTCACTGCTGTGACCGGCCGAGCCATTTCCTTTGTCCTTATGATAGCAAAAAAATTACAAGTTAAACAGGTGACAAGGGAGCTGTTTTGGGCTATAATACAAAAAGCGGATTTATTTATTCCAGCATCCCCAAAAACCGGGGACTTCCCTATTAATTTGATAAAGAGGTCTTGATAGAGATGAATACAGACATGAAAAACATGAGAAATATTGGAATCAGTGCTCATATAGATTCCGGCAAAACCACTTTGACGGAAAGGATGTTGTTTTATACAAAAAAAATACATAAAATCCATGAAGTTAAAGGAAAAGACGGGATCGGAGCGACAATGGATTCTATGGAATTGGAAAAAGAACGTGGAATCACCATCGCATCCGCTTCAACTAATGTCAAATGGAAAAATCATTCCATCAATATTATTGACACTCCCGGCCATGTGGATTTCACCATGGAAGTGGAGCGGTCCTTGCGGGTCCTGGACGGAGCGGTTTTAATTTTATGTTCGGTTGGTGGAGTTCAGTCTCAGTCTATCACTGTAGACCGCCAGCTGAAGAGGTATAATATTCCCCGTATAGCCTTCATCAATAAATTGGACCGTGTAGGTGCGGACCCATTCAAAGTGAACCGGCAGCTGCGGGAAAAATTGGCCCATAATGCCGTTCTTTTGCAGATTCCCATAGGACTGGAAGATAAGCATGAAGGCATTATAGACTTGATATCCATGAAGGCGATTTATTTTGACGGGCCGGAGGGTTCTATTGTCAGAACCGGAAATATACCAGGTGAATTAACAGAGGAGGCCCGCAAACAAAGAGAAATAATGCTGGATGAAGTCTCCATGCTTTCGGATGAATTGATGGAAGCGGTTCTAGAGGACAGAGCGGAAGAGGATTTGATCCGGAATGCAGTCAGAAAAGGGACGATTGAACGAAAACTAACCCCCGTATTCATGGGTTCCGCGTATAAGAACAAAGGAGTCCAGCTGCTGATGGATGCCATCGTCCACTATCTGCCCGATCCAACAGAAGTGGACAATTACGCTTTGGACATGGATAAAGAGGAAGAAAAAATCAAGCTGGAGTCTTCTCCGGAAAAACCTGCGGTGGCTTTAGCCTTTAAGTTGGAAGACGGACCTTACGGCCAGCTCACGTACATCCGGGTATATCAGGGGACAATCAAAAAAGGAGACGAACTCTATAACACCAGGGGGAAAAATATTTTTAAAGTGGGACGGCTGATCCGCATGCACGCGGAAAGGATGGAAGAGATTAATGAAGCTTTCGCCGGAGATATTGTTGCCCTCTTCGGAATTGACTGTGTTTCCGGAGATACCGTTGCAGCCCCGGGTCTAAATTATACTTTGACTTCCATGTATGTCCCTGACCCGGTGATATCCTTGGCTGTTAAACCTGTTGATAATAAATCATCGGACAATATGGCTAAGGCTTTGAACCGGTTTGCTAAAGAAGACCCGACTTTCCGTAATCATGTGGATCCGGAATCCCACCAGACAATAATTCAGGGAATGGGCGAATTGCATCTTGATGTATACCTGGAGCGGATGCGCAGGGAATACCGCGCTGAAGTTGAAACCGGACAGCCGCAAGTGGCCTACCGGGAGGCGATTACCCGCAGGGCCGAATTTGATTATACCCACAAAAAACAAACCGGTGGCGCCGGCCAGTTTGGAAGAGTAGCCGGCTATATAGAACCTCTGAAAGAAGAAAAATATGAATTCGTCAATGAGGTCAAAGGGGGAAATATCCCCCGGGAATTTATTCCGGCTTGCGATACCGGGTTTCAAAAATTTATGGAAAAGGGCCCTCTCATTGGGTTCCCCATTACCGGGATGCGGGTGGTTTTAACCGATGGCCGGTATCATCCGGTGGATTCATCCGAAATTGCCTTTCGTACTGCATCCAGGGATGCTTTGCGCCGTATTTACCACAAGGCTGTTCCGCAGATTTTAGAACCCATTATGAAACTCTCGGTTGAAGGGCCTTCTGAGTTTGCCGGTAATATTTTCTCCAGTATTAACCAGAGGCGCGGGATTATCATCAGCACAGTAGAGGATGGAACCTTCGTCCGTGTTGATGCTGAGGTACCGCTAAGCGAAATGTTTGGATATTCCACGGTAATCCGGTCATTGACCCAAGGGAAGGCGGAATTTTCTATGGAATTCCAAAAGTATGGGAAAGTTCCAGAGAATATTGCGGAGGCCCTGCAAACGGAGCATATGGAAAAGGCCCAAAAGGCCGCATCCTTATAAGCCTGACTTATTAACGGGCCGAGATTGCCGCAAAGAGATTGTAAAAACAGCATAAATTTTTTTTATGACGGGGTCAGGTAAAGATATAAGGAGAAAAATTCGATGATAAAAACAGAATTGATCAAGCGCAGCCCCTTGCGTATTCTAGAAAAATCCATCCGCGGCGGATTGGGTATGGGAAATATTGGAATCCTGGCCTCACGAAAAGGAATCGGAAAAACCGCCTGCCTGGTTCATATCGGCATTGACAAACTATTTCAAGATAAGCCGGTCATTCATGTTTCTTTTTCCAGCCGCGTTGATCACATTATCCAATGGTATGAGGATATTTTTCGTGAGATAGCCACCCGGCAGAAATTGGAGACACCCGGCGGCCTGCATGAAGATATTGTGAAAAACCGGGTGATCATGAACTTCAGCCAAACAGGAACGAATACCGAGCAGATTCTAAACAGCCTCAAAGCGTTGATTCAATATGGACGGTTTGCTGCGGAAACGGTCATTGTAGACGGCTTTGATTTTTCGCGGGGTTCCCGGGATGATCTTAAGCTCTTTCGGGAATTTGCGGAAAAAATGAGCCTGGAAATCTGGTTTAGCGCTTCCCTCAAAAAAGAGGATAATCTTTTTGATGACGAAGGCACTCCTTATGAGCTTCAGGACTTAATGGACGAAATCCAAGTTCTCATAACCCTCCGTTTCCAGAAAAATCATGTTCAGCTTAAGTTGGTCAAAAATCATGGCTATCATCAACCTGAGGATCTCCAGCTCAGCCTGGATCCTGCAACCCTTCTCATCGCCCAGACGAAGTAATCTGCTATAGTTCACTGATGGGGCATTCTTTCATGAATAAGCTGGGATCAGGTGCGGTCGCGCAGGATCAGCAGCCTCAGCAGCTGCATGATCGCCATCGCTGTGGATGCGACATAGGTTAAAGCGGCCGCACTTAACACTTTCCGGGCACCCATCAATTCATTCTGATCGAGGAAATTTCCGCTTTTTAGCAATTTCAAGGCGCGCCGGGATGCGTTGAATTCCACCGGCAGCGTCAGCACACTGAAAAGAACCGCCCCTGCGAATAAAAGGATCCCGATATCCATTAGGAGAGATGGTCCGTTGGTGCTGAAAAGAAAGCCGATGAAAAAGAGCGGAAACGCCAGGGTGGACCCGAAACTGGCGACGGGATAAATTAAATTACGCAGGTGGAGAGGTACATATCCGGACTGATGCTGCAGGGCATGGCCGGCCTCATGCGCCGCTACGCCCAGGGCAGCCAAGGATTTGCTGCCATAAACGCCGTCCGATAGACGAAGTTTTTTTTTGCGGGGGTCATAATGGTCCGACAAACGTCCGGAAACCCGTTCAATTTCTACGGAACCGGCCCCGCGGGTGTCAAGAATTTGGCGGGCGGCTTGCGCGCCGGTTATTCCGGAACGTGCGGTTTTCCGGCTGAATATATCAAAAGTGCTTTTGACCTTGTGCTGGGCGTATACCGCCAGCAGTAACGGCGGAATTATCAGAAAAATTGTGTAATCCCAAAAAAACATTTTGTGTCTCCTTATACCCTACAAATCATAGCAGTTTTCTATTTCCCGGTAAAGATATCCACGCCGGAATTCCTTTTATCTTTACGGCTGTTCTGTCATAATATTATTAAGAAAAAAATATCCTGAGATCAGCAGCAGATAGGGGACAGCTTCCAAACGGCCCTGCTGAATAAGATGAATCGCCTCTTCCGGGAAGTGAATCAGCGGAAAGTCCTTACGTCGCTGCTTTCATTGGATGACGGTAAAGGAATCGCAAGTTCCTGGATGAAAAGCCCGGCGGGAAAGTCAACTCCGATGCAGCCTGGTATTATCCTCAGCCGAAAAATGCCGCCCGTCACATAAAAGGTTATGCGGCTTTTTAGAAAGGGATGCCGGTTACAGAAGACGCATCACAACCGGAAATTCTACAGCCTGAATTATCTGGGGGCGGGAGATCATCCCGTGCCGCTATTCCTTTCCGGGAAGATGTATATGACAGGCGAACCCATTAAGCAGTATTCGGGTTCGGCTGAGACCTCAAAGGCGCTTCAGCCTTATTTCTGATACTTTATATCTCCGTCTACAATCGTATAGAGGACTTCGGTTGCCGGGATGTCTTCTGCGGGAATAGTCATAATATCTTGGGAGAGAATCGTAATATCTGCGAATTTACCGGGGCTAAGCGAGCCTAAGATGTCTTCCTGGAAAGCGGCGTAAGCACCGTTTATGGTATAGGAGCGGAGGGCTTCTTCGCGGCTCATGGCCTGGTCCGGGAAGAACGCCTCGCCGGTGGACATCATCCGGGTAACCGCCGCATGAAAACAAGGAATAGGGTCTACATCTTCCACCGGCGCATCCGTGCCGTTGCATATGACAGTCCCATGCTCCATAAGTTTCCGCCAAACATAAGCGCCTTCTTTCGCTCTTTCAGCGCCCAGCCTTTTATACACCCACGGCCCGTCGGAAGAACAATGGATAGCCTGCATGGAAGCGATTACATTTAACTCTCCGAAACGGGGAATGTCTTGGGGAATGAGATGCTGGGCATGCTCAACTCTCCAGCGAAGGTCCTTTTTGTCCGGATTGGCCTGGAATGCTTCGGCATAGATATCTAAGGTTTCGTGGTTGGCCCGGTCTCCGATGGCGTGTACGCAAAGCTGGAATCCGTTTTCAATCGCAATCCTGGCGGTTTCCTGAATGACATCCACCGGGGTGGTGTTCAGTCCGGTGCTGGCAGGAAGGCTTTTATAAGGCTCAAACAGCCAGGCTCCGTGTGCGCCTAAAGCACCATCGATCAGGCGTTTTATTGAACGGACGCTTAGATGGTGATCCCCCATTCCGTCGATACGGTATTCGGAGATTTTTTCCTCAAGATTTGGGTTGTTTTCATTGATCATGGCATACAGCCGGATTCCCAGCCGTCCGTCCTGAACAAATTCTTTATAACGTTCAATTGTAGAAAAGGAAACACCTGCATCGTGCAGGCTGGTTATTCCTTTTGAGAGACATTCCTGGTCAGCCAACTCAATCACTTTTTTCTGTTCAGCCAGTTCTTCTTCAGGTGTGCGCTGCTCCATTGAAGTATAATAGGCCTCCCGAACCAGCCATTGTGCTGTTTCCCGGAAGACGCCGATAGGATTTCCTTCAGGGGTCCGGATAATTTCTCCCCCCTCCGGGGCCTTGGTATCCGCCTTGATTCCAGCTAGTTCCATCGCATTGGCATTGGCGAATAGAGAATGGCCGCTGGCGTGGCCCAGCATGACCGGATTGTCAGGGGATACGGCGCTCAAAGTGTCATGGTAAGGCAGCCCGTCTATATTCGGCTGGGGTGTTGTATTCCATTTTTCCTGGTGCCATCCCCGTCCGATGATCCATTCGCCCGGTTTGGCTTCGGCAGCGGCTGCCTCCACTAAACCGACAATGTCCTGCCAGCTTTCGACATCCATTAATTCAAGCCCGAGTTTAGCTTGTCCGATGCTCATAAAATGAGCGTGACTGTCGGTTAAACCGGGAACAGCAAGCCGGCCTTCGAGATCGATAACTTGGGTGTTGTCACCGATATATTTTCTTATTTCATCTGCTTCTCCGACAGCCAAGATTTTTCCGTCAAGGGCTGCCAAAGCGGTGACCTCCGGTTTGGTTTCGTCCATTGTCACGATTTTACCATTGGTTAATACCAGATCAGCCGCTTCTTTCGGCTGGGATGTGCAGGCAGAAAAAAACATGGCGGCCATAACCGCAAAGACTAAGTTTAAAATCATAATAAATTTGTGTTTCATAACGCCCTCCTGTTTGCGTTTTTTTAATAAAGACATGTATAAAATTATGACCCAGCGCAGGAGAAATTTCAATAAAAAATAGTGAACTTAAGTGTCATTCCCGGAGTGAAGTGACGGGAATGTTCCTTGCGCACGCATTACTAATTTTCGCAAAACGCAAAACGAAAAACGCCTAATAACGCAAATCGTGAATCGATTGTCCAAGACGAAGCGTCTCCCTATGATTATGTAATACGTGAATAATCCAGGGTAGTTAACTTTATATTTTTTACAAAATTTCTCTTCACGGATTATTTTTCGAACGAATTGGGTAAGTTAATAATTTCAAAGGGTCAAGGAAATTTGAGCCAGTGATTTACTTTTTTTAGATATTCGTTCTCCTTTTTAAAGTCCGGGCAATGCTGTCCCACTACCCCCCAGAATTTGGGAGAATGATTTAGTTCCTTAAGATGACAAAGCTCATGGATGATCAAATAATCCGCCGTGGAATTGGGCAAAAGTACGGTCCGCCAGTTAAAATTTAGATTTTTTTTCCGGGAGCAGCTTGCCCAGAGAGAACGCTGGTTTTTGACAAAGATCCGGTTAAAGGTTACATCGATCCTTCCAGCCCAAAAAGGCACCCGTTCTTCCAGAAAAGCATATGTTATCCGTCTGTACCAATGCTGAATTACAGGAAGTATATTAGCCGGGTTAGATTCCGGAACGCAGATTTCTAAATGACCGTTTTTGAAACGCCAGCTCGGAGGCTGGTCTTCGACCGGTTTCAATGATAACCGGACTGAGTTGCCCAGCACAGGGAGATCCGCCCCGTTTTTGCAGATAAAAGGATCGCCTATCCGGGCTTTTATGTCCTGTTCTTTTAAACGGTTGCTGATCCAGCGCCGGTGGCGGGCCAGCAGGGATTGGATGTCTTTTTCGGGTAGATTCTGGTGAAGAGTCAGCTTCAGCCGCCCCTCCGGCTGCAAAGTCAGTTTGTATCCCCGGGTTCGCCGGTCCAATCGGATATCCAAGGGCAGGGATTGTCCACGGAAATGGATCGTTGTTTTCTTCATCGTATTCTTAGGCTGCTTTGCAGATCTCAAATATCAAAGCTAAAATCTCAAATCAAAACTTTATATAAAAGCAGATTGTAATGCGGGTGTATTATACACGCTCGGCCCTAGGATTATCCAGCCTAGAATTAGGTTTAAAAAAAAACTCTCTCAAAACTCAAATCGAAAACCGTATTGAGGCAGATTGCGGTGAACACAGGCGCATCGGTTTGACCGAATAGACTGAACAGACAGAATAAACGTATAAAAAGCTCCGAGCGCCAGCTTAGCGAGCTCTTTGGTTGAATATATGCGCTGTTTCCGTATACAATAAGTTTAGATTAATCTTTCAAATCGCTGAAAAAAGGAGGACAATCACATGCCTGGAAAAATTCAAATGGCGAAAGTGGTGCTTCAAATTACAGGCTGGCTGGCGATTTTATCCGGAGCAGCTTTTCTGCTGATGTCCATTTTTGGATCGGTTATTATTGGAACCAGCGTGGAAGAAAATTCTCTTATCGGCAGTCTTATCGTCGGCGCGATGGGTTTCGTCATGGCGGTTATAGCTATTGCCGTCGGGGTTCTTTGTTTCATGACCGCTAAGGGAGTTGTGAATAAAAAAAATTGGGCAAAAGTCGTCGGCATTGTACTGGGCATATTATACCTTCCGGGTTTTCCTGTTGGAACGGTCCTTGGCGTCCTGATCCTAGTGGGGCTTCTGAGTTCAGAGTCCCAGGGATGGTTTCAGCCGACAGCTTAGCTGAACCGTAAAGAATGAATTAACTGTCCAGTTTGCAGCCGCAGTGAGGACAGGCTTTCCAATCATTTTCCACCGGATTTTGACATTCAGGGCAAGTCTTTTCTATCTTTTTTCCACAATAGGGGCAGAATTGGTGAGCGTCACTGACGGGACGGCCGCATTCAGGGCCGCGGAGGGAGCCAAATTATTGGACCGGACAAGAAGATAGATCAGAAGACCGATTAGGTTGCCGATCAGCACCAGAAGCGCCCAGAGTATGCCGTTCATTCCCCGGTGTTCCGAATCGCGATAGACCCAGACGATCACCATGATCCAGAGAATAAGCAGACCCAAAGAAAGAAGCCCTGAGGGAAGTCTTCCGAGATAAAAGGGACCGAAATTATTGAAATCAGGGAATAAAGCCCCTCTCCTTATTCATTGCACTTTAATAGACGGATGAATCCAAGTATGGTTCTAATTTTTTTCATGAAAACGGCTTTTCTCTACACCGCTGCGCTCCTCAGTACGACAGTTCTCTTTGTCTTTCTAAAATCACATTAAGGTACGTTTGGTCAAATTCATACCAGGATCCGGTCAGTGCGTCCACTAGAACCGGGACCAAGCCTGTGACAACATCCAAGATAACCCAGCCGGCGCCGATATGATTAGTCAGCCTGCGGGTAACCGGTTCGTAGCCTTCTCTTCTGAATTCAATCACATAGATGTTTTCCGGCTCAAGCCCTAATTTGACCGGGGTTCGTCCGTAAAATTCTCCGTTGATATAGACGCGGGCTCCATTGGGTTCACTGTTAAAATGAACATCCCGCCGCTCTCCTTTAAAAACAAAAGCACAGTGAGTCATAAGAAACATGAAGCTGAGCAAAATAATTAATGTCAAAGTTTTTTTCATGATAGTATCTCCTGTCAATCGGTGTGACGAAAGCCTGTATGCGCTGCTTTTATTATAATGGATAAGGCAGCTGAGCCCAAGAATCAGCTGCCGAAAGATATGTTTTTGACCGGACACGTTGTGCACAGCCGTATATTGTATGATTCGGCAGGACAGATTTTTTGTAAAATGGTAAATATGGGGGATTTGCCCGGGGAAGACACCTGTTGGCATGGTTTTTGCTTTAATGAATTGATATAATAAAAATATCGTTTCTCCCGGATAACCGATTGCAGGACGGTTACCATATCAAGGAGAATAAGAAAGGAGGAAACATGACCAAGGATCCAAAAATAACGGCTGCTCTCGACTTGCTGAATGCTTCGATAAAGGATAAGAAGAAGGAAATTCAGCATTTAATGTCGACCAAGTACACTGACCTCCGTGACACCATCATTAAAGATACGCAAGATATTGTGAAGAGCACGCAGAAGGTTGTGGATGAAAATCCATGGGCGGTTGTCGGTGCGGTTGCGGCTGGAATTCTTGCCGCTGGATTGCTCACAATCTATTTGAAAAAAAAGGAATGACCAGGGAAACTGGGGCAAGTGAATGAAAATTTTCATCACCGGAGGGACCGGTTTTATCGGTTCCAGGATGGTTGAGGATTTTCAGAAATCCGGATATCAGATTTCGGTTTTAAGCCGCGGTGCAAAATCCGGAGAACGCAGAAAAGGTATTACCTATATTCAAGGAGATCCGAATTTTCCTGGAGACTGGCAGGACATTGCCGCGGATCATGATGGAATCATAAATTTGGCGGGCGCTTCCATTTTCCAGCGATGGAATAAGCGGATCAAAAAAAAGATCAGCCAGAGCCGGGTGCAGTCAACCCGGAATGCAGTAGAGGCGTTGACAAAAAAAGAATCTGCCCTGTCTTTTCTTATCAATGCCTCCGCTGTAGGATATTACGGTTTCCGGGGCGATGAAATGCTGGATGAATCGTCTGCACCCGGAGAGGATTTTATGGCCAGGGTGACTAAAGCCTGGGAAGCAGAAGCGGAAAGAGCCGCGCAGTATAATATCAGGACAGTGTGCCTGCGGTTCGGTATTGTTTTGGGGAGAGAAGGAGGAGCGCTGTCCCAGTTTGACATGCTGGCCCGGTATTTTTTGGGAGCTCGCCTGGGGAAGGGCGAACAATGGATATCCTGGATACATATCGATGATCTTATCCGGATATTTCACTTCATGGTGGAAGGAGCCGGCCGCAAAGGAGTGTGGAATGCCGCCGCCCCCTATCCGGTGAAAAATAAAATACTGATGCGGACGTTGGCGGAAGTTTTGGGAAAACCAGCCTGGTCTCTGGAAATTCCTGGTTTTTTTATAAAATCAGCCCTGGGGGAATTTGGCGGCACTCTTCTCCGCGGACAGCGGGTCATTCCCGCAAGGTTGAATCAGACTGAATTTGTCTTTAAATTTCCGGACATTCGAAAAGCTCTGGAAAACCTTTATAATAAATAAAGTGATTTATCAAATGTTACAGAGTAAGGCCTTTTCTGCCTGCTTTGCAGGCTTTAAGATGACAGTTTTCCAGCTGTCCCTCTTTTTTCTTCCCTCTTACCCATTTTCTTGCCCCCTTTTCCCTTTTCCCTTTTTATTTTTTTCTAAAAACGAATCGTTCTTGTCCTTTCGGTTAATGTCAGGCGGGCGCTTTTCCGCAATCTATCTTAACAATAATAAACCTGGCTTATTCATGGGCCGGGATGGCTGCAGCCGGCGTTTGCAAGAGGAGACGCAAGTCGGAAGATGCGGTGGAGATTCGGCATTATTTTTGAATTGGTCATGATTATGATACGCCCGCAAACGATGAAAAGAACGCACATGTCATTCCGAGGAGCGAAGCGGCGTCGGAATCTTAGACGGGTCCGGTTTTTAATGACGGGTCCGAATGATTCGGCGAAGAAGTCTAAGATTGAGACACGGCCTGCGGCCGCTCGCAATGACGAGAGGACACTCCTCAGGATGACAATGTGTGTCATTTCCTAAGGAATAAGACAGGTTAAGGAGAGAACATGTACACAGTTTTAATTCTGATTTTATTGGGATTATCCGGCGGGCTTATCTATAAAGGCGCCAAGAAAAAGAATACCGGCCGCATCGCTTTTGGCGTGATTCTGCTGGTTTTCACTTGGTTTTTTTTCTGGTTTTTGGATTTTTGGGGAGAAATGCTGTGGTTCGAAGCCCTGGGCTATAACCAGCGCTTTTGGACGGTCGTATTAAGCCAAACCGCAGTGGCTCTGGCCGGGATTTTTCTCGGCGGTGTGATTGCTTGGCTGCTTACCCTGAAAATCCCCCCCGAAAAGATATGGTTTAAACGCGGCGCCCGCATTCTGGGTGCATTTACCGGAGCAGCCTGGGCGGTGTCCAACTGGGAAGTGATTTTACGGTTTTGGTTCCGGGTGGGGACAGAAACGACGGATCCAGTCCTGGGGAAAACCACGTCATTCTATCTGTTCAGCTTGCCTTTTTTTGACCGTTTATATGAGCTCGTGCTGCTGCTGGCGCTGATAGGCATAGGCGCTGTTTTTGCGGCTGCATTCCTGCGGTTTGAACGGGAGCAGATTGATTTTGACCTGCCGCAGCTGACCTCAAGCTCCGGGAAAGCCATGGTTGGAAATCTCTTTTGGGATGCCTCTTTTCTTTTGGTGGTGCTGGGGTTCGGTAAATATTTAAGCCGGTTTCATCTGATGTATTCGGATTGGGGCGCGGTCACAGGCGCCGGCTGGACGGATGTCCATATCCGCTTGCCCGGGTATTGGATCGCTATCCTGGTTTCTGTCTTACTGGCGGCCGGACTGCTTTTTCCCAAAGTCCGCACCCGGCTGGGAAAGCTTTTTTATCCCAAAAAATACGGCGGGCAAAAAGCACCGGTTTACACATTCATTTCCGCCGCCATCGTGCTGTTCGGGACCTGGTTTTTGGTCCTGACCGCAATACCCGGATTATTCCAATGGCTGCGGGTGGAACCGAATGAAATCACTTTTGAAAAACCTTACATTCAAAACAACATCAAGCTTACTCAGGAAGGATTCGGCCTTCATTTAATCGAAGAAAAGGAATTTCCAGTTGAGGAAACGTTTACTCCTGAAATGGTGGAAGAAAACCAGATTATCTTTCAAAATATCAGGTTATGGGATTGGCGGGCCCTGGATGCGGTATATAAACAATTTCAGGAGATCCGCCTGTATTATGAATTCGAGGATGTAGATATTGACCGGTATACATTTAACGGCCAATACCGCCAGGTGATGGTTTCCGCGCGGGAAATGCAGTTTTCCAACCTTCCTTTGCAAAGTCAGACTTTTGTCAACCAGCGGTTCAAATATACGCACGGCAACGGCATTACCCTGGCTACAGTCCAGGAATTCACCCCGGAGGGTTTGCCCCATCTTTTGATTAAGGATATACCGCCCAAAAGCGAATATCCCGAATTGGAAGTCGACCGACCGCAAATTTATTATGGAGAATTGACCGATTATCATGTGATTTCCAATAGCGATGAAGAGGAATTCGATTATCCCAGCGGGGAACAGAATGTCTATTCCCGCTACCAGGGAAAAGGCGGAGTCAGGATGTCCAATATATGGCGGAAGTTTTTATTCGGCTGGAAATTCGACGGTACCCGGCTTTTTTTGTCCAGCTATCCCAATCCGGACAGCCGGATCATGTTTCATCGCCGAATTAAGGACCGTGTACAGACTTTGGCGCCTTTTCTGCATTTCGATGATGACCCGTATGTTGTATTAGCCGACGGCGAACTTTATTGGATTGTAGATGCCTATACCAGTTCTCCCTATTTTCCTTACAGTGAACCCTTTTCCTCAAGGGAAGTGATCGAATACAGAGAAGGCAATGTGACCCGGACTTTGACAAACCAGATCGCACCCCGGCTTGACGGAGCCAATTATGTCCGTAATGCCGCAAAAGTGGTGGTGAATGCCTATGAAGGATCCGTTGATTTCTATATTTTTGACCCGGAAGATCCCATCATCCAAGTTTGGAGCCGGATTTTCCCGGATTTGTTTAAAAATCAGGAAGACATGCCGGAGTCCCTTTTACCGCATATCCGGTATCCCGCCGACCTGTTGTTGGTGCAGGGGCGGGTTTATTCCAAATATCACATGACGGACCCGGACGTATTTTATAATCAGGAAGATTTGTGGATCCGGGCGACTGAAAAGTATTACGGCCAGGTTCAGCCGGTCGAACCGTATTATGTGATGTGGGAGCTTCCGGAAGAAGACGAGCCCCAGTTTGTTTTGATTATGCCCTTTACGCCCAAAAACCGGCAGGTGATGATCGGGTGGATCGCCGGAATGTGCGATCCGGAGAATTACGGACGCTTTCTGGCCTATAAATTCCCGAAAGAAAAGCGGGTGCTGGGGCCGCAGCAGGTGGAAACCAAAATCGATCAGGAACGCTTTTTATCCGGTCAATTGAGTCTTTGGGACCAGAGGGGATCCAATGTCATCCGGGGCAATGTGCTGGCCATTCCAGTGGATAAAACAATTATTTATGTTGAACCAATTTATCTGCAATCTGAAACCGCGGCCTATCCGGAGCTCCGCCTGGTGATAGTCATGCACGGCGATAATCTCAGCTATGCTGAGACTTTTGATAAAGCCCTGCAAGGCTTGTTTGATAAAACTATTCCTCAACAGGCAGTAACCCAGGAGGGTCCGGTTGAAGCCGCAGCCACCCTGGGCACTTTAATTCAGGATGCAGATCAGGCCTTCAATGATTATCTCCGTTTGCTTGGAGAAAAAAGGTTCCAGGAAGCCGGGCAGGCATTGGACCGCCTGCAGAGCGCATTGAACCGCCTGGTGGAACAGTCCGGCCAAAATCAGTAATGACCGGTACCGTGTGGTTTAGGATCGTTTTCCTTGTTTTTTCCGTACTGCTCGCCGGGTTTCCAGGTTTTAAACCGGCTCCGGCCGCCGGGCAAAAACTTGTTTGGACCTATATCATAAACAAGACCGGCCGGGTGGTCCGTTTTCAAGCAGGTTTGTTTTGGAATCAATGGGATATGAAGGAAGAGGTTCTGGAGCCGGGAGAAAAAAAATCTTTTCCCGGCGCCAGCGCTGTTAAAGTCCGCTTCAAGCATGGAAAGGAGTCGCTTCTTTACCGGTTGAATCCCGGGCCGAGATATTTATTCCGCCTGGATGAAAGCGGCTGCATGGATATCTTTGCGGAACCGCCGGTGGATAAATCCCTGGATTATTTTGTTCCGTTCGTAGCCACGCCCCCCTCTGTGATCGACCGGATGCTGGAAATGGCAGATGTCTCCAGTGATGATGTTCTGTTCGATTTAGGCTGCGGTGACGGCCGGATTGTGATCACCGCTGCAAAAAAATACGGCGCCCGGGGAGTCGGGATTGATATCGACCTCCGCAGGATTCAGGAAGCGCAGAAGAATGCCGCGCATCACGGGGTCTCGGATCGGGTTAAATTCATAGAGCAGGACGCGTTGGAGGCGGATTTAACCGGGGCGACTGTGGTCACTGTGTATATGTCCATGCAGTTTAACCAAAAACTCCGTCCGGTTTTTGAGTCGGACCTTAAGCCCGGAGCGCGGGTAGTGGCGCATAATTACGCCGTTCCGGGATGGGCCCACCGCATGGTTCGTTATGAAACTCTGGAATCCGCTGATGGCACAGAGCATATAATTTTTCTCTATCAATAACCGAAGGATTCCAAACAGCTTTATATATCTCAAATCTGAAAACCACGCCATTTTCATTTGCCTTGAGTGGCGAAGCTTTTCATTTTCATCGCCTGATTTTCAAGGGCCTCCAGCTTCGGTCCGAAAAATTCAGGCAAGTTTATTTGGATGTGTTTATCCCGGTTCCCTGCAGGAGAAGTCCGGGAAACAGGTTCTGCCTGAACACTTCATAGGCGGCCACAGCCACGGCATTGGATAGATTCAGGGACCGGACCTTCCCAGTCATGGGGATCCGGCAGCATTTGTCCGGATTCCGCTTTAAAACCGGTTCCGGAATTCCATAGGTTTCACCTCCGAAAATCAGCTGGACCTTCCCGGAATAATCCATCTCATCGTAACGGCGCCCGGCCTTCTTGGAAAAATATACCGGATTTCCTATTCCCCGGCGTACAAAATATTCATCCAGAGCCGCATAGGTTTCAACTTCAACATGCGGCCAATAGTCCAGTCCGGCGCGCTTGAGGTATTTGTCATCCAATGAAAATCCCAGCGGCTTAATCAGATGCAGCCTGGCTCCCAGAGCGGCGCAGGTCCGGGCGATATTTCCGGTATTTTGGGGAATTTCCGGCTGATAAAGAACAATATCAAGCTCAAACATAATACTAACTCCCAAAAACATGTCCATACTTATGATTTAATAAAATACCTTTTAACTTTCTTCTTTTTACTTTTCACTTCCAAAGATAGGCAACCATTTATAAGTGAATATCGTATATAATAGTGAAACTCTGTTTATGAGGTTTGTCTGTGGTTATTTTTTACCTCTAATACCCCGCAAGGGAAGACTCCTCCACAGGGTTTGGTGAACAGCCCCGGATGGGAATAATCGGAAACAGGGATAGGACGTTAAAACGATAGGCTCCCGCCGGGGCCGGTTCACGGTTTCAGCAGGTTCTTTATGATTCGTCCCTCCTGCACAATCAACATGACTTTTCGCAGATCCCGGATATTCTGCAGCGGATTGCCGTCGATGACCAGCAGGTCGGCGATTTTTCCCTTTTCTATCGTTCCTAATCGGTCATCAGCGTCAATGACCTCTGCCCCGATCCGCGTGGCGGCGATCAATGCTTCTTCCGGGGTATAACCGTTTTTCACAAACCGTTCCATCTCTTCGAAGTAGAGCCCCGGATTTTGGTCCATGAATTCATAAATGGCGTCCGTCCCGATGGCCATCGGGACAGCCGCCGCTTTCATCTTTTGGAAAATGACTTCATATTCATGCGGTTGATCATCCGGGATGGCTTTGCCCCGCTGCTGATGGAGCTTCATCATGATGGTCATAGTGGGAACGCCGTAAATCTGTTTTTCTCCCATCATCCGAATGACATCATCCGGCAATGCATAGGCATGTTCGATGACATCCGCCCCCAGTTCCGCCGCCCAGCGGATGTAGGCGGGTTCACCGCCTAAATAGCCGGAATGGACAGCGACCATTTTGCGTAAAAGATGCGCTTCTTCCATGGCGGCTTGAAGTTCCGCTTTTGTGTAAGGAGGCAGAATTTTAATCACGTCCGCTCCTTTTTTAATTTGGAGCCGGACCGCTCTCTGGAACGCATCAGGCCCATCCGCTTCATAGGCCATGTCAAAGCGGGATACCCCATGTCCTCCGGTGGCATTAATCCTTTCACCTACGACCACAGGACGGGAGCCGAGAAGAAAACCATCCTGAAAGGCTTTTTTCGCCATAAAGCTTACATCATGGTAGGCGCCCGCATCCATGATGGTTGTGATGCCTCCCATCAAGTGCCGTCTAAGGTGGTGAGACGCACGGAAAGCGCAGATAGCGTCATTGAGAACAAAGGGTTGTTCACGCGTATTGGGATAATTCATGTGGTAGTGGGCATCGATTAAACCCGGGACCACCCAGCGTCCGCCGGCATCTATTACTCCGGCGCCGGGCGGCGGTTGTATTTCTCCGTCTTTACCTATATGAGTAAACAATCCATTTTCTATGTGAATGACGGCGTTTTCTATGGAGGGACCTCCGGTCCCGGCAAAAATCCGGGCATTTCGGATGACGAGGGTATCATCATCTGCAAACAGGAATAGTCCGCTGAAAAAAACCAGGGCTAAGGCAGAAACGGCGGCCCGGCGTATAAATGGAATCATTTGTTTGCCTCCTATTGAGTTTTCCGCTTTAACTATATTTCACCTGGAAACTGGAAGCAAGAGGAAGCCAGTTCAGAATGTCCAAGCGTATCCGATTTTGAGAAAGAAAGTACGATCTTTTTGAGTTAGCTCAACCCCGTCAAATCCCAGATAATTGTCGCTGTATCCGAGGAAAAGGACCGTTCTGGGATTCAGTTTGTAAGAAAACAGCAGCTGGGAAAACAGGGTTTGGGTGTCCGGGTTGATTTCAAAGAGATAAAGATCCTGATTCCGGCTGACCTTCTGATACTGCAGGATCGCACGGAAAAAGGCCCGCTGGTTGAGATGAAAAATGAAATTAACCTGAGGAAGATGGACTAAGAACAAGCGGTCGCCGCCAATATTAAGGCGGTAATTCAGGTAATCCCCGCTAAGAGAAAAATGCTTGCCTATATTTATTCTGATTCCGGGATTCACCTGAAAATATTGACCGGCCCGGATATGACTGTAATCGATTTCGTCTCCATAACTGACCCGAATATCAGCATTGAAGCTCCCGGAAGGCTGGAAAGACAGCATGATATGATTGAAAAACTGCATAAAGGACTTTTGCTGAAAAACTTTTTCCCGCCCGCCGATCACAAAATTCAGCTGCGACTGCATGGGTCCCTGCAAAGAAATGATGGTTTCCAGTTCTCTTTCCAGCAGATTGCCTTTGTAGTCATTGGCCTGGTCATAATTACCTACCAATTGGATTTGAGAAAAAAATGAATTCTCGTTCCCGAAATAGAGATAGCCTCCCCCCAGCTCAAACTGGCGGTATCCTACTTGAGGCATAAAACCTAAATCGGCCCGGAAATCCGGGTGGATATCGGCATATTCCCCGAATAAGATATAGGAGCGTGTTTGCCGGCTGAGTTCGATCCGGCCGGCGTAACCGGACAGGCCTTCCAGGTCCTGGCCATAGGCGGCCGCCGAATCCTGGGGATAGGCGGTTTGAGAGCCCAGGAGCTGAAAAGTCAAAGTATCTGCTTTTGTCAGACGCAGCAATCCGTCCACGCCTCCGACCCGGTTATGATACGATTTTCCTTCCCGGTCGGTCACCAACAGGCCCAGCGTGGATGAGTTGCCGATGTCCCGGCGGTAGCGCATCGCATTGGCGAAAGCAGATTGAGAGAGGGAGGTTGATCTCGATCCTTCAGGCCCGGGAAAGATCAGGTTGGTGAAGCTGTCCTGCGCGGAAAAAATCCCAAGGGCATGGGGCCCTTCTTTCCCAGATACTTTGATTCCCCATTCCGGATCGGCGATGGAGCGGGTGTATAGTGCGCGAAAGGGCGTTTCGAAAAAATCCTGTCCTTCCAAAAAAAACGGGCGTTTTTCCGGATAGTAAAGCGCAAACTGCTTGTTGATTTCCAATTGGGCGACATCCGCTTCCACCTGGGAAAAATCCGGATTGACGGCGGCGCTCAGGGTCAGGTTATTGGTGAAACCCCAACGTCCGGAGAGACCAACATCCGCCTGAGCTTTGTCTTTTTCCAAGGAACCGGAAGGAAAAGGGGTTCGCCGGTCTGAACGGAGTCCGGTAATGGTGGGATCCAGTTCGATATTGCGGCCGGGCTCTGCTCCAGCAAACCCCTTGATTTTGGGTAGCTGGCACAGCAGGCAATTCATTTGATCGCGGTCAATGGGAAAGCCGCTGATCTGATGGCGGCGGCTGCGGGGATAGATGCGGAGAGGCGCAAAACCCCATATCTGTTCTTCTTCAGATGGCTGGAACTGCATGGCCCGAAAAGGGATGGCCATTTCCACCACATATCCGAAATCGGTGATATTGCCGGCGGAGGCCCAAATGGCATCCCAGGACTGATCTTCTTTACTGCCGCCTTCACTAAATATTTCATCTGCCTGCACGCCTAAAGGATTGGCAAAAAAAGCGAATCCCCGGTTTTCATCATTGAACGTGTCCAGAAGCACACCCACCAGATCGTCGTTCCACATCTCGTCCCGGTCGGACAGATGAGCCCGGATTTGGTCCGGATGGGGATCATAAGCCCGAAAGGCGGCGTACAGATGATTTTTGTCATACATCAGAAAACATTCACCCTTAGCCGGGGCCGTGACGTTTTCGGCCGGCATGACTTCGATATCCATGCTGAAGTGAGCGGCTTCCCGTTCCCAAACGGGCTCATCCAGCCGTCCGTCGATATGAATTTCTGCGTCGATCCGGGGAATTTGATAAATTTTTTCTTCATTGAATTCGTTTTGTGAAGGAATAAGTCCGGGTGTTAGAAAAATACTGCTTATTAGGATGATAATAAATCGGCGCAATTGAACCTCCTCTTTTTTTCTATGCATTTGTCCGAATAAATAGAATGTCCGGTCTTCATTAAATAGTACGAAAACGACAGAGAAAAAGTTCGTATTAGATTTATTGGATGTTGTGTGGTTATAATAAGAATGGGAGGGAAGAATGAGATTTCAAAGAAAACCCGCCTTTATTATGTGTCTTTGTGCTGTATCAGGCTTTCTTATTATAACATCTCCTTTGTTTTCCCAGCCGGATCAGACGCAAATGCTGGACATATCCCTGTTTTCATCTCAGGATAAGGTGCATCCTGGCTCCCTTTTAAAAATGGCCATGGTGATAGAACTTGAGCCCGGATGGCATATCAACTCCTCCGCTCCTATGAATGATTTCCTGATTCCTTCAACGGTCAGCATTCCAAAAGAAAATCCCGTTAAACTGGAAAAGACAATTTTTCCTGAACCAGTTGAGATTTTACCTCACTTTTCGCAGGAGGTCAGGTCGGTTTACATGGGAGAAATATGGATTGGGATTGTGGTGGCTGTACCGGAAGATATGGAAACCGGACCTCTGACAATCAAACTTCATTTTCGTTACCAGGGTTGCGATGACCAGGCCTGCCGCGCACCCAGCATGAAAGCTGCGTGTCTAACCATTCCGGTGGTGGACAGATCCACCCCGGCACACAGCATCCATCCTGAGATTTTTTCCCGGATCGATTTTGGGAAGAAAGTGAAAAGTCAAAAGTAAAAAGTCAAAAGTGAAAAAATATCTAATTTATCTCAAATCTCAAATCTCAAATCTCAAAACCGCATTGGAACCCGAATATTCTCTTTCATGCCAGACCTATGACAATAAACGCGAGCGGAGCGAGCAAGAACCCAAGTAACCCTAGAAACTCTAGTAACCCTAGTAACGCGAGCAAAGCGAGCCGACTGAACAGACCGAACGGACCGAATA
>CAZDJZ010000032.1:0-21758 GCA_964505785.1 uncultured Eubacteriales bacterium
AAACCGGACATTTCTACGTTGCTAAGAACCGGACATTTTTACTTTGCCTTGACAACAGAGTACTTCAAAGTTGAATTATCCTCCTGTATTTATTATAAGGGGAAAGAGCTGTATCACCAAATCACATGCAGCCGCCTTGCGGCTGGAACGGGAGAAATGGCATGACTAAGCTTTTCACCAAGAAGCGGATACTCTTTATAGCTCTACTGATTTTTGCCGCAGCCGTTGTTTATTTTGGGGCGGTTAATTACGACTATGTGAATCAACTCCCAATCGGCCTTGGCTATAAAGCCAAAATATTGGGTTCCGGTTATTTTGTTTCCGGACGGGAACCTGAGTATATTGAGGAAAATGATTTATCCTTTGATCCCGCCTTCAGCTTGTTTAAAACTAAAATCAACCAGGAGCACCAGCACTCGACCGCATCCTTTTTCGGACTGGTCAATGCCCGGGCGGTTTACCGGGAAGGCTTAGGCTGCATCCTTCTTTCCGGACGGGATTCTGAATCCATTTATTCCTGGCCGGTCGATATTCCGGAACCTCGGCCCGAAAATCCCGAAGAGGTCCCCTGGCCGTATGGAGACAAAATTGATGTTGAGCGTGATCCAAGTGCGATTGACCGGGCAGCTCTCGACCGCGCTTTGGAGCAGGCCTTTTCCGAACCCAATCCGGATAAGCCGCGGCGGACACGGGCGGTGGTTGTTGTGTATAAAAACCGGTTGGCAGCCGAAAAATACGGCCCGGATATTGACCGCGATATGCCGCTTATCGGCTGGTCGATGACCAAAAGCGTCACCAGCGCTCTGGCCGGTATTCTGGCCGGACGAGGTGATCTCAAACTTGAGCAAAGAGCGCCGGTTCCGGAATGGCAGGCCCCGGATGACCCCCGCCGGAATATAACACTGAATCATCTTTTACACATGAGCCCTGGCTTGGCATTTGTGGAAGGATATGCATCGACTCCGCTTTCCGATGTCAATAAGATGCTTTTCACCCAGCCGGATATGGCGGCCTTTGCGGCGGATTTTCCTCTGGAAGCCAAACCCGGAGAGACATTCAGTTATTCCAGCGGAACCACCAATATTATTTCCCGGATCATAAGGCAGTGTTTTGCGTCCCTGCACGAATATTTTACTTTTCCTCGACAGGCACTGTTCAATAAAATCGGCATGCGTACGGCTGTATGGGAGCCGGATGCTTCCGGGACCCTGGTCGGATCCTCTTATCTTTATGCGTCAGCCCGCGACTGGGCCCGCTTCGGCCTGCTTTATCTCAATGATGGTGTTTGGAACGGAGAGCGGATTCTGCCTCCGGGATGGGTGGAATACACGACCACACCGGCCCCGGCGGCCAAACGCGGCCAGTACGGTGCCCACTTCTGGCTGAATCGCGGAAGCCCGGACAAGCCGGAAAACCGCACGTTTCCCAGCCTGCCGCCTGATTTATTCTACTGCAGCGGATATCAGGGACAAAGTGTCGTGATCATCCCGTCCCGGGACCTGGTCGTCGTCCGGCTGGGCATGACCACCAAAGGCGGCTGGGATTTGGAGGAGTTTATCGGAGATGTTTTGAAAGCATTTCCCGATGACGGTGACTGATTTCCCCATGTCATTCCCGAAGCGGAGCGACGGGAATCTTAGAGTGCCTCGGTATGAGAATCGACCTTGTCTAATTCGGCGAAGCAGTCTAAGATCCTCACGGCCTGCTGGAGCAGGCCTCAGGATGACAGGAAGTATGTGTACTGTCTAATGGGGTGTGATCCCATCTGGCTTATTCACGAGTCGAAATTGCCGCAGTTTTCGGTTTGCGGCATTGCCATTTTTTTATGAATTATTCATGAGCATAATACACCCAGAACAATGAGAATCTCACAGTGAACTGCAGCAATGGATCAGGGTCATGTCCAAGCCGGACATATGGAGGCCGAGCGGGCACGGCTCCTCTCCACAGGATCCTTCGCTTCGCCCGTGATGACAGGGCTATAGGTCATCTCTATACTTAAAACCATACTTAACCGCCGCGATATTCTTATCCACCCGCTTGGGCGGGAGCAGGTCTTTGATATTCAGCAGCATGATATTGATGCCGATATAGCGCAGGATGCGGCCCAAAGCGATCATATTGATGAAAAGCTTGCTGCCGAACTGGGTGACCGCCACATCCTGCAGGCCGTAATCGGTTCCCTTTTTCGTTTTGATTTCACACTGCAATGGCCCTTCCTCGCAGATGCTCTCATCGATGATCAAATTGCGGGCCGGGAACCATTCCCGGGTCCGGGTGAATTTGATCAAAATATCCGCTTCATCGATGATGGGATTGGCGATTGTGTCATCCGAGTAAATCAAATCCGCGCTGATTTTGCCGCTGCGGACGGCGGAATCATACTCTAAATTGAGCGAGACCTCATGGCCGAGGTTGGCCAAAATGGAGGCAAGGGTGGTCGATAAAAGCTTTACCCCCTGTCCGGCTTCTCCCATAATCTTGATCTTTTTTTCCTTGTCGGCTTTCTGATAATCGCCGATATATTTATAAATGTTTTGAATGGGGAAACCGAACATGGATTCTTCTAATTTGACACCTTTTTTAAATCCCAAACGGGAACTGTAATCCAGAAAACGGTTGTGCTTGGCATAGGCATACATTTCAATTTTATAGCACCCTTCCCGGATGAGAACCTGTTCCACATGGTCCAGCAACTGCTTGATCAGACCCCGTCCGCGGAACTCGTCCTCAACATAAAGCCAGTATATCGTGAGCACACCATGAAATAGGTAGCCGAACAGGAAGGCTGCGATGTCATCTTCCATCTCCCCCAGATACATCACCACGTATTCCTCGTGGCAGAACTCTTTCAGGGCGTCTGCAGTGAAATTGGCTTTAAGCGCATGCCGGACGTCTTCTGATTCGTTCTTATACATTTCATCGATGAGTTGGCCCATCAGGCGGTTAACAGCAGGACAATCGTCCGGTTTGGCTCTTCTAATCTTCATGACTGATGATTCCTAATTCATTGGGTTTAAGCAGGCCTTCAGGCTTGGAATTGATTTTATATCCTTTCTTTATTTCCGCCAGCATCTCGTATCCGGTGCGGTAGCCCAGGCGGCGGCCGAAATTCTCGATACAGTAAGATTGGGCATCGATAAAGGCGAATCCTTCCCAATCCATACCGGCTTTGATGACTTTTTTCAGGTGCTGAATATGCTGCGCGGAACTGCGGGCATAAAAATGGCGGGAATTAGCGGTAACCAGACCTTGAATATTAATAGGGGCATAGGGATTACCGTGGGCGCTCGTGGGGGTTTTCGCCTCTCTGGGCGTGGTCGGCGCCATCTGCCCGCCAGTCATGCCGTAGATCTGGTTATTGATGCAGACAACCGTTATATCGATATCCCGCCTGGAGGAATGGATGAGGTGATTGCCGCCTATTCCCACCAGGTCGCCGTCTCCTGAGAAGACCAGCACGTTGAGCTTGGAATTGCCCCGCTTGATGCCTTCAGCCACGGGAAGAGCGCGGCCGTGGGTCACATGAACGCTGTCGGTGGCAAAATATCCCGCGGCCCGGCCGCTGCAGCCGATGCCGGAGACAACCGCCAGGCTGCTGACGGGGATATCCAATTCTTCCAAGGCAAAAGTCACCTGTTTAAAAATGATTCCGATGCCGCACCCTCCGCACCAGGTGGTGGGCATTTTCTCCCAATTGACATAATCTTTGTATTTCATGTGTATTGTTTAAGCTGTTCTTTTATTTCTTCCAGTTTGATGGTCCCGCCTAAAACCGCCAGGCTGATCACATCCTGTTTCAATATTCGTTGGATTTCTCCCCGGTACTGCCCGTCGTTCATTTCCACTACGATTATTTTATCATGGTTGTCAGCCGCTTTCTTTATGTCATCTTCAAGCAAGGGGAACATTCGAATGGGCCGGAAGATGGAATAGCTGTTTTTTAAAGGGGAAATCACCCGGCTGGCAATGCCGTAGGCGATAAGCAATGTATCGGACCCGGGATGGGGCATATATTCAAAGTAGGCATGATCGGAGGCAACCCGGGCGATTTTTTCTTTCATTCCCGCATACCATTTGCGGTAATAGGCCGTGTCTTTGGTTTTTGGAATCCCGTTTTCAGACAGAAGTCCGGTAAAATGACGCCGGTCTTTCCCCAGAGGCTTCAGGGTTCGTTTGACGGAAGGCACGTCGATCTGTCCCAAATCCACGGTCTCGGATAGATGGGCCAGAAACCCGTCCAAAAGAAGAACCACGGGGCTTGAGGATTCCTCAGCGGCATTAAAAGCCGCTTGGGTATAGCGGTAGCATTCTTCCACCGAACCCGGATAAAAAACCAGCGCCGGGTAATCCCCATGGCTGCCGTGGATCGATTGGATAATATCGCCTTGCGCCGGCAGCGTAGGCATACCGGTTGACGGTCCGACCCGCTGGACATTCACCACCACCAGCGGCACTTCCATCATGTGCGCGAGGCCTAGGCCTTCCTGTTTTAAAGACATGCCAGGGCCGGAGGTGCTGGTCATCGATTTATGCCCGGCCAGGCTTCCGCCTATGGCCAAGTGGATGGACGCAATCTCATCCTCAGCATGGATAAAGACGATTTCATTCTCTTTTTCCGCCAGCACATGCATGATTTCCGAGGCCGGTGTTATGGGATAGGCGGCAAAAAAGGACATCCCTGTCTCCAGCGCCCCCAGAGCCACCGCTTCATTTCCCATGACCAGTCTTTTCATTTTTCTTTTTTCTTCCCGGCCTTCTTGCTTTTCTTTTTCTTCGGCTCTGCCTCAATGGCGAAATCAGGACAATACTTTTCGCACAACCGGCATTGGATGCATTTATTCATGGACACCATTTCATCTTTGTCAAACTTGAGATTATCCACCGGGCAAGCGTCGATACAGGTGTAGCAATGCTTACAGTAGTCCGGAGACCAGGTGATGTGCTGGTCCAGCTTTTTACGTTCGGCCTCACTCATGGTTTCCGGAATGGCTTTCCTTTGGGGCTGTCGAAATAAGCGAGATTGTGCAGCCGGTCAGCCTCTATAATTTTTTTCCGTAATACATAGATCAATACAATGATGATACTCCAGGTCCAAATCAAAAAAACGTATATGGCGGTTTGCTCTTTGATACTTTGCGGGCCGGGATGAATCACTTTTTCACCCTCCTCCTCATGCTGGGCCTGAGCCGTCATGGTTTCATTTCCGGTGTTCTGAGAGAACACAATCCCCGGCACCAACAGCATCATAATGAGGATCCATCCGAATATTATCTTCCATTTGGTCATAGCAAACTCCAAACCGACAACACGACAGCAAATAGTATAAAAAACCATCCGGCATACGTGATGATTTTTCCTTTTATCTCAGCCGGCTTATTGTCAATGACCGGCAGAAAGAAAAACGCTGCGGCTCCCGCTGCGATGAGAAGCACAGCCAGGGTTTCTCCTTTTATGAACAAAATATGGCCCGGGAAGAGTTTCAGCAGCTGAAACAGAAATAAAAAATACCATTCCGGCTGAATGCCGGCCGGGGCCGGCGCCATCAAATCCGCCGGTTCTCCCAGGTGGTGGGGCAGAAACAAGGCTATGGTCAAAAGCCCGCCTAAGAGCAGAGCCCACACAATGCTTTCCCGGTACACGAAATTAGGCCAGAAGGGTATTGACGGCAATTGTTTATTTTCTTTTTCCGCCTCCACGGGTTTGCTCACGCCGTGTTTCTGAATCAGATAAATATGAAGGCCCAAAAAAAGAAAAATAAATATCGGCAGCACCGAAATGTGGAAGGCAAAAAACCGCGTCAACGTATCCCCGGTGATATCCGGTCCTCCCCGTAATAATTGAGTGACCCATTGTCCCACAACCGGAATGGCATTGGGAATATCCGTTCCCACCTTGGTCGCAGACAGTGACAGTTCATCCCAGGGCAGCAAATACCCTGTAAAACCGAAAGCCAGGGAAATAAACAGCAGCATGACTCCGCTCATCCAGGTTATCTCGCGCGGCTTGCGGTAGGACTTTGTCAGCCAAATGCTTAAAAGATGGACCCAGACCACGGCGATCATAAAAGTCGCCGACCAGCCGTGGATGGAACGGATGATCCAGCCCAGCGGAATTTCCGTGACTATGCGGACCACGCTCTCATGAGCCTGCTCCAGAGTGGGCCGGTAGAAAAAGGCCAGCAGAATCCCGGTTACTATCTGAATCCCTAAAAATAAAAGAATAGCGCTGCCGGTATAATACCAGATTGTATGCTTGTGCTGCGGGATCTCTTTGTGGGTGAGAAATTTTGAAATCGTGGAAATGCCCAGCCGTTTTTCAAACCAATCAGCACATTTACGCATCGGAATTCAGTCCCTGTTTTCGAATAAAAAGCTGCTCTTCCGTGATTTCCACGTCCAGCGTCTTGAGCGGAGACGGCGGCGGGCCGGCGATATTAACACCGTTCTCATTGAACCACCCGTCATGACAGGCGCAAAAGAATTTTTTTTCTTCAGGAATATAACTGACATTGCAGTCCAGGTGGGTGCATACCGCCACAAAGGCGGTCAACGAGCCGTCCTCATTCTTTTTTAACAATCCGGGTTTCCCTCCCCATGGAAAGGACTTCACCGAATTGACCGGAATATCCAAATATTCCGCCGGATCCAAAATAATTTCATCCGGTTCCTGCTGGGGAGGAAAAACAAACCGGATAACCGGAGCGAACAGAGTCCCGGCTAAAGCGGCCACCCAGCCGCCCAGCATGCTGTTAAGGAAGCGCCGTCGATTGAATAGAGATTGTTCTTTCATTTATCCTTCTTAAAAATGCGTTTGGTTTTTTCCATCGCCATCTTCCGCCTCAGCCCTAAAATTCCATCGGCGGGCCGTACGTCTTTGGGGCAGACTTCATTGCAGCGGAAGACAGTATCACATCCCCAGATTCCATCCTGGGAATCCACTTTTTTCCACTCTGAAAATGCGCGCTCATCCCGGGGGTCCTGAAGAAAACGGTATAATTTGGCTAAAGCCGCCGGTCCCAGGTATTCTTCATCCCTGCTGGCCACCGGGCAGGCGGCGTAACAGGAACCGCACATAATGCAGTTAATATATTGGTAGATTTTATCCATGTCTTTATCTTCGATCCGAAATCCGTCTTCCGGCTTGGAGGGTGCGGCCTGCAGATAAGGCTCAACAAAGCGCAGGGCTTCAAAAAACGGGGCCATGTCCACCATCAGATCTTTTTCCTGTTTTAAATTAGGAAGCGGTTCGATGACGATGGTGGGGGATTCCAGAGATTCGACTGTGGTCCGGCAGGAAAGGGCGATATCGCCGTTAATCACCATAGCACAGGAACCGCATACCGCTTCCCGGCAGCTGTAACGGAAGGACAGCGAAGGGTCCTGATGATCCCGTATGTCCTTTAGCGCTTCCAGTACGGAATCTTTGGGCTTCGGCGTATGGATAAAATCCTGGAAGTAGGGGGTTTTATCTTTCAAAGGATCGAAACGCAAAATTTTAAATGTATGTTCCATGTCAGTATTTCCGTTCCGTAGGTTGATATTTGCCGATTCGGACGCTGCGGTAGCTGATTTTAGGGCCGTCCGGGGTCCACTCGGCCAGGGTATGCTTCAGCCATTCCTCGTCCCGCCTTTCCGGAAAATCCGTCCGGAAATGCGAGCCCCGGGTTTCCTGCCGTTTCAAAGCACCCAGGATGATGACTTCCGCGATATCCAGCATGGAATCGAACTCGGAATAGGTCACCAGTTCCTGGCAGTAGCGCAGGCAGGTCCCATAAATGAAGGCTTTTTTGTACCGGTCCCTCAGTTCGGCAACTTGATGCAGGGCTTTGGCCAGTCTTTTTTCATCCCGGAAAACACCCACATTATCGCTCATCAGGTGTTTCAGTTCATGGAGCAGCAGATAAATATTTTCTCCGGATGAGGATTCCACAAGTTTGGCCACCACTTTCTGGAGCTTGAGAGCTTCTTCAAGAACAGTCTTATCATGAGCGCTCCTGTCCGGTGCCCCGGCAGCGTAATCAGACGCAGACCGGCCGGCGAGTTTGCCGAATATCACCGCATCCAGCAGGGAGTTTCCGCCCAGCCGGTTGGCGCCGTGCACACTGACACACGCGCATTCGCCGGCGGCATAAAAGCCTTCCACGGGTGAGGCGCCGTCATTGTCCACATCAATGCCGCCCATGGAATAGTGCTGGGCCGGCTGAATCGGAATCGGCGTGTCGATCGGATCCAGTCCGCCGAAATGGATGCAGATGTCCCGAATGCCGGGCAGACGCTTGAGGATTTTTTCCCGTCCCAGATGGCGCAAATCCAAATGCACATACTGGTTTTCGAATCCTCTGCCTTTATCCACTTCGGTCTGAATGGCCCGCGCCACAATATCCCGCGGGGCCAGTTCCATAGCGGAAGGAGCGTAATCCTCCATGAACCGCTTGCCTTCATTATTGTATAAATAACCGCCCTCGCCGCGGGCGCCTTCTGTGATCAGGATGTTTTTTCCGTAAAGGGAGGTCGGATGGAACTGCACAAATTCCATGTCTTTAAGCGGTATGCCGGATTTATAGGCCATGCCGATGCCGCTGCCTAAATTGATAAAAGCATTGGTGGAGCGCAGATACACCCGCCCGTAGCCTCCGGTCGCAAAGATCACGGCCTTGGCCATCAAGGGCAGAATCCGTCCGCTGGACAGTTCGTAGGCGACGATTCCCAAACATTTCCCATCTCTGACCACCAGGTTGGTCACCAGCCATTCTTCATAAAATTTCACATTTTTACGGAGACACTGCTCGTAAATAGTATGCAGCAGGACCATCCCGGTACGGTCGGCCGCGAAACAGGTCCGGGGGAAACCGGCCCCGCCGAAAGGCCGCTGGGCGATGGTGCAGGAAGGAAACCGGCTGAAGGGAACGCCGTAATGTTCCAATTCATACATGGCCGGCACCGCTTCCCGGCACATAAGCTCGGCGGCATCTTGGTCCGCCAGATAATCGCTGCCTTTAATGGTGTCGAAGGCATGTCTTTCTACGGTATCGTCCGCACCCTCCGGATGGTTTGCCAGGGCTGCGTTGATTCCGCCCTGGGCGGCAACGGAATGAGAGCGGAGAGGATGCACTTTGGATATGACAGCGGTTTTGAGTTCCGGGTCCGCATGCAGGGCGGCTGACAGCCCGGCCAGGCCTCCGCCTATTATCAAAATATCATGTTTGATCACGTCAATAATCCCGGGTGAAATAAAGAATGATTAAACCCACGCTGACTGCTGTCCCCAAAACCGTGAACAGCCGGAACAGCACTTTTTCCTTCTTCATACCCAAGTCCATGAGAATAGTGCGCAGTCCGTAAAAGGCATGGTAGACTCCGGTGATGATGAGCAGCACGTCGGTGAGCGGGTTTGTGTGCAGTACCAGAGCCCAGTCCGGTTTTTGCCCTTTGGTCATTAAAAAGAAAGACGTCAGGAACTTGATAGTCAATAAGACGATTAGCAGTATTCCGCTTATGCGGTGAAAGACCCATACAAACATAATCTTTTCCTTCCCCGGAAATTAATGAAACCCATAGAATTTTTATAGCATATATAGCCGATAATATAAATAGAAAAAATTAAAAAACGCTATATCATTCGTGAGCGAAAAAATCATGTCATTCCCGGAGCGAAGCGACGGGAATCTTAGGCTGCTTCGTTCAGGTGAGACGGAACCGATCATCCTACGGAAGCCGAAAGATGCGATGAGAAAAAATAACTTTTCACACATCTGGATGGTTTGATTTAGATTTTACGATCAGGTCTTTGCGGTATTTGTTCCGGAAATACATATATACCGGAATTCCGGCCAGGACGGTCAAAATCGCGATGGAGGATTCCATCGGCCGTTCAAAAAATCCCAATACAAGAATAATGCTGCCGGCCAGGAGATAAAATCCCGGCGCCCAGGGATAGCCGGGCATCCGCTGTGGTCCGTTTCCGGAGCGCTTCATTTTAAAAACACCGATAACCGCCAGCAGCGGGAAAATCCCCAAAGAAAAGCCCATATAAGTCAGGATCTGATCAAAGGTGCCCAGAGCGACCATCACACTTGCGATACCGCCCTGCAGCCAGATCGAGTGGGAGGGGACCCGGAAGCGCTGATGGATTTTGGACGCAAAGGGAAAGAATAAACCATCCTTGGACATGGCATAGTAAACGCGGGGCCCCAGGATGATAAACGCACTCAGAGAAGAAAAAAGCGCAAAGGCGATAAGCGCGGACAAAACACTCTCAAATCCCGCTCCGAAGGAATTCCCCACAGCCAGGCCGGCGATGGAGATCACACCGTCCATATTTTCCGGCGGCACCGCATACACATAAAAAACATTCAGCAGCAGGTAAAGCAGGACCACAATTCCTGTCCCCAGCAGCAGCGAGCGGGGGAGATTCCGTTCCGGCTTTTTGATCTCGGAGCCGATATAGGCGGCGGCGTTCCAGCCGCTGTAGGAGAACATGATCCACATCAGCGACAAACCGATGGTTTTCCAGCCCTGGAAATTGAATTCAAATCCGCTGCCTTGGAAAAAATTTGCAGTGTCCCCGCGGCCGAAGGCAAAGCCCGCGCCCACCAGGCCCAGAATCAAAAAGACTTTGAGCAGGGTCAGTACATTCTGCATGCCGGCCCCGAATTTAAGTCCGCGGGAATGGATAAAGGTGAAAACAAGTATCACCGCGATGGCGATGAGTTTTTTTATAAGCGAAGCCTGCCAGGAGGGGGAGGCGGGCAGAAGAAAGGGAAACGCCCGCACCAGGTATTCGGTAAACCCGATGGCCGAAGCTGCAATCGGGGCGGAGAAACCGCCGAAAAAGGATACCCAGCCGCTTAGAAATCCGTATTTGGGGCGGAAAAGCTTGGTGAGAAAAACGTATTCGCCGCCGGCTTCAGGAATTTTCGCTCCCAGAATGCCGTAGCTCAAAGCCCCGCAGAAGGCGATAAGCCCTCCGGCCAGCCACAGCACCAGCATAATGATGGGATTGTTCAGCCCGCCCATCAGCAGCCCGGAAGTGGTGAAAATGCCGGCGCCGATCATGTTCGCGACCACGATATTGGTGGTCGGAAACAGCCCTAATTGCCGCTGCAGTTTATCATCGGTCATCGTAGTGTGTCCGGTTGTGTACGATTGTCCATTGTCCTGTCTCCATCTTATTCTCAATCATCCGTCTGGCCAGCCGCTTATACAGTGTCCGGGTGGGAGGGAACAGCATGCTCAGCCCGAGAAGATCGGTGATAAATCCCGGAGTTAGAAGTGTAAATCCGCCCAGGAGAATAAAAAGCCCGTCGATGAGCTCTTCCGCCGGAAAGCGGCCCTGTTCCGCAGAGAGATTGATCTTCCGCATCACCTGCAATCCCTGGCTTTTTGCCAGGGAAGCGCCTAAAATTCCGGTGGCGGCGATAATAAGGATGGTGTTTAATGCCCCAATCATCCCCCCGACTTCAATCAGTATATAAAGCTCGATCAGGGGAATCAGGGTAAATAAAATGACAAGCTGTAAAAACATATATTATTTATGTCATGTTTGCCCTGAAATATCAACTCCGCCTGTTATTTATAAATCCCTTCCCGCGGTCCAAAAGAGAACAAAATAATCCGTTCTGTTTCCAGTTTGTAGATAAGTCTTTTGGATTGTCCTTTAACCGTATAGGCAAAGGAACGCAGAACAGAGAATTCACCTTTTAGTTTCTTGCCCGAAGAGGGGTGCTCGAGTATGTGAAGGACGGCTTGTTTCAAAGCCGTCTTTTCCTCATTTTGTTTGATTTTCTTTCTCTGTCGTGCAAACTTGGTTGTCTCGTATAAATCCATCAAAATTTTGCCGGGTCCAGCTTCTCAATATTTCCCAGTTCATAATCGACTTTTGCTTCCATTATGCCTTTTATTTCCTGTACGGTAAGTTCCTGATTCTGAACCGCGAGCAGTCCTATCCTGAGCAGATATCGCAGCGCACTGGAAAAATCTCTGTGTTCCTTTCGTGCAAAGACTTCAAGTTCGCGATTTGTTTCTTCATCCAAAGCAAACGATTTTCTTATCATTTCATACTCCTGCATAAATGATAATATATTGTAATAAGATTTACAAGTATGAAAATACGGAAACATTGGATTTAACCAAAGTTGTGGTTTATAATATCCGCATCATATGTGGCCCCCAATGAACAGCTTAAACATTGATAAGAAAAATCTTGCCGCTCTCTGCCGGAAATACGGCATTTTTCTGGTTGTGCTGCACGGGTCTTATGCATCCGGCCGGGCTGGGAAACAAAGCGACATAGATATCGGTATTCTGGCCGGTCAAAAATATGATGCTGAAACCCGCATGAATCTTTTGAATGATTTCAGTGATTTATTCGGGGATAAATTTGACCCGGTCTTCCTGAATGGAGCGGAGCCTCTTATTTCCTTTCAGGTGGCAATCCATGGGAAGCCTTTGTATGAAAAAAGAAAAGGCCTGTTCCAGCAATTTCAGCTTCAGGCCGCAGCCCGGTACCGGGATACCAAAAAATTTCGGCAAATGGAAGAAATGTATATAAAAAAGACCGTCGATAAAATATAGTCATGATTGATGCGGATTTAATAAGACGAAAGCTGTCCCGGCTCAGCATGTATCTGATGAAGCTGAAGCCGATCGCAGACCTGTCATTTTCAGAATACGCATCTGATTTTTATAAAAAGACTGCAGCTGAACGCCTCATACAGCTGGTTGTCGAATGCGCTGCCGACATCAATAGTCATGTCATAATCGAATCGGGAGAGCGGCCCCCTGAAGATTACCGGTCTTCTTTCACAAAAGCGGCCGAATTAGGAATGATTGATTTTGAACTGGCGGACAGATTAAAGGGTTCCGGCGGCATGAGGAATATTATTGTCCATGAATATATGGATGTGGATGATAAAAAGGTTCATGCGATTCTGCCAACCGCTATAGCGGAATATAAAGAATACATCCGTCAGGTTGACGATTTTTTAGCCGGGTGATGGTCTGATATGGAATTCCAAAGCTTCTGCATATCACAAAAGGAAAAAGAAAGGATTCGCGAAGAATTAACACAAAGAATCTCTGAGCAGGATGAGGTGTTATTCGCATTTATTTTCGGCTCTTTTGAGGATGGGGCCGGCAATATGCCGTTTCGGGATATCGATGTTGGAATATTTATTAAAGAGATAGGACTCAAGGAAGCCGTCTATTATGCTCTGGATTTATCCCAGCACCTCTCGAGCTCCATTTCTTACCCTGTCGATGTGCGGATTATAAACGAAGCCCCCATTCCATTTTTGTTCCATGTCATTCAGGGGAAGCTTATTGTGAACAAGGATGACGATCTGACGTCTGATTTTATGGAAAATGTTATCCGCCGTTATTTGGATATGAAACCGCTGCTTCATATGGCCGCGAAGGAGGCCTTTGCTTCATGAGTTTAAATCCAGAATTGATTCATAACGACATTATTCACAATCACTTGGATCGTCTGCGGCAGTTTTCGAAGATAGTCATGAGCCTTGTATAACCATAAGTTCTCTCAACAATCTCATATGAATATGCTTTGGTTGTGCCTTTATATACCATCATGTTAATCGCTGATAGAAAAGAAATTGAATCACATCGCAATTTTTTATGAATTACAAAGAAAATAACACACCCAGAACGATGAAAAAAATCCCCATTTCATCCTGACATGGAGTCTAAGGCATAGTTCAAGGCTAGCCAAGGGAAGAGATAATGTGATGCCTTAGAACGCGCGGAGAGAGCGCAGCTCCGACGTGCCCCGAGGCCGATTCCTTAAGACGCCTTTCTGAATATACGGGTGGAAGCTATTTTGAGAACAAAGGCGATTTTGCCGAAAGTGCGGAAAAAATCAATTTATTTTAAACTCACCGGTGAAAAGGATAAAAAGGCAAGCCGTCTTTCGCTGAAAGATATCTACTATTATATCGGTAATAATGTTTCTTTATTGGTTGATAGGCTGACGGAGAATTCAGCTGCTCTCCTGGCTGTGCTGCCGGTCACAAAGCCGGATACAAGCCAGCCGGATATCATGATATCCGCTGATTTAATAGACTGTTCAAGCGGCAATACTATTCCGATTGATTTTCATATCATTTCCGGCAGGAATGAGGAGAAAAAAGCCCTTATCCTGGGAGAAATTTGTCTGCCTGAACTCAATTACGGTGATTATCGTTTGATATTCACCGCCCAAGATCCAGTTTCCCGAGTATCGTCCCGGCGGAAGATCGATTTCTCCATGAAATAAATTCTGTGGACAGATACTTCGCTTTTTTGACCAGCGGCAGCAGGCGTCCTTCCTTTTCATGGCGATAGTTAAAAAGATTTGATAAAATATGGACATGCAGAAAGAGAAAAAAAACCGGCTTAAAAAGAAAGGTATTCTTGTCCTTGACAGCGATAATGAAAAAGAAGAGATCGAATTCGAACTTGACTATTTGTCCACACTGAGTACCAAAGAACGGTTCGCATTGATGATTGAGAAAAGCCGTGAATTAAAAACTAATTTGGAGAAAAATGGACACCGAAGGACTTCTGCGGTTATTAAAAGAAAATAAGGTCAATTTTATCGTCATCGGCGCTTCCGCTTTTCCTGCATATGGTTATGCAAGAGCAACGTTAGATATAGATATCTTCATAGAGCCCAATCTCAAAAATGCTAAAAAGACCATGAATGCGCTTGAACAGTTCGGCTATAACCTTATTGATTTAACCCCAACGGATTTCATAGAAAGCAAAATTTTAATTCGACAGTATTCAGTCGAAGCAGATTTCCATCCATTTGTGAAAGGGGTTGACTTTAAAGAAATCTGGAAAAACAAGATCAAATCAAAATTCGGGAACACCGAGGTGTTTTTCCCATCGATTGAAGATATGATAAAAATGAAGCGTGCCGCCGGAAGGGCAAAAGATAAAGAAGATTTAAAATTCTTAAATAGACTTAAGAAAAAAAGAACATAAATACTATTGTATTTTTGCTTCCTTAGAGGGTGATTATTTTTACACCATACGAGAAAATGAAACGGGTGAAGTTTTTTGCCTCCGCCGATACCGAATGGAATTACGGGGGATGAAACCACTGGTTACAGATTAATTGTGGTCCAGGGAGGCATCGCCGCCTAGGAACCCGCTATGAATGTAATAACCAAGCGTAGGAAACAATATGGAGTCATCGGATGGGGGAAGAGTTGTGTTTGTTTGTGATACATTTTCCGGAAGTGCTTTTGTTTCCTATCATTTCCCCATATCTCACCGTGTTTTGAACTCGATTCTTTTCTTATCCGTGCCTCCGTTCTTTGACCAGACGGAAAAATCGACCCAGCCTTTCCCTCCGTCGGTTTTAAGCAGCACACAAAATTTCTGAGAGTCCCGGCCACGCAGCCTGAATTCAGCTTTATCGGACGCCACCGGGATACATTCGTTTTGATTGTTGACGGAGCTGAGCTTGTATTTGTCGTCAAGGATTCGAACCACGGAGATATTGTTTGACGTGCTCACGTGAAGCTTATCTTTCGGTGCTTTCCCTAGTTTGACCGACCGGTCTGATGAAGTGGGGTAGAGGCGGTCGTTTTTGACCTCAACCTTCACCCAGTAAAGGTCATGGCTTGCCGGCTCAACTTCTGTTTTCCCGATTTCGACTTTGGGGAACTGGCTGGCGCAGTACATCACAAACTGGGCGTTTTTCATGGCTTCCATCTCAATGTACCGGGCTGGAGGGGTGCGGTAGGCATGCTTTTTCCTGGTGCCTCCGATCCAGACAAGACCCAGGTCGGGATGGTCATATTGGCGGGGCTCCACCCATCCTTCCCCGCTGAGTTCTATATCGATCCATTTCAGGTATTCCTCATCTGAGACCCGGCCGTCGTCGTTTTCATCGGCAGCAAACACAGGAGGCCCCCAAAGCTCTATCAAATAGCCGTAAGCTCCCAGCATATCATAGGTGGATGCCTGAGCCTGTCCCATGCCTCCCGTGGGAACCGGCCGGTAGTTTTTGAGGATCCGGGCCCCCATCTGAACGATTTTCGCCTGCGTGTCCATATCGTCTTCATAGCCCTCCCGGACCTCGATATCAAACACCTGCGCGTATTTGTTCTGTTCTTTTTTCTGCTCTAAATACTGGTCATATCTTTGTTTTTCTCTTAGGTACTGCTCAGCGCTTTGGTCCTGCGGGCTTTCCTTCCTCGGCGGAGTGACGAACATGATGAGCCGGCCGATATTGTGATAATGAAAGCCGGCAAATATATTAGGGTGCGCCAGCATGAATTCATAGGCGTTTCGCGTGCAGGGTTCGGACATGGGATAGGGATTTCCTGCTCTGAGATTCCAGCCTGAAGGATAGTTCCGGTTGGGGTCCGGACCTCCGATATCATCTTCGTTGAAGTACCCGTCTCCGTCATTATCAAAGCCTTCGGTGCCGATTCGATGAAAGCGCTTGACATCCGCATCCGGGTCCTCGATCCTCACAAAGCGCCTTTTATCTGAAGAAAGCTTGTATTCCCCATCCGGATCTTCAATATACATGTCGGATATTTCACCATCGCCGTCCACATCTTCGGTCCGGTCTTCATCATACAGGCCGTCTCCGTCATTATCCTCGGGCCGGAAAGGCTCTCTCGGATTGTGGGCGGTATTGGGGTATTCAACATAGGACACATTGGCGTCCACATTGAGGCCGGGGAGGATATAGAAAGTGCAGTCATTCACCAGGTCATGCACATAAGAGTCATAGTCATAGCGGGTGAGAAGATACCACATTAAATACAGAGAACAGGTTATTCCGTTCACCTCATTCCCGTGAACCGCGCCGTCCACCCACATGGCCGGTTTTTGTTCCGGTTTCCCGGTGGATTCGGCGGTGATGGTGATGAGATACTGGTCCCGTCCCATCCGGGTTTTTCCGATGCTCCGGACCTCGGACAGGTGAGGGTACTGCTTTTGGATATCGTGCATGATCCGGGTCCACTCGGCATAAGAATAATAGCTTTTCCAGCTTATGGGAAAGTCCATCTCACCGTGATAGCCTCCCGGGCTTTTCTGCAGTTTTTCTTGAGGATAGACATATCCCGGTCCGGCTGTGATCAAAACCAGGGCCAGAAAACAAAGAACGGCTTTTTTTATCGATAGGGATTGAATTAATATCATGTTATCCTCCTGTTATTTGACCGGGACGTCCACGACTTTGGTTCCGCCCTTTTGGGATGCGGCCACAATTTTCAAAGGGGTGTTCCCCTCCACCCCGATCACCCATTTTATGATTCTCCGGGGGCTTGCGGGCAAGGGTTTTTCAGGCAGGGCATCTCTATCCGGCCTCCAGTCCCTGGGATAGTATTGACTCCGGTAATACCGGCTCCAGCCGCTTTGCTGAGAGGTCCGAGGAGACGGCCCTTTGATTTTGTATCCGGGAATGTCCATGACCCCTTCGAGCACACCCAATTTTTGATAGGGAGTTCCCTGGATAAAGGTCACCTTATCCCTGTCTCCGATCAGCCAGACCACATCTTCCCGGTTTCCCGAAAGCTCAGCGCTCCGGGCTAAATGGGTGGCAAGCTTGCCTTTGTTTTCCACGGTGACGGAGACTTCAATAACCCTGTAATTTCCTTTTGCCCGGCCTTTCCGCACCACGACGTGCTCGCCTTCTTTAGAGACGCGGGCCTCATGGGCTTTGCCGGTGCTGGACAGAACTTCGGCCTTGACATCCGAGATTTCGATTTGGGGCATGAGCGAAGCTCTGAAACGTTCGAATTGCCAGTGCTTTTCGCATACGTCCATAAGGGGCTTTCCCGGCCAAGCATTGTTTCTGTAGATGGGAATCCATCCCCCGATTTCTCCTTCTCCCAGCTCAGGATGTGTGTATTTTTCCCAGGGAATAAAAAATGTCCCGTTATATTTTTCATCCTGGTATTTGAGCAGGGCCCGCATCAGATGGGTCCGGCTGTCGTTCTCTTCCGCTTCGGGAAAATCCGGGATATCTTTCTGGAAATTCCATAATTCCGTGGTGATGGAATAGATTCCGTACTGGTAATAAGCCCAGTCGGTGGCCATTCCATAGCTGTAGCGCCGGTCCCGCTCTTCATCGTAGCTGACCCGCCATCCCCTGGGGAGGACATAACCCCTGAGCGCGGCATACTTGTTATTGGATGTTTCTTTCAGCTCTGATTTGAATTGGTCTAAAAGCTCGGGTTTTTCCCAGGCCTACGGGATCTTTTCACCGATGATCTCGAGGTATTTTTTTCCCATGATCATGTCGAGCACCGCCACATCTTTGGGATGAAGCTTGGTGTGGGGAGCGGTTCCCATGGGCCTGTAGGTGAAGCCTCCGGACGTGTGAAAAAACTGAGCCATGATGATGTTTCTGTGATTGGTGAAGAATTCAGCAACGGCATGGGCTTCGGGGGAAGAGGTGGGATAAGGCCCGGAACCTCCGGCCATTCCGTCTTTCTTAAACCATCCTTCCGGGAAATTTCTGTTGATATCCAGGCCGTCTTCCGGGTCCTCTCCTCTTTTGCCGTCCCCGTCATTGTCCCTGTCTTCTCTTTCCACGGAGTAGCGCTGTTTATCCGTCTTTTCATCCTTGTCCAGCCTGATCATCAGCCGGGGATCTGCGTCATCCATGACATACTGTCCGTTGGGGTCTTTGTACCGGAACGAGGTGATGAATCCATCCTTGTTCAAGTCGTCAGGCCCGTCTTCATTGATTTTCCTGTCTTGATCATCATCCTTTTTTTGGCTGTTGTATCGCTGTGATTTGCCTTTTTCCACACTGTTGTACACGCCGTCGGGATTCACCATGGGGCAGATATAAAAAGTATTCTGATCGATGAGTGTTTTGATTCCGGAATCCGAGCGGTATCCCGTCACCAGCTTGTCGATGATGTAAAGACAGACCTCGGTTCCCGTGAATTCGTTTCCATGCGTGCTGCCGCATATCCAATGCCCCGGTTTTCCCTGGAAGGATTTCATGGGCGGGACATTTTCAACCCCTTCTTTGCGCATATTTCTCAGTTGGACGAACCGGTCAAGGGTGACGCCGTTATCCATATTGGAAATGACCAAAACCAGGATGGGCCGCCCCATGCTGCTTTTCCCGATTTCCATAAGCCCGGTTATATCGGGATAAGCTTGGGACACTCTCTCTAAATAATCGACCGTTCCGGTGTAGCCATGATATTCATTAAAACTGATTGGAACGTCTTGAGCACTGGTGCGCAGAGAGAATGCTAATAAGAATAAAAGCATCATGAGACAGATGAATGTGTTTTTATGATTCCCTTTCGGCATGCCTTATCTCTCCTTTCAAAGGACTTAACATGTCATCCTGAGGGCGGCGAAGCCGCCCGTAAGGATCTTGTGCTGCATCGCCATAAGAAACCCGCTTCCTCCAGCGAGGCACTCTAACATCTCCACGGCCGCTGCAGTGCCTTGGGATGACATGTTTTTAAGAATAGCGGATACTTGGGCTTTTGCCAATACAAAATTTCAGCCGCCGCTTTTTACTCTTCGGGTCACTTCGTCCTTTATTCCCTTTGCTCCTTTTTGCTGTTTTTGTAGGTTTTGCTTACGGGAATCGCCGAATAGCCTTTTTTTATGATTCTTTGCAATTCACCTTCCATGCCGTATATGCTGATTTCATATTGACCAGCCCTTTTCCCAATATAAATGCGGTTAAATCCGGCATAAGATATATGCTGCTGATATTGAAATTCTGCACTATTGCCTTTAAGCTTTTGAATTTCGATGTCTTGAATTTTCTCAAAATAATCCCGCATCCGTCATCCGGCTGGAAGCGGTGTCCGAGGATGATTATATTTTCCCCAGAAAGTCTAAATTCAGTTCATAAAATCCTTGTGTTCTTTTTCAACTATCTCGTATTCATAAACACAGGCTTTGGAATAAGGATCCATCAGATACAAATGATCACCGTAGATTCTTTTCTTATAATGAGAAACAGGCACGGGTATTCGTCCCAGCCATATGCCGTCCTCATTGAAAATTCGAAATTCAAGATTGTCCGGATTTTCGAGGATCTGCGATTGTGAGCCTTTTTTCTCCGGAAGATTTTTAAGGTTGTCACCCAAAGTCTTTGCTTCGAGTCCACCGCAATATCTGTATGGATATAAGTGAGGTCAGGCCACATCTCGCCTTCTTGAAGAGTCATTTTGTTGATTATCGGGTAATCGATATTTTGTTTTGCCCGCCAAATCAAATGTCCCTCCGAAGAATATTTATCTATTCTATTTTGATTCCTAAACGCAACATAAATATTATCCGCATCATCATGAGTGAAATACACCTGATTCACACTCTTGGTGAGGAATGAATCTTCAAAATCTTTTGCTGAACAAAATCTTTTTTTGATTCCTCCATCGGAAGAGACAAGTGCCATAATATCCGGACTAGCTTCTGCCCCAGGGTCAGTGATATCGAGAACATAATCTCCGGAATGGAGAACGATCATATTCCGGCAATTTCCGGGAAGTTTAATGTTATCGAGATAATCGCCGTCCGGTGAATATTTCACAGCTTTTCTTCCTCTAAAGGAAGATACGATGTATATATTACCCTCTGGATCCCTGCCCAAGTGCATTGGCCATTCAATTTCTCCAGGGCCCTGTCCCTCATTGCCGAAACCTAATAGGAAGTTCCAGTCTTCATCGAACTTCCGGACGAATGATCTTCCCCAGCTGGAGTTGCCCCCATAAAAACGGACACTAATGAATCCTCTCGATAAGTTTTTTATACTCTCTTGGAGACATCATTTGCAAGCCTTTATGAGGATGATATTCATTATAATCCTCAAACCAATGCGGCAGCTGCTTCATGACTGTCACGGCATCGGGTAATTCATGCATGCGCACATAGTCTCCTTTGAACGTTTTGACGAATGCTTCGGCCATACCGTTGGATTCCGGAGAGTAGTAGGGAGTAGTACAGACTTCGATACCAACGGAAAGAGCAAAATTCCGGGTCGCTTGCGCTATATAAGCCGGTGCATTATCACTCAGCCATTGGACCGGATGAGGAAGTTTTATCACTTTTCCGAAGCGGTATTCAATCGCTTCGGTCATGAGATCCTTGATAATGTCCTGATGGATTCCTCCGGTGGTGGCAATGAAGCTGAGCACTTCCCGGTCGGCGCAGTCCATACTGAAAGCCACCCGGACCCTCTCTTTATTCCAGCAAGCAATCTCAAAAACATCCGAACACCATCGGGTGTTGGACCGCGGCGTGATAATCGTGCCGGTATGCAGCTTCACCGGCCGGCCGGTGTGTTTTTGAAGCAGCAGGTTATTTATTTTCATGATCCGGTAGACACGTTTATGATTGACTTCGGATTCTCCGTTTTGCCGGAGCATCCGGTTGAGGACCGCGGTAATGCGCCGGTAGCCATACGTCGGCCGCTCATCACAGAGTTTGCGAATAAGTTTCAGATACCGTTCATCCTCTTTCTTTTTATAATGATTCACTCTCATGCACCCCTTTCTTCTCTCATACTGATAAGACCGCGATACATCCAAGGCTTCCACGACCGCTTTCACAGGGAATCGTCTTTTTCGGATAAGGGCGCCCGCAATAACAGTTTTTTTTCCCGCGCAACCTCCAGCGCTTCCTTCAGGATCTCCGCTTCCAATGTCTTTTTCCCCAGCATTCTCTCTAAGTCTCTGATCCTGGCCTTCAGTGCTTGATCAACGTCAAGATAAAATTCCCTTCAACGACATTTAAAATTCCCGTTTTTCC
>CAZDJZ010000033.1:0-21052 GCA_964505785.1 uncultured Eubacteriales bacterium
AGCAGCTGGAAGAGAAAGATGAAGAAGATGAATAGAGGCTTTCAGACTCGGGTTGCGATATCACCGCGTTTGATGTGCAAACGGGAATCGAACCCGCGTCCGTTCTCTGTTTGGGGAAAATGTGGCGAAAATGATTTCCGGCAAGGGGACGCGAGAATGGGGCCTTGAGGCATAATAAAGCATTGTAATCAAATAATTTTTGATGTATCAGCGCGTATGAGACGGATTTGCCGGAAGGCGGCGTTCCCTCCACCATGCATAACATATTTAACGTCAGCATAGGCCGGGTGAGTCGGCGTCTGGCCGCGTCAACTTGTTTGTAATAAAGCAATAAGACTGAAAATACATGGAATTATCTGTCTTAGAATTCATTTTTTCCCCCAGAATCGAATTCTAAGTATTATGAGGAAATATGGGAGAGATTCGTTTGGTCAGCCAGGTTCCTTTTCCTAATTTTAAATTCCTCATCCGGTATTTGCGGATGACGCAGGTCTCTTCCGGAGTGGATTCGATTTGATAGAGATGCTCTCCGGATATGGCTATGCGGGCGACTTGGGCCGGTGATGCTCCTCGCTGCTTCATAGGTCATATCCGCGCGAAAAAGCTGAAAAAACCCAGAAGAAGCACAAAGCGCAGGGCATGGTTGGTATGCTTTGGCATCTCTCGGACCATCAATCAAGCCTTGGAATTGTGCCGGTAGGCTATGACTTTGACTTTTTCCAATGTGATCAATCCTTCCCCTATCATTTTGTCCAATTCGGGAAGAAAGGCATTGACCTTCTCTTCTTCATCGACAATTTCGATGACGACCGGGAGATCTTCCGAAAGCCGCAACACCTTTGAGGTATGAATTCGGCTGTTGGCCCCAAAACCAAGATATCCCCTCAAAGCCGTTGCACCCGCCAACCCCTTTTTCCGGGCTGTTTCCACGACGACTTCGCAAAGCGGTCTGCCGTTATACTTATCGCCTTCGCTAATGAAGATTCGCAATAAATATGCTTCGGATGGAAGTTTCATTGATATGACCTCCTTCAAGCCAGACGCCCGAGTGCCGCCCCGACAAACAAGGCGAAAAACCCGAGGCCATTCTGCATGGTCAAATTTGCGGCGGAGCGGAGCCATTCAGCCGAACGGAACAGCTCACCCGACTCAAGAATCAATGCCGAAAAAGTGGTGAAGGTCCCCATGAAACCGACCAAAATAAGCGTTCGAGTCTCACCGGAGACAGGCCATCGGTTTTCAAACAGCGACCAGAAAAGGCCTGCCAAAAAACACCCCATGAGGTTGACAACTACGGTCCCCCAGGGAAATGACACGCCGTTAATCTTGTGAATGAATCCCGCCAGTCCGTATCGTGCGAGTGTTCCCAGCGCTCCAGCCAAAGCCAGCCATGCGAGTTTCTGCATCATGAATGAAGTCCTCCTTTCTTTAAAACCATCCAGGCCATGGCACAGGCACAAAAAAATCCGCTTTGCAGCGGATGGTACCCGGCACCGTTTTACTTCCACCGCCGCATTTCCTGCGCGGTAGGAGTCATCAGCCCGGCCCGGGCGGTTATCGGGGGACTCCATCCCCAAAATTTTAAATAATATACCGGCTCTGTCCAGAAAAATCAAGACAAAAGCCGATTCACCCCCACCGACACTTTCAGACGGGCTCCGGTAGATATCACAGCGACAGGGTTCTCCGCCCCGTCCCGTGGGCTGCGATCCGCGGACAGAACAAGCGCCCTAACGGCATAAACCGGATTGTCGCGAGGAGACCTGAGAACCGAATGGAGCTATTTGCAACTGATCGTGACCGGCTGGCGTTCCTGCTGGAAACAGACGCCGTGCTTAACCTGGACTTCGAGGCGCTCGAAGCCCAGGGACGCGATGTCTCGGAGGAACTGCTTCCTGAGATACGGCCCAAATACATCACCAATTGCATCGGCATCTCAATTCATCCGAGCCTGCCGCGAGGCGAATCTGATGCAGCCTTTCGATTGGCCTGCTTGGGCAGATGCGCATAGAGGCGACTTGAGATCGGATGAATTTATTCAAAATGCCGGCCTTGAAACTATTGTGAAACTCATCACCATTTATATCCGCAGCGACCGGTTTAATGATGGGCATCTGCTTTCTGTTTTGAGGGATGGGACGGTATTGAAGATTCTGAAAAGGCTGGAAGATTTTTTATAAACGCATTGGTTCATTAAACTAAATCTATCTAGTCCCATTCCTGCTATTAGAAAGTATAATATAAATCCGCCTCTTTCAGAAGCCAGACATCGATTATGGATAAATCATTTTGGATTAAAGTGGCCAGGGCGGCAAAAAGACCTTATGTACTCTGAATATCATTTTTTCCCTGCATTGAACCCAAGCGGGCTAGTTGTATTCGTATCCTTGAAGCAAAATTAAACAAAATAGCAGCCGGGGAACCATACAATTTTTGGGGTGACGCATCACAAGCGGCGCATAATTTGCTTTGAGAATGGCGTTCTTTCAGACTCATCAATCCTTCGATATCGGTTTCCATCACATGACCAAAAGAATACTTTCCGACCTGGTCGTTGCTGCAAATAGAACGGCCATCTGCGGCGATTAACAAGTTTCCGTTCCATAAACAAGGGTAATCAAAGCTGCGGATAAAATCAACCAGATGGCTAAACCTGGGAAAAAATCGCTCAAGTTCCGTTGTCATAAATACTTTGACATCATTAACTATTTCACCGCTGAATCTGGAAATGAAATCTTTATAGCTGTCAACGCCCCGAATTTTGTTTTTAATACGTCCACCACGGTTTGAGGTTGCGGTAAACATTACCAATTGAATGAAATCAAGCCCAGCGAATTTTGCTAACTTTGTGAGCAGGTCTATTGTTCTTTCAAAATCACGACGAATAATATCACGATCCGGAGGAGAAATATTAAAATAGAGTTTATTTGGTGATTTTTTTCGCATCAATTCAGAAATACCTGTTGTCACCTGGGCCATCATCTCTTTGCCCCTTGATTGATCATTCAGCATTAACCTTCCGTATGCTTCAGGAACAGCTGTGGGAAAAGATATATAAACCGTGACAGGATTTTCTACCAACCCGGCTATTACATCATCATCGATCAGATTAGACCCGTTGGTCACAACAGCTATTTCCGGAACCGGTTTCTGTACCGGCCACCGCCTAACCATATTTCCAAACAATTCCATACAGTCACGAAATTGTGGATGTAACGTCGGTTCACCCGCCCCTGACTGATGAATTCCGCCAATGGATATTCCATTTGAAGCAGCCGATTGTGTCAGTTCTATTATTCTTTTGGTAATGGATAACGGTTGAAATGCTTTTTGGCCATTATACGTAGGCTTGTTCACGCTGCATAACTGACAATTGTAATTACATATTCCGTGACATAAACTATTGTTGATGACTATTGGTCGACGAGTTCGCATCCGATATCGTTTTTGTGGAGTATTTTTGAGGTTTCGGGCTGTATTGTATATATGATACATTTATACTTACTTTTCAAAATGTTTCGGGATATTGACATCAGTAAACTCGAAGCCTTCCAGGTCGAGTCGGAACTTTCCGGACAATTCTTTTTCGAAGTGGGGTAAATTACCCACATCCCGAGTCAAAAAAGCCACGGTCTGGGGGCGTGGATGCCTGAAAAAATATCCTGCATAAATTTCTTCGATATTTTCTTCTATCATTTTCATATTTAACGGATAAACCGGAATATGAAAATATTTTTTTAGAACTCTAATCAATGTAGGCTTTATACACCCATAAACGAGTTTGATTTCATTTTTTACAACTGTTGCTAAAGCAATAATGAGTGCTTTGACAACTAATAAATTGTTCTTATGGACACTTGCTAATTTGCAAATTTCCGCAACCTCTGCACGTTTACATTCAGGGTAAATATCTTCGCTGTTGAAGCCAAAATAACGTTCAACCAACAATTTTTGTTTTAAAGCAGACTGAATCCCTATTGAACCTACGATTTTACCTTTGTTTTCCGCTATAAGAACAGCATGATTGAATTGCGTGCTTTCCAAATACTCACAATAACCTTGATCACAATAGACAGTTTCTACAAGTTTGCATGATTTCAGGTATTCTTCGCTGGAACGGGGCGGCCGTATAGTCAACATTGTATCCTCTCTAGAATCAGTATAAACTGTGACATTCACGATTTTATCTTTTCATAGAAGGAATTTGGTTTTTTTTGGTTCAGACTTTCCCTCTATTTCATCAGATTTCCACCCCTATCTAACGTCGTCATTTATCATACAAAAAAATGACAGACAAGTCAAAAAAACTATAAAAAGGATAGAATGTCAAAAAAGATAACAATACTTTGAATCTGAGGAACTGCTATCCGAATCTGAAACATATAACGATAGAAATGATTGCACTTTCTCAGGTTTGGTGGAAATTTAGTGCCTTTAGAGTCGGGGAGTTGATTCTTTTAAATATTTAAAAAAATAGTCAGATACCTTGTCGAATTCTTTCCAATTGGAAAATTCCGTTTCGGTCCAGTCATTATTTTGATACAGCACTTTCATCCATTTGATTCGATCCATCGAATCTACTCTAAAAACGATATTTTCATAGGACCGATTTGAAGACAATTCGGGAGTTAATTCATAAAGACCTTCATCCTTGAGGAATGTGATCTCATAATTGTTTTTGATTTCTTCCTGAATCTCTTGTTCGTGGTCTGGGCGCGTCAACTTGTTTGTTCTAAAGCAATTAGTCTGAAAATATACAGAATTATCTGTCTTAAAATTCATTTTTGCCCTCAGAACAGAATTCTAAGTATTATGAGGAAATATAGGTCAGGGGATAAACTCCTCTGGATGGGCAAAACAGTGCCGAGAAGCTTTGCATTTACAGAGATTATATATTATTTTTTTGTTTCCCAAGCCCAATCATCATCCTTTTCCGCTACCATTCGTGTAATCAGCCAGGTTCCTTTTCCTCCATCATCCTTCTGATTGGAGCCAACGCTATATACGATAAAGCCCGAGTCCTCTTTTCTGTAAACGTAAGATTTGCCGGTGAAGGGATCAACCGGAATATTTTTTAATATTTCCGGAGAAAGCTCACTTAATTTATCCGGATAATAACCGAATTCATTTTTATATATCTTACAGGCCATTCCGATTTGTGCTGTATCAAAGATAGCATTCAATGAAGCCCGCTTAAGCAATAAAGCCTCTATGTTGGGAACCATCATTTTAATAGACTTATAATACCAGAGTGTTTCATTCATGAACTTTTCCGGTCCTTTAGAATCCCGGGATTGATAATAGGACATTTTCGCTTTTTCAATCAAGCGGTCATAGATTCTAGGGATTCGAGTGATCTCCTTTTTGAAGACTGGCCGGAAAAGCCAATAATAAACTTCATTTCCTTCCATCCAGTCCAAATCAATTTCGCCTCTTAGATATAAAAGAGAATTCCCTATGACTGAAGCTCTTTCTGTTTCAAGCTTCCATTCGAGGTTTTTGTTCCATGGAGAAACATCCCATTCCTGAATTATTTTTTCCAAAGTATCTGTTTTTATTGTCCTGTCAGATACCATGTAATTTAAACAAACGGCCGTTAATTTCATACAGCCCATGCTCACAAGATAATTGATTATAAACGGTTCCTGCAGATGCAGCTTCAGGAATTTTCTCATTGATAAGCATTGATTTATGGCTTCTTCTACATTTCCCTCATCAGCCTTCAAGACCGCATCAATACCGAAAAGCCGGGTGCCTTGAATCATCTTTACATAATCCAGGTTAATACTGTAATCTTCCCACCCTTCGTGGGATTTAAAGCAGCTTTTATTGGATGCTTCCAGCATAAAATTTATCGCTTCCCGATTTTTCAAAGCTAATTCCGTTGCCTGCTCTTTCACGTCTTTTTCGAGAGGATTCCCATAAAAAAAGCCTTCAATAGCTTTTGCTAAAAGCCCTCTCTCCTGTATTTCAATGGATAGCGAAGCCTCGGCTTTTTTCCAATCCAAAGCCGCATTATACCTGGGATCACAATCAGGCTCCATTTCTTTTAACGTCACGGGAATGCCTTCTGCTTTCATCTGGTCTAGAAAATTTACTAGCTTTCGGCCGGCTGTGTAATTAAAAACAGCTCTGACAGTTAGCGCAGTCATTATCAATGCTGCCAAAATAATCCCCACCCTTAACAGTATTTTTTTCAGTTTAAACCCCATTTAACTCCTCCTTGAGGATAGTCATGATATTTTGGTATCTGCTTCTGCCGAATTTTTTTTCCTTTCTGTGAATAATGTAGTGCCGGGCCCACCAATTATTAAATTCAGGAGCATTTTTAATTTGCATAATATCTTGTGTTACGGCTTTGAGATTTTTCTCCAGTTGTGTCTTTGATGTCTGGGAGCCATTCATAATGGATGTCAGAGTGCGACTTTGGTATTTTTGGACTATGGGCTCACTCAGGAGTACCGCCAGAAAAAGGAAACAGCTCCAGGAGAGAAGGATTCGGTATGCGGGGGAGAGCACCCTGAATTCCTGTTTTCTTTGTTTGGTGTTGAATAAAATTCTTTTTTTAAGCCATTGCGGCATAGATTTGGGGGTGAGTTCCTTTAAAGTCTTCTCTGTGTCTTCAATATTTTGCATCTTGCTGCTCCATTATTTTACGGAGTTTATGCATCCCGTACCGATAGCGGCTGGTTACAGTCCCGATCGAAATGCCGCATACTTGGGCTGTTTCTTTAAAAGTTAATTCACTAAAAAATTTAAGAACAATCACTTCTCTCTGATCTTCTGAAATTTGAGCTAGGGCATCTGAAACATGCACTAATTTTTCTGGGTCTGGACCTTCAAGGCTTTCTCGAATGGCTTGAGAAATATTTTCATTTGAACGATGCATATCACGGTCATTCCTTCTTTTTTTTATATGATCGGCCGACTGATTTCTGGCTATTTTAAACAGATACGCGCATGGATTCCCCATAAGCTTTAATCTCACCCTGTATTTCAAAATTCGATAAAACACCTCCTGCAGCACATCTTCAGCATCCTGGTGAGAGCCGAGTTTAATGGTCAAATAGTTATGCAATTTGTCTCCAATCTTATCCAGAATTTGTTCTATGTCCATGCCGACCTATCAAACATTGTACAACCACTGAACCTGCACTTCACTATTAAAGACTGATAATCCTGCTGAATTTATTTATGGTTCCGATTCTTTTTGTTACTTATGAAATCGATATCACGAATGAAGAGATTGAAAAATATGAAGAATCAGTCTCTTCAAATATTATTTTAAATTCCTCATCCTGTATTTGCGGATGACGCAGGTCTCTTCAGGAGTGGATTCGATTTGATAGAGATGCTCTCCAGAGATGTCCATGCGGTTGAAATTGCCGGTTTGAGGTGAATCCGTTTCTGGGAGTTGAATATAGAATTGATCCACATATTTCCCCTCTAGATTGAAGACATCAAACAAGATGCCTTTTTCGTCATCTGCGGTTGAGGTCATTACCCAGAGCTGGTTTTTGTTGGTCAAGAGATTCTGGATGTCGCTTCTGAATTTCGGCACCGGCTGGGTGTAGTGTTTCCCTTCAATAATAATTCCGCCCTTTTTTAATCTGGCTATATATTCATCCGAAGGTTTGACGCGTTCATACTCTCTAGTGAAAGTTCGGATGATTTTTTGTTCTTCCGCATCGAAAAGTTCAATACGATATTCTTGTGAATGGGAGATAAAAAGATAACGGCTGTTCAGGGGAGCCGTGATCATTTTATCAAGATTAAAAACTCCGCCGCCTCCTCCGGGCATGGAAATGATATATGTTGACATGGGGAATGTCTTCAGTACTTCCGTTTCTAAGGTCGTTTCCGGTACGGCAGCCAGTTCATACGGGACATCCTCTTTGAATTCCTTGCCTTTGTGAAAGGGGATGGCATACTGCATGAAGTAGTAAACATCCGGACGAAACATAATAAAATTAAATTGTCTAGCAGGCCGGAGCAGCTTAAATTCCTTGACAACGTTACCTATAAAATCCAGCCGGAGCATTTTCTGGAGCATAGGATCGTAGATGATCAAATTTTGTTCATAAATAAAGAAGTTCAAAACCGCACTGAGTTCTCCAGGGCCTTGGCCGGGTTTAAAATAGTTTTGGAGCATCATCCCGTCTTGATTAAAACGGCCTAAAAGCTTGCTCCTCGAATCCAACACAAAAATTGTGCCGTCAGAAGCAATTTTTATTGCACGAGGACTGGCTAAATAGTAATTTTCTCCGGTATCCCGAATGGTGAGTTCTTCTTCCAGACGGACGACCCGTCCTGGCCTCTCGCTTAACGGCTTATCCGGATTTTCAATGATATCCTGAGGAAATCCATCAAGGCATATCATCATGGCTATAATCATAAAAACAGAAGCTTTTTTCACTTGATCCCCTCCCTTTTAAAATAAAATAATGATTGCCGTCGATAGTGAATGTCCTTAGGCTTAATAGGCATGGTCCGCATGCCTCCACCAGAGGATTGTGCCGAAAACACCCAAAAGGCCTGTGATCAGCACGATTAGATAACTTATCAGGCCGACTTCGGAAGGGCCGTTGATTTGACTGATTAGAGCGGGAACAGTCCATGGGAAATATTCTCCCCAGCCTAATACGGCAATGATTTGAGCGAGAATAATCATGAAGATGGCAAAGCCTATGGCCGGGAAATAGCTTTTACTGATGTTCGCGATAAAAGCAATCGCCCATGCGAGGATAATGGCCAGCAGGGAAATGAACATGTAACTTAAGATCCCATCCCATAGAAACTGGGTGCTGAACTTGGGAAGATTTATAATAAAACCCACAATGACGCCGATTGAAAGGGCCAGCAGGGAATAGAGAAAGCTCCACAGTGTAATGAGGATTACTTTAGCGGTGACGATCACTGGACGTGAAATGGGCAGGACCATCAGGTCGGTTATTGTTTTATCGATATATTCCTGGCCGAATACCCAGGCGGCAATGAAACTGTAAATGATAACGCCCCCAATGGCAATGGATTGGGAAAACAAGTTAAGATACGTCGGCCAATCGGCAGTCCCGGCAAATAGCTCGGCTTTGGTACTGATAAGGCCCAGGTTTTTAGCACCTTCAGGATTTTTCAAAATAATCATAAACAATGCGCCTACCAATGGGATAAATAAAACAGCAATCAGGGTTATCAGGGGCACTTTGGTTTTAGCGGCTTTCTTGGCCTCGACGCCAACGACAGTGAACAAATTATTCATGGCTGCTCACCTTTTTTAAAAAATGCTCTTCCAAGTCTTCTTTCTCAACGTTGATTTTGCTTAAAGGGACGCCTTGTTTGATTAGTTTTTCCGTCAGTTTTTCCGGCTGTTTGATAAAAGAGGATTCGGTGATCTCGATTTCACCCAAATTATTTCTGGTTGGCTGAAGGCCTAGCTCTTTGACAGCAGACAACAGTTTGGTTCTGTCAGCGGCATCCAGCACAAGCTTTTCCGACATCTTTTTATGGAGAGCTTCCATATCCATTTCTTCAATCATCATGCCTTCATGAATGATGCCTATTCTGGAAGTGAATCGATAGATTTCTCCCAGGATATGGCTGGATATGAATGTGGTGACGCTTTCTTTTTCAGAAAGATGTTTCAGAAAGTTTCGAATCTCAACGATACCCGCCGGATCCAGCCCATTGGTGGGCTCATCTAAAACGAGCAGCTTCGGCTGATGGAGAATTGCTTTGGCCACGGCTAATCGCTGGTGGTTGCCCCTGGATAGGTGCTTGGCCTTTCTGTCTTTATAACGGATAAGTTTCAGTTTATCCATGACCTCCAAGACCCTGCTTTTATCATTGATCCGGTAGAGTTTCCTCGAGATTTCTAGATTTTCTTTAACGGTTAATTCCGGATAAGCGGTTGCTTTTTCCACAAGAAATCCGATTTTTGACCAAATCGTAGGGGAGTGGAAGCCGATTTTTTCGCCGAACAGCTCGATAACGCCTTTTGTTGGGTTGATCAGTCCAAGCAGCATGCGGATGGTGGTGGTTTTGCCCGCTCCGTTTAACCCGATAAATCCGTAGATTTCTCCAGGATTGATATCTAAATCAAGGGATTTAACAGCCGTAAAGGAACCGTACTTTTTGTTTAAATCGGTTGTTTTGATTATGGTTTCCATGTGCTTTTCTATTTGGGTGAAGGGCCTCAGTAAGTCTGAATGGGCGCTTTGAAAACATCCGTGGCCAGCCACTCAATGAAAACACCGTAGATGATTCCCGCCGAGGTATATAAGGAAAATTTCAGCAGCTCCTGGGGTAAGAAGCCAATAGCGACTGAAATGGAGAAAATAAGCCCCAAAACAGCCCCGTGTAATAGATGGGGGATACGCCAGCCGCTTATTCCGATCGTGAAGCCCAGAAGCAGGCGATTAGCCATGGTAGCCGCAAGGTCGCTCCAGGTTATAGGCGGAAATCCAAAAATGATTCGGGAACCGATGAGACAGATAGCTGCGGATATGAAGCCACCGAGAATGCAAATGAGTAATCTTTTTTTGTACACAGATCCCTCCAAGGTTAATATTTCCAGAAACTAATTAAGATATTTCCCATTCGCATTCTCCCGAACTGATCAAATTATTTTCAATTAATCATAAAATTTTCCTCTCCTATAATCAATAAACAATTTTATCTACGTTTTTTTTAGGGTAAAAATAGAGTCTAAGGAGTAGATTTAGGGGTATGTGTCTGTTAAATGATTGAAAGTAAATGACTTTTAGAGGCCAGACCGCGGAAAAACCAAAATTCTTGAAGTGTGGTTTCCAAAAGGTTACATTATTTATAAAATATCTGCTTATTAAAAGATGATTATCACGACTGACAACACCGGATACGCTCAAAAGCTTTTCAACATTCAAAGTAACTGGAGTCCAGCCAAACCATCGGATTTTGAGGGGGATGTTCAAATCTTGACCGAGCGGCTTTTTCCTGACTCCGAAATTTGCATCAACACCGCTGCTGAAAAAAGCGAATGGTCGCACACCTTTGTAGCTGATTATTCTCCTCATTCGCATTTTGATTTATTGATCCGGCTCATTCGAGAGGGCTGCGACTTGCCTGGCGGCTTGATCTGCCAGGCCAAATCGGGACGGAAATTTCACGGCCAAAGAAGACGCCCGTGGCAAACCCTGGAAGGCAATCTCCATCTAACTCTTCTATGGAAACCCCCTAAAAGAGTCCATAATTTCACCACCGGATTTCAAATTTTAGCTGCCGTCTCTCTCATCGAGACCATAGACACGCTGCAAGGATTTAGAAATACGGCTCAAATAAAATGGGTGAACGACATCTGGATTGACGGCTGTAAGGTTGCAGGCTTTCTGGTGCATACGATGAGCGCAGGAGATTCGGTTTCTGATGTTATCCTTGGCATCGGTTTAAATGTTGAAAAATCACCTGAGCTTCCGGCTGATGATTATGTTCCCGGAGCGGCCTGCCTGGCGGATTTCGCCTCGGATCCGTCTGTCTGCCGGATCGACCGAGTCCTCGCGCTGCTTCTGCAGCGGCTTTCCGCTAACTATGAACTTTTGCTTTTGGGGCATTACGGGCGGCTTCTTGAAATTTACCGTGAACGGTCATTGATTATAGGCCGGGAGGTCCGGATTATGACTGATTCTGAGGGAGAAAAACCGGAAGAAACGGCTTGCGGCGAAGTTGAAAAAATCGGGGAATTTCTCGAACTGCATATCAAAGGATATCCAAAACCCATTACGCATGGCCGTTTGATCGTTATCGACTGATTCTTACTTGACATACTGTTTTTTCCAATTTAAACTTTAACGCACTTAAGAAGGAGAAAATAATTTTGATAGGGGATTTTGAACATGGAATCAACGTCGCTTCTTAATATCTGTATCTTCGCTTTATTGATGGTTTTCTTCATTCTGACCGTACTCTTTCTGCTTATGAGGCTGGTTATCTTTCTTTTCCCTGCCAAAAAAGCACAATTAGACGCGGCGGCCATGGCTGCTTTGACAGCAGCTGTGCACAGCATCTTTCCTGGAACGAAAATCACCAAAGTTGAGGAGGAAAAATGATATTCACTGAGAAAGCTAAGACTATTCGTGTCATGTTTATGCCTTTCCGGGACGGCCTTCAAAGTTCTTTTGGAGGCAAGGTCCGGTTAAAGGATATTCTTCCCGCGATGGAGGCTTCGGCCGAGGCGGGCATCAAGCATTTTGAATTCGGAGGCGGGGCCCGTTACCAGGCACCTTATTTTTATCTCGGGGAAGATCCCTTTGAAGACATGAAGACCATGCGGGAAACAGTCGGCCCTGATGTCGATCTTCAAATCCTGACCCGGTCGGTATCCGGAGTGACATTGACCACCCAATCCTATGAAGGGCTTGAGCTCCAGGCCGAATTGATGAAAGAACACGGCACAACCTGGGACCGGAACTTTGACTACATGAATGATGTCCGGAACCTCATAAACACCGGGAAACCCATTGTCAAATCCGGAATGCATCATCAGGTCTGCATCGCGCTGATGGGACTTCCTTTTCATTCCGACAAGGTACATACAGCTGATTTTTATATAGACATAGGCAGGAAACTGCTGGAAAGCGATCTCCACATCGACAGCATCTGCCTAAAAGATGCCTCGGGAACCGCGGCCCCCAGGACCATATATGACACTGTGGTTGGACTGAAGAAAATAATGCCGCCTGAGATGCTGTTATGGATGCACACGCACGATACGGCCAGCACGGCTGTGGCTTGTTACATGGCTGCTGTTGCAGGGGGTGCGGATGGAATCGATCTTTCCGTTCGTCCTATGGCCAGCGGCACAGTTCAGCCCGATGTCCGCTCCATGGCGCATGCCTTAAAAGGCACCGGGTATACATTAGATATTGATCCGGACAAGATGCCGGAGATCGAGAATATGCTCAGTGAATTGATGAAGGACTATGCCTTCAATCCCGCCACCACGACACCCGATCCCAGGGTTCTGGGATTCCCTATGCCCGGAGGAGCCATCGGACCCAATGTTCATATGATGGAAAAGGCCGGTATTCTGGACAGGTACAGTGAAGTGCTGGCTGAATTCCCTGTTGTGGTTGAAGCCGGCGGAGCCTGGACAAGCGTCACTCCGGGAAGCCAGCAATACTGGCTGCAGGCGTTCAACAATGTTCTCTACGGCCGGTGGGAAAAAATCGATCCGGGATTCGGACGAGCCGTGCTTGGCTATTTTGGCCGGACTCCCATGCCCCCGGACCCCGATGTGGTGAAAAAAGCCTCAGACAAGCTGGAGCTGCCTGTTTTTGACGGTGATCCTCTTGAAGCCGCTCCCAAAAATATTGAGCCCGCCCGCAAAGCGCTGGAAGAAAGGAATCTTCCCGTATCTGATAAAAATATTTTTCTTGTAATGGCCGCCATGGTACCCGGAAAAAAGATGGAACTCAACGAAGGCATCCGGCTTCTCTCCGGAAAGCCGCGTATTGATATTCCCCTTAAGAAAAAAGAAGAACCCAAGGCCGAAGCTCCGCCCGCATCCGCGACTGTCCCAGCGCCAGCTTCCGGTATCTCAGGTCCTGTGACCACCCGCTGTACGGTAACGGAAAATGATATGTCACGTGTCTTTACCGTAACCCTCGAGCCGATTGAAGGAGCCGGATCACAGGCGGCGTCACCGGCACAGCCTGCTGAAACCGGGAAAAGAGAAGCACCGTCCGGGACTCCGGTGCGCTCAACATTTACAGGTTCGGTGGAAGTCACGGACATTAAAGTCAAGGTGGGGGAGTCCGTCACAAAAGGGCAAGTCGTGGCTGAAGTGGAAGCCATGAAGGCTCAGCATGATATCAAAAGCCCTTGCGACGGTAAAGTTGCTGCCATCCATGTTTCCATCGGGGACGAAGTCGATTCCTCCCAGCCGATAATGACCATCGCTGAGTAAATAGATCCATGTACGCTTTAAATAAAATTCTCGAGCAATCCGGATTCGCCAACCTCAGTTGGGGAAACTGGGTTATGTTTTTGGTGGGCGGAATTCTGATTTATTTGGCGATCACCAAAAAATATGAACCGCTTCTCTTGATCCCAATCGGGTTCGGAACCATTCTAGCCAACCTGCCCCTGGCGGATATGGGATCTTACGGAGAGGGGATTATCGCCTTGATTTATAACCAGGGGATTAAAACGGAACTTCTTCCGCCGCTCATCTTTCTCGGCGTGGGAGTCTTGACGGATTTTCGGCCCCTCCTGGGAAGGCCCTTGACCTTTCTGCTCGGAGCAGCAGCCCAAATAGGGATTTTTGTCGCTGCCTTGGGTGCAGCCTATGTTCTCGGATTTGATTTTAAGGAGGCGGCATCCATCGGGATTATAGGCGGTGCGGACGGCCCCACATCCATCTTTCTGGCCGCGCAGCTGGCTCCCCACCTTCTGGGACCCATCGCTATAGCCGCCTACAGCTACATGTCGCTGGTTCCCATTATTCAGCCGCCCATTATCCGCATGCTGACCACCAAAAAAGAAAGAGTCATTGATATGCCGCAGGCTATTCCGGTTTCCCAGACAGCCGTCATCCTTTTTCCCATAGTCACCGGTGTCGTCGCATCCTTGGCGGTTCCTTCCTGTGCGCCTCTTGTCGGCATGCTGATGTTCGGAAACCTGCTTAAAGAATCCAAGGTGACGGAACGTTTGCGCAAGACCGCAGGAGGTGCATTGACGGATATTGTTACCATATTTTTGGGGATTTCCGTCGGCGCCACCATGTATGCTGACCAGTTTTTAAACGTGAGAACACTTTATATTCTGATTCTGGGAGCGGTTGCTTTTTCCTTCAGTACAGCCGGAGGGATTGTTTTCGCTAAAATCATCAATCTGTTTATGCGATCCGAAAAAAAGATCAATCCCTGTATCGGTGCGGCCGGCGTGTCCGCAGTTCCCATGGCCGCCCGGGTGGTCCAGAATTTTGTATCCGGGCAGACAGAGGGACGGGTTAATCCCTTGATGCCTGCCATGGGCCCCAATGTGGCCGGGGTCATCGGTTCGGCGATTGCAGCCGGCATGTTTCTCACATTCTTGGGTTAAAGAGAATTTATATCAATACTTCCAGTCAATAGGGAAGCGTTTTCTGGCCAGATTTGCAAAAATATCGCAATATTTTTATGAATAATTCAGGTTAAGTAAAAAAAGGAAAATGATGAAAGGGGGACCAATGCGATGTAAATCAATCATTTTTATGTTAGCTGTGTTTCTGTGCATATCCTGCGGGACCGAAAAGAAAGAGACCGCCAAGATCGAAATGGAAAATGGTGTGGAAGTCATTCGGAATCCGGTGGAGCCGCTTTACAGAGCGGATGCCTGCACGGTAACAGAAGATTTCACCATCGGAGCCAGAGAGGGTGATCCAGAGTATATGTTCCAAAAGCTGTATACATTGGCAGTCAATGATGAAGGGGATATCTATGTCCTGGATTATCAAGCAAAGCATATTAAAATGTTCGATTCAAAAGGCACATATCTCACTACCATCGGCGCTCCCGGGCAGGGGCCTGGGGAGCTGGAGGCCCCCAGGCGGATGGTGTGGACAGAGCGTAACGGCTTGGTAGTCGGTGATCTTAGTCGCATATCCTGTTTTGACTGTGATGGAAATTTTATAAGAAATATCCCCATGAAGGGAATGGGTATATTTACCGATATGGATAACGAAGGAAACCTATTAATTGTGGATATTCTCATGGAAGAAGGCGTTTATGCCGTAAAAAAAGTTGATCCCCAATTCGATTTAATCTGCGACTTAGGAAAATCACCTCTTATGAGCACAATAATGGAGAAAGGATTCCGCAATCCTTTTTTTACTCTTATCCGGACTGATATCATTAATGGCAGCCAAGTGGTGACAGGCTATGCCGGAGAAGGATATATTCTCAAAATCTATGATTCTAAGGGAAATCTTGTCCGCAGGATTGAAAAGGAATATATTCCTTTAAAGATCACACAGGAAGATATTAAAGAACGGACAGAGGGTGACGAACCGGACAGAAATTATGAATATAAGATTCCCAACCATTTTCCCCCTTTCATGACTTTATCATCGGATGATGAAGGCCGAATTTGGGTGAATACCTGGGAAAAAACCGCGGACAGGATGAAGACCTATTTCGATGTATTTGACAATAACGGGATCTATAAGGCGAAAGTTCCGTTAAAGTCCAATCCACTGGTAATCAAAAACAACAAACTATACACCATCGAAGAAGACGAAGAAGGATACCAGTACGTTAAGCGCTATTCGATTAAGTGGGATTTGAAGTGACGGACTTGGACGGAAGCGTGAAAAGGGGTTGTAGAAAAAGTTACATGGCATATTGGTCCGGAAAGTGATAATATAAAACAAAATATACAAGATGGGCTTTGTATGAAGGATAAGATTATTTCCACCGTTTCTGATTGTCTCCATCAGAATAAGTCTATTATTTTTGCTTATTTTTTCGGATCGTTTCCAAATGAGGAAAAATATTCCGATATTGATATAGGAATTTATCTTAAATATGAACCGGCTAATCCTTTTGCTGTTACTTCTGAGCTAAAGACCTTCATCTCAAGAAAACTTCAGGAACATAGTATTCCTTTTATTGCAGACAAAATTGACATCGTCATCATAAATTTCATGTCTTTTACTTTTGTGCACCGAATTTTCCGGGCGGGAACATTAATTTTGGACAGAAACCCAGAGCTGCGGGCGGATTTAATGGAGAATAACAGCATTAAAATACGGGAATGCCTGGGTATATTGAAAGAGGCGGAGTTTCTATGAGGTTAGATAAGAACCGGCTTCAGAAATATCTCTTGGATATTAAATCCAGGGTTTTAGAAATTGAAGACCTATTAAAGGAATATGATTCGGGAGATCTTTTAGATAGCCCCTGGCTTCTGAAAGGATTGAAATATCTTCTGATCGAATTAGCTGAAATCATGGCCAATGTGATAACACATGTATTAACCCGGGATAAGGGAGAAAGTGTATCCGGGTACGTGGAAATGATAGTCCGTGCAGGTGAAAAAGGTATTATTTCAGAATCCTTGAGTCATAAGTTGAAACCCTTTTTTGATTTCAGGAATTCTTTGGTTCACCGGTATTGGATTATTTCGGATGAGAAATTGATAAAATTGGTTCAGGAAAACTATAAGGATTTCCTTCTCTTCATAGAAGAGATTGAAGGCTATTTGAAGTCACGCTGAAGCTGCGGGTTTTTATTTTATTTTGCTTTATTCTTCCACGGCCACCGTCCTGTTAGTTCCACTTCCAAGGTGAAACTCAAGAAAGTACGGATGAGCACGATGAGTGCCAGGACTCCGATTGTTCTGAAATTTAGTTCAACCGCAACAGTATGTATAATATCCGCGGCAACCAGGAATTCCAAGCCCAGCACCTCGCATCTGTTGCTATCTTGACCCGATAATATTGACAAGCAAACATGCTTCCGATGATCCTGAACCTTATAAATAAGAATTCGATTCGCAAAGAACCAGGGCGAATCATCATTCCAATAATACGGCTGCTATATTTTTGAAGCAATGGTGACGAATGCCCTTTTTAATCGATGGAGGATTATGGGAAGATCATTTTTTCCTTTAAGCGGGTTTCTTCTTTTTTAATGATTGGCTGCAATTCTACGTATGTGGATTTCAAATATTCTCTCATTTCTTGTAATGAAATAATCCAAGGCTGCCATATTGTTGGATTTTTTATATTTCCATTTGTGTCTTTTTCGCCAAAGGAGGGAAAATATACATATGGCCACATGAGTTTACATCCAGATTTATAACACATGGCTTGATGCATCCTGTTATTCTGATTGATTAGAAACACCATGTAAGGAGTTCGGAGCAGAACACATAACTCCACCATCTTTCGAAATGTTATTGTCATGGCCTTCATATTTTCGGCTCTGTGTGAGGTCGGTTCAACACTATTTTTGGGAAAAACGTATTTATTCTTTTTTTTATCGATTAGATGCGGGTAAGTCATAGGTTGAATCATTTGGTGTTTGAAATTATGGATATCCTGGTCAACAAATTGTGCATCTTCGGTCGGAAGGGATTTTTGGATGTTATTCTTTATAACAAGGCGTACATAGCATCCGATTTGGGAATGACAATTTTTTTTATCATTCGTCATCGAATTTTTCACAGTTATTAGATGATATGAATCAGGCTCGTATTTTTTATCGACTTCTCTTCTAAACGCCAAATTCTTATTCAATAGCGATTCGCCATACCATTTGGCAAGAGTATCGATGTATTGTTTAGTCATTTCATCTTTGGGATTTTCATTAAAAACATAGCTCAGAAAATCAGCCAGTCTATTCGATTTGTTTAGAATGGTCATTTTCTTTGTTAAAAGATGATTTGTCGATTGGAGAAGTTGAATAGAATTAAGGTGGGGAGCCTTTTTTATTTCATCTGTGCTAAAGAATTCTTCAACAATTCTAAATGCTCCGTTGAAATTTTCAAGATGGTTTAGATGATCCGTATTTTTTATTGTTGTGAAATAACAGCGATGAAATAGTTTTGCCACTTTCAAACAACTTTCGGGAGGAGTGAAAACGTCATGTTCTCCGGTGAAGATAAGTGTTTTTACATCAGAGATCTGATTGGCCAGTAATTCGGAATTAAAAAGCCTAATTGAGCCGTTGATGAAGTGAATTTTTTCTTTCTCTGTTAATTTTTGAAGTGATGTTTCCAGAACCTTATGCGCAAACTTTTTTTTTTCGATTTTAACATTCGCTTCTGTATTTAATAAAACATCGGCTGCTTCCGATGCAAATGACTTAATCTTTTTCTTTTTAAGAAAATCTATTGCTTTAAGTATTCGTTTTTGATGTATCTCTTGGATGTTTTTCATTGCACCGGATAGAACGAGGTGATCGATCAATTCAGGATACATCTGTGCCATCCTTACAGCAAGCGGAGTGGCATAAGACGCAGCAAAGATGTTCACGTTGTTTATATTCAGTTTTTTCAGAAGCAATTTAAGGCACTCGACTTGAAAGTCTAATGCTGTATTTTCCGGCAGGATGTCTCCATACCCCATACCGGGCAGATCCACTAATAAAACTGAAGATTTTTCTTTAAAGCGTTTGACAGCTCTTTTCCAAGAATCTAAATTTTGGAATGCTCCGTTTAAAAAAACAACAGGATGTATGATTTTTTTTGTATTCCTTATTATTCTAAACGCAAACGTATAGTTATTTTTTGATAAATGGCTAAGCGTTGTTGAAGAGTCGGAATTCAATTTCATATCCTTTCTTTTAACCACAACCTTTTTATTTTAATGGTTCCATTGTTTACCAATAATAATGTTTTAGGCTGTTAAAAAATATTTAAATGTAAAATGTAAATATAAAATACATAAAAGAATGTATTATATGTTTAATTGCTATGTAATACAATAATTAAGATATACATGAATGTGATATAAATAAATTGTTAACAAACTAAGATTGCCGCAGATTTCGATTTGAAGCGAGAGCATAATCATTTGTTATCACTTGAACTGACCCATAAAATGAGCAATAATCAATTTGTTCTAAATAAATAAATTTAAATGTATAAATTCTTTACAAAAGAGAGTCAGAGTAGATTATAAAGTACTTGATTTTTAGATTTTTAATTATTTGATATTTCGATAACAAGGCGGATAGAAACGGATAATAGAAGGAGGAACTATGAGAAAAACGAAGATGGGGATATGGATATTTTTGTTAATATTTGTATTTGGGGGTGAAGTCCATTTTGGGATGGAGATTAAAAATCCAAAAAAAATCTATACGGCGGGTTTTAAAGAAGAATATCAGAAGAGTGGGCTGCTTCAGTTGACATCTGGTTCCCATGTGCTGGGATTCGGTCATGAGGGTTTTTATATTGCAACCGGCACACATATGCTGCGTATTGGATTCAGGGAACCTAATTCTGTCAGACCGGCCATTGGAGATGAATATGATGCCGAATCCTGGCGGAATGGTCCTTTACAGCAGGTTTATTATAGAAATCTTTGGAATGGGGTGGATGCGGAATTTACCGAGGCGGATGCCGGGATATTGAAAAGCACTTATTATGTTCAGCCATCAAGAGAATCGGGGAAATCCATTGATCAGATCCGGCTCCAATACAATGTACCTGTCAGGGTGAATGTGCATGGTGAATTGGTTTTGTCTTATGAAAACGGGCAATTCCTGGAATCCAAACCCATTGCCTGGCAATTTATTGACGGGGAAAAGATATTTGTTAATGCTAATTTTAAGCAGATCGATGAAAAGGAAGTAGGTTTTGTCGTTGAGGATTATGATGCCGGCATTGAATTAATCATAGACCCGGTCCTGCAATGGAACACTTTCATAGGCGGAGACGGCTGGGACCGCGGACATGGCATTGCGGTCGACAGCAGTGGGTATGTTTATGTAACAGGATACAGTGCGTCGTCGTGGGGAATTCCGGTCAGAGCCCACAGCGGCGGGCAATATGATGCTTATGTGGCTAAATTGAGCGTTGGGGGCCATTTGATGTGGAACACATTCCTGGGCGGGGCCCATGGGGATGAAGGCTGCAGTATTGTTGTTGACGACAGTGGTTATGCTTATGTAACCGGCTGCAGTGCTTCAACCTGGGGAAGTCCGGTCAGAGCTCATAGCGGCGGTTACGATGCCTTCGTGGCCAAGCTGCATATCCTTGGATCTGTGCTGTGGAATACGTTTTTAGGAGGAACATCTTCTGATTTTGGTCGCGGAATTGACATCGACGGTAGCGGTAATCTTTATATAGCAGGCCGCAGCAGGGCGGCCTGGGGGAGTCCGGTGTGGGCTTTTTCCGGGGGTTATGATGCCTTTGCATCTAAACTGAACTCCAGCGGAGTGCTGCAGTGGCATACATTCCTCGGAGGACCTGGTAATGATTATGGTAAGGGAACTGCAGTGGACGGCAGCGGCAATGTGTACATGGTCGGTTATAGTGTTTATGATATAAGAAAAATGGACGGAATAATCATTTGGGCATGGACAAAAAA
>CAZDJZ010000034.1:0-20309 GCA_964505785.1 uncultured Eubacteriales bacterium
CCTCTAGTGTTCCAGTTGTCCCGTCAGGGGCATCGCTGGGTAGCTATGTTTGGTAGAGATAACCGCTGAAGGCATATAAGCGGGAAGCTCGCTCCAAGATTAGATCTCCCACCCGCAAGGGCTAAAGGTCCCTCGAAGACTACGAGGTTGATAGGCTGGATGTGTAAGTCCGGTAACGGATTCAGCTAACCAGTACTAATAGACCGTGAGGCTTGGCCATAAAGTTTACCCATGCCGGAAAATCGGCTTTATAGACGAAAAAGACTCGATCGATTGTTAAGAATAATAAATGAAATTATTCCCGGCAACAATAACGGAGAGGCCACACCCGTACCCATTCCGAACACGGAAGTTAAGCTCTCCAGTGCCGATGGTACTGCTCCGGGGACGGAGTGGGAGAGTAGGTCGTTGCCGGGTTTTTTTATTCCTTTGATTAAAGGAATCAGGGATAAATTCTATCAGAATTTATCAGGTAAGAGATTTGATGGGGAAAATAATTTTTCCCCGCCGGGACAGAACAAAGGCTTCGGGTAGATTGCTGGCATTAGCTAAGACTCCTGACCTTTAGTGAGTTCTGGGAAGGAGTTATTATGAACATCTATGTAGGTAATTTATCCTGGGGTCTTTCTGAAGACGATCTCAGGGATGCTTTCGAAAGTTACGGTGAAGTCGATTCAGTCAAAATCATTCAAGATAAAATGACTGGAAGATCCCGTGGTTTCGGATTTGTGGAAATGCCGGACGACAGCGAAGGCAAGGCCGCCATCGCCGAATTAAACGGTAAAGAACTTGACGGCCGGGCCATCAAAGTGAATGAAGCCCGTCCTAAGAGAGATGACCGTGGCGGCGGACGCGGCGGATTTGGTCGCAGATAAGAAAACCAAGCATTTCTTTACTAATTAACTAAACGAATTAAAAAGGGACTGATTTTTCAGTCCCTTTTTTTTTTATCAGTCCATCAAGGTCCGGCTAAGTCTATTCGGTCTTTCGGTCAGCTTGCTGCGTTTGACACCCTTTGTCATCCTGAGGCCTTCAGCGGCAGCCTAATGATCGCTTCGCTCGCGTTCATGCGTTGATCGCTTTCTTTGTGTTCTTTTAGTCCATCTAAGTCTTTCTAAGGCACACCATTTTATCTGTTCGTTTTGCTCATGTTGCTTAGGTTACTTGGGTTGCTCGAGTAACTTGGATTCAATCACCCGTGTCATTACCGGAGCGAAGCGACGGAAATCTTGACCGGGCATCGCTATAAAGCAGCTGGAGATCCTTCGCTTCGCTGAAGAAGACAAATGGAAATCGAAGCAGAATGATATCCTTTGGACGCTTATATGCTCTCAGGACGCCCTTTTAGGGATTGACCTTCCTTCCTTGCTTGTGATATAAAAAATTTCACGATATGAAATTATTATTCATCCTTTATTTTTTATCCCGCCGGTGTTTTTTATGATCCTTCGTATATATTTTCCCGCGTCTAAGTCTATACTTAGGGTTATATACCGATTAGAATATAAATAATTTTCAATTCTAAAGGAGGAACATCATGATTCAATGGATTAAGGAGGACGGGATTAAACTGATCATTCTGGCATTTGCCGGATTGCTCGTTTTTTCATTTAGTGGATTGGACTGTCTTAACGCTCAGGACATTGATCCGGAGATTTACCAAGGCCTTCGCTACCGGCATATAGGCCCTCCTGGAAACCGAACGTCCGCTGTTATAGGGGAGCCCGGTAACCCGCTGGTCTATTATATCGGCGCTTCTTCGGGCGGAGTTTGGAAATCCACGGATGGGGGAAATCAATGGGTTCCTGTTTTTGATGAACAGAAAGCTCAATCTATCGGCGCTTTGGCCATTGCACAGTCCAATCACAATATTGTGTGGGCGGGGACTGGCGAGGCTTTTATCCGGAGCAATATATCCATTGGAAACGGCGTTTATAAATCCACGGATGCTGGTAAGACCTGGCAGCACATGGGGTTGGAAAAAACCGGCCGTATCGGAAGAATTGCTGTTAATGCCCAAAATCCTGACATTGTTTTTGTGGCCGCTTTGGGGCATTGTTACGGCCCTCAAAAAGAGCGTGGGGTTTACCGGACTGAGGACGGCGGTGAAACCTGGGAGCAAGTGTTGTTTGTGGATGAAGACACTGGATGTTTTGAGATTGCGATGGATCCGAATAATTCTCAGATTTTATTCGCCGGAATGTGGCCGCTCGTTATCCACACCTGGGGACGGTTCAGCGGCGGGCCCAACGGCGGAGTATGGAAATCAAGTGACGGCGGTGACACCTGGACCCGTATAACCGGCCGGGGATTGCCTGAGCCGCCGACCGGAAAAATAGGCCTGGCTGTGGCGCCCAGCAACTCGGAGGTGGTTTATGCCTTGATTGAAACCGGGCATCCCAACCGCGGGGTCCTCTGGCGCTCGGAAGATGGAGGGGATCATTGGCGGCTGGTCAGCTACAACCGGTTATTAAATGAAAGATCTCATTATGCCTCCCGGATTATGGTCAATCCGGCGGACGAAAATGAGGTTTATTTTGCCGCCAACAGCATCAGCCGGACCCTGGATGGAGGGGAAACGGCCGAGGTTGTGCCGTGGAGCGGGGACTGCCATGACATGTGGGCTGATCCGGAAAACCCAGACCGGATGATGGTCTCGGATGACGGAGGGGTTATCATCACACTCAACCGCGGAAAATCCTGGCAGCGGGTCAACCTCCCTATCGCCCAGATGTACCATGTGGCTGTGGACAACCAGGTTCCGTATTATGTTTACGGCGGAAGGCAAGACGGCCCGGCTTACCGCGGGCCCATGACCGGCTCTCAATTCTCCAGCTGGGATCAGACCGGAGCCTTTTGGCAAAGTACAGCCGGTGGTGAGTGCGGCTTTATTATCCCCGATCCGGTTGATCCGGATATCGTTTGGGGCGGCAACTATAACGCCATGCTGGAACGGGCGAATTACCGAACCGGTCATGTCAGAACCGCTCATGTCTGGCCGGAATCCATTTACGGAACGCATGCGGCGGAAGCCAAATACCGGTTTAATTGGACGTTTCCTATCCATATCTCACCGCATGACCATAATAAAGTATATGTCGGCAGCCAGCATGTCCATCAAACCACAGACGGCGGGCGATCCTGGAAACTTATCAGCCCGGATTTGAGTACCAATGATGAGAGTAAGATGGGGCCTTCGGGCGGCTTGACCCGGGATAACCTCGCCGTTGAATATGGCTGCGTGGTTTTTGCAATTGCTGAATCCCCTAAGGATGAGGGATGTATCTGGGCCGGGACCAATGACGGATTACTGCATGTCACCCGGGATGGTGGAGAAAACTGGACGAATGTCACCCCGAATATTCCTGATTTACCCGAATGGGGAACCTTCAGCAACGTGGAACCTTCCCGATATGAAGCCGGGAAGGCGTATGTGACGGTCGACTTTCATCAAATGAACAACCGGGACCCCTTTGTCTATAAAACCATCGATTTCGGTCAGACTTGGATAAAAATTGTGGACGGCATCCCTGTCGATGTGTTCAGCTACTGTCATTGGGTTCATGAAGATCCGGTGAAACCCGGGCTGCTGTATTTGGGTACGGAAAACGCCATTTATATTTCTTTCAATGATGGAGAGGAATGGCAGCTGCTGCAGAATAACCTGCCCCATGCGCCTGTGCATCATATGGTGGTTCAGGAGCATTTCAATGACTTGGTGGTGGCTACATACGGCCGTGGATTTTGGATCATGGATGACATCACACCTCTCCAGCAGCTTACTCCGGAAGTCATCCAATCAGGCGTTCACTTGTTTGAACCCCGTTTTGCTTACCGGCTGCATAATATTGTGGGAGGACCGTCTTTATCGCCGCGGGCTTACATCAACTATTATTTAAAGGATATCCCCAACGGACCGGTGACGATTACGATCCTGGATGAGCAAGGACAAGAAGTAGATACCATGACCGGCACACGCAGGCCCGGCATAAACCGGGTTGGATGGAATCTCCGACACCCAGGCGCACGGCAGACCAAATTGCGCACAAAACCTGAAGGCAATCCGCATGTGGTGGAAGAGAAGCGGTTTTATGAAACCTGGATCCAGGAGGGGTGGTATCCTTTGCTGAGCTGGGGCGGGTTTGCTGGATTCCGGGGCTTCTTGGCTGCACCCGGTGAATATACAGTTAAACTTAAAGCTGGGGGGCAAGAGTTTACCCGTACTTTGGAAATCAGAAAAGATCCACATTCGGAAGGATCCGCTTCGGATATAGAAAAACTGGTGGCTATGCAGATGAAAGTCCGCGATGATCTCAATCTGGTTTCTGATTTGATCAGCCGGATTGAGTGGATGCGCCGGCAATGCCTTGACCTTAAAGACGTCCTGCAGGCCGGCCAAAGCCGCACACAAATTTTACAGGCGTTGGATCATTTAAACGATAAACTCAAGGCCGTGGAAGATGATCTTTTCCAGCCGATCATCGCCGAAGGCGACACCAAGTCATTCCGTTATCCTCAAAAGCTTTATTTTAAGTTTTCCGTTCTGGCAGAAGATTTATCAAAGAATTTGGATTTATCCCCTAATCAACAGCAGAAAGAAGTCTACAAGGTTCTCAAGGACAGACTGATCAAGCATAAAGCCCGGTTTGATGAGCTGGTCCGGACAGATTTGCCGGATTTGAACAAGTTGCTGCAGGACAATCAAGTTGAGGGTATTGTGGTGCCGGATATTCGCTGAATTGATCAGAATGATGACAATGGAACGTCCCGGGTCTTGTGATCCGGGGCGTTTTTCTCTTAATATCAGTAAAAAGTGACAGCGGAGCTGTCATCCTGAGGAGCGAAGCGACGTGAGGATCTGGTGCTGCTTCGTAGAGTAAAAAGTGAAAAATGAAGAGTAAGGAGGAAAGAGCTGGAACCGTCTCTTCCAAAGAACAAAAGGAGTGTCAAGTGAAAAAGAGAATTTATTATACTTCAATCGTGATGCTTATCGTCTTACTTGTCTGCCCGCTGGCGGCGGCGGATGAAGAGAGTCCGCTGATGCGGTCTTGGGAGGAGTACCTTCAGATGAAGAATGCGTCTCCTTTTGATTTGGAATGGATTCCATTGGGGCCGGTTTTAAATTCTGCACGGGTGGAAGCCGTGCAGTTGGATCCCAGCCGTCCGGGGATTATGTATGTTGCATTTGGTTCCGGAAATCTCTGGAAAACCATCAATCATGGCATGACTTGGACGCCCATATTTGAGAACCAGCCCGCCTTGGGGATCGGTGATATTGCATTGGCTCCCTCCAACCCGGATATTATATGGCTGGGGACAGGAGAAAGCCTTAAAAAAGCCCGCAATTTCACTATGCCGGGTGTCGGGGTTTTCCGTTCGGATGACGGCGGAATGACCTGGAATCACACCGGGTTGACCGATTCCTATCATATCGGTGAAATTGCCGTTCATCCGGAAAACCCGGAAATTGTTTTGGCGGCGGTTCAAGGTCATTTCTGGTCAACTAATTCGAACCGGGGCATTTACCGCACGGATGACGGAGGACATACTTGGGAGCATGTTTTATATATCGATGAAAGGACGGGTGCCAATGACATTGTTTTTTCCCGGTCCAATCCTGATATCGCGTATGCGTCCATGTGGGAAAACAATCCGGGAATCAGTGGGGAAAACAGCGGTGTCTATAAAAGTGAAGACGGAGGCCGTTCTTGGAATAGGATGAGTAAAGGACTGCCGCAAGGTCCTCAAACCGGACGTATTGGAGTGGCTGTATCCTGGTCTAATCCGGATAAAGCCTATGCATTGGTCGATAACTTGGCCCGTGACCGGGATAAAGCGGCCGAGCTCTATAAAACCGAGGACGGCGGCTGCAATTGGCAGCGGACGCATGAAGAAGATCTGTATATTTTTCCGGGGATTGGATGGTATTTTACCGATTGCTATGTTAATCCGCAAGATGATGAGGAAGTGTATGCTCTTGGTGTCCGCATCGCGCACAGCCGCGACGGGGGCCGGACTTTTAACCTGATTGGAGGAGATGTGTTTCATTTCTTTCCAAGTCCGGCCGATCCCCTTCATTTGGATCACTGTGAAATGTGGATTAACCCGGAGAATCCGGATCATTTAGCTCTAGGGAATGACGGAGGATTTTATGTCAGTTATGACCGGGGCGGGACCTGGATGCATTATAACAATATGCCGGCCGGTGAATTTTATGATATTTCCGTGGACAATCAGAATCCTTATAATGTTTACGGCGGGACTCAGGATGACGCTTCGGTATACGGCCCGGCCAGGGAATGGAATCCTAAATACCCTGACCAATGGCAGTATATCTGGGTTGATGCCTGGTCAGGAGGAGACGGATGTTTTACGATGCCCGACCCGGTGGAACCCAATACAGTCTATTTTTCTATGCAGAACGGGGCGATTCGCCGGAAAGATATGCGGGCCGACCGTTCTGTATCCATTCGTCCCCGTCTCCCGGAGGATCATCCGGGAGAACTCCGGTATGTGTTCGTGAATCCTTATTTCATCTCTCCTCACAATCATTTGACCTTATACCATGCCGGAAATTACATTTTTAAAAGCCTGAACCGGGGAGACTCCTGGGAATTGATCAGTCCGGATTTGTCCCAGTCGTCCCATGAGGATAAGATCTCCACTGCGGTCAGTGCCATGGCGGAATCCCGTTTGGAACCTGGTCTTATTTATGCAGGTACCGACAGGGGTGCTTTTTGGGTGACCAAGGATGACGGCGGGACCTGGGAGGAACATTCCAGAGGCCTTCCCAATCATTATGTGCGCAGTATCTGTTCCAGCCGTTTCAGCCGGAACCGGGTTTATACGGTTGTCACAGGCATCAATCATGATGACCTGGGGAATTATTTATTTGTTTCGGAAAATAACGGGGAGAACTGGCAATCGCTTTCTGCGGACCTGCCGGATGAAACCGCCTATGTTATCCTAGAAGACCCTGTTAACGAAAATATTCTGTATGCCGGACTATACCGGGGGGTCTATATTTCCACTGACCGGGGGAAGTCTTGGTCCCTTCTGGGGCCGGAACTGCCGGCTGCAGCGATATCCGATCTGGTCATTCAAGAAAAGGAAATGGACCTGATTGCCGGTACACATGGCCGGGGGATTTACAAGATGAATATACGGCCCATTCAAGAAGCATACCGGGAAGGAGCTCCGTCAGTGAATATGTTATTCCAGCCGCAACCAGCGCGCCTCCCCTGGCTTAATGACAGCCATGGAGATCCCAAGCTCAGTACTCTGGAAAAGGTGCCGTTTACATTTTATTTAAAAGATACGCAGGACGTGAACTTGAAAATTATCGATGAGAAAGGTAAACCGGTATGGTCTAAGGAAATAAAAGCTCAGGCCGGTTTCAATCAAATCCGATGGGACCTTGTGGTCAAAAGAGTGGATAGTCCCAGGCCGTATTTCATTCATTACCTCCGGTTTGCGGAGGCAGGAGAGTATGAACTCAGACTTTCTGGCGAGGGACTGGATATGTCTCAAAAATTTTCTATTGTGGAAAGAGAATCACCGCATGAATACTGAGATGGAAGATCAATCGATTCTTGTCCGCGAATATATCCCTGATGATTTAGAACAGGTTTTAGACTTGGTGAAAGAAATGGAAGCGGAATTGGCTGAGAAATTTCCCAAAGTGCAAATCAAATCCGGGATTGAGGATTACTGCAACCGTTATTTAAAGATGGGAAATAAATATAAAACGTTTGTTGCAGAAATCGACAGCCGTATTGTCGGATTCCTGATGGGATATCCCTCTCTGGGCACTCCGGAGGTAGATACTATGTATGACATCCTGCCGGTCTCAAAAGACTGGACAACTCCGGAATTTTATCTGCAAATCACGTATGTGTCCCATGATTTCCGGCGGCGGGGGGTTTCCAGGCGGATGCATCAAAAAATTATTCAGTATGCCCGTAAACAGGGGCATAAAGAAGTCTATGCGTGTATCGCTAAATGGAACTTTCCTGAATTGAAAGTAATCAGCTCGCTGAAATTTAAAAAAAAAGATCTTGGGTACCGCTATCGTTTGTCATTAAAACTATAGGTTTTCGGAACGGTCTGCTTGTGTCATCCTTCCCCCTATGACATCCTGAGCGAAGCGAAGGATCTCAACCTGCTTTGTATTGAAAATAGTAAAGAATGAAGAGTGAAGGGGAATTTAGAGAAAAGTCAAAAGTAAAAAGTGAAAAGTTAACTTATTAAATCAAAAATCAAAAATTAAAAATCAAAAATAATCCAAAGCCTTATATTGAAAACAAAGAATGACATGGAATTTCAAGCGCTACGAGCCGACGGAAACAGACTGAACAGACCGAACAGACCGAATAGACCGAAATGACTTAGACAGACTGAGACGGACCTATATAGACTTAGACGGACCTAGATAGACTTAGATGGACCTAGATAGACTTAGACGGACCTAGATAGACTTAGATGGACCAAAAGAAAGCAAGCCTTGCTTCGGGAGGCAGCACAAGATCTCTAAGGCCTGCTGATGCAGGCCTCAGTATGACAGCTTCATTGTTACTTAACTTCGTTATACGCCCATTCCAGCCATTTGGTGAGGATTTCCAGGTCCGCGGCTTCAACCGTGGCCCCGCTCCAGAAACGCAGGCCTGGAGGAGCATCGCGGTACGAACCGCAGTCATAGGCGATAGCTTCTTCAGCAAGAAGCTGAACCATTTTTTTAATCTTATCTTCCGGAAGATCGACCAGGAAACAAACGCTGGTATTGGACCGGGTTTCAGGCTTTTCTGCCAGGAAGTCAATCCAGTCATGTGCGGCGACAAAATTTTCCCATACTTTTAGGTTTTCCCCGCTGCGGCGCAGCAATTCTGGGAGTCCGCCGATTGATTCGGTCCATTTTAATGCGGCTAAATAATCTTCGTTGGCCAGCATGGACGGCGTATTTATGGTAGAGCCCTTAAAAATGCCCTCGTTCAGCTTCCCCTTCTTTTTCATCCGGAAAATTTTAGGCATTGGCCAGGGAGGATCATAGGATTTAATTCTTTCAACGGCACGTGGGGAAAGAATAAGCATGCCGTGAGCAGCTTCTCCGCCTAAAACTTTTTGCCAGGAATAAGTGATGACATCCAATTTATGATATGGAAGGTCCATGGCAAAAATAGCGGATGTTGCATCACACAAAGTCAATCCAGCCCGGTCATTCGGGATCCATTCGCCGTTTGGGACTTTAACCCCGCTTGTGGTTCCATTCCAAACAAAAACCACGTCATTATTAAAATCAGCTTGGGTAAGATCGGGGAGTTTTCCATAATCGGCATTGAATACACGCACGTTGTCCAGCTTAAGCTGACTTTCAATATCCGTGGCCCAACCCTTGGAAAAAGATTCCCAGACAAAGACATCCACACCGCGGGGCCCAAGCAGTGACCACATTGCCATTTCAAAGGCTCCGGTGTCGGAGGCGGGGACTATACCTACCAGATAATCATCAGGAAGGGCCAGTATTTTTTTGGTCCTGTCTATAGATTCGGCCAATTTCCCCTTTCCCAGGGAACTTCGATGAGACCGGCCCAAGGGGGCGTCCTTAAGTTCATTCAAAGAAAACCCCGGGTGTTTGGTGCAGGGGCCTGAAGAAAAATTGGGGCTTTTAGGTTTATTATTGGGTTTCATAGCAGATTCCTCCTCTATTTAAAGAATAAATTTATTTTGCCTGACTTATTAGTTCGAAAACAGCCTGGCTTATTCAAAAAAAAATTGCGATATTTTTGCAATTTCTTTCTCATCACGAAAACACATTGATTTTGTTTTTAAGAATAGCTGAACCTTTTTTCTCTGCCAAAATTTAATCTTAATCGCAAATTTTCACCTCTTTGGGCGGGGTCTTGAGGAGCGAAGCGATGTAAGGATCTTGTACAGCCTTGTTTCTCAGAAGAGTTGCGAATCGCAAATCATGAATCGTTCGTGTAAGACAACGAGCCTCTTCATGACGCTTTAATACTTTGAGTTTAAATAAAAAACTCTTTCCTCCTGACTCTTTACTCTTTACTGCGAAGCAGTATAAGGTCCTCATGCCCTGCTCCTTGCAACTGCGGCTATGAATAATTCAGGATAGTAAAATTTCAAGGTCCTTGTCAATAGAAACCTCCATTCCTATATGGATAAAAAATTTTTTGGAATAATACATAATAAGACGATCGAATAAAGCAGGGGGCTGAAGAATACCGCCTTTCAATTATGTAAGATGAAGAAATAGGAAACTTTAATCTGCGGAGGATATAGTTTATAATGAAAACAAAAAGGAAAATGTTATGCGGTTATATCTAGTCCGTCATGGAAAAGCTCAACCTAAGGAAAAGGACCCGAATAAATCCTTAAGCTCACAAGGCCGGTCCTTAACCCGGAAAACGGGACTGTTTTTGAAAGAAAAACAGTTCATTGTAGATGTCATTTGGCACAGCCCCAAAAAAAGAGCAGCTGAAACTGCGGAAATTATCATTCAAAATCTATCTTGTGATCAGATAGAAGAAAGAGATGACCTCAATCCGGATGATCCAGTCAAAAAATTTCCAAAAGAAATTGAAACGATAAATAAAGAACTGATGATTGTCGGACATCTGCCTTTTCTTCAGAAGCTGGTGTCCCTGCTTCTGACTGGCAAAGAAAGCCTGGATTTGGTCGAATTTGCTAATTCCGGTGTTATATGCCTTGAATTTGAAGAAAACTGGAAAATTCTTTGGTGTGTTTCACCCAAATTAATGCTGTAATTGACCCTGGCTCATTCATAAAAAAATTGCGATATTTTAGCAATCTTTGCTTTTCTGCGATATCCATGCTTTTGATTTAAAGTCCATTTGAGACGTTATTCTTTTTCTGACTTAAATTTTAATCGCAATTTTTTTACCCTTCGGGCGGGCCGAATCTCACCGCATCTGCTTCGTTACTCCTCCTCGGCGTGAAGTACCACGCCTTCGTCGGAGTGCCTCGCATCTACGGCGATCTCGGCCCGTGAATGAGCCAGGGTTCTTTTCTGTCATCCTGAGGCCTGCGAATTAGGCCGTAAGGATATTAGACTGCCTCGCCGAATGAAACGTAACCGTCTTTTCGTGCAAGCGCCGTCTAAGATCCCTCGCCGCTTTGCTCCTCGGAACGACAATGAATTAAAGAATTGTCGTCGTCCTCGGCAATTTCGGCCCGTGAATAAGCCAGGGTGGTAAATAGTAAAGAGTGAAGAGAAAAGAGAAATTAAAAATCAAATATCAAAAATCAAAAACCCTAAATCTTCTAATTGCAAAAGAAAAATATAATAAAGCGGGTCGACCGAACAGACCGAAAAAACTGAAAGGACTTAGACGGACCGAGATAGACTAAGATGGACATAGATGGAATAAAGTGTGCGAAAAAAACAGTGCACTCTAAGATTATTTCTGTTTTTTCTGAATTTTGGCCCAGGTGTCTCTGAGGGCGACGGTGCGGTTAAACACAGGTCTTCCCGGTTGGGAATCTTTATCCACACAGAAATATCCCTGACGCAGGAATTGGAACCGTTCTCCAGGCATCGATTCCTTGAGACCAGGTTCCGCTTTGCAGCCTTTAAGAACTGTAAGCGAGTTTGGATTCAAGTAATCCTTGAAGTCTTTTCCTTTTTCCACATCAGAAGGATCTTCCTTTGTGAATAAATATTCATACAGCCTGACTTCTGCGTCTAAAGCCCGGGGTACGGACACCCAGTGCAGTGTCCCTTTAACCCGGCGGTTATCCTTGGTCCATCCTCCCCGGCTTTCCGGGTCATAAGTACAGTGGAGTTCCTTGATTTCTCCGGTGTCCTTATCTTTGACTACCCTGTCACATGTGATGTAATAGGCATGTTTCAATCTGACTTCTCTTCCCGGTGCCAGACGGAAAAATTTCTTCGGGGGCTCTTCCCGGAAATCGTCTCGTTCGATATAAATCTCCTTGGAAAAAGGCACGGTACGGCTTCCCATGGACTCATCCTCCGGGTTGTTGACGGCTTCAATATCTTCTGTTTTGTTTTCCGGGTAATTATCAATGATCACTTTAATCGGGTCGAGCACGACCATGATTCTTTGCGCGCGCTGATTGAGGTCTTCCCTCAGACAGTGCTCCAAAAGCGCGATATCCACGATGCTTTCTCTCTTGGCTACACCGATACGGGAACAAAAGTCCCGGATGGATTCGGGTGTGAATCCGCGCCGCCTGAGTCCGGATATAGTCGGCATCCTTGGATCATCCCACCCGTCAACATGTTTTTCCCGCACCAGTTCCAGCAGCTTGCGTTTGCTCATAATTGTGAAGTTTAGATTCAGTCTGGCAAATTCGATCTGTCGGGAACGAAAGACATCCAGCTCTTCCAGGAACCAATCATAGAGCGGCCGGTGATCTTCGAATTCAAGAGTGCAGATGGAATGGGTAATTTTTTCTAAAGAGTCGGACAGACTATGGGCAAAATCATACATGGGATAAATACACCACTTATCTCCGGTCCGGTGATGTTCCGCATGCAGAATCCTATATATGACTGGGTCCCGCATATTCAAGTTAGGGGCTGCCATGTCGATTTTGGCCCGCAGTGTCCGTGAGCCGTCCGGAAATTCGCCGGCTTTCATTCGTTCAAATAAAGCCAAATTTTCTTCGATGGAGCGTTTGCGGTAAGGGCTCTCTTTTCCCGGTTCTGTCAAAGTTCCCCGAAATTCTCTTATTTGCCCGGGGCTTAGGTCGCATACAAAGGCTTTTCCCTGCTTAATCAGGTTGACGGCCAATTCATAAAGATCTTGAAAGTAATCTGAAGCGTAGTATTCCCTGTTTTCCCAATCAAAGCCCAGCCAGCGTACATCATTCTTTATTGATTTGACATATTCCAATTCTTCCTTGGTGGGATTGGTGTCGTCAAAACGGAGATTGCATAACCCCTTGTATTCCCGCGCTAATCCGAAATTCAGACAGATGGATTTAGCATGGCCGATATGAAGATATCCATTGGGTTCGGGGGGAAAACGTGTATGGACCCGGCCCTGGTGCTTTCCAGATGCCATATCCGCTTCAATAATGGTTCGGATAAAATCCAAGGATTCTTTTTTTTCTTTGTTCTCATTCACGTTATATCTCCCTCGAAGCTGCGGATACAGACCTCTAACTTTATCAGCAAAAAATGAAAACGACATGACTATGCCATTTTTTTTAGTAATATTAAAGAGAGTTGACCCGGTTGTCAAATTTTTGTTTTTTGGCACTGCGAATTTCAGAAATAATGGTATAATAGCCTAGCCACAAAAAAATGATATTTAACCTGGATTATTCACGGATTGAGATTACCGCAAATTTTTCGCAAAAAAGAAGATGCGGCAGGAGCCGGCCCGACCCAAGGATAAAGTTCTGTAGAGCTGCTGAAAAGATAAGGCAGGTTAAGAAAAGGAAGGAAAAATGAGAAGAATATGGATAATGGCGGTGGTTTTTGGGGTTACGCTTTCTCTTTTTCCTCAGCAGGCCGCTGAAGAGTCGATGGTGATCAATATTGAAGTGCCGGTCCGTGTCTATGATGGATCCATGTTTGTTGGCGACCTGACAATTGATGATTTTGAAATTTTTGAAAATGGGATTTCTCAGCGAATTGAAGCCGTTTACCTGGTGAGAAAACGCAACATTGAGCGGAGTGAGGAGAAAAAGCGTTTTTCTCCAGATACCGCCAGAAACTTTTTTTTATTCTTTGAAGTCACAGAATACAATGAACGTGTCGGGGAAGCGGTTGATTATTTCATGAAAAATATCATTGATCCCGGCGATATGCTCACTATTGTCACGCCGGTCAAAACCTACCGTTTGCGGGGAAAATCACTGGAAGTCCAAAGCCGGGATGAAGTTGTTTCACAATTAAAAGGCTTATTGCGCCGGGACACACTGCAAGGTAATTCTGAATACCGCAATACTATCCAGGAGCTGAGCTCTCTGGCGGCATCTCTTTCAGCGTCCATAAGCCAGGATCCATCTGTGCGGCAGCGGGATGAATTTATCGGCAGTGAAAACCTGGAAATGTCTCTTGATGAGCAATTGGTCCGCTATCAAAGCCTGTTGGAAAAATTGGAAAGCCTGCGTTTTGTGGATCAGGAGCAGCTTTTGAAATTCGCCCGGTTTATGGAAAATAAGGAAGGCCAAAAGTACGTATTTTTGTTTTATCAAAGGGAATATATCCCTCAGATCGATGATAGGATTTTAAGCCAGTATATGGCCCAGTATCAGGACAGGCCTGACTTGCAGCATGCCATTACCGGCATTACGGATTTTTATCGGCGTGATATCAGTTTTGATCTTGAGCATGTCAAGCAGGTTTACGCCGACTGTTCCATATCCATTCATTTTTTGTTTATTACACAGTTGGTTGAAAACAGGTATGGGATTACCTTTCATGAACAGAGTGAGGATATTTTCAGCGCTTTCAGGGAAATGGCTCGCGCCACCGGCGGTTACATTGAAAGCTCTGCAAATCCCCGCTATTTGGTGCGGCGGGCTGTTGAAGCCTCGGAAAATTATTACTTGCTGTATTATACGCCCCAGAATTATGCTCGTGACGGTGATTTTAAAAAAATTGAAGTTAGAATCAAAGGGGAAAAATACCGAGTTGTTCATCGCCTCGGCTACTATGCTGATTAGCATCGCCAAAGCCAAAAACCGGGGAGTGGTGAGCGGTGAATGGAGGGGGGATCAGGAAGCGTTTTATTGATACACAGTAATAGAATGTTGGAGTAGCCGCAAAACGCAAAATGCAAAACGTAAAACGCTAAACGTAAAACGCAAAACGCTAAACGTAAAATGCAAAATGCAAAATGCAAAATGCAAAATGCAAAACGCTAAACGCTAAACGCTAAACGCTAAACGCTAAATGCTAAATGCTAAATGCTAAATGCTAAAAACCCTTAGGGAAAGTATCCAAGAATCGAGTTGCGACTCTTCATAACGAAGCAGCATAAGATCCTTACGGCCTGCTTTACAGGCCTCAGGATGATATGACTCTTCACTCCTTACTCTTTACTTAACGAAGCAGGATGACAAATCAGAGATTTGTCATTTTTTCTTCTTCTCGTGCCATTTTGAGCGGTCAGGGGCGTCTGGTTTTTTAATTTTCTCAGGCGGATTCTGTTCCAGTTCTTTCATCAACACATCCACGGCTTTTTCCAGGCTGGGATCATGGCCTTTTACGATTTCCTCAGGCCGGTCATAAACTTCGATATCCGGAGGGACCCCTAGGCCTTCGACATCCCATTCGCCCTGCTTATTTACAAAACCAAATGTGGGAACCGCCAGGTTTCCACCGTCGATAAGGGAAGGATTGCCGGACATCCCCACCAGGCCTCCCCATGTCCGGGTACCGATCAAAGTTCCCAGCTTCTTTTCCCTGAAATAATAAGGAAAGGCGTCTCCTCCCGAGGCACTGTAATGATTTATCAGCATAGCTTTAGGGCCGACATGGGCCATGGCGGGAGTGGATGTCAATTCCAATCCGCGGCGGGCCCAATAATTGAGTATTTGACGGTCTAGAAGACGGATCATGACATCGGGAATAAAACCGCCGCCGTTATACCGTTCATCGATAATCAAGGCATCTTTATCTTCAAACGCATAAAAACCTTTAAAAAGCTCCCGGTTGCCGTCTATGGAGGTATTGGGAACATGAAAATATCCGATACGTCCTCCGGACAGTTTGTCCACCATGTTTCTGCGGCTTTGCACCCAGTCCAAATAAAGTAAACTTTGTTCACTGTCCACGGGCTTGATCCAGTATTCCCGGGCCCCTTCCTCGTCAGGTTTTGAATTTACGCGTATGGTGATTTTTTCTCCAGCCGTATTTTCCAGGAACCGGTAGGGATTGTCACCGGTTGTGACGTCATAGCCGTTGATACTGATCAGGTAATCTCCCTCATTGACCTGTACGCCCAGCTCCCGCAGGGGGGACCGGCTGCGGCTATTCCAGTTTTCTCCAGGAAGAATCTTGCTGATAATATAGCGGTTGGAATTGATATCCGCTTCAAAGATTGCTCCAATCAATCCGCCTTCCACCCGCTCAACCCGGGGAAAATCACCCCAGTTGACATAGGCATGCCCGACATTAAGTTCTCCCACCAGCTCTCCAAAAAGAAAGTCCAGATCAGCCCGGTGACTGACAAAAGGGAGGAGCCGGCCGTACTTTTCTTTCATGGCGTTCCAGTCGACACCATGCATATTTTCAACATAAAACCATTCCCGGTAGATTCTCCAGCCGTCATTATAAACCTGCTCCCATTCTCTGAGCGGGTATATTTTCATGGTCATATCGCTGAGGTCGAGAGCGCTGTCCCCTGGTTTCTGGTTCGGTCTCAGATCGATAATTCCATAATCGGGGCCGGCCCTGTACATGAATTTGGTTTTATGTGCAGTCGGGTTTCCGCCTGTAATGCCTTTAATGATAAGATCGTCTTTTTCTTCATCAAAATTGAAAAGATGCAGTTCTCCGCCCGAAAGATAAAGCAATCCCCCTTCAACCGCCCAAAGAGCCCGGTAACTTCCGGCTTTTGGAGGCAGGGAGAGGATGCGGTCATTGATGCCTTCAAAATCAATGATGACGGTCTTTTCGTCTTCAGCTGCTTTTTCTATGGTTTCTCCCTCTTTCATTGCGGGCAGAGTTTCAAGGTCATTTTTCTCCGGAATCAGGGGAGGGGTGTCCGCGGTCAAGGCCGCGGCATAGATTCTGGCCGCATTGTCGTAGACATAATCAAATTCAAAACTTGAAAAATTGAGATTGAAATTGCGGTTGGACAGAAAAAACAGGTACTTGCCGCAGGAAGAAAATTCCGGCATATAATCCTGATAGATATCATCTGTCAGCTGGGTTGTTTTACCCGATTCCAATGAATAAACCCATATCGCCTGCTGGCTGCTGCCGCCGTCTCTACTGTAGGCAACCCAGCGGGAATCGGGAGACCAGCGGTAGGTGGTGATATCGGAGGTCCGGGCTTTATCCACGATGACCTCTTCCTTGGTTTCAATATTAAAAAGCACAAGGCCCAAGTCTTTGGTGGAAAAAAGAAGCTTGGAGCTGTCCGGTGACCATACCGGGGGGAATCTCCAGGTGCGGCTGCCTTTGGTCAATTGTATAGTCCGGTTATCCTGAGCCCGGTCCATCAAGAACAATTCGTATTCGCCGGTTTGATCGGAGCTGAAAACAATATAGCGTCCGTCCGGTGACCATTTCGGATCCATTTCCCGGACTCCCTGAGAATGGGTCAGGTTATAAACCACTCCGTGCTCCGCCGGTACAGTGAAAACATCTCCCCTTGCTTCAAAAACGGCCCTCTTCCCGGTGGGAGAGACATCATAACTGACAATATTTTCTTTGACGTTTTTAAAATAAGGAAGGGTATTGGGATTGTCGAAGTGAATATCTACTTGGACTTTTTGTGATTGGCCGTTTTCCAGGTTTAGTTTGTATATATAACCGCCGTTTTGATAAACGGCCTTTCCATTCTCACCTGACGGCCAGAGTACATCATATTCATTATGGTCGGTGACTTTTTTTGTTTCGCCGGAATCGAGTTGATAAGAATATATATTGAGGGTTAATTCCCGGTCTGATACGAAATAGACTGTGTCGCCGTACCAGAGAGGATGGTGGTCGGTTCCTTCAAAAGCAGTCAGCCGCTTGGATGTGTCGGCAGCCAGGTCATAAATCCAGACATCCTGGGCGCGTCCCCCTTTGTAGCGTTTCCAGGTGCGGAATTCCCGGGAGATCGGCGTATACACGATTTTGGTTCCATCCGGAGAAAATGATCCGCCTCCCGCTTCGGGAATCGGCAGGGGTTTTTCCAACCCGCCCTCACGGGCGATAAGAAAATATTTTCCCATCCTTTGTCCGAATGGAGTCCTGTTTGCGCGGAAAAGAATATGACGGCTGTCCGGCGTCCAGTCCAAGGGATAATGATCGAAACCGCCGCGTGGAGGCATCATACCGACATCGTTATAATAGGTCAATTGACGCGGCGTGCCGCCTTTGGACGGCATGACAAATATCTGCCGCGAGCCGGAATATTCTCCGGAAAAAGCGATCCAATTGCCATCAGGGGAAATTTTCGGATAGATTTCCAGCCCTTTATCCGATGTCAGCCGTTTGGCTTCACCCCCTGAAGCCGGGACCGACCAGATATCTCCGGCATAAACAAAGACAATCAAGTCACCGTTGATATCCGGCATCCGCAGAAGCCGGGTGTCCTCGGCTGCTCCCGAAAAAAACGATAAAAGAAAAATCCCCAATAAAATGGTTATTTGTTTTTTCAATTCTATTCCTCCCTTAAATTTCGGATAAGATCCAGGCGGTCCTGAATGCTCATTTTGCGTCCATGTTCATCAACAACCCGGATTCCTCCCTCTACCGGACGCGTGTTCCATTGAACCGCCCGGTCAAATTCTTTGCGCCCTTCCCAAAGATAGGGAACAGGGAAATATCCTTGTTTAAAGACCTGATAAAGGCCCTCGACGCTGTAAAGATCAGGGATATGCTTTTCCATATCTGCAATCATCACCCCTGCGTCCTGGTATATCTCTTCAGAAACGTCTTTCAGATCCCGGCTCAGAATCATATCATGCACATTGCTGCGCCGGCGGAATTCGGGATAATGGCGCAAGGCTGCCTTGGTGATCCGGATGCTGTCATCAATGACCTCAGGGTCAGCAAGGTGAAGGGCTTCGGAATAGCTGACTACGTGGATGATTTCAGGGCTGCGGGATGCTCCGGGTTCCACATCAGCCATTAATGCACTGACTGCCGCCAATTGTATTTTTGCTTTTTCGATATCCGGAGAAAAATAATCCAATCCGGCGCGGGGCTGATAGATCACCTTGAATTGGGGACCTTCCAGGGAACGGACTAAACGCAGCAAGGCGCGGGATTTAGCCAGGTCATTCAGCCCCTGAGTGGATTTAGGGGTATTCAGCATATTTTGCAGCACCAGGGTCCGGATCCCAAGTTTCCTTGCCGTACGGGCAGCGAGATAGGCTGAAACCACATATGCAATGTCGTCTCCTCCCCTAAATGCAAAATGATGGGGGATATTGGGTTCAAACGGTTTGCCGGCTGAGGCGATATAATGGACTGCCTGCAAGTGTTCTTTCAATCCTTGTTTTACGGTCAGAGGCCCGCGCCCGTCGATTCGGTTGAACCACCAAAATGAAAGAGCATGCCAGGCCATGTTCAGATTCTGTTCGAGAATCCGTGCGGTCTCACAGACTTTTTTGGTTGCGGAATAAGCGCGTACAAGCATGGGGGAGGCGTCTTCCCGGATAGCACGGAGTTCGAATTCATTATTAATCGGGACGCCGCCGCCGTTGGGCAAATCATTCCAATCTTCACCAAAATGGGACTGACTGAGCTGAGAAGAGCCGACAGAAATGACATCCAGATATCCACGTTTGGATAATTTTTTCAGCCATTCCGAAAAGAGAGCCAGCGCCTTTTCCCGGTCTTCCAGGTAAGGCCCGGCATGAACCCGGAAGAGGGGAAGATTTCCGGATTGCGCTGCCGCCTTAAGGCGGAGGTTCAAATGATCTTTCTCGGTTCCGTATTCCGGGTAATCATATCCGGGTGAAGGGTCTTCGCGTTTGTGTTTTTCCTCATGCAGCAGTATTTTTCCAAATTCCATACGCAAATCATCATACACGGATTGTTCCAGAATCGCTTTGGGAATCAATTCATCCGGCACACCAAGTTTTTTCAGGCTTTCCACAGGGGATTCATCTCCGCGAAAGGTTGGGAAGCGGCCGTCGAATTCTTTCTTTATATATTGGCAAGTTTCTGGTAAGCCGGCAAAATATACCTGCTGAAGGGCCCCGTTCTTTTTCCATGAAAGGGCGTCATCATTTTCGATTTGATTGATAAACCGGCCGAAGGTATTCAATCCCTGCCGAGGATCGAGGCGGTAGCTGAATCCAAGCCGGGTGATACCGTTCTTAAGGATCCATTGTCTTAATTTGGAAAAATAATGGGGGTTGGATATTTTATCCACTGCGCCGGCGATGTCGGCCGGTGCGATGAAAACCCGGTAGCCGCATTCTTCCAACAGCCGGGTCATGTGGCTTATTCCCAGAGTATGGGCATCGATTCCGGATTTAATCAAGCCGTATCGGGTGTGGGTGGGTGTGTTTTTATTAATCATATTTATTCCCTCGCAAAACGTAAAACGCGAAACGTAAAACGCGAAACGCAAAACGCGAAACGCGAAACGCAAAACGCGAAACGCGAAACGCGAAACGCAAAACGC
>CAZDJZ010000035.1:0-19332 GCA_964505785.1 uncultured Eubacteriales bacterium
ACCGGACATTTTCATTTTGCTAAAACCGGACATTATCACGTTGCTGGTACAAAAAACATTAAGCCTTTTATTCACGTGCCGGGATGGCCGCAGATGCACGGGATTCAGCGAATCTTTCCGCTCATATTTAAGATTTCCTATTTAAAAGCTCCGCCGGATTCTATATAATTCATTGGGCTTATACGCCCGATCAATTAAAGCCGGAAAATGAATGTTAAGAATTAATCAAATTATCGGTCATTGGAAAGGATTCCTGGGTTTTTGGACCGGTTTATATCAAAAAAGAAAAATTATTTTCCAAATGGCGCTGGAGGATTTTCATAAGCAATATACCGGTTCATTCCTGGGAATTGTTTGGGCCTTTATTCAACCGCTGATTTTTGTGATGACACTGTGGTTTGTTTTTGCTATTGGTCTCCGGCAGACCAGGGGGCAGGAACCTGTGCCTTTTGTTATCTGGCTGATGACAGGAATGTTTTTTTGGTTCTTTTTTTCTGAAATCCTTCAAACAGGGGCCGGAGTTATCCGCGAAAAAAGTTATCTGGTGAAGAATGTACGCTTCCAGGTCAGCATGCTTCCGGTCATTAAAATTCTCTCCGCCCTTCTTGTTCACTTCGTTTTCATTGTGATGCTGGCTGTTCTGCTCGTTCTGCACGGCATCCCGCCCCGGCTTTACTGGCTGCAAACCGGTTATTATCTTTTCGCAGCCGTTTTACTTTCGCTGGGAACATGCTGGATCACATCTTCCTTAAATGTCTTTGTTAAAGACATCCGCCACATTACCCAAATACTCATGCGCGTAGGTTTTTGGTTCACACCGATATTCTGGAAAGTGGACCACTTGCCCGGCCCATTGAAAACCATCGTTAAACTGAATCCTGCTTTTTATTTGGTCCAGGGATACCGGGACAGCCTGATTTACGAAACATGGTTTTGGGATAGACCGGTATTGACCTTGTATTTCTGGGTTTTGACAGGTGTTGTCTTTTTTTTCGGCGCCGTCATTTTCAGGCGGCTCAGCCCCCATTTTGCCGATGTATTATAATGATGGGAAAAGAGTCCATATGAATTTTGCAATAAAAACCCGCGGTTTAACCAAAACATACAAGCTTTACGCCCATCCTGGACACCGCCTGAAAGAAGCCCTGAATCCTTTCGGGAAAAAATATCACCGGACATTTTATGCTCTGAAGAATCTTAATTTAGACGTTCCAGCTGGAGAAATACTCGGAATAATAGGCCGGAACGGTGCAGGGAAGTCCACCCTTTTGAAAATTTTAGCCGGAGTCCTCACTCCCTCCTCCGGTTGGGCTTCAGTCAAAGGGCGGCTGGCTTCTCTTTTAGAATTGGGAACCGGTTTTAATCCCGAACTCACAGGAATTGAAAATATCCATTTAAACGGGGCCATTATGGGTTATCCCCGCAATGAAATAAAACCGCTCCTCCCAGCCATAAAGGACTTTGCAGACATCGGAGATTATTTGAATCAACCCCTGCGCACTTATTCAAGCGGAATGAAAGCCCGGTTGGGATTTGCAGTTGCGATCAATATCAATCCGGATGTTCTCCTCCTGGACGAAATCCTTGCAGTCGGCGACGAAATGTTCAAACGAAAATGTTTTGTCTTTATGGAAAACTTTTTTAAAAGACATAAAACCGTGATTATTGCGTCACATAGCCTGGGACAAATAATAGAATTATGCCGCAGAGCGATCCTGCTGGACCGCGGAGAAGTTATCCTGGAGGGCACACCTTACATGGTAGCGATGCAGTACCGGAGATTAATCCTGGCCGATAAAGAAAGCCAGGCCTCCATCCGCACCGACATCATACAGCTTAACCGGGATCCTGAAAGAAAACGCAAATTGGAAGAACGCAGCCTGGAAGAGGCAAAAGCCGGATCTGAGAAAAAACCTCTTCCCCCGATGGATGAAACAAAGCGGTCCCTCACCGGTCAGCAGCCTTATTTCATTAAAAATTTTAAGCCGGCAAGCACAGTCATTCACAAAAACGCTGATGTTCATATCAAAGAAATTTTTATAAAAACCCGCAAAGACGAACATGTTAACGCGCTGGTCCTCAATGAGACATATACTTTTGTTTTTAATGTTGAGTTCAAGGTTTCCGCTTCCGGTGTCACCTTTGGATTCAATATAAAAAATATGAGGGGATTAGGCATCAGCGGCATCCGCATTCCGGAAAAAGGCAATGGGAATATACAAATATACAAAGGAGAAACCTATCAAGCGGAATGGAATTTTCATTGCCTGTTAAGACCGGGAACGTATTTTGTCAACCTGGAAGTGGCGGAAAACAGCAGACAGGGGAGAAAAAGATTAATCCATATATCAGACGCTTATTCCTTCCGGGTACAGAATTCACATCATAAATTCGCCGGATTGGTGAATCTTCACAGCCGCGGCCGTATTACCGTTTTGTCCGGTCAAAGCCAATCCAATGCATCTGATAATGAAAAGGCGTGCAGCCAATGATTATTGATGACTTAGAAAATCGGTTTCCATCAGCAGTTCAAAATGAAACCTTTATCGTTCTCGGAAAATCAGATAAATGACGAATATATATGGTACCCAACCCAGTCGGTTTTTTAGTAAAAACGGGGAGGATTATCTGCTGTGGACTTTTTTCGGTCATAAAAATTCAGGCTTTTTCCTCGATATCGGCGCATTCGACGGCCGGTATATAAGCAATACATATGTATTCGAACTCATGGGATGGAGGGGGATCTGCGTGGAACCTAACCCTGATGTCTTTCTCCTTTGCCGGAAAAACCGGCCGGCATCCCTCTGTATCCAAGCCGCCTGCACGGATTCGACGGAAAAAAAGACCATCCGTTTTTACGCAGAGAAAACCGGGCTTCTTTCAACCACTCTCAATCACAAGGACATACATCGTTCTGTTCGAAAACGCTACGAACAAAAAAAAATGGATTTTCCGGGATTTTCAGAAAAACAAGTACCGGCCACAACCGTTAAACGGATTGTGGAGAAATATGCCCCGGATATTCCTGAGATTGATTTTCTCAGTATCGATACAGAAGGGAATGAAGCACGCGTTATTCAAGGCATTGATTTTAAAAACTGCAGCATCCGGGTTGTTATTGTGGAAGCCAATTCTATATCCGCTGAAGAATCTCTGTCAGTCCAATTGGCAAAAGCGGGAGGTTATCGTATGGCGCGGAGAGTCGGAGTGAATCTTTTTTTTGCAAAGAATCAAAAGGATGCCGGCGCTCTGGCCTCCATCCCCATCCGGTGCCGGATCTCAGCCCAGAAACACCCTTTGGTTCCCTTATTTACTCCTCGTAAAATGCACCAAGACCGGATTCTTGATGAGGACCGTGAGAAGAAAAGTCATGGGGAATAAAAACTCGGTCCTTCGCCGGCTTCTTTTTCTCGGGGGGCCTCCCCGCAGCGGAACCACCATCCTAGCACGTATTTTAAACCAGCATCCTCAAATTATGACTATTATTGATGACCATGTGTTTGAATTCTGGGGTTTGTATGATTACAGCACTCATTCCGGACTGGTATCCCAAATTCAAAACAGACCGGTTTCACGCACATATGCCCGGAATTTTTTATGGAGAAACATAAAAGCAGGCCGCTGGCTGAACGGGGCGGCTCCGTCCCAAAAAACCCTGGGTTTGCCTCCATCCCCACCCCCCGAACGAAGCGGATCACCTCTCCTTCCGGCCGGCAGAAAGACTATTCGTTACAAATATCCCATTTCAAAAATTAAAAACCTTCGTTATATCAGCATTAAATCTCCAGAGATCTCTCTTGTGCTTCCGGAATTATCTTCTCTTTTCCCTGAATCAAGTTTTATTTTAACCTACCGCCCTCTGGAGGCTCTCGCGGAATCCATGTTCCGGAAAGGGAAGACCGTCACTCAAATCCCGGTTTTCTGGAGACGATGGGAAACAACTATCGACAAGAACGGAAAATTGATTCCTCCCTCCGTTGTTCCCGGCGGCTGGAGAGAGCATTGGCAAACCGCTACTGACTTCCAGCGCTGCCTGTTATGCGCCGCCGGATACCTCTCGCAGATTACACAGGGTCTAAAAAAACTGAATCCTGACAAAGCTTTTCTATTTCTTCATTCGGACCTGCGGGATAATCCTATTCCCGTTTTGAACAAAATCGCCGGTTTTCTTAACATCGAGGATAAGCCGCTGCAGCCGTTAACAAAAATAATTCGGAATTTTTATTATCCCCTGGATTCCGGCTTAAAGCAGGAAATGGCCGACCTTGGAAAAAAGGTCAATTTGACACAGCTATGGGATGATATTCAGCAATTTGATTCTATAAAAAGGGACAGATTATGATCGTGCTGTTTGATACAGTCCGCCGGAAACGACCTGTAAAAGAAGGCGGCGAACTGATCAAGCTGGATTGGACTGGAAAGAATATCCTGGATAAAAAGCCCCTTTATCCTGCTCACCCCGGCATATCCGCAGACTCCAATCCTCGAGGGAATACCCGCGGCGGCAAAGGGATTCTCATCAGCGGCCGCCGCAGCTTGGTGGGCACTTATCACACTATCCTGGTATTTGATTCCAATCTGAAGCTGATAAACCGGATTACCAATCCATTATTTGTGAATATCCATGAAATGTGCTTCGCCGGGGAGAACATTTGGGTTTCCGCCACAGCCATCGACTGCGCTGTTTTGAGTGACAAAACAGGAAACACCCTGGATACCTGGTGGCCGCGGGAAGATCCTCTGCTCCAAAAAGAATTCGGCTTGTCTCCATTGTCCATCGATAAATCCGCCGATAACCGGACTTGTTTTATTCACGAGCAAATGGGGCAGAAACCAGGGCATACACATCTCAACAGCATTGTGGGGTGGGGAGAAAACTATTATGCTTTACTCAACCGTCAGGGCGCCCTGGTCCGCTTTAAACCCCATACGGAAATTATCCTTAAAGACCGCGCACTTCAAGGAGCGCACAGCCCCCGTTTTATGGATAATGGCCGCACTCTGGCTGTCTGCAGCAGCTTTGAACAGGAAATTCTGTTTTATCAATTCCCGTCAGGCAGATTAATCAATAAAATCAATCTTCTGGAATTCAGTCAGATACGAAGGATTCAAGAAAGCAATCCGGACCAGCCTTTCAATAAGTCCATTTTTGTACGAGGATTGGATATCCTTGATTCTCAACGTATTCTGACTGGGATCGCACCGGCAAGTATTCTGGAAATTGACATAAAAAAGAATGAACTCATCGGCTATTTTCAGTACAGCCGGGAAGTGGGAGACGCCGTCCATGGCTTGGTGCACTATAAATTTTAAAAACATCCGCCTTCCGCAAAACCCGCTGTTCATCGTCGGATACCCCCGCTCAGGCACGACTGTTCTTCAGGCCTTACTGGCCGCTCATCCCAATGTGTTCGCATTTCCCGAGACCCATTACTTTTGCACCATAGAAAAACAGCTCTGCCTGGACGAATACGGTCATATTCAGCCACAGAATATCAATAAATCCTTGTCGGCTCTCCATAAAAAAATCCCATTCAAGATCAGTCTGAAAGAACGGGCTGCCCTCTACAGGCTGGCCCGCTTAAATGAATTAACATCCAAACATCTCTTTGAATGGATCGTGTTTCGACTGCTTCAGTTTGAATGGGAAGGCCCGCCTGAAGCTCCTTTTATCTGGATTGAAAAAACACCGGTTCATTACAATTATCTTCAAAAAATAAATAATTTTTATCCTGGCGGCAAGATCCTGGCGATAATACGGCATCCGGTTCCCGCGGTTTCTTCACGAAAAAACAAATTTCCCTTTAATCAGGAAACAGACCTCGCCGTCTTGGCTGCAGGATGGAAACTGATGATATCCATCCTGCAGCTCTTTCAGCAAAGTTATCCTGAATCTATCCGTATCATCAGGTATGAAGACCTGGTTCATTCTCCATATACCGAATTAAAGCGCCTCGAATCATTTTTAGAGATTCCAATTAAGAAAAAGTATCTTGAAAATTACTATCGCTCAATGTCCGCTGTCATACTTCCTTTTGAAACCTGGAAGCAGGATAAAAAATATGAAAAAATCACCAACATGAATCCGGACCATGCGAAGCTTATTTCCCGCAGTCAGGCCGAATATATCGAATCAATTGTCTATACATCCATGAAAAGATACGGATACCGCTCTTTCTATTCGGGGAGGAATATACCTTGATACCTTACGATTCTTCAAAAACCCTGATTTCAATTCACATTCCCAAATGCGGCGGTCAAAGCTTAACCCAAGTGCTGAAGCATTGGTACGGCGATAATTTTTTTAAACATTATCAACCTACAGGCGGCCCGCCTCCCAAAAAATTGCCTCTTCGTCCTGAAGTATGCATCCATGGACATTTCCAGTCAACAGCGGGTCTGGGAGTAAAGGATTATTACCCTGAAGCCGAACAATTCATCACCTTTCTGCGCGATCCATTGGACATCCATATTTCCAATTACTTTTTCTGGAAGAATAAAGCCCGTCCTAAACAAATAAAACATGGATTGCTGAAAGAAGGAGATCCGCACGACTACCGGGATATCCATGACTTTTTCCGGATGCGGCCGAAATCTCATATTTATAAATACATGCCCTGCCCGGTTTCAAAAGACAATTGCAGACGTATTTTCAAGAAAAAGTATGTATGCATCGGATTCGTTGAAGATATGCAAAAATCAATAGACCGGTTGGCCGACCGCCTGGGTTTTGATCCCATTCAAGTCAATCATATCAATTCCTCCCCCCGTGATGAAGAATTACCCGGTGAGGTGCGCAGAAATTTCATCAAAAACAACTCCCTGGCCTTTCATATATACCACACCGCCAGGGAATTATTCGATCCAAGTGGATGATAATATGGAACCATTGAAAAAAAAGCCCAGAGCACAGATAAAAGACAAGAGCCTTCGCACCAAATCCATTGTTTATTTTTCCCGTTTCAAGCCGTCTCTGCGTTCAGGCGGAGGCAGCCGCCGTGTCCTGCAAGTCATGAAACTTATCCGGCATTATCCTTTTATCCTCTTGTCTTCCTGGAGGCGGGACGGTATATCTAAGGAACAAAATCGTAAAATCAAACAAGATACAGCGATCATCACCGAATATGGTCAGTGGCCGCCGGCTCATTTCACGTACGCACATCAATTAGGAGAATTGGCCAAGTGCTGGAGTGCCTGGCTGCCGCAATTTCAGCGTCTGCGCCTGCTTATTCTCGATGACCCCGTGTATTTTCCGCACCTGATCCAATCCGCCGCCGCCCGCAATCTTCCGGTCATAGCCGTCTGCCATAATCTGGAAAGTATTGCGATGAATATAAAAGCGAAAGAATCAACCCTGAATTTATTGGAATCGGAAATCCGGCTGCTGCGGAAATGCAATCTGGTCATCACAATCTCAAGGGAAGAGCAAGTTTTGCTTATTAATCTCGGGATCAATGCTTTTTTTCTTCCCTACTACCCGGTGGAGCCTATACGCAGACGGATGTGGACTATCCGGGAAAAACGCAAAACCACATCCAAGCGGGGAATTCTGCTCCTAGGCAATACCAGTAATGATCCCACTTTAATTGGAATGAAGAAAGTTTTGGAATGGTGGAAAAAACAGCCAAAACTTGGAAACAGGGACAAATTATTTATCGCCGGATTCAATACCGCTCAATCATTTTCCGGTATTCCATTGAGTTCCGGCATCGAAATGCGGGGAGAACTTTCCGACATGGATTTGGACCATTTGCTCGCCCACATTAAAGGTGCAATTTGTTATCAGGAAAGCGGGGGCGGCGCTTTAACAAAAATAAACGAATTTCTCATAGGCGGGATCCCCGTCTTGGCCAATTTTCATGCCGCCCGTTCACACCATAATTTCCCAGGGCTTTTTGAATTCAAAGATCTGCCCGAACTGAAGGATATTTTAACCTGGCTCCGGATGGATAAAGATCCATTTCCTCCCCCCGCAAAGCCGAATGTTGAATTTTTGAGAAAATATATCAAGGAGGTGATCTCATAATGGTATCGATCGCCCACATCATAAATCCGGTCAATGTGCCGGAAACATCAGATCTTTATGCGGCTCAACCCGTGACCTTCGCCGCCATTCAATCCGCACGGAGAGCGGCCTCTGATCCGGAAACCATACAGATGTACTCGGCTCAATTTCCGGAAGACCGCAATATGATTCCATCCGGATTCACTCCGACCCCCGATCTGAACCGGTCTGTCCTGGATGTCGCCCCTTTTCAGCAGCAGCGCAAGCTGCCCCTGATCCATGACATTCTGGAACGGCTTTACACAATCTCGCAAACAGAATATTTAATATACTCTAATGCAGATATCGCGCCTATGCCGTATTTTTACTCCAGTATCCGGCACTTAATCGCCCGGGGTTATGATGCTTTTGCTGTCAACCGGAGGACCATTTCCGATACATACAAATCCCCATCCGAACTGCCATTAATGTATGCCCAGGCGGGAGAAAAACACAAAGGATGGGATTGTTTTATTTTCCACCGCTCATTATTTCCGGAATTCAAGCTCGGGCAGGCTTGCACCGGCGCCGGATGGATCGGAAGAATTATTATTATCAATTTGGCCTGCCTGGCAAAAAAGTTTCAAATATTCACTGATTTCCATTTGACTTTTCATATCGGAAACACAAAGATGTGGCGCAATCCTATATTTCAGGAGTACTCGGTTCATAACCGCAGAGAAGGAAAAAAAATTTTGGATTACTTTGAGCAGAAAAAAGGGACGATGGACCGGCGCGTCATTCCTGGTTCATTTTACCGGACATGGAAGGCCCAGGAATCAGGAAAGAGATAATAATGAAAATCGCTCATATCGTTAACCCGGTTAAGGTACCTAAGGAGCGTGATCTCTATTTTGCTCAGCCTGTCACCTTTGAAACCATGCGCCTTGCCCGGGAAACGGCATCCAGCTTTGATATCGAGCAATATGCAGCTTTTTTCCCAGAGGATGAAAGGATCATTCCTGATTTTATTCGCAAATCCCCTCTTTTGGAACGGTCCATTCTGGATTTGGGCCGTTTCCCAAAGAAAAAAAAGCTGCCCTTTATCAAGGATATTCTCGACCGCCTTTATTATATTTCCGGAGCGGATTATTTAATATACAGCAACGTGGATATCGCTCTGGCTCCGGAGTTCTATCTCCGGGTGTCGGCATTGATCCAACAGGGCTATGACGGATTTGTCATCAACCGCAGGACTATCACCAAACGTTTCACCCGCGTAGAAGAAATCCCCTTCATGCTGCAAAACCTTCCAAAAGGGCGGGTACATCCGGGATTTGATTGCTTTGTATTCAGGCGGGACGCCTATCCCCGTTTTCGCTTGGGAAACGGCTGCGTGGGCGCCAATTGGATCGGACGTATTCTTCTAACCAATCTTTTGGCTTTTTCTTCCCGTTTTAAAAGTTTCAAAGATAAAGACTGGACCTTCCACATCGGAGATGATCGGATCTGGATGAAAAACGGGTATAATCCCTACAATGCGCATAATGAAAGGGAGCTTGTTCATATCCTGGAGACACTGAGAGAACATGCAGCCCCCTCCAGCCGGAATGAATTGGAAGACATGTATTACTATCATATGAAGCGAATATTATGGCAGGGCGTTCCCAAAAACATTCAAACCTTAAATGCTCCAAAAAAAGATATAAAAAAAAACATTTATCCTCTTCCCTTTCAGGCTACAGCATCTTTAAAGAAGGATCCCATCTTTGTAGTCGGATTTCCCCGGTCTGGAACGACTTTGGTCCAGGCTATGATTGCAACCCAGCCGGATATCCTGACTTTGCCTGAAACTCATTTTTTTTCCATGGTCTGCCGTTTTATTCAGGAAAAAAAAGGCTATATCCTTTCCGGATGCTTGACCGATGTGATAAAAATGATCCGCACTCGCCTTGCTTTCTCCCGAAATGCTGAAAAACATGTCCGCCGTCTCTCCGAAGACGGAACCCTCTCTCTCCCCCTGCTTTTCGAAACCATGCTCATCGATAATTTCATAGAAAAAACCGATCCGGATAAACTCGAATCCCTCACATGGATGGAAAAAACACCGCACCATGTTTTCCATCTTACCCGGATTTTTTCCCTTTATCCTTCCGCCCGCATTGTGTATGTCCTGCGCAATCCGGAAAAGGCGATTTTATCGCGGAGGCTGAATTTCGTGTTTAACGATGAATATTTGTGGCCGGTCAGAAGGCACGCACAGCAGTGGATTAATGGAATCATCAACTTGGAGAAATGGCAGGCGGAAAAACCCCGTTCCGTCTATATGATCCGGCTGGAATCCCTTGCAGCCGATCCGGAATCGGAAATGCAGAAACTCTGTACTTTCCTGAAAATTCCGCTGGACAAAGGCCGTCTCCGGCATTTTCAGGATCAAGCCAAACACCTGTTTTACTCTTGGGAACTATGGAAAGCAGGGGTCTGCCATTCCATTTCCCCTGAAATGGTCATACGGGAAAATGAAAAGCTCAGCGATCCGGACCAATATACCTTATGGAAATTCGCCGGGAACCGCATGGAAAAATACGGATATAATCTAAATCCCCAAGATATCCGCTATTTCCATATGCTGCAGACCGGGATGCAAAGCGTCTGGCTGGGAATCAAAGCGTCCCGGCGCCGGTTATTCCGGGCGCTTCCTCCTTTCATTATCAACCGGATCCGCATATATTACCATCTCATAAAAAATCGGCTGGGGTCCTGATATGACTTCTTTAGTCAATCGCCCGTATGTCCATTTCAGCCGTTTCCAACTGACTCCCAGTGCAGGCGGCGGCTGCCGTCGGGAACTCCAATTAGCGAGAATCCTGTCTCCTTTGAATTTCCAATTCATCTCGGCTTGGGGTCACCAGGCTTTATCCACGAAACTGCGCCTGAAAATGTTTTTCACGAAAAACAACCGGCATCACTGGGATCCGGAATTCCGGTCTTATGCCGAACAAATGAACATATTTTCACAGCGATGGGCCGGAAGGATAAACAGTAAAATCAAGCTGGCCATTCTGGATGACCCCCTCTTTTTCCCTTCATTGGCCAAGGTCCTGAAAATTCGGAAAATTCCGTTCATCATCCTCAGCCAAAACCTCGAGAGCCTCAGCCGTTCCCAAATCAATCCCCTTTTCCAAATGGAATTATTAAAAAAAGAATTAATGCTTATGTCGCCCGCTGATATGATTGTCACCATTTCCCGTGAAGAAACTTTTTTATTGGACAACCTGGGTCTCCCCACTTTTTACCTTCCTTATTATCCGGTCAAAGAAATTGAAAAGCGCATGATGAAAATCAGGGAATCACGGCGGGAAACGACAAAAGGGGGAATCCTGTTGATGGGAACCATCAACAACCGGGTAACAAAAGAAGGAATCCATCATATGATTCAGCACTGGAAAGATCATTTGGCCCGCAATCTGGATGAAAAGCTGATAATAGCCGGATATGGGACTGAAAAAATCAAGTCTTTTTGCTCTGGGCCCGGGATTCAATTCAAAGGTCAGCTGAGTGACATGCAATTGGACCGCCTGCTTACGGAAATCAGTCTTTGCCTGAGCTTTCAGGATGCCGGCAGCGGAGCCTTGACAAAAATCCGCGAAATGCATATCGCGGGAGTCCCGGTAGCCGCCAACACCCAGAGCGCCCGGTCGCATTATCACCAACCCGGCCTGGTTGAATTCAATCACCTTTCCCATATCGAAAGCGCGATGGTCCGGGCCAAGGAATGGGAAGGAAAGATTCCTGTTCCCCCGCGTCCTCAGGAATCTGAGTTCCTGAAAGCCGTTGAGGCTCTGTGCCGCCGGTATTCTTGACTTGCCGGCCCAGTTTAGACATAATGCCGTCACCATGAAGAAATGGTTTTTTTTCCTGGGAATACTGGCGGTTGTTTATATAATCGCACGCCTGAATTCCCGCAAGGAACACAAATCCCCTTTTCTCACGCGGATCAACGAATCCGTCACTATCGCGGTCTGGGCTTTGCTCATCGCTTATATTCTCGCTTTGGGTTATTATCTTTACTCCACCCTCTTTAAATAAACACGCAAAATATATAAAATAAGTGACGGTCATCCCAGGTTAGGCTTTTTCCTTCACTCTTCCCTCTTCACTTTACTCCCCCGATTCCGTAAAATAGACAGGAATACTGAAAAGAATACGCATGAGAAAATCAACAGCTCTGATCAGCCTCTTGATCATCGTAATGTTTGGATCATGCCGGCGGTCCGGCAAACCGGACTATATTTTCCTTATAACCCTAGACACAACCCGCGAAGATCATGTACTGCTGGACCCGGAAAACAATACTATCACTCCAAACCTGGCCGCCCTGGCGGAAAGCGGTCAGTATTTTAAAAACGCCTATGCTTTAATTCCCATTACTCTGCCTTCGCATTATGCCATGTTTTACTCCCGGCACCCCTATCAGTTGAATATTTACAATAACGGACAATCCAGCCGGCTCCGCGCTCCCAGTGTTACGGAAATTTTAAAAAAGAACGGCTATGCCACCGGCGCCGTCATCTCTCTGGGGTCTTTGGGAAAGAAATACGGCTTAAATAAAGGATTCGATCATTACATTGAGGAATACCGGCGGCCGTACCTCTGGTATAAATCCGCTGAAGAAGTCAATGAAGACGCCTTCAGGTTAATCCATCAGCTGAAAGAACATAAAGCATTCTTTTGGATCCATTATTCCGACCCCCACGAACCCTACTTCCCCCCAGCGTATAGAGGAAAATTCACTCTCCGGTTAAACCGGCAGCCGGTTTTCAGCTGTCTCAGTACGGAAAGAGCTTTAATTAAACAAGAACTAGAGATAATGCCGGGGAATAATATTCTTGCTTTCAAGACCAAACTGCCCGGGCAGTTTAACAAAGATCCGGATTTAACGGCACAAGCCGTTGGATATGAAAATTTGTCATGGGCAATTCCGGATGAGCACAAGGATCTCATTGAAATCCAATATCCCGGCAATTGGAGCTGTCCGCAGGAGGAGAGTGACCAGGAACGTGATTTCCAATCTGCTCCGGAGCTGTCGGAATTAAAGATAATCAATCACAGGACGGTCCCTGTCCCGGTTCAATTGACCTTTATTTACCGCTTGCTGCTGACGGAAACGGCCGCCCAGCGTCTTTATCAGGAAGAAGTTCGCTATATGGATTCCCAGATCGGCGAGTTTATCCATTTCCTGAAATCCCAGTCTCTGTATGATAAATCCGCTTTCCTTATCATGGGAGACCATGGAGAAGGCCTGGGTGAATACCGGGGCTGTGTCGGCCACATTCATTACCTGAATAAAATATTCACGAAAGTCCCCTTGATTGCAGCCGGGGCCGGTATAGCCAAAAAAAAGCCCGGAGAGCAACTGGTTTCCAACTTGAATATCGCCCCGGCCATTTTGGACCTGCTTGACATTCCCAAGCCCACGTCAATGCTGGGTCCGTCTTTATTCCATCCCGGCAAGTCAAAAAAACTGCTGCTGGAAACCTACGCGCCCGAAGCTTATTCTGATGCTTTTTCGCTCATCGATTATCCTTATCAAATTATTTTTTACTCCGGGAGAGAAGAGGAGCAAATGGAATTGATTCATTTGGAAAACGATTTCGCCGGAATAAAAAATATTATTGCAACCGCTGACCCGAAAATAAAAAAAGAAATGATTCAATCCATCCAGGATATTGTCCCGGGATTGATGGAAGCGAAAAAGAATAAATCTCAGTTGTCAAAAGAAGACCTGGAAATATTGAAATCCCTGGGCTATATTAGATAAGCTGTGAATGGAAGACCTCAGGACCCATCTTGACATGCGCTGGTTATTAACCAATAATGCCTCGTTATGACAAAAAATACAATAATTCTTACCGGGCTGATTTTCCTGGCTGCAATATTAGGCAGCTGCGGGGGTGGAGAGTCAGCCGTTTCCCTGGAAAAGAACGGGCTGGAACGGTTTATGGACCACCTGCAGGAAAAAAACCTGGTGGAAACGCCCTTTTCCGGCTTGATGGAACACTTTGAAACAGTTGAAGAAACATTATCCGGAGAAATATTCCTGGTCCGGACGCTTTCCAGCAGCCGGCAAAAAGTCTGGGGCGCCACAACCGGACATAATGTTCTCGGATACAAAGAATCCCAAAAGCCTCCGGAAATGGAGGTCCGGCTGGGAGACCAGCCTCTATCATTTTTCCAAAAAAAAGATGAGAGAGACATCACATGGCAGTGGATTCAGACCAGGAAAACCTTTGATCTCCGCTTTGACGATCGTTTCAATAAAGCCCGGAAATGTTTGGTTTTGGGAACGAATGCCGCATTTGATTTCGAGGCCTTTTTCCCGGAAGGACCGGTTGTTTTGGAGATTCTGGCTGAGCGAAACCGCCTGCCTGTCCAGCTTGAAGTAAGTATCAATGGAGACATTCAGTCACTGGAACAGCTTTCCCCATCCGCTTCCGTCATCAGGCTGAAAATAGAAAAAGAACCGGGAATTTATTCTCTTTCGCTTAAGCCCCGAATTGAAGAAGAAGGCAATAATCCTTTTTCCGTTGATCCTAAAGTTTCGATCTACAGGATAAAGGCAGTGACGAAAAATGACCTGGTGCTCTTTTTTGTTCCCGCTGAAAAACAAAAGGAATTCTCCCAGGCAGACATTCACGCCCGTTACATAACCAGCCCTGCCGGGCAAACCCGGCTGGCTTCGCTTTACCGGTTCCAAAAGGACTTAGTCCTCCATTCTTACTCCCGCCCTGAAAATCCTTACGGTTTGAAAAAAAAGCTGGAAGTGGAAAATTCCTCATTGGATGTTCTATTGGCTCCCCCATCCAGCCGCTATACTTTCAGCGTCTCCGTACCGGAAGAAGCCTATCTGGAATTTGGGACGGGTATATTCCGCAACGCCGGAGATTCTCTGGAAAAGGCCGTCCATTTTCAGATTTCCGCAACAGGGAAAAGCCCTCCCGACATCTTGTATGAAAGAGAATTTATTTCCTCGGACAAAATGTCCCTGGAGCAATTGAATCACCAGAAAATCAACCTCAGCTCTTATGCCGGCCAAACCATTCAACTGACTTTTCAAACAGAATCAACCAGCGCTCTCTCCAATGATAACGGACAAATTCCGGCTTACGCATTCTGGCTGAATCCCCTGGTTTACTCCCCGGCCCCGGAGGGTTTGAACATCATCCTGGTCTCCCTGGATACCCTGCGGGCAGACCACCTCAGCAGCTACGGTTATCACCGGAACACAAGTCCCCATCTCGACCAGCTGGCACAGGACGGAGTCCTGTTTGAGCATGTCTATGCCCAAAGCCCCTGGACCCTGCCTTCACATATGTCTATGCTCTTTTCCCTGAACACCGCCGCCCATCAAGTTTACATGTACAACCAAAGCATTGACAAATCCATTCCCTCGCTGGGCAGCTATTTGAAAGGAAAAGGATATTTAACCACCGCCTTTACCGGAGGCGGATACATGAGCAGCATTTACGGTTTCCCCAAAGGCTTTGACCGTTATGATGAGCCGGCTGAAAAACAACCGGATGATTACCGGGCCCGGGAAGCAGAATACCTTTTCCATACCGCCTCTGACTGGCTGACCCGGAATCAGGATAAAAAATTTTTTCTTTTCCTTCATACCTTTCAAATTCACGGCCCCTATGAATGTCCGCCTCCCTGGAATAAATCATTTTTGGCGGATGGACACAAATGGGACCAAATCAATTTAAAGGATAAACTGGAGACTGCGGGCACCGCTCATTCTTTATCGCCAAAAGAAATTGAAAACATTATCGCCCTCTATGACGCGGAGATTCTATACACCGATGAAATCCTGATAAAACCGCTGATCCGTCATCTGAAAGAATTGGGTATTTATGACCGGACCGTTTTGATTTTCACTTCCGACCACGGAGAGGAATTCTATGAACACAGCGGCTGGCTGCACGGCGACACCCTTTATAATGAACAGATCAAGGTTCCCCTGGTCATCAAACTGCCGCAGTCTCAAAGCGCTGGAACCCGTATCCCGGCTAAAGTCCGGCTGATCGACATCATGCCTACTATCTTGGACCTGGCCGGCATTAAACCCGCCCATATCGACGGCAAAAGCCTATTGAGCCTGGTAAGCGGGAAAGAAAGTCAAGACCGCATTTTCATCAGCGATCTGGCATCACGGACCCAACCCGGGTTGATTCCGCTTAAAATGGCCACCAACCGGGATGACCTGAAATTCATATTCACCCGGGCTGATTCCGGTATTAAATCCATTGAGACCTATAACTTAAATAATGACCCCGAAGAAAAGAGAAATCTCTTTCCTAAAGCTCGAACATTAAGAGACGAGGTTTTGGCTTTTCTGACCGAGTATTATGAAAACCAGAGGCAACAGAATCTGACCGGACAAGAAGTCCAGCTTAACAAAGAGCTGGAAGAAAAACTCAAAGCCCTGGGCTATTTACGTTAAGAGGCTGTTTTTATTCTTTCGGCCTTAATACTAAGAATGATTCCCGGTTTTTCATGACATCCTGTCTGCGGAAATACAGGGATGCATATTCCCCGTCCCGCCATGCATCGATCATGTCGCTGTAATGGGAATGGTGGGGTTGTCCGGACTGTCCCATGGACCCGATAAACAGGCTTCGGCGTGTATCTCCGAGATTAACGATCATTCTCATAGAGGGGATCACATTCATGTCATAGCGGCCGTAAAAGGGATTATATCCCCCTACATTAACTGTGGTGTTGTCTCCACCCATAGGAAACGGGCCCACATTCAATAACTGACGCGTGATCCAGGAGCGGGCTCCGGAATGACGATAATGGATTTTATGCAGTCCGCCCCATGTCCATTCCTCTCTTTCCTCGCCCAGCCGGTTTTCCAACTCCCGAACCGTTTCCTCCAGAGACATAATCAGGATATCCACATAATTCTCCCGGCCGGGCGTACCGGTCAGGTCCCAGAGAGGTGAATCCGTCACCTGTTGAAAATTATCCAGAAAGCTCAGTTTATACACATTATCATAATAATAATAGAGCTCTTCCCCTAAATCATCCGCCAGGAAGTTTTCCATGAGTTTAAAAATAAACACCTCATAAACCGCAGCCCCCAGGCTGTCCGCTCTGACTTCCCTGTCCCATGCCTGCAAGGTGCGGAAAGCCCAGCGGCTGTCGCCCGGTCTGGGCCTTATATTTTTGACCTGATCCAAGAACACATCCGCTCGAAGGGAATAAACATCGTTCTGAATTGTCTTAAACCCGGCTTCCGTCCAGGTGGATTCCCTTTCCAAAAGCTGCCGGATGCGTAGAGCCCGGTGAGGCGACCCCCAGGAATGGGAAATCACGTATGGATAATCATCCCCAATTCTTTTTTCATTGGCTGTAACAATGATGCCGTCCGGAGGATCGAAGGCGGAAGGCAGCTCATCATAGGGGATAAACCCTTTCCATAAATCCCTGGTTCCATTTGCCGCCACCGGCCAAAAACCGGAATAACCGTTTCTGATGGGCACCTTGCCGGTGGCATGCCAGGCGATATGCCCGTCCTTGTCTGCAGCCACCAAATTGGCGGCAACAAGGTTCATGAGCCGGCCCGCCTCAATAATCTCCGCTGCGCTGTCCGCCCGGTTCATCCGGACAAATGCATCCATGGTGTAGTCTTCCAAGTTCCCCAGCCACTTCAGCACAACATGTGCATCTCCTTCTCCAACCTGAGTCAGGACAGGTCCTGCTTCCGTTCGAAAAATGGTTAAAAGCTCAGGTTCGGAATCCTTGACCGGCAGGAGAATCTCTTCCTTTCTCATCTCCCGGTACTCCCCTTTCCACAAGTACCGGTAAGGATCATCCGGATCAACCCGGACCAGACATAAATCAACATAATCGGCCATAAGATTGGTGATGGCCCAGGCCGCATTTTCGGTATGGCCGATAGCGACACCAGGAGAACCCGCGATGGAGGCGCCTGCGACATGAATGCCGGGCGCATTCAGGTGATTGAAATACCAGAAGGACGGAACTGTATGCACAAGGTGCGGGTCGTTTGCCAGTAAAGGTTTCCCGCCGGCCGTACGCTTTCCGCTGACCGCCCAGTTGTTGCTGCCGCCGAAGGTCTGGAATAAATTCTTAAACGCATGGGCCGCAGGAATGAACGGAGCAATATTCCAAGACCGGATTTTTTGAAAAGAATCAATTTCATCTTGAAGCATATCCGCTGGATAGGCTGGAAACAGACGTGCTAATTCGGGAGGAGGAATTTCAGCAGCCGCCTGGACCGCAAACAGCTCTTCACTGTAATTCTGATTGAGAAACCAGGAAATCAAAATTACAGACGAAAAGGCGTCTTTGCGGGAATAAAGCTCCGGAAGCAGCCCAAGGCTGTCAAATTCCAGAGGAAGACTCTTTTTATTCCCTGCAATAAACGCGTTGACCCCATTGATATAAGCATCCAAAATTGCCCCGGTTTTTTCATTGATGAGAAGAGAAAGCTTCTTAGCTGTTTCCTCCGAACGCAGCATATACATAAACATGTCCAGGGCAACTAACTCTTTTCCGCCCACTTCCGCCGTGCGCCCGCGAATCAAGCGGCGGAATGTTTCTATCTGCCAAAGACGGTCTTGCGCATGAACATAACCCTGGCAGAAATAAAGGTCATGTTCATTTTCGGCGTATATATGCGGAATTCCGAAATCATCCCTGAATATCTGCACCGGCTCCAACAGTCCTTCCAGATATTTGATTCCGGAATACTCTGGAAATCCCCGTTGAACCAATAGTTTAATACATCCTGCCGTTAAGACCAGCACCGCAGCTGTCATTAAAATCTGAACAACTCGATTTAATCGCATAGCATTATCTGTCTTTTTATTGATTTTCAGTGAACTCAACCTGTTCCTCTTCCTGCCTTACTATGCATGATTTTATTTATAATTTCAATTTTTCCATACTCCAAATATTTTGTTATCCTGACCTATCCATTCGAAAACGACAGCGCAGCGACATAAAGCTTTGTGCTGCTTTGCCTGGTTAAAAGTGAAAAGTTATCTTTTTAAATCAAATATCAAAAATATACCAAAACCAGATATAGGATGCGGAAACTTAAATAAATCGATCCGACTCAACAGACCTAACAGACTGAATAGACAGAATAGACTTAGTTTGACTCAAAGAACACAATGAACGCGAGCACAGCAAGCAGCGCGGCCGGCTCCCGAAATGATTTAAAGATATGGAATTTGTAATGGTGGAGCTGATGGGACTCGAACCCACGACCTCTTGACTGCCAGTCAAGCGTTCTCCCAACTGAACTACAGCCC
>CAZDJZ010000036.1:0-18956 GCA_964505785.1 uncultured Eubacteriales bacterium
AAACCGGACATTTCTACGTTGCTAAGAACCGGACATTTTTACTTTGCCTTGACATCCGCTCTGGTTGGAGTTGACCCCCGCTTATTTACTGTGGTATAAGCAAACGGGAAAATTAAACTGATAACGAGAGGAATACATGACGCTGAAATCAAAGAATCTCACGGGACAAAAAATTAATTGCGATGATTATACGATGGTTGATTTTGCTGAATTCCGGGGTGAAGATTTATTTGAGGTCGCGGATTATTTTTGGGAGTATGTAGCGGATGCCCGTCAGAAACAATATATGATTTATGCCCAGCCCATGGCTTCCGGGCCCAAACCGGAATTTGATGTGTATGACAATAATGCCGGCCACACACGCCGTTTTCTCAATTTTTGCTCTTACAATTATCTCGGGTATTCTTTTCATCCGGAAGTCATCCAGGCTGTCCAGGAAACTGTGGCTGAATTTGGAACCGGAGCCGTGTCCGCACCATTATTGAGCGGCTATTCCCAGCCCCTGCTGGAATTAGAGGCCCGCATGGCTGAGTTGAAAAATAAAGATTCGGCGATCGTCTTTTCAACCGGATATGGAGCCAATGTCGGAGTTTTATCCGGATTGCTTAAACCGGGGGATACTGCTGTTTTGGATATTCTTTCACATGCCTCCATCTATGACGGGGTCCGGCTTTCCGGGGCGGAAATTAAAGTATTTGCCCATAACAATCCCCGCCATTTGGAAAAAGTATTGAAGAGCATTGAATCCAAGCGGGTTATTGTTTGTGTAGAAGGGGTTTACAGCATGGACGGCGATCTGGCAAATTTACCCGAGATCGTTCCCGTCTGCAAAAAACATAATGCGGGAATTCTTGTTGATGAGGCCCATGCTTCTTTAGTATTCGGGAAAAAAGGCGGCGGAGTAGCAGAGCATTACGGCTTGGAAGAACAAGTGGATATCGCCATCGGGACATTCAGTAAATCGTTTGGAGCCATAGGCGGATATGCGGCAGGGGAAAAAAAGCTGATGACATTTCTACGTATGTTCGCCAGGTCGTATGTTTTTTCCTGTGCCATGGCGCCGCATACCGCTGCCGGAATACTGAAAGCCCTGGATCTTTTCAAAAAAGATCCTTCCACCCGGGAAAAGCTTTGGGAGAATACCCGGTATATGCATTCGCGTTTAAAGAAAGCCGGGTTGGATATCGGCAGCACAAAATCTCAAGTTATTCCGGTTATGGCGGGAAGCGACCTCAGACTGCGCGAAATAAGCCGAAGAATCCAGGAAAAAGGATTGTATACCGGCGTTGTCACTTATCCCGCTGTCTCGAAAAACAAAACACGCCTGCGCCTTTCCGTATCCGCAAACCATACGAAAGAGCACATGGACCGCTGCATAGCTATCCTCCAGGATGTCTTTGAAAGCATGGTAAATTGGAAGCCGTAATGACATGGTGCGCCGAACCGAAGATGAATTAAACATGAGAAGAATCCGGTAAAATAAGAGTAAATGTTGTTCCCCGGCCGGGAGTGCTTTCCATTTCCAAATGGCCTCTGATTTGTCCTGTTAATGTCTTGACCAGGTTAAGCCCCATGGGTGTGTTTGTTTCTAAAACAGCTTCCGGATGAAATCCGATGCCGTTGTCTTTTACAGATAGAATGAAATTCTCTGTGTTATTTTCCAAATTAACCTGAATTTGTCCTCTTTGATCGTCGGGAAAAGCGTGCTTAAAACTATTGGTGACGAGTTCATTGATAATCAATCCCAGAGGAACAGCGGTATTAAGATCAAACTGGTATGGTTTTATATCCAGGTTAACGGAAACAGAAGGTTTATTATAAGAAATCATTAAATTATCTATCAAATCCCGGGCGTAATCGGCGAATTCAATTTTTGATAAATTTTTCGACCGGTAAAGCTGATTATGCACCAGGCCCATCGATTTAATCCGGTCTCTTAGACCAGACATTCTCTTTTTTAACTCCAAGTCAAAAATTGTACGGGATTGGAGGTTGATCAGACTGGAGATGACCTGCAAATTGTTTTTAACCCGGTGATGGACTTCCTTCAGCAGGATATCTTTTTCCTGGAGCGAAGCCCTAACTTTTTCCCGCGCCCGCTTATGCTCTGCGATTTCCTGCCGCAGGCGACGGGAATAGAGCCTGGAATGATCCAGTGCTTTTTCGTATTGGCCGATGAAAAATTTTGTTATGAGAATAATAATTAAAAAATAAATGAAGGCTATCAACAAGAAATAGGCTGTATCTCCCGAGCAAACAAAAAATTGCGGCTGAGAGGCGGACCATAAGCCTCCAAGAAAAACAGTCGCGATACAGATGAAGTATGCGGTCCACTGAATCCAGTCTTTTTGTATCAGAAACGCAAAGATAATGACCAAGGAATATTGGAGAATAGTGGTCTCGGAGAGTCCGTAAACATAAGTGCTGTAGACAGAGACCAAATAAAAAAACAGCGAGGGGAGGAGACTGCTTATAAACCGGCGGCCCCGGTGGGACAGCCATATTCCAAAAGAAAATATCAATGTGGAAAACACGGCCGCCGCCGGCATGTCCCATGGGATCAAATTATTTATCCATAAAGGAATAAAGATTATAGATGAGAGGAAGACAATAATGCTCATAATGACCAAAATCGTGTTGGTCATGTATTCATGGCGTGCCGGATCTTCGACCGAAGTATGGGAGCAGGTCAGTTTATTCCAGAGGGCCTGTAGAAATTTCATTTTTCATTCTATTGTAAAGAGTAAAGAATTTAACATTTTCAAGTTGATATGGCAATAAATAAAGTGCGGTCTGCCTGGTTGCATAATTTTGGAATTCTGACTAAAATGAACCGAAAGAGACGGATAATGTACATATTAAATAGACGCCTGCTGTTAAAAAGAGCATGTATCTTATGCATTGCCGGAATGGTTTTGACGTGGGCCTGCGGCGAAAGCCCCCGGCAGAATTCAAGTCCGGAACCGCCGGAGCAGATAAGCAGGAAAGATATACAGCCGGTACCGGAGAACCTGCCCGAGGTCACGATTCGGAATGTCACGGATAAACCCATAACCTATAAGATCAGACCCCGCTCCAGCGAAGATGAAACCAAGGAAAAAACCATTCAAATGGGAGAAGTGCACCGTTTTCCCACTGATGAAGAAATGTATATTTCTTTTTCCAAGGGGAGCATCCGGGTCAGGTATAAATTAGATCCGGGACTGCCTTTTTCCTTTCGTTATGATGAAAAAGACCAACTCGAGTTGTATGATGGGTCGCATGGAAGGGAAGATGCGGTTGATCTGGCTCCTTACGTCCCAACTCCTTTAGGAGTAGTGGAATCCATGCTGCAGATGGCGGAGGTGGATGAGAACGATGTGGTTTATGATATCGGGTGCGGAGACGGACGGATTGTGGTTATGGCAGCGCGCCGTTTCGGGGCTAGGGGAGTGGGTATTGATCTTGATCCGAAAAAGCTTCAGGAAGCCCGCCGCAATGCACGGGAAGCCGGGGTGGAAGCCCTTGTTGAATTCCGGCAGGAAGACGCCGTCATTTCCGATTACTCCGAAGCCACCGTGGTGACCATGTATCTGCTGCCTGAATCGAATAAGCTGCTGCGTCCAATTTTAGAGCGCCAGCTCAAGGAAGGCGCAAGAGTGGTTTCCCATAATTATGATATTCCCGGCTGGGAAGACCGGGAAGCCGGCTATGAGAGCATCGAGGCTTGGGATGGCGAGAGTCATTCCATCTATCTTTACATTAAATAAAATCCGAATCCTTACCTCGCAGGATTCAGGCCCGGCTTGTGCACCGGCTTATGATTTTCTGGAGGCGTCAAGGTAATCTTGAAGGCGTTTTGTTAATTCCTGTACCGCCGGGGGACGGAACAAGTCCGTGTGGCCTCCAGGAAATCCGAAGCACTCAATCCCGTTTTCGCCAAATTTGCGCCATCTTTGAAAATAACCCGGCTTGTTCAGTTTAGATTTTTTGGCATAGAAAAGCGCGATTTTTCCTGGGAAAGCATTCGTCGTATATGCTTCCATGGCTCTCTTGTTAAGTGTATTAAACAATGCCAAAATATCAGAATGGTTTTCGTTTCCAACATCCGGACCGGGACTGGATGGAGCTGCCGGGGGAGGCGCCAATCTGGGGCTTCTTCCCTCAATGGCAACCAGCGCCGCGACTCTTTTTCCCATCCGAAGCAATTGATGGGCCATTTCCAAGGCAACCATGCTTCCGAAGCAGCGCCCGGCTAAAAAATAAGGGCCTTCCGGTTATTCCGCCGAATCGTTGTTTCATTGATTTGACGGCCCTTTGCATTTGGTCCAAATCAGTCATATCCGCACGGATGATTGTGATCATTGAACCGGTTTTTTCCATATCTAAAATTTTTCTTATTTTAATCGAGACAGGATCTTGCGGATGCCTGGAGTGAATCCAACAACTCCATTTTTTTCTGGGCGGAAAGGGAGAGCGGCCTAGAAGAATCAACTTGGCCGCAGCCCTGGCGGAAAGAAATTCCGCCAGGGCCAGGCCTATCCCGCCGAGTCCTCCTGTTATAAGGTAAACTCCTTTATTCCTGAAAGGTTGGGGCTTGGTTTTAATTTTGTTTTTGTGCAGCGGTGTCCATGTTTGATGAAAGAATTCCCCGTTGCGGAATGTTATGTAAGGCAAACCTGGCTGTTTGTCGAAGATAGAGAGGGCCTTTTCAATGAATTGAAAGCCACGGATGGATGTATCCTCCGGATTTATATCCAGAAAAGTGCATGAAATTTGAGGATTTTCAAGAGGAAGGACTTTTGCCGGCCCCATTCATAAGCGATGAGAAAATATCAATAACTGACATACTGAAACTGCAGGAGGAAACCATGGAAACCCGGTCTTCCGGCTTAATCTGAACGGCGTTGGTATAATCTTTAACCATTCGCATGACATTGCGGTGAGAATGGACCACGCCCTTCGGATATCCCGCTGTTCCGGAGGTAAAGATAATGTAAGCATTATCTCCAGGATAAACCGGCACAGGTCTTCTTATAGAGGATGCGTTTTTGACCAGGTCCAGGTTGATGATTCTGCATTTGCTCCCTCCATTTATGAAATTAGATTCAAGGCGGGCCGTATCCGTGATCAGGATACAGGAATCAATTTGGGACAAAATGCTATTTGTCCAGTCTGCGGGATATGCGGGATCAATAGGAAGATAACACTTGCCTGCGTATAGAATTCCCATGACGGCGGCAATAAGTGCAGCCTCGTGCGGCAGGTAAACCACTACCGGTTTGTTTTTTTCCAGATCGATTTCGAGGAGCTGGCCGGCCAGGTTGTTTGAAAAACGGGCCAGGTCGGAATAGGAAAAAGTTTGGTTCCCGCTTTTAACGGCAAGCCGGCTGGGATAGAGATCAGCTTGATGCTGGAAACGGCTGGGAAGGGACGGATCCACTTCTTCCAGTGAAAACGTTTCAGATTTATCTTTATAAACTGTTTGTCTCAAATGGACCCAAACCTAACTTCTGATTCTCATTTAATAATCAATAATGGCGAGAAAGTCAATTCTGCAAATCGAAAAATAAAATATGTTATAGTAGTTCTAAGGAGAAAAGTTATGCATCCAAGAACAGGAAAATGGGCTTGTATCACCGGGGCCACAAGCGGAATTGGTGAAGCGTTCGCAAAGGAATTCGCAAAACAAGGATATCATTTGATCCTGACCGGACGGAATAAGGAGAAACTTGTTTCTCTTTCAGAACGGCTGAATCGTGAAAACAGGATCTTGACTGAAGTGAAAACAGGCGATTTTTCTGACCGGAGGATTATCGAGGAGCTGGCAGCCGAATTATCAAAAAGAGATGGGTTGAGGATTTTAGTAAACAATGCCGGATTCGGTGCCCACAATTATTTCGATCAGGAAGATTTCTCAACCTATGAAGATATGCTTTTTGTACATGAATTGTCCATGATGCGTTTAACTCATGCGGTTCTTCCCCAGATGATCGCCGCCACAGAGGGAATTATTATTAATCTTTCGTCAACCGCCGCTTTTACTCCGTACCCTTTAAATGCGGTTTATGCTTCGAGTAAAAGTATGGTGAAACGTTTTTCTGAAACGCTTTTTTTGGAATTGGAAGGAACCGGAGTTTATGTTCAGGCACTGTGCCCGGGGATAACCCGCACGGAATTCCATGAGCGGATGGGCCTGAATAAGGATAGAGTTTATTCCAAAAAAGGAATGATGAAAGCTATGAACCCGGAAGATGTCGTGAAAATATCCCTGAAATGCGTCCGGAAAAACAAGCCTGTATGTGTTCCGGGATTTAACAATAAACTTGTTCGCTTATTTCTTAAGATAATGCCGGCACCGTTGATTTACCGGATTGTTAAAAAACGCCAGATGCCCTCTGCCAGGGCTTAGTCCGTTATATTTTTATCGGATCAACCCCATGGCTTTTTTGGCTTCGGCAATACTATGTTCCGCAATTTTTTTGGCTTTCTCCGCCCCCGCTGTAAGGATTTTATTCACATATCCTGGATCGGCTTGGTATTCAGCGGCTTTTTTACGGATGGGAGCCAGCACTTTATCCATGTTCTCGAACAGCATTTTTTTGCACTCCAGGCAGCCGATGGAGGCTTCGGCGCATCCATTGCGGATCCATTCCAGATCTTTTTCCGGAGAGAAATAGCGGTGATAACTCATGTAGATGTTGCAATCTGCAGGGATACCGGGATCAGACCGGCGCTTGCGCCGCTCGTCGGTTTTAGCCGGCCCTAGTTTTTCCCAAATATTCTCTGGTGATTCAAGTATGCCGATGGTGTTTCCGAGACTTTTCGACATTTTGTTTTCACCGTCCAGCCCCATAATCCGCTTGGCTTCTGTCAGGTAAGCCTGGCATTCCGGGAAAATATTACCAAATCGGTTATTGAAACCACGGGCGATCTCGCGGGCCAGCTCGATATGCTGGACCTGGTCTTCGCCTACGGGGACAGCACTGGCTTTGTATAGAAGAATATCCGCGGCCTGGAGCACCGGATATGTGAACAAACCCACATTCACATTCTGCTGATATTGCTGTGATTTTTGTTTAAACTGGGTCATCCGGGAAAGGTCGCCGTAAGGTGTGACGGTATTGAAAATCCAGGCGAGCTCCGTGTGTTCCGGGACTTCACTCTGGACAAACAGAGTGCATCGTTCCGGATCCAATCCGGCAGCCATGTTGGCGACAGCCGCATTGAAAATCCGCTGAGGCATCTCAGCGGGATCATATTCGATCGTGGTTGCATGATGGTCAACAATACAAAAAAAACATTCGTAATTATCGAGGAAGGTCACCCAGTTGGAGATGGCGCCTAAATAATTGCCGATATGCAGTTCACCGGTCGGTTGAATGCCCGAAAAAACCCTTAATTTACCGGCTTGGTTCCAATAAGTTAGATAGCCTTTTTTATTCCGTTTCATCATAGTCATATCCTTAACATGAAAGACTGAATTATAGCATGTTGCGCCTCTTATTGCATATCACCATGCCTGTCAATTTGCAGATTATTAGCCTGGCTTATTAGTTCGAAAACGACGGCGCAGCTGTCGACCTGAGGCATGCGGATGCAGGCCTTAAGGATCTTCTCCAGCTTTGTTTTGCAGAATTGTGAGACTTTCATCGATTGGGGTGTATTAAACAGCATGAGTAATGCCTTAGAAAATGACCTGCAAGAGGCCGTCCTAAGGTATGCATAATCGCACGAAAGATTCCATGCTGCCCTGTATATCCCAAATCTCAAAACTCAACTCCCCCGCGGACTTTTTTAAAAAAGCGGCTCTTTTTTTTAAAGTTAAGTTTATCCCGGCATTCTGCGATATAAGAAGCGGCTTTTTCTTTGCAGGCGGGATCGAGATTTGCGGATTTTTCCAAATCCCGGAGAGCCCGGGAATAATCATTTTGCCGGTAATAGGCTAATCCCCGGTTGAGATAGGCATTAGCGTAAACCGGGTTAATGGTGAGGGCGTTATTGAAATCCCGTACGGCCAGGTCATATTTTTCTTTTTGCAGCCAAAGATTGCCGCGGTTGTTGTATGCGCCGGCATAGTCCGGGTTCAATTCAATGGCCTGGTTGAAATCCGACATAGCTCTGGAATAATCCTGTGTATAAAACCGGGCGATCCCGCGGCTGTTATATGCTGGAGCGGAAAAGGGATTATTCTGAATGGCCTTATTGAAATCCTGCTTAGCTTTTTTATAATTCCCGGCTTGAGTCCATATTTTGCCGCGGTGAAGATAGACAACAGAGTTCTTGGGATTATTTTCAATTATCCGGCTGAAGTCAGCTAACGCCCCCTTAGTGTCGCCGGTCTGTGCCCGGACGGTCCCACGGCTGAAAAGCGCTTCCAGCAAATCAGGCTGAAGATCAACGGCCAGAGAATAATCTTTGATCGCTCCTTCTAAATCATTCCTTTTTTCCTTCAATGTTCCCCGCTTATATAAAGCATGCGCATTGCCCGGGTCATTTTCGATTGCCTGGTTATAGCAACTCCAGGCTCCTTCCGAATCACCTGTCTTTTCCAGCTCGATGCCTTTTTTGACGAGCCTGGCGGATGAGCTGCAGCCGGTGAAGAAACTCAATGCAGTCAAAAATAGAAAACATCCGAAAAGACAAGTTCTAAGCCTAAATGAAATCATACGGCACTCCCTCTTCCTTCAGATTCATCATATATGAATCTCTTGTTTTGGTAAAGACAAGATTACGCGGGTCAGGTTGATTCAAGAGAAAAGAGGTTAAGCAAAGCTTCAGGGATATTAGCCAGATTTTCGTTGAATAGAAAGATGACAATATCCGGATTAAAAATATCCACCATTTTTTTTACAATTCCGGGCCGGGGCCGGAATCCATTGGTCGACACAAATGCTGTTTTTTGAAAATGTTGCTCAAGATACGGCCGCGCTGCCAATCCGAAAGAATCTGTGACCAACAGCGCCTTCAGCCCGTTCCGGTTGGAAGACTCAGTAATTTTAAGGTAATTTTTATTGATCATAAATGTTTCAAGATTTTTATAATCATTGCTATATACGGTTTTGGTTTCAAAAGGTGTCTGGAATTGAGTGAATGTATAGGGTAATTTCCCAAGCCCCAAAATCCTGGCCATATCAAACTGCGGGTCTGAAGAGGTGATGAAGGGCGTACCCAGGGAGACGGCTGAAAGGCTTAAATGCAGGAAAGGCTTTTCATCCTTGAATAAAGAATGCAAAACCCGTTGGGCTCCGCCCTCATGCCAATGGAAAGAACGGCGGTTGAATACCTGTCCCTCCGGAAATGACCGGACAATATCCAAGGGATAATGGATATTCGTGCTGTGCTTCTTCATAGCATGAACAACTTTTTCAATATTGCGTTCGTTGATTTGCTGATAAATTTTTCTAAATTCAGGCGGAAGTTTATTTCGGAAAGCATAGGATTTGGTTGGGGCGAAGATAGTGACTGCCGTAATTTTTTGGCGGGCAAGCAACTCCTGCAGCCGGCCATAAACCCGGCCGGTTTTAAGGGCCAGTTCTTTTGATATGCTTTTTCCCTTGGCGAATTCCATGCGGGCGAATAAGCTGTTGGCATTTCCGGTTAGAAACCAGTAGCCGTCCTTTCCAAAAACAACTCTTTCTTCAGTGGGCCGCTGGAATCCAAAGACCATTAAACGGTTGAACGCGACAGTGACCGGGTCCCGCCATGCCAATTGATCCTCCATCAGGTCTTCGAATCGTTCCATTTTTTGACTCAAGCCCTGGGATTGAACCATGTCTGAGATGGTTGTTAATGATCTTCTTTCCGCTGCGCTGACTGTCTTTATGTCCCCATGGATCAATCGAATAAAAGTGATGATTCCGGGGATGAAAAGCAATGCGGCATAAATCAGCAGCAGAATAGCCTGTGTTTTATATTTGAGTCCTTGTTTTTTCATATTAAAACCTGAAATAGATAAACGGACTGTAAGATTTAGAAATCACGGCGGCCAGAGAAAATAAAAAAAGGAGCATCAGTCCTGCATTCTCAAGACAGAAAAACAAAAATTTTTCCCGGGCTGAATGCCAGTGCCCTTTAAATTGGTCCCATCGGACTAGGGACAAAATAAAGCCGGCGATGAAAGTAAGAATAAACCAGTTATCCAAATAATAACCCGGCAGCATATCCGGACGCGATGGGTTTGGAAAATAGGGAATAAAAAGATGCACGGCGATAGGAGCGGCCTGGGAAATTGATTCCACCCGGAAAAAAACCCAGGCCGGCATAACGATCAGCAGGACATATGCATTTCTGATGAATCCGGGGCATCCGGCGAGAAAATTTTCGAGGCGGGGAAACCGTTCCAGAATCAGGAATGTTCCATGGATGAGACCCCACAGTAAAAAATTCCAGCTGGCGCCATGCCATATGCCTGTCAGAATAAACACGATAAAAAGATTCAAATAAGTCCGGGCGGATGAAATACGGTTTCCGCCGAGGGGGATATAGACATAATCCCTGAACCAGGTTGAAAGAGAGATGTGCCACCTTCGCCAGAATTCTTTGATGGAGCGGGATGAATAAGGCTGATTGAAGTTGACCGGAAAATGAAAGCCGAAAATCCGGCCTAAACCCCGTGCCATATTCGAATAGCCGGCAAAGTCAAAAAATATCTGCAGGCCATATGCCAGTGAGAACAACCATGCCAGTGGAGTGCTGATTTCTCCAGGATTGAGATCTGCGATATGGTCCACCGCCCGGGCCATGGTATCTGCGATAATCACCTTTTTTGCTAAACCGATAATAAAGAGCTTGGCCCCGGCTGCGTAGTCTTCCCAAGCGGCTGATCTTTTCTGCAAGGCATCTTCTACGGTTTCATAACGCACAATCGGGCCTGCGATAAGCTGGGGAAACATGGAAATATACAGCCCCATAGTAAGAGGATTTTTTTGGACGTTTACTTTTCTGCGATAAACATCGACAAGATAGGAGATGGCCTGGAACGTAAAAAATGATATACCGATAGGAAGGTGAACGGGAGAATTGTTTAAAGGGGGTGTATCCGCAAGCTTTAAAACCGCATTAAAATTATCCACAAGGAAATTAAAGTACTTGTAATAAACCAGAAGCGAAAGATTAGCTGTGATTCCCAAGCCAAGAATAAAACGGTGTTTAGGACCAAATCGGTGCAGGCATAGACCAAAAAGATAATTCAGGACGATCGAGGTCAGAATAATGAATACATAATAGGCTTCTCCCCAGGTGTAAAATAAAAGACTGGCCAGGAGTAAGGCTGTATTTCTGTATGCAATCCGGTGGGTTAAATTAAAAGTCCAATTTATGAGGAGCACCAGGGGCAGGAAAACAAATACAAATATTGTTGAGCTGAATACCATGTTTTAACCCTAATCGGTCCGGTTTGTTTTGTTCCTGTGTTTATTTTTGGACGGGAATTTGGTAGCCGGCGCGATGGAGTTCTTCGACACTCTCGAAGGGATTGGGAGGATTTAAATGTTTACCCAGAAAACGGTATATTTTCAGGCGGATAGTTTTAGCTTCCCAAGTGTCTAGACGGTCAAAACTGTGTCCGCCGGGTTTATCCTGATAGATGGTATATTCAAATTGCTTTCCCGCTGCCTTGAGGGTTTTGATTAAATGTTCCACTTCCAGGACATTGACATCCGCATCATTGGTGTTGGTGTGAATGAGAAGAGGAGTCTGGAGTTTCTCTGCCTGCCATGCAGGAGATCGCCGCCGGTATTCCTCGACATTCTCATAGGCGGTCTGTCCGATGTGATAATCGGCGGAATACAGATCGCGGTATCCCTGGGTTTTATATCCCATACGGGCAATAAGATCGCTGACTGGAACTCCGGCGAAGGCGGCCTTGTAATCTTCGGGATGATCAAAAATATTCATCAGGGTTATCAAGCCGCCATGACTCCACCCCATGATTCCGACTCTATCCGGATCGCAGAAATCATAATTTTCAATCATGTAATTGCGACTGGCATAAACGTCTTCGACTTCCCGTCCGCCGTAGTCGATGCGGCGGTACATGCCGGCGCCGTAACCGGTGCTGCCCCGGTAATCGGCGGCAATAATAATATATCCCTGGGTGATTAACTCCCGGACTATGTGTGTGGAATAAGTTGAGAAATTGCTGTGGACTCCGCCATGAGGGAACACCATGAGAGGAGATTTTTTGTCAGGGTCCAGGTTGCGTGGAATGAAGACATATGCGGAGAACTTAACCGGGTTGCCCGCGCCCTGGGCAGCGGGATTTTTTTCCTTCCACGGGGGAGGCCCGGTTAGGCGGACTTTATCCATCAATGCTATATCTCCAACCCGGTGATACCAGAGTACATCATCAATATGTTTTTCCAGCTGATCGAAGCTGTGCCGCATAGATTCAAGTTGGCGGCGGAGCTGCGCAACTTCGTCCTGGTCTTGAGTGCTCTGTCCCCACAATATGGAAACGCAAGGGAACGTAATTGACAGGGTTAACATAACGATAAAATATTTTTTTCTGAAGACTTTCTTAATCCGCATAATAATCTCCCATTCGTGGATTTGGTTTCTTCACTGATATTATGGTTCAGCTTTATTATCTATTTGGGAATTCACTTGTCAAGAAGTGATCATACTTAACCGCCCTGAAATCTCGACTTATCAGCATTTTCCGGGTAATATGGGATATTTGAAATAACATGAAAAAACACAGATTTCGCAGCTGGCTGCTTGCAGCCTTAGGAATATTTTTTGTTGGATTGGCTGCAGTGGGGATTTTTGTTCCGCTGCTGCCGACAACTCCTTTTTTACTGCTGGCTGCAGCATGCTTCATCCGCAGTTCACAAAGACTTTATAATTGGATGATGAATAACCGTGTGTTCGGTCCCTATATAAAAAATTATAGGGAGAAGAAAGCTGTTTCCCGGAGGATTAAAGCAGTCAGTTTGGTTCTTTTATGGACGGCCATCGGATTCAGCATTTTTGGGGTTGTACAGCAGTTATGGATTCAAATCATGCTGCTTCTCATTGCGATTGGAGTGACATGGCATATATTAAGCTTAAACACACTTCTGCCTATTAGCCGTGAAAGGCCGGAATCTCGAAAAGAAGAGAAGGCTGGAAAGAGAAACCAGCATGATGAAAGTGGTGGGCGATAGAGGATTCGAACCTCTGACCTCTACCGCGTGAAGGTAGCACTCTTCCGCTGAGTTAATCGCCCACGAAGATTAGTATATTTATATGTGCTTCTATTGTCAATCAGGGGCAAAAATATATAAACCTGGGATTGCATTTTTAAGCCTGCGTTTGGTACAATCAATATTCATAATCCAGGCATGTAATTATTCCCCTAATTTTTGCTTAACCTGAATTATTCACGGGTCGAGATTGCCGCAGATGCGAGACGCAGGGTATGAAGCTGCAGCCCTTCACCGCGAATGCCCTGCAGCAAAGTTTTATTGCGAGGCCTGCGGAGCAGGCCGTGGCAACTTAAGACGACCAGATTCTCAAGAACGAAGCCGTCTAAGTTCCTCACGTCGCTTCGCTCCTCAGGACCCCGCCTGAAGGGGTGAAAAATTGCGGTTATAATATAAATAGGCAAATGAAAAACTTTCCATTTGAACTTTTAATAAAAATCATGTTAATCGCTGATAAAAAAGAATTTACAAAAACATCGCAATTTTTTTATGAATAATTCAGGTTAAACAGGAAATAATAATGGACGCTTTGATGGATAATAGTATGTTTCAATGGGTTATTCTGCCCCTGTTGATATTCTTTGCGCGCATTCTGGATGTTTCTCTCCAAACTATGCGTATTGTCTATGTCTCCAGGGGGTATAAAAAACTGGCTCCGGTCGTGGGTTTTTTTGAAGTGATCATATGGCTTCTTGCCATTAAGATTATTTTCGATAATGTGGATAATATTCTAGGTTATTTGGCCTATGGCTCCGGGTTTGCTTTAGGGAATTATGTAGGAATTTTGCTGGAACAAAAAATGGCGGTGGGCCGGGTCGGCATCCGGGTTATCACCCGCTTTGATGCGGGCGAATTAGTTGCAGCCTTGAGAAAAAATGGTTTCGGTGTCACGAATATTCCGGCTGAAGGAAGTGAAGGTCCTGTCAGCGTTATATATTTGACTATCCGCCGGTGTGATTATGAAAAAGCAGAGAACCTGATAAAGAAACATAATCCGAAGGCATTTTTTACCCTGGAGGATATTAGATATGTATCTGAAGGGATATTTCCGAAAAAGGAAATAATTAAAAACAAGGTCAGGTTTAGAAAGTTTCCTCTTATTCGCAAAGGGAAGTAATTTGCGACAATCCCGGTCCGGGAATAATTCATGCTAAAGATTGACATAATATATTTTTCTGATTATAAATAGGATAATGGCCATAAAAAAGTGCCCTTACTGTAAAGCTTTTATTGAAGAAGACTCTGAATTTTGTTCTAATTGCGGAACTAAGCTTATTTTCCCTGAGGATGAAGACATAGAAGAAGAAATCCCTGGGAAAAGAATCATTGAACTTGAAGAACAGGGAGCCAAAAAATCCCGGCATCCGGATCAACCGCCGGAAGAAGACATCCCTGAATCCGGAGAGACCGGGATCAGATTGAAAGAAGACTTTCCGGAAGAACCGGAAGCAGCCGAAACATACCCTTCACCGCCTTCGGAAGAAGAGAAGCCGATTTCCGGCAAAACTGCAGATGATAAAGAGGGTGAAGACCTGGAAGAGAGTATAGAAGAGTCTGCAGAAAAAAATACTGGGGAGTATTTGGATTTAGAAGAAGAATCCCTGGATGATAAAGAAGAAGATGATGAAGAAGAAAAAGAAGATGAAAAACTATTCAGCCCATCTGCTGAAACACCTCCTCCCAAAGGGATCTCTCCTTTTGAAGGCATCCCGGAATTAGAGGAGGAAAAGCCTGCTGACTCATCACTTGTTTCCACCCCTGAAGAAGAAGAACAAGACCAGCCTGAGGAAGAAACGCCCTCTTCCGGGTCAGGAAGCTGGCTTTTTCCTGAAGAATCATCTTCTCTCTCAAAAAGGGATGAAGATTCTGAGGAAATGGAAGAGGTTGTGGATTCTGCGGATAAGGAGAAGGAGGAGATCGAGCGGTTCCTGGATTCATTGAAAAAAGAGCGTCAGGAAATAAAAAAGAGAATAAAAGATGTCGAGGGCGACTTGCCGCCCTGGGCGGAAAGAATGAAAAATACGGCTGAAATGCAAGATGGAAAAGAAGATCAAGCAGAAGAAAAAACAGCGGAACAGAAAGAGGTGACGGAAACCAAGGATGCTCTTGAAATTCCTGTTGCTGAAGAGGAATTCAGGGCAGAGGCATCAACAAAGGAAGAAATAGATGTTGAGGCCGAAGAAACCCCGGCTTTGACTGGGTACAATCAGGGAATGCTGTTTAATTCGGAACAAGAAGAATCAAGCGGTAAGGACTTTGGTCTGTTTTCTATTCTCAAGCTTTCCCGGCGGCTGAAATCCCGCCTTTTTGATGTTTTTTTGATTGCCGGGTTGTGGCTGGCATCTTTGTGGATAGCGGCATACTTAATCGGGACGCCTGTTTTCAGCTTGATTACCGAAGCTGTTTTACCCGCTGTCGGTTTTTTTGTGATTTTGATAACGGTTTATTTTGGTTTGTTTTTAGTTTTTTTGAGGGAAACCTTGGGTGATTTGTTATTTTCAAAAGAGAAATGAAGGGATTTTTTTTTCCCTAAGGAAAAATTTTTCCCTAAAAATTTTTCCCGGGCCCCGGGATTGGATGCGATTTCAGCGGGTGTTCCTTCAACTAAAATAGCCCCCTCATTGATAATATATCCCTTATCGGTAATATCCAGGGTATCTCTAACATTGTGGTCGGAAACCAGGATGCCGATTCCGTTTTTTTTGAGATTTAATAAAATTTTCTGCAGCTCAACTATAGTCAAGGGATCAATGCCGGTAAATGGTTCATCAAGAAGCAGAAACTGAGGATCTAAAATAAGAGAACGGCTGATTTCCAGTCTCCGCCGTTCTCCTCCGGATAAACTGTATGCTTTCTGTTCTTTTATTGCAGTTAATCCCATTTCTTGTAAAATGTCCTGGATATAACCGGATTTATCCGGCATTTCAGGGCGTTTCATTTCTAAAATCAGCTTGAGATTTTCTTCTGCGGAGGCTTTTAGGAAAACTGAGTTTTCCTGAGGAAGATAGATAATTCCGCGGTCAGCCCTCCGGGGAGTTGGAAGCCCGGATATATTTTCTTCGTTCAGGAAGACAGCACCGGCGTCCGGCCGGGTCAATCCGGTAATCATGCGAAAGGTGGTGGTTTTCCCCGCTCCGTTGCGGCCCAGGAGGCTGGTGATGCAGCCGGTTTGAACCTCTATGTTTACCCCCTTAACCACCATCCTCTGGTCAAAGGTTTTTTTCAGGTTTTCAGCTTTAAGGACGGCCATCTCTAATCCAGTCTATGATTTGTTTTCAAGGTCAAGGAGATATTGTTTTACATTCAGCCCGGCACCGAAACCGCCCAGGCCGCCATTGCTGCGGATAACCCGATGACACGGAACAACAATGATCCATGGATTGTCATGCAGGGCACGGCCTATGCTGCGGTATCCCTTATGTCCCATCGCTTTTGCCAGGGACTTATAAGTTCGGGTTGAACCATAAGGAATCTTTTGGGTTAATGCCCATACTTTTTTTTGAAAATCAGATGCGGTTGAAAGATCCAATTTCAAGTGGTTAAAAACGGTTTTTTCTCCCCTGAAATATTTATCAAGCAGCTTAGTTTCTCTTTTGAAATCACCGGGATTGTGGTCGATGTCCAATAGATCTTTCCGGGAGGCCGGCATAATATCATTGAATGAGGACGACTTGGGATAATAACTGACCATGAACAGACCCTGCGGCTTTTTTACCAGCAGGATATTTCCAAATTTAAAAGGATATATCATAAATGAACCAAATTTATGCGGCTGTATCATATTCCAACCTCCAGCCTGTCGGCCAGGGAACGGGGTAAATCAACGGCAGTAATTTTTTTTTGTGCGGCTTTGATATCATAAGAAACACGGTGGAAAGAAACGTTTCTTTTTTCGGAATCAAAAACAGCATAAGCGCCGTCCGGATTCCTGTCGCGTGGCTGCCCGACGCTGCCAGGATTAATAAGATACCGGACTTTTTCCTCAAGCCTGACGTTTTGGGTTTTGGAGGCAATGAATTTACCTTTGACCAGCCTGTCTTCTTCATTGTAAACAAACGGCAAATGCGTATGTCCGAAAAAAGTCACACATGTATCAGTGTACATAAAAGCTTCAGCAGCGTCGAATTCCCCGAATATGTAATAATCCTCATCCGCCGGAGAGCCATGGCATATGGTTAGGTTCTCATCTACAATCAGTGGGCCTGATGGAAGTTGGGAAAGAAACCGGTTGTTATTTTCAGTCAGATTTTTGCGGGTCCATTGAATAGCGGCGGCGGCAACCGGATTGAATGTTTCTATTGATTCAAGGTCGGAAACGGCTTTATCGTGATTTCCCCTGATTATATGCAGTGGTTTTAATGTTTGGATTTGCTGGATTACTTCGTTGGGGGAGGCACCGTAACCTACCAGGTCACCGAGAAAAAGATATTTGTCTATTGATTCTTTTTTTGCAGACGCCAGGATACTGAGGAATGCTTCGAGATTTCCGTGGATATCAGAGAAAATAAGGTAGCGCATGAATCAAACATCTCCGGTTACGGACCGGTATAAAGTGTGCGCCCGGTATGAGCTTCGCACTAACGGTCCGGATTCCACGCCGAGAAACCCCATTTTCAATGCTTTAACTTTCAGTTTTTCAAATTCATCAGGTGAATAATACTTTTTGACCAAAGCGTTTTTTCTTGTTGCTTGAAGGTATTGGCCGATTGTCAAAATCCGGCATCCATGGTCCAGTAAATCCTGAAACGTGCCTAGAATTTCGTATTCATTTTCTCCCAGGCCGATCATCAATCCGGATTTGGTGGTCATGCCCCATTCGGATGCGGTTTGCAGCACATGGAGAGACCTGTGATAATTTTGCGGCTCTCTGCGGATGAATGGATACAAGCTGCATGGAACTTCCAAGTTATGATTCAAAACTTCAGGTTTTTGACGCATGACTTTTTTTAAGGATTCCGGATTTCCAGCGAAATCCGGAATCAATGCTTCAACTTTTATGTCCGGGTTTTTTTCCCTCAGCGCGTGAATAGTTTCGGTAAAATGCCGGGCACCTCCATCAGGGAGATCATCCCGCGTAACCGATGTGACAACGGCATAACGCAATCCCATTCGTAATGCTGTATCCGCGATTTGTTCCGGTTCATCTGGACAAGGAGGCTTCGGTGTGCCTTTAGGAACCGCACAAAAATAGCAGTTTCTAGTGCAAATATTTCCGAGAATCAAAAAAGTGGCGGTTTTGTGCGACCAGCATTCTGAAATATTCGGACACCGTGCACTCCGGCATATAGTATGAAGATTATGGCTTTCAACCGTCCTGGAAACAAAAAAATAATTATTATCCCTGGGCAGTTCTATTTTAAGCCAGGAAGGTTTTGTTTTTTTAGCCGGCAGGGCCGCCACCTCTTTCTTTTGGACTGTGGTTAAGTTATTCAGGGAAGGAAAATATCAATAATAATCGTATTCTCTTTCTCGTCTCAAGCGCCGCCTCATTCTTTTGCGTGCTTGAGCATCTTTCATTCTCCTGCGCTCACCGGGTTTGAAATACACGGAGTGTTTTTTGATTTCTTTAATGATGGATTCCTGTTGAACTTTTCTTTTAAAGCGCTTCAGAGCCTGTTCGATTGATTCTTTTTCATCGACAACAACAAATGCCAAACTATTCACCTCCTCTGTGATGCAAGGTGTACATTTTATATAGGATTTAAATTAAATTGTCAACCGCGGCGGGTTCCATGTGTCAAGGCAACGTAAAAACTTCCGGATCTTAGCAACGTGAAAATTTCCGGTTTG
>CAZDJZ010000037.1:0-17797 GCA_964505785.1 uncultured Eubacteriales bacterium
TTCAAAAATTTTATTTTTTAAAATGAGTTTACGATGGCTCACTTTATAAATCAAAATTGCGAACAAGATTGTACACTAGCCTGAAAATTGGGAACCTGCGGTTTATGATGGAAAAGTGAAATATTTTCAAGTCAGAGTTTTTAGGTAGAAAGTGTTACGACGATTTTTTCTTCTTTTTCAATGCTTTCCCTTTAAACAAGGGAAGAGTTAAAGGGGGTAAATTCATACGGAACGTTATGTTATTTACATATTCACGAAAATATGGCCATGTATTTATTGGGAGATTTGCATTCTTAAAAACTTCAAAAAATTCTTCGGAAAACTTCTTTTCTGTAAAAAAAACCAATTTATAATTTGCATTTATTTTAAGAAGGTTTTTTTTGGAATCTTTATCACTTACTTTTAATTCGTATTTATGAATTACTATTGATTTTTCTTCATCGATCTTTTCTAAAACAGCGCTAGTGTTGATATTAACACTCGACTTTTCAGCAAGATGTTCCGAATTTAAATAAAAATTTCCTTTTATTAAAAATAGCTCTTGGAGTTCCATTCCGTTTATAATGGAATTATATTCTTCACGAGACAATTTTTTCTTCTCGGAAGAATCCTCATTATGCGGCAATGTTCTGCTCCTCTTTTCTCGATAGCCGTAACTCATCGTATTTCCTGTTCACGCTTTTTGGCATCGCAGGAGTGATCTGTTTCCATGTTTTTTCCCAAAATTCTTCAAAGCATTTATAAACCAGTTCACCTATAGAATAAATTTGGAAATTTTTTGATAGAAGAAACACTAAATATTGATTCAAGCTAATTTCATTTTCTTTTGCGGCATAATATAGTTCTTTATGCAATAGATTGGGCATTCTTATCAAAATCTCTCCTCTAAAATCTTTCTCATTCGATTCAGGTTCTGGAATTGGAATTCCTTTTTCAATAAATTCTTCAAAATATTCCTTTTTATTTTCTTCTAATTCTTTAAGAGCCACTTCAGTGGATTCTCCATATCCAATAAATGCATATCTTCCAAGTTCCGGTATTGATGCTTCGTAACCTCCACCTAACTTTTTCGGTATGGATTGAAGCTCAATTTTATAATTTAATTTCATGTAATAATTTATGTCTTTTTTCACTCTTTCCTCCTTTTTTCCATATATTCAACAATTTCGATCATATGTAAAATTCTTTTGATATAATTACCTATAACCTTTCGCCCATCTTTAATAGGGACTATAAACGACCCATCGATAGCAACTCTTCTGTCCTTTGGGATACTGTTCTGTGAAACAGCGTTCTGGAATTCAAGCAATCTAGAATCTGTAATTTTTAGATGTGATCCTCGTTTCATTTCAGATTTTTCAAATATATTATCAATAACAGTTTCGACATCTCTTCTTTTTGCTTCTATAGGTTTTTTTTCTTTCCACTCTTGAATAATATCTTTGTAACTCATATGTTACCTAATTTTGATATTAAATACAATATCACTATCATATTATAAATGCAACAATCTTTTAATCCCTGTTTTATCTTAAAAGAAAAATAATTGAAAAAATTGTGTCGACTTTTGTGACGTGTTTACTGCCATTTTGTGCATAATATTGCTATAAACTGCTATAATGCTGATTTTCAGAAAAATTGTGTAAATGACTCATTTTCCAGAGGTAATAGGGGTAATAAAAGTACGCGCCTGGCAGGATTCGAACCTGCGACCTTCGGTTCCGGAGACCGACACTCTATCCACTGAGCTACAGGCGCATATTCTGACTGAAAGTCAGCGAAGGAATATTAATATAACCCAATCACTGAATTATTTCAACGGAATTATCCCGGCCCCGCGTCTAAACCGGCCGGTGGATCTCTCAGGTTAATGAATCCTTTTCAATATTGCGTCTGCTGTTTTTCCTGATAGAGGAAAAAGGTAAATTTCAAGCGTTTGTTCTCCGCCCTCAATAACCAGAATGCAGCTTTCTTGTTTTTCCAGGCCGGAAAAAAATAACGGGGCATCAACGACCACCGGAAAATCAATTAGGTTGGCTTCGCTGAATCCTCTCAGTTTTTTCTGCATAATCTTGGTTAAAACAGCACGGTCTTTCCGTCCCGATGGAATGGTAAGGATCCCCATGCAATGATCTTTACGGAATTGTTCCGGCAGACTGTGACAAAAATTCACAAATGATTCCAAGCAGGAAAAGCACATAAAATCATCAAAATCGATAATAAAAACCAGGTTGATCTCTCTTGGACTATTTTCAGATACAATGGGAAGAACGGTTATCATGGTGAGAATGAAAATGATCGGGATGGATTTCATGGATGCACCATCACTTAAAAGTCATCAGATATTTCTTTATGGTTACACCGGCATTCCCGCGGGCATAGAGGTGATTATTCGAGTCTATATGAATGCAGTGGCTGGTTTCAGGCAGTGTCACAGTTCCAAGCAGCTCACCGGAAGGACTCAAAATATAAATATCCCGCCGCGGATTTTTGGATAAATCCCCTCCCAATACATAAATCCGGCCCTGAGCATCCCGGTCCAGACTGAGAAAAACAATTTCCGTCGGGACCGTTACGCTGTCGACTTTTTCCTTTTCCACCCGTTTTTTTCCCACTAAAGACGTAGACCAAATCTTTTTTCCTTCGGAGTTGAATTTATCAATCCGGTCCTGAAAATTATAGGCCATGTAAATATTTCCTTCCTGGTCCATGTCGAAACTCACTGCATCCAAAAGCATAATCCGTCCGGAATCCCAGTAAATAAAGCTGGATATTAATTCCCCTTCAGAATCAATAAACTGCATCTCGCCGACGGAATGCATGGACGCCGGAATCACAGCGATTCTGTCATCGGATATGACTTTAAAATCCGTAATAGGATTACGGAAGGGAATGATCTTTACAAATTCAAGTCCATCCCGCTCGAACTTGTGAATACCATTGAGATATTGGTCCATTACATAGATATAATCATCGGTCACTTCCAGAGACCGGGGGGCAAGAAATTCCCCCGGTCCCTGGCCTTTTCTTCCCTGCTTTTTTATAAGCTCTCCCTGAGCTGAAAAATGCTTGATGCTGTAATCCATCGTATCAGTCACATAAAAGCCTTCACCTGGAACCGCTTCGATGTCTACCCACATAAAAAGAGTGTCATCGTTCAGACTTCCAACTGAAAGGACTTCTTCCAGATCAACCTGCATTTTATTCTCTGCTGAAAGCAGCATTCCTGCGGACAGCATTACAGCCGCTAAAGAAAGAACCGGCCGGATTTTTTTCATTTTACATCTCCCCAATAGTTATTTGACAAACGGTTCAACATACTTTTTACAGAAGAGATAGCCCAACGCACACTGGGATTTCCCCGTCATAAGGATCATCATTATGGGATCATTGACACAATTGCGGTAAGCATCCTCACAGGGTCCGGCATGCAAGACAGGCGTAAGAGCACACATGCAGACAACTGCAGCTAAAGCAATGGCTGTTCCTTTGATCAATTTCATTCAGACCCCCTCATACCTTAAGGTATTTCAGACAAAAGCTGTAGCCGTTGAGACAGCCCGTCATCATGATACCGGCTGTCAAGCCTCCGCCAAGTAAGAATGAAATAATTGCGTCGACAGTGCATTTTTCCAATGCCTTTTGACATACTTCCGACGCCTGAGCCTGCTGCGGGAAGGCCGTCAGGATCACGGCGGCAACCAGCACAATAACCAATACCGATTTACTTTTGTTTATCATATTGTCTCCTTTCGCCCTCATCAAATGCAATTCACATGCCAGTTTCCATCCTGAGTTAAAAAATTTATATGTTATTGTTACAAAGTCATTTAATTAAATTTTAATTTATAATGCATTTATAGGAAAAGGGCCAAACTGTAAATTTTTCGATTCATTGCGGACATGAACGTTTACAGTCAATAAATTAAAAATAAACCAAAGCAGAATAATGACGCAGGCGTGTCAATCTGAGCACAGCGAAGGACCTTATTTTTACGGTTTGCGGTTCGCGTTTTACATTTTTCGCAGAATCGGGATTTTGATTCCATTTTCTTCAGCGCACGTAATAGCTTCTTCATAACCGGCATCTGCGTGCCGGACGACTCCTAAACCGGGATCCACCGTCAACACCCTCTCTAAACGCCGTGCTGTAGATTCGTCTCCGTCTGCTACAATGACCATTCCGGCGTGGATGGACAAGCCGATCCCTACTCCGCCGCCATGGTGTACGGAGACCCAGGAGGCGCCGCATACGGCATTAAGCAGGGCATTCAAAACCGGCCAGTCCGCTATAGCATCGGAGCCGTCTTTCATTCCCTCCGTTTCTCTGTATGGTGAAGCCACTGAACCGGTGTCCAGATGATCACGTCCGATCACAACCGGAGCACTGATTTTTCCCTGCCGCACCATATTGTTGATCACATCCCCGAAGCGGGCCCGTTCCCCGTAGCCAAGCCAGCATATCCGGGAAGGCAGTCCTTGGAATTTGACTTGGTTTTGAGCTTTTCTTATCCAGCGATGCAGGGCCTCATCTTCCGGGAAAAGTTCGAGAACAGCTTCATCCGTGGCGTAAATATCTTCAGGTTTTCCACTTAAAGCCGCCCACCGGAATGGACCTTTCCCCCGGCAAAAAAGCGGCCGGATATAAAGCGGTACAAATCCCTTGAAGTCAAAAGCATTCTTCACCCCGGCTTTTTCCGCCTGCCCCCGGATATTATTGCCGTAATCAAACGTCTTCGCTCCCTGCTTCTGCAGATCCAGCATGGCCTGCACATGTACGGCAATGGATTGGTAAGCGCGTTTGATATATTCCTCCGGATTCTTTTTCCTCAGATCCAAGGCTTCCGGATAGGAGATTCCAGCAGGCACATATCCATTCAGTTCATCATGAGCCGAAGTCTGATCAGTCAAAATATCAGGGACAACGCCTCTCTCCACCAGTTCCGGATAGATATCCGCAGCGTTTCCAAGCAGGGCGATAGACAAGGGCTTTCCCTGCCGTAAAGCCTTTTCAGCCATATCCAGGGCTTCGTCCAGGTCTTCGGTCATCATATCCACATAATTTGTCTTCAGCCGCCGCTTAATGCGTTCTTTATCCACTTCCACCACCAATGCGACGCCCTCATTCATTGTGACCGCCAGGGGCTGAGCGCCCCCCATACCGCCCAATCCGGCGGTAACCACCAGCTTTCCTTTAAGAGTTCCATTGAAATGGATTCTGGCAGCGGATGCCAGGGTTTCATATGTTCCCTGCAGGATGCCCTGAGTCCCGATATATATCCAGCTGCCGGCTGTCATTTGACCATACATGGTTAATCCCGCACTCTCCAGCCGCCGAAATTCCTCCCAGGTAGCCCACCTGGGCACAATTTGCGCGTTCACGATTAAAACCCGCGGCGCCTCGCTGTGCGTCTTAAAAACCGCCGCCGGCTTTCCAGACTGCACTAACAGGGTTTCGTCACTTTCCAATTCTTTCAGACTGGCTGCGATCGCGTGATAACAGTCCCAATTGCGCGCGGCCTTCCCTGTTCCTCCATAGACAACCAAATCTTGGGGTTTTTCCGCAACTTCCGGGTCCAGATTATTCATCAGCATACGCAATGCCGCTTCCTGTCCCCAGCCTTTGGTGTTTAAACGGCTGCCCCGCGGCGCCCGAATATTTGTTTTATTTATCATCTTTGCCTCCCATAAAACCTGATTATTCACCTGCCCTATTCTTAGAAAATGACTCGCCGGAGTCATCCTGAGCGAATCGAAGGATCTCATAGTGCTCTGCCTGCTCAAATGTCAGCATCATCATATAAGAACCGTTTCTTCGTGGCAATGTAAGATTTTCATCGTTCCGGGCGTGTTATTCTCATGTGTCATTTATCTCCCTCATCACGAAAATAGGCCAGGTATGTTATAGGCACATCCTGATGGCGGCGGTCCGCTATATGTTATTATTTTAGCCTGAACTGTTCAGGTTAGGAAATTTATTCCCCGCAGTGATGTTTATAGTGCTTTTTCGAAGAATGTTAACCGGGAATCGATCGTATGAAAGGGCCATAATATTATTATACGTCTTTTGGTTAATTTTTGATTTTTGATTTTTGATTTAATAAGATAACTTTTCACTCTTTACTCTCCACTAAACGAAGCAGTACAAGATCCTCACGGCCTGCTGCCGCAGGCCTCAGGATGACAGCGCCGCTGTCACTTTTACTCTTTACTGGTTTTAAGATTTAAGATACCTTTCCACCCGCGCTGCCGTCTGCTTCCGCCCAATGAGTTCCAAAACATCAAATATCCCCGGACTTACCTGCATTCCCAGAACAATCATGCGAAGCGCATGGATGAATAATGCGGCTTTGACGCCTTCTTTACCGGCTCTTTCCCTTAAGACGTCTTCGATGCCGGCGGAATTAAAATCATCCATTTTTCGAAAATCATCACATAATTCCGGAAGGCATTCCGCGAGCCTTTCATCCTGAAGATATTTCTTTACGCCATCGGGGTCCATAGGATAATCATCACGGAGAAACGGCAAACTTCTGGGAACAAAATCGCTGAGCCGGCGGCTTCTTGGTTTTAACAGATTCAATAACCTGAAAAACCAATCCCTGCGGTTGGTTTCCAAATCAGGTGACCAAAGTCCGGCTTTTTCCAGTTCCCTCTTGACGTGGGGAAAAAGCTCTTCAGCATCCATCCGGGATATCACTTGACCATTCAGCCATTCCAGCTTATTCAGGTCAAAAACCGGATTTCCTCCAGTTCGGCGGTCCAGATAGAATTTTTCAATGATATCGTTGAGCGGAAAAATGCCTTCCCGTCCGGCTGACCAGCTCATTTGTGCCAAAAAGTTGACGACAGCCAAAGACAGAAACCCTTTCTCCCTGAATTCCAGAACCGACGCAACGCCGTGACGTTTACTCAGCTTCTTTTTATCCGGGCCTAATATCAGCGACTGATGGGCAAACCGGGGTAAGTCCGCATCAAAGGCTTGATAAAGCAGGATTTGTTTCGGGGTATTGGATATATGATCATCTCCCCGGATCACATGGGTGATAGCCATGTCGATATCATCAACGACAACGGAAAGATGATAAGTAGGAAGCCCGTCGCTGCGCAGCAGAACAAAATCTTCGATGTGATCAAGGTCTTTGGTGATGGCGCCGTGGATCATGTCCTTAAAGGTCAGTTTTCCTGATCCGGTTCTAAAACGGACCGCATGCGGGACATTCTTTTTTTTCAGTCTCGCCGTTTCTTGGTAATCCAATTCCGAACAGGGACATGAAGTGCTCCAATTGTTGCTTCCGAACTCCGGATTCCCCTTTCCGGACTGAATGTCCCCTGTTTTACAAAAACAGTGATAGGCACGGTTATTCTGCACCAGCCATTCAGCTTTTTCCTTATAAAGCTCCCGTCTCTGTGATTGGAAAAAGGGTCCTTCGTCCCAGTCCAGTCCCAGCCACTGCATTCCCTCGATAATGCCTTGGGTCATTTCCTGAGAAGAGCGGGAAAAATCCGTGTCTTCAATGCGTAAAACAAACCGTCCGCCATGGTGTCGGGCAAAGAGCCAGTTGTAAAGAGCTGTCCGCGCCGCTCCGATATGCAGGTACCCCGTAGGGCTTGGAGCGAATCGGACCCGGATTTGTTTATTCATGAATAAAGCATCATATCACTATGACAATTAAAGTTGAAGCAGACGGTCGGATTTGCGTTTATGCACATTTCACGTTGACTCCAACAAAAAAAAATTATATAAAAATAATGAGGCGTGGAAAAGGACCGCCGGTTATCCGGCGGAAAATTTGTGAGGATTGCCAATTTGAATGATATATCTCTTCCCAAAAACATATTGATTCTGAATCCAGACCCAGACCAGGCTTTCCTTTTAGGCAAAGTCTGCACTGAAAACGGACGTGTACATTATTCTTCTTCAATTAATCAAGTTATCCCGACCTTGAAAACCCTGGATTTCAACGTTCTGGTGGTTGATTCTTCCATGGCGGACTACAGCCAACTCAAAGGAATATTTAAAAAGCTTACAACTATTGTCATTGTCGGAGAAGAAGAAGAAAAAGTGCGGGATATTATCCGTCAGTGGCCGGGAGACCGCTACCTTGATTTATTCTCATACTCCCGCTTGACGCAAAACGGCAGTCATTTCAATAGGGTTATCCATAAAGCCATGACTCATTCATTATTGATAGCTCAATTGGGGAAAATGAAGTCATCCCTGGAAAAAAATCATGCCCAAATGGAAGAAACCGCTCTCGAAATCGCCCACTTGAAAAAATATTTGGAAAGTTCCACTGTCCGGGAGCTGGAAAAAAGGATTCAAATCCAAGCCGAATTCAATTCATTCAAAAAAGAAAAAGATCATGTTGAAACCATCCTTAAGAAGTTATACAAAGCCAATGACGTCACCAGCCTGCTGGACTGCATTCTCAGCATAAAGAATTTGGTAAACGCTGGCGGAATGACTCTTTATATCATGGACAAGAATGAAATAACGGGTGCATACCTCAAGCCTTTGATTTGGGAAAATTCGTACATGTCTTATCCTGAAAAACATAAACATATCGTCATGTTTGACTCCGATGATTATGTGGTTCAGGCCGCCCGGCAGAAAAAGGAGATATCCTCCAATTCCAAGTCTCTCCAAAATTCAGCTTTAAAAAGATATCAAAACGAATTGGAATCCAACCTGTTCAGCTTGTTAGCCCTTCCCATAATCTATCAGGATCAGACAATCGGAGTCCTCGAGGTATACAAAAAGCTGCAGGATAACCAGGTCATCCAAAAAGGACTCACGGACCAGGATAAAAACCTTCTCCGGGAAATATCCGAACATATCGCCATCGCAATAAATAAATTGAACTTGATCCAATATGACGCATTAACCGGCCTGCTTCGGCCCGAACCTTTTTTTGACAAGGTCATTCACAAAATGGAAGTTGAAACCAAACGGCACCAGGAAGCGGACTCATTCGCTCTCGTTATGGGTGATGTCGATTGGTTTAAAAACTATAATGACCGCAATGGACATGAAGCCGGAAACCGGCTGCTGCACAATCTTGGAAACATTCTGAAATCATCCACCCGGGATGAAGATCTGATTTGCCGGTATGGTGGAGAAGAATTCCTGTTCTTTTTAGTCGGAATAGAAAATGAAAAAGAAGCCCTTCTGTTCACGGACAGGATTCGAAAAAATGTGGAAGAATCTTATTTTGAAAATCAAGAATATCAGCCCCGCAATAATCTCACTATGAGCTTCGGAATCACCTGTTTTCCCAGGGATAGATTTTCTCCTCCCCATAAGCTTGGCCGGGATGAACTAAAGAAACTGGTCAATGAAGCGGATTTTGCCCTATCCGAGGCAAAAGGAAAGCGGGAACCGGCATCCGGAACCCAGCCGTCCACAGTTTCCAATAAAAATACCATCTGTATTTATAAAGGAAAAGGACCCGAAGGTAAACAAATTCCGGCCGCCGAGCTTTATCATAAGAATCTCGGTCCGGAAAAAAGAAAATTCAAACGCTATTACACTTCAGTTCCTCTGATTTTCAAAAGCACACCTCAAGGCGAAGACAGGCATGAGGTCATGAAAACGGTGAATATAAGCTTGGGCGGAGCTAAAGTGACCACACGAAAACCGATTTTACTTGAAAAAACCCGCGAGATTATCATACTTGTCGGCGATAAAGCCTTTGAGTGCAAAGCAAATGTAATTTATTCGAAAAAAGGCAATAACAGTTTTCCCTTTTATTATGCCGGTTTGAAATTTACAGAAGTTTCTATCGAAAATAAAAAAGCCCTGCATAAATACTTTATGTCTCTTTCCTGAGACCCTGGACCAGGGTATCCGCGAATTCTTCAGGCGAGTGGATTCTTTCCTGGTATTTTCCTTCCAAATTTTTCATATATACGGAAAATCTTTCAAAGTCCTCGTGATTGCTCCAGTTCTCCATGCTGGCCCTTTCCAAGATATCCTTTAAAATGTCCGCATTGAAAAACTCAAGAGTGGTTTCCGGAAAAATGCAATTTTTGCGCTCGCAGACGCGTATGCAGTTCAGCATGAATTTTCGGACCGATTCCTGCTGCTTGATAATTTCCTGCTTGATAAAAAATTGGTCTTTAGGCGACTCCGTATTCATAAGGGTTTCATATAATTTAGCGGATTCCTCGAGACATTTATTAATAACGGAAAGAACCTGTTCTCCGTCAAGAATTGCTTTCTCTTCATTTTCATAGTAAATAACCTTTTCCTCGTCATCACCGCCTTCAATTTTTCGATACTGCTCCAGGGTTTCGGATATCTCGCTGGGTTCTTCGTTTTTCCCGGATGCAAATTGCTTCAATCTGTTCAAAAAAGAGGTTCCGGTTTTTTCTTCTTCCGCATCCGCTTGTTCCATTTGAACCGCAGGTTCTTCGGTTAACAGCGATTCTTGAATTTCTTCTCCGGCTTCGGTTTGCTGCTCTTCTTCTTTTTCCGGGGAGGAATCCATTCCTCTAATGCTGGCATTCCAATCCATAAGCTCCGGCTCCGGTTTTTCTTCTTCTTCTTTTTCTTCCTCTTCCATGTCTTCTTTGTAGTCCTTGCTTTCCAATGCAGTGATATTTGACCCGTTTAGGTCCAGCAATTCTTTAATTTTTCTGAGTTTATCCAATTCCCCATCCAGATCGAAATCAGCACTGAATCCGGGGCTGCTGTCGGGAAGTTCCGCGGTAATGCCGTATTTTTCCTGCAGATCTTTTTTCAAATCACCGATTTTAACCGCCGCATCTTTACCCGCCTCTTCCAGCTTCGCATGCAATTCACTGACTGCCCGCAGCTCTTCCAGGGTTTTTTCAGTTAAGGTATCAATTTCCTTTTGATGTTCCGATGCTTTATCTAAATGAACCCGGATGTTCTGTTTAACTTCTTTTTTAGTATCATCAAATTCAGAAATAACAACACGATAATCCCGAAGGGTTTGTCTGTCCTGGTTTAATTCCTCTTCAATCCGGGAGATCTTCTGGCTGGCTTCTTCTTTCTCCCGGCTGATCTTCTCTTCCAGTTCAGCTTCAATCTCCTTCCTTTTTTTTTCCAGAACCTGATTCAATTGAGATTCAATATCTTCCAAAATAGACGATGAATCTTTTATAAAATCATTTTGATTGCTCATTGTTACTCCCTGGTTTCCCTCAACTAAATTAATTCCTTTTTGAAAACCTGTCAAGGCTGATATCTCCACCCAAAATTTTTCTCATTTCCATATGTATATTCCCATCCGGCAATTATTTATTCAATAGCCGTTTAAGGCGAAATAGGGGGGTAATTTATGCCGGGACATCTCACCTTTACAGGTGAGTATCGGGGGGAGGCGTTGAGAGATTGAATAATTCGTTTTATTGGTGTATATAAGTTATGAAGGAGGATGAATAGAATGCCGGATAAAAATAAAATATTGATCATTGATCAAGACCCGGGAAACCGCAAGCAGCTTTCCGATTTCCTTTCCCGCCATTCCTTTACAATTGAGAACACAGAATCGATATCAAAGGCCTCCCAATCCCTTATGACCGGAAATACGTTTTCTTTTCTCGTTGCACGCATACCCATAAATGAGTTTCATATCCTTACAGCCATCCATGAAATCAAATCATTCAACCCCGGCCTTGGTGTTATTTTGATGTCGAATCCAACAGAATCCAGCCTGGCGGTTTCGCTTTTGAAAAAAGGAATCATAGACCAAATCACTGACCCGGAAAATCACGCTGCTGTCTATTCCGCCTTAAAAAATGAAATCACAAAAAGATCCCTCATTAAACAGAATCAATCTTATATCCAGCGTATGAACAGGTTCAAAACCGAACAGGAGAGAAACTTAAAAAAAGCGATTGCCCTGGAAGAAATATATGACTCCACATTGGAAAATTTGATGACCGCCCTGGACCTTCGTGATGTTGAAACTTTCGGACATTCCCGCACCGTTGCAAAATACAGCCGGGTCTTAGCACAGCTCTTGGGCATCAAGGAGCAAACGACCCTGGATAACATCAGGAAAGGAGCGCTTCTTCATGATATCGGCAAGATTGCCATTCCGGATTCTATTCTGAAAAAACCCAGCCCCCTTTCCAAATGGGAGTGGGATAAAATTAAACTTCATCCGGCTCTAGGATACGGATTAATCAAAGAAATCAAAATGGTTAAAGTCGTCGGAAATATTATTCTCTTCCATCATGAACGGTTTGATGGAAACGGTTATCCAAAACACTTAAGGGGCAAGGACATTCCCATAGAAGCCAGGATCTTCGCTCTGGCGGATGCCTTGGATGCCATCACCTCACACAGGCCTTACCGCAAAGAGCGCGATTTTCATTCCGCCAAAAACGAAATCCAAAAAAACGCGAAAACTCAATTTGATCCTGAAGTTGTAGATGCATTCTGCTCAATGGATCTGGAAAAATGGCAGAAAATCCGATTTGAAAGCACGCAACTCCTGCCCTTTATGGAAAAAATGTCACACGTGTCGCAAGAATCATCCTCTGTCAACTGACCTGAATTATTCAAAAAAGAATTGCGATGTTTACGCAAATTTTTTATCAACAAGTTATGCCTGCTTTCTATTATAAGATCATTGGAATCGTTTTTTCTTTTTCTGGTTTTTATTTTAATCGCAATTTTTTTACCCTCGGGCGAACCGAATCTCGCCACATCTGCTTCGTTTACTCAAATGTCAGCATCATTATATAAGAACCGTTTCTACATGGAATGGATCAGTTCACTGTGAGATTTTCATCGACTGTTTTATCTCAAATCTCAAATCTGCAAACCATATTGGGGACTGATCAAAATAAACGCAAATGCACCAACCAAGAACCCAAGCAACCCTGGTAACGCGAACGAAGCGGCCCGCCGTCTAAGATTCCCGTCGCTGCGCTCCGGGAATGACATGGGGAGCGAGCAAAGCGAGCCGACAGAACAAACAGAATAGACCGAACAGACTTAAATAGACCTAGATGGACTTAGCGGGCTAAAAGAGAAGCGATTTGTATCCGGCCTCAGGATAACCTGCGGGCCGATATCACACGGGGGATGCCGGCCAAATCTTTTCTGACCCGGATATCCTTCCATTTTTCCCCGAAAAAACCGGCTGCGGTCTCTGCCTGCCCGAACCCCACTTCCAATAGCAAATATCCTTCCGGCTGCAAATAATCCGGTGCCCGGTCAATAATTTTCGCTATTATTTCCAATCCGTTCGGGCTGGAGACCAGGGCCGCTTTCGGCTCGAATTCACGAATGCCCGTATCAGCCCGGGCCCAGTCCTCTTCCGATAAATACGGGGGGTTGGATACAACCAGATCAAAAATACCGGAGGGGCCTCCTGGTTTTAAGGGCTCGAATAAATTCCCCTGAAAAAAATGGATATTTCCGGCGCCTAAAGCGGCAGCGTTTGCTTTTGCGAGCCTTAAAGCGGATAAACTGATATCCATTGCGAAAATAACGGCCCGGGAAACCTCCCGGGCCAAAGATACAGCGATATTGCCGGACCCGGTCCCGATTTCCAAGATTTTTGGACTGGGAGTTATTGCGGCATCGACAGCGGCCTCCACCAGAATCTCAGTCTCCGGCCTGGGCACAAGAACTCCGCGGGAGACCTGAAAAGGCATAGACCAGAATTCTTTTTCACCAGTGATATAAGCAACCGGAATCCCTTTATTTCGCTGTCTGAGATAATTCAGAAAACGCTTCTCCAATTCAGAGCGGATTTTCATCTCAGGATGAGCCAAAAAAGTCTCTTCACTAATTGCTGCTGCATAAAGAAGCAAAATTTTTGTATCTAAAACGGGACTCGGAAGACCTTTAAGCTGACGGCAGCCTGAATCAAATAAATCCTTAAGGCTTTTGGCCATGAATCAATCGGATTTCTGAGTATCCCCTATCGTTTTTGTTTGAAAATGAAGGATTAATTTTTCAATCAACTCCTCCAATTCCCCATCCAGGATTTTTTCTAATTGATGAAGCGACAGATTGAGACGGTGGTCGGTCACGCGGTTTTGAGAAAAATTATAAGTCCGGATTTTTTCACTTCTTTCCCCGGTTCCGACTTGGGCTTTACGGTTCTGGGATATCTCCTTATTTTGCTCCTGCTGAGCCGCATCCAAAAGCCGGGTTCGGAGTATCCGCAGGGCTTTTTCTTTATTCCGGTGCTGGGATTTTTCATCCTGGCAGGATACCACCATGCCGCTTGGCTTATGCGTCACCCTAATGGCGGTGTAGTTTCTATTGACGCTTTGCCCCCCAGGTCCGGAAGCGCCGAAGGCTTCTACCCGAAGCTCTTTGGGATCAAGACTGATATCGACTTCATCCGCTTCAGGAAGGACCGCCACTGTTACAGTGGAAGTATGAATCCTGCCTCCGGTTTCTGTTTCCGGCACCCGCTGAACCCGGTGCACCCCGCTTTCATATTTCAACTGAGAATATACATTCCGGCCCTTTATATTGACAATAATTTCTTTGATCCCGCGTATAGTAGAGGAGCTGGTGCTCAATACTTCGATTTCCCATCCGCTTTTTTCAGCCAGGCGCGAATACATGCGAAATAGATCCTGAGCAAACAATGAAGCTTCATCGCCGCCGGCACCAGCCCGAATTTCCAGGATAACATTCTTCTTATCCAGGGGGTCTTTTGGGATCAGCATGTACTTCAGTTCAACTTCAAGCTTGTCCTTTTCCAATCCAAGGATATCGAGCTCTTCTTTAGCCATATTTTTAAGCTCCTGATCGGCTTCCGGGTCATCCAAAATATCCTTTGACTCTTTCAGCTCATCCACCACTTCAAGATAACGGTTATATTTTTTTACCACAGGCTCCAATTCTGAACGCTCGATGGAAAGCTCTTTGATTTTATTGGGGTCGGAAATAACCTCAGGATCGGATAAGGACGCAGTTATACGTTGGAATTTTTCTTTGACATTCTTCAGTTCATGCAGCATAAAAAACCAGGATTCGCAATGAATTTAAGCAGGCGGTTACTTTTTTTCTTTTTTGGATTTCTTTCGGTAATCCCCGTATTTTTTCTGGAATTTTTCCACCCGGCCGGCGCTGTCGATAAACTTTTGTTTCCCAGTAAAAAACGGATGGCATTCGGAGCAGATCTCAACCCGGATTTCATCTTTAGTGGATTTGGTCTTAAACGTATTACCGCAAGCACAAATAACCTGGCATTCTTTATAATCAGGATGGATATCTTTTTTCATCTGTATTCTCCTCAAAATTCTATTGATCAAATTTTATTGGTTTTATAGATAATATAAACAGGGATAATTATACCAAATTCCGCTTATAAAACGCAAAATGTGAAAGCCGTTCGCCCGTGTTGCTAAAATTTCTGGAATTATTTGGGTTTATTTTACTTTCTTGATCTAAAATTTAAGTATCCCCAAAACACGGCCAGCCCGAAAAGGGCACCAAAAAAATCATGGGTCAAATCATCAAAATTAAAAGTCCGGTAAGGAAGAATTCCCTGCCAGAATTCAATAAAAACCCCGTACCCGAATGCTGTCAGCCCGCTGCCCAAAAAAGCCCATTTCATTTTCAATCGTCGGGAAAAACCGTATCCCAGTAAAAAAGCCAATAAGGCAAAAATAAAAAAATGAAGGGAGAAATCCGAAAAAGCCATTTTTAAAAAATTCCGGGATTCCTTGATTTTTTCAAGTTCTCCAGTGGGCAGCGAATATCCCGCAAACATCACAGCGGCAAAAAATCCAGCTGGAAGAAACGGCCGGCTTTTTTCCAGTTCCATCAATTCATTTCCGGTTCATGTCCATCTGATAAGTCCAGTTTTTCCATTTTCTCCCGGTAGCAATCCCAATCGATTGAGTATTTTTTTTCCTTCAATGCATCCTTAAATTTTTCATTGTATTTCTTTGATTCAAAGTAAGTTTTCAGCTCTTTATTCAACGGAAGAACCTGTTCTTCGGCATTCCATTCATATGGTTTATTGTCTTTGTCTCTCAGGCAGTTTAAATGAACAACCCAAGCTAATTGTTTAAAATGCACCCGCGGAAAGGACTTGCGGATAGCTTCAACTTCGGCTTTTTTTTCAGGATTAACAAAATAAAAATCCCTGGAAAACAATAGCGCATTATGAAAATATGCCGGAAATGCCAATATTCCGTCATTATGGTTTAACCTGGATAGATAGGCGAACAGATCAATGATTTTTCGTCCCAGGTTTAATCCCGGATGTTTTTGGCCGGGAAGCGGCGTTTTCTCTCCAGAAAAAGATTGAAGCGGATTCTGAAGCGTGAGCCATTCCATAACCAAAAAACGAAATCGCGCAAAATTGAAATCAGTTTTAAACTGGGGAACAAAAGACCCTTCTCTTATTTTTAAATCAACAATGATTGCCCCGGGGTCCTTTTCCCGGCAGTACACCAGCATGCGCTGCAGCGGTGGAAACTGGGAAGAGTCCAGTTCAAATTTGACAGGCCATAATCCCCTCTTTTTGGCCTCGCGGTAAAAATTGCGCTTATTTAATACCCGGCCGGCTTCCCGCATGGTATATTTCCCCAAAAGCAAAGAACTTCCTTTATCTCCAGTCGTGTCATTTAAAATATCTTTCTCTTCGATTAGAAAACGTTCTCTATTCGCATTATTTTTCGGCTTTATTTTTTTCATCTCATTTAACCTGAACTATTAGTTCGAAAACAGCCCCCAAGTCATTGCGAGCGGCAGGCCGCGTGGCAATCTTAGACTGCTTCGCCGGATAATTCGGAATCGTCTCCTCGTGCAAGCGCCGTTTAAGATTCCGACGCCGCTTCGCTCCTCGGAATGGCATAAGCTTCATTTTCATCGTAAAAGGCCTATTATACACATCATTCAGTCAAAAAAAATTGCGGTTGTTTTTATCTCGGTCCCTGAATAATTCAGGTACAAAATAATATAACATCATCTCCAACACGCAGCCGGCGCTGGACAGCATAATATTTGCTTTCGTAATCTGTTTTAAAATGCTTGCGAAGCGCAATCAATCCGCCGTCCTTCAGGATTCCCCGCTTATGTATCACTTTGAGCGGATCACGCTCCTCCAGCATCTCATACGGAGGATCAACAAAAACCATATGAAAGGATTCTTCCTCCTTGGCCAATTTGATAACCGCCCGGTTGAATTCCTTATGAACAACCATAGCCTGGTCCAGAGCGCCGCATTTTTCCAGATTGTGCTGAATCACTTTCACAGCCGAATAATTCTGCTCAACAAAAACAACACGTTCCGCTCCCCGGCTTAAGGCTTCAATCCCGATTCCGCCGGTGCCGGCGAAACCGTCCAGCATAACGATTCCAGGCAGGTCAAAATGGATGACGGAAAAAAAAGCTTCTTTCAATTTATGCGGAATGGGACGGGTGCCTATTCCGGGAACCCGTTTCAGTTTCTTCCCGCGGTACTTGCCGCTCACAACACGTATCATAGTCATAGTTTAATCAAGAGCGCCGAAAAAGTGAAGTGACATTATTTGACAGCTTAAAAGCACTACGTCATCCCCGAGCCGCAGAGCGGACTGCTTATCACAACCTAAGGGGTGCAATGCCCCAGCCGCTGGGATCCTGCGTTGCCTTTTTTAAAAAAGGGTTGCGAATCGTAAAATCCACGAAACGCTTAAAACCTGTAGTATTCGATTCGTAAATACAAATCAGTATAAACTTGAGTGTGCGGATGTTTGGAGCCGGTGAATTCGCAAAACGCGAAACGCAAAACGCGAAACGCGAAACGCTTAAAACCTGTAGTATTCGATTCGTAAATACAAATCAGTGTAAACTTGA
>CAZDJZ010000038.1:0-15310 GCA_964505785.1 uncultured Eubacteriales bacterium
AGTTTATACTGATTTGTATTTACGAATCGAATACTATAGGTTTTAAGCGTTTTGCATTTTGCGTTTTGCGTATTTCACCATTAACCATTCACCGGTTCATGGTTAGTTGAAACGGAAAAAAGAGCACCATCTGCGGCTGTCCGCGGTAATCCTCGATCATTCCGGATACAGTCAGGCTTTGATTTTTCATGGAATCAATGCCGGGAAATCCGTTCAGGTTCTTACGGTAAATCAAGGCCGCAAACCGCCCTTGTTTCGGACGCAGCAGAACATAATTATTTCTCCGGACGATTTCTTCGCACCGGAACTTCACAGCGTACATGCGGGCGAGAAAACTTCCGGCTTCACGCGAGTCGATAACCGGATAGGGAAAATCCTTCCATAATCCTTTGTTGGAATCTCTCGCCCGGCCGGCCGCGGCTCTAAAGCGCGCCATATACTCTTTCTTAAAGGGAAACTTTAACAAAGCAGACGCATACCCTTTATGCAAAATTGTTTCATTAAACATTCCGTCCGGAAGCCATACATAGGCCAAAAGCCTTCCGTAGTCATCCCGCTTGTCCCAATCATATGTCAGTCTCACCTTTTGCCGGTAAAGATAATAATAAGAAAACCGCTTGGCTGTTTCCGCCTGAAAACGGACAAGCTTCCGGTCATCCCCCAGTTCCGGCGTATCAATGCCGAGCAGCCGCACTTTTTCAGAATCCCCGCTGTCCAATTGCACCCGGATTGTGTCCCCGTCATAAACAGCCGTCACCACTCCCCAGTCCGGGTCCTGCTCCACCGGTAAACCGCTGTTCAAAAACAGAATCGCCGCGGTCATGATGAAAATTAATTTTTTTACTGTATCCATATGTTTATGATAGCCATGAAGCCGGGTAAAAATCAAACAATCGTTTTTGCTTTTTCATTCCCCTGACTTTATAATGAATTTAAAACATTTGATAGATGGAGGATGAATTATATGAAAAAAATCAAGGTTCTGCAGCAAATCGCCAGAAAACTCCGCATACATTCCATAAAAATGACGACTGCATCCGGTTCGGGGCATCCCACGACCTGTTTATCTATGGCTGAATTAACAGCTTGCCTTTTCTTTGATGAAATGCAATACAATATCAGCGACCCCTTTGATTGGGCCAATGACGAATTTGTTCTATCAAAGGGCCATGCAGCTCCAATCCTTTGGGCCGCATACGCGGAAGCGGGAATAGTTCCCAAGCAAGAGCTCCTTGACCTGAGGAAAATTTCCAGTCCTCTTGAAGGGCACCCTACACCCCGCATGAAATGGATTAAAGCTGCCACAGGCTCACTGGGGCAGGGTCTATCCGTAGGTGTGGGTTTGGCGGCCGCAATGAAATTGGCGGAAGTCCCCCGCCGGGTTTATGTGATGATAGGTGACGGCGAGTGCGCCGAGGGTGCGGTTTGGGAAGCGGCTAATGCCGGTCATTTGTTTAAACTGGATAATTTATGCGCTATTCTGGACATCAACCGCTTAGCCCAGTCCGGGCCTACGATGCATGAACATCATATTGCCGCCTATGAGAAAAAATTTGCAGCTTTCGGCTGGAACACGATATCCATCAACGGACATGATATTCCTCAAATTTTGGGCGCTCTGGAGAATGCCCGTAAAACCAAAATTCCTTCTGTTATTCTGGCTAAAACATTTAAGGGTAAAGGGGTTTCTTTTCTGGAGGATAAGAACGGTTTTCACGGCAAACCGCTGTCAGAAGAACAGCTTGCCGAAGCCCTGAAAGAAATCGGTCCCATTCCAGAAGTGGATGCCCGGAATTACGTCCGTAAACCCGGACCGGTTCAAGCACCTCAATTGGAAAAAAATGTCTCGCTGGAAAAATCTCAATTCCCAAACAAAATCGCCACGAGAAAAGCCTTCGGCAAAGCTTTGGTCAACTTGGGAAAAATCAACAATTCCGTGGTCGCACTGGATGGTGATGTGAAAAATTCAACCTATACGGATGAATTTTTTGAAGCCTTTCCTGAACGTTCCTTTCAGAATTATATCGCAGAGCAAAACATGGTGGGTATGGGAATCGGGTTAGCGGCCAAAGGTTACCTGCCCTTTATGGCCACATTTGCCGCTTTTTTAACCCGTGCCCATGATCAAATCCGCATGGCCGCCTACTCCATGGCCAATATCAAACTGGTTGGCTCTCATGTCGGAGTCAGTATCGGAGAAGACGGACCCTCTCAAATGGGATTGGAAGACCTGGCGGTTTTTTCTCCTATTCCGGAATGCATGATTCTCTACCCAAGCGATGCCCGCTCCACAGAAGCATGCGTCAAGAATATGGCGGAATACAAAGGAATAGCCTACCTGAGGACAACCCGCCCCGGTACTCCGGTTATTTATGATAAAAATGACACCTTCCCGGCAGGAGGATCAAAAGTCATCCGTGAAAATCCCGAAGACCAAGTCACAGTCATTGCCGCCGGAATCACTGTTTTTGAAGCGTTGAAAGCATATGACATGCTTCAAGAGGAAAATATCTCCATACGCATTATCGATGCCTATTCTATTAAACCCTTTGACGCCGCGAACGTCCGGGCTGCAGTGGATGAGACCGGAGGCAAGGCGGTTATTGTAGAGGATCATTTTCCGGAGGGCGGCCTGTTCAGCGCCGCAATTAAAGCTCTTGAAGGTTTGAGCGATATCACTCATTTGGCGGTTATGGAACTTCCCCGCTCCGGGAAACCGGATGAGCTAATGGATCGATACGGGATTTCCGCGACGCATATAGTCACGGCTGTTAAAAATCTTATCTGAAAACCGGTGAATGGTGATATGCAATAAGCCCACATGTCATTCCCGGAGCGCAGCAACAGAAATCTTAGACGCCTTCGTCTGGAGAGATAGGACTGATTCATCATACGCAGCAGCATGAAATCCTTTGCTTCGCTCAGGATGACAGCTTCTCTGTCACTTTTTCACTTTTTACTTTTAACTCCTGCAAAGCAGGTTGGGATCCTCGCGCCGCTTCGCTTTTCAGGATGACCCTTTTGAGTCATTTTTGATTTTTGATTTAATTCTTCCTCAAACCAAACGATCCTGCGCATAGGAGAAAATCCCATGCTCCGGTACAATTTGACCGCGGGCTGGTTATCTGCGTCCACTGTCAGCCGGGCTGATTCCGCTCCCTGATTCACCAGGTGGGATAATCCGGCGGCCAGAAGCGCCCGGGACATTCCTTTTCCGCGGCTTTCTTTGAGCAATCCGCACATGTGCACCGTCGAAACGTGCTTTTTCCCCGGAGGACATGTCCAAATATACCCGGCTTCCTTTCCATTTCTTTTCAGCCGCAAGATGTCGTTCCAATCCGATCCCAGCATTTTTTTATAATAAAGAATATCCTTTTCGCAGTTGGGATTAAAGCCCCAGCTTCCTGTAAAAATCCGGTTCTGGATGTCTGTCAGCCGCTGTATTTCATCCGGAGAAAAGGCAGCGGTCTCGAAGGGACCGGAAGCGGAAAAAGAACGATCCAAATGGCTGTTCTTCATTTCAAGAAATTGTTTAACCGGAACGAATCCCAGCTTATGGAGAAAAGCCCGGCCCGCTTCGTTTTCATGATAAACCGGAATATGGATATTTTTTACAGCAAGCCTGCAGGCTCTTTTACTTACGCTTTCCATGAGGGACATGCCGATTCCGTTTCTTCTAAAGCCGGGAAAAACAAAAATATCCCCAATAACCCGGGATATGGTTTTCTCAACCACTAAAGCAGCATAGCCTAATAAACGCTCTTCCCTGCATGCGATAAAAATGTCCTTTTCCACACAGCAGTTCGGGCAATCCCTGTAATGCTGGAGTCCGGGAAATGCCTCCGGGCGGGAATCAAGGGAGGATTTTTCTATAAACGAGAAAAAATCTTTTTCCCACTTTTTCGAATATGGTTCAATCCGGTAATCCATTTCAATCTGAATTGTAACAAAGAGAAATATATATTACAATTCCGATAGAACTGTTGTTTATTTAGAGGCCTGCTGTCCGGTCTGAGGAAACAAGCAGCCTCCTGATGCCTTCGAACCGGATCTATAGTCATCCTGAGCGAAGCGGAGGAACCAAGCTGCTTCGTATCTGTAAGAGCAAGGAGTAAAAAAGAAGAAATGGCAGAAAAAAAAGCGGATGTTTTAGTGATAACACCCCATCCGGATGACGCTGAATTCGGATGCGCCGGATCGGTCGCTAAGATGACAGCGGCTGGAAAACGTGTCGTTTATATTGTGTGCACAAGTGGAGATAAAGGCACCGAAGATGTCACTATCCATCCGGAGCTGCTTGCAAAAATACGGGAACAAGAACAGATCGCCGCCGCCGGTGTCCTGGGAGTGGAAAAAGTCATTTTTCTCCGGCTGCCTGACCAGAACTTGGAAGATACTCCTGAATTCCGGAAAATCCTGGTGCGTTATATACGCATTTATCGTCCGGATTTGGTTATCACCACCGATCCCTACCGCCGTTATATCTGGCATCGTGACCACCGCATCGTCGGGCGTGTGGTTTTGGATGCTGTTTTTCCTTATGCCAGGGATATATGGTCCTATCCGGAATTCGCGGATAAAGGTCCGCCCCCATATAAAGTTAAAGAGGTTTGGCTGTGGGCCCCGAATGATAATGATATGAATTTCTGCAATGATATCACGGATACATATGACATAAAGGTGAAGGCCCTTCGCTGTCATAAAAGCCAGATAAAGGAACCGTTTGAAGAAGAAATCGGGAAATGGTTATTCCTGCGGGCAGAAGATATGGCGCAGGGGGAAAATTTTAAGCTGGCTGAAGGCTTTCACCGGGAAGAGATCTTGTGGTAACGACTTCCCTATCTTCACTCAGGCGCCGCATAACTGTGTAAGTCCTGGAAGCTGTGGCCTGCCACGAAAACTTGCTGACAACATCTGAACGTATTCGTTGTCTTGAATACAACCGCTTCCGGTTTTCCTGAAACGAAACCAGGGAATCGGCCAATGCGGATGGATTATTGGAGGAAAAAGAAAACCCGTTTCTTCCATCCGTGACAATACTTTTTATTTTCCCGATACGGGATACGATGACCGGAGTCCCGCACGCCAGAGCTTCCACAACCACCAGGCCGAAAGATTCATAAAGCGACGGCATAACCAAGGCGTCCGCCGCCGTAAAATAGTGCCGAAGTTCATGCTGTGCGCGGGAACCGAGAAATATGATTCGGTCCTGCAGATTTTTTTCATGAATAAGCGACTGGAGTCTGCATATTTCCGGGTTTTTCCTGAAATCATATTCCACCCGGCCTCCGCCGATAATCACCATTCGGGATTTTTCATAAGTCCGGGGATGATGTCTTTTTATCAAATCCCAGGCCTTAATGAGGTTATTCAGGCCTTTGATGGGTTCAATTCTTCCAGTATAAAGAAAAATAAGATCTGATTCCCTTCGTTTCATTTCAATGTCTGCTTGCTTCATTCTTGCAGGGAAAAAAATTCTCTGGTTCACCCCGGGATAAATAACCGCGATTTTCAAAGGCGTTAATCCGTATTCATCGACTAGATGGTCCTTTTCATCATGGGAAGAAGAGATAATGGCGTCGGTATCAGCTGCTAAAGATTTCTCCGCTAAAAGACGGCAGAAGTTCTGCTGGTTATTCAGCGCTCGTTTTTTTAGAAATTCCAGCGTATGATAATTGAAAACATGAGGAATACCCAAATTTTTTTTCACTGAATCGCCCACCAATCCTGACAGCCAGTAATGACTGTAGATGAGATCATAACGGCCTTCACGCATAAATTCCTGCAGCTGAAATGTGAATTCCTTCAGGGTTTTGAACAAGGATCCCCGGGAGACTTTTCTCTCCGGCCCGGCTTTGAGATGAATGATGCGTGTGGAGTCATTAACTTGAGTCATTCCCTGATATTTTGGATCCTGGCAGCGGGTGAATATATCCGCTTCAACCGGATAATTTTCCGTTAAAGCCCGGCTCAGCTCTTTTAAATAAACACTCATTCCTCCAGCGCTTTCTCCGCCGAGCAGAGAAAATGGTGAACTATGGAAGCTGATCATCGCTATCCTCATGCTTATTTCTCCTCGAGTTTGAGTATCCACTGATATAAAGAACAGTCACCTGCTCCAAAAGCGTATTTGTATTTTTCACGTCCGCGCAAAAAATCTACAGTGCCGATCCCGGCCTCGATTGCTTTTTCAATTCGGAATAAGAATAAATAGATCCCTGGGCTGTAATGGGCATATTCCGGATGGTAAGCCACATTATAAAAATATACTTTACCGGGATAAAGCAAATTAAAAAGTGCTCCGATCAAGACTTCGTTCAAATAAAGCATATTCAATTCAGCCATACCGCTGCGGCTTAACTCCTCAGCAAGACTTCGAAAAAAAGACTTCATTCCCCTTTTTTGCCAAAATGTCTGCTTTTCCGTCCCGCAATTCTCATGCAGACGGATAAAATCCGGGACCGCTCGTTCAATTTGAGACGTCTTTCTTAAATACTCGAGCTTTAAACCGGATTCTTTCTCTAAACGGCGGGCTTTTCTTTTCATTTCTTGCCGGTTTTTACGCTCCAAAGATTGAAGATAATCCTGGAAATTGCCTGTCAGTTTCAGCACGGGGGCAGCTTCCAGTTCATGACTTTCATGAGAAAATCCATTTTTTTCCGCTGCTTCCTCCATATGCTTCAAAGTAGGCGATGTCTCCGGAATATTGATAAAAGACATATTTATTCCCGGCTGAGTCTGGTTACTCAGATGAGAAATCAGCAAATAAAGGAATTCCCTGGTTCGGCCCTTTTTGATAATAAAATCACAGTAATCCGTCACCTCCGGGCTGGCTGTAAACTGCATCTGTCCTTCCCTGTAAAAACAGGGGGCGATACCGACCAGCTCCCCTCCGTTTTCCCTGATGAGTATGACGTTCAGCCGGCTATTTCCCGCGAAGCTGTTCAGCCAGGCGGAATACCATTCATGGGTGAGAAATACAGAAGGATTTTCTGATTCATCCACCAAATGGTTCCAGTCGGAACGCAATCGGATAAACTCCTGATGCCGGGTAATCACTTCAATTTTCATAATTTTATCTGAATAATCCATCTTGCCTGGATTATTCATAAAAAAATTGCGATGTTTTTACAATCCCTTTTTTATCAGCGACAAACATGGTTTTTAGAAAAAGATCCGTGGGAAATTTTTTCATTTTTAAATTTTTATTTCAATCGCAATTTTCTCACCCTCCGGGCAGGCCGACTCTCACTGCATCTTCTTTGTTGCAGGGCATTCGCGGTGAAGGACCACAGCTTCATGCCCTGCACCTCGCATCTTCGGCAATCTCGGCCCGTGAATAATTCAGGTTAGATGAAAATTTCAGCCTGTCTGCGGCTGAATACGGAAAAATTATTTTAACATATAAAAACTATATAATGAATGAGACTCCCGCCAATAAAGAAAAAAGCGTTTGCGGCTGGTCCGAATCGACATATTGATAACGGCCTTCAAAAAAAAGTCCCATCTGCCGGTTTAGCCGGAAATCCATTCCCAATCCGCCAAAACCGGCAAACGGCGTTTTGGAATCAGGACGCTCGATCAATGTTTCATATCCGAAATCGGATGTATATTTCCGGGTTTCAACATTCAAAGCATGATAAACTCCGCTTCCGGCGGTAACAAAAATCCTGATGGACTCCGTATAAATAATATTGAGCCCGGCAAGGACATACCCTGACAAATAAGGGTAAGTACCAATCGGCACTTTATCCCCATCCGAAGGATCGGTCAAAGTGACGATGCCGCTGAAATTATACTGGCCCTCCAATCCAAGGAAAAAACTCCGGGATCCGGCTGTTATTCGAAAGCCCGGTCCGTAGGTTTGATGCGGTGAGGTTAAGGGAAAATCATTTTCTCCCGGGATATAATCACTTTCTGAACCTGAAGCATAGAAAAATTGGCTTTGCCCGAATAAATAAACCCTGGTTGCTCCGTCAAGAGATAACCCGCCTGCTCCCAAAACCGCCACCAAAACGGCTGCTGCTGTTTTTTTTCCCATTGTTCATTCCTGTTAGAACTTCCCTTTTCCTTTCTTGACATTGATCACATTTATATCCACTTCCTGAGATACCTCGCAAAGGCCGTCGGTTACGGAAATCCGGATGGTATACCAGCCGGACTGGGTATACGACGGAGTCCATATGAAACGTCCGTCCAGGCTTAATTCAGCTCCCTGTGGGATAGGGGCTGCAAAAAATGTCAGCGTATCATCATCCGGGTCCGTCGCCGTGATAATAAAGTCAAGCTCCTGCCCTTCTTTAACAGTTTTATCGGTTATTGAAACCATTTCCGGCGGCTGATTCTCTGAGGATACATTCCAGGCTTTGGTGACCCAGGTCCCGACGGCGCAGGCACCAAACCTTATCCGGAAATAGCCATCCTCACCCCAATTGGTCCCCCAGGAATTTTTGCATATCCAGTAGTCCTGCTGTTCATTATATCCAACCAGAACCACCGCATGTCCGCCTTCTAACGAAGCGGAATCAACCGGCTGATAAATCCCGCTGCGATAGTGATAGAAATCAGAATAAACTTCCATATACATCACTAAAGGTCCATCCATCAAGGCATTTTTGATTGCGCTCATACGGACATTGGATTGAGTGACGTAGCCCCAATTTTTTATCCGGGTTAATTGAAGGTCCCAATTCGGGCAGGGGGAACAGGCTGAATTCTCAGCGGCATAGGGATAACAATCTTCAGGAACCACACCGTTCTCTTTAAGGTAAACCCAAGCGTCATCTTCATAGCCTCCGTCACAGTCACCGGCCGGAGAGCAGGATATCAAGAATTGTTCGGAAAAATCCGGATATTTCAATTCTTTTATCTGAATTTCATTGAGAACGGGCCGATATCTTGTATTTTCCCTGAAAATCCCTCCTTTCTTGCCGGTTTGCATTTGCTCTAATTCGTTCGAGTACAGATTGTTTTCAACATTATACATCGCTTCCATCACTCCAAGAGTCGCAAAAGCCCAGCAGCTCCCGCAATCGGCCTGGTCTTTAACCGTAGTGATATAATTACCACCGTTCCGGTTTGTCCAGTTCCAAACAGCCGGAAGATCTTCCACCGCTTGTATCCGGAGTATGCGCTCAGGGTCTTCCTGCAAGGGAAGAAATGCACCCAAGCGGTTCAGTCTTTCCATTTCCGTCAAAGCGCTGATTGACGTCGGTCCGGCCTCCCATTGAAGGCCCTGAATGCGGATTTGCCTGTTTATCTGTTCAATTTCCTCATCCATACCGGTTTTTTGAGAAAAAACAGCTAGCGGCGCAATTAAAAACAGCATAAAGACAATAAATAAAGGTAAAAATAAAACTCGTTGTTTCATAGTGTATCTCCAGCCGGTTAAACCTGCACTCAATACTTGAGATACTATTGTACCAGAAAACCCCTGTTTGGTAAATGGTGAACCACTGAAACCGCGAATCTTCAGCCGCAAAACGCTTTAAAACCAGTGAATGGTAAATGGATGGGGGATACGTCTCCTGTTCCGGCAAATTCTGTAATAAACTGATTTTAAATAAAATATCTTTTTCTATACAAAGCAGTCTAAAATCCTCACGTCCTGCTGCCTCATGCCTCAGGACGACACGTCCATGTCATTATTATTCGACTTTGGTATATTTTTGAGATTTGATTTTTGATTTACCCTTTATTCCTACTCTTCACTAACCTGGACAATTCAGGCTGGACTAATATGCACTCATGCTTCAAAAAATACCGCTTCTATGAAGTCATCCTGCTGGTTATGGGGTTTGAAACTCCGGATCTTCCCGTACTTCAATTTCTCCGATCACGGTTTTGTCTCCGGCCGTGATTTTGACGGCATACTTTCCGGGTTGCGCTTCCACAGCACCTCCGCCGGCTCCAAAATACCGCATATAGCGGCCGAATCCAATGTCTTCAAACGCCTGCCGCTGAATCGCAGAAGCCTGGCGGAATGTCAGCCCCGGCTGGTCCAGTTTATCCAATGCTTTCTGCACAATGTCTTTTTGTTTTTCTTCTACTTCCGGCCGCTGCAGAATTCTGTCCATCATATTTTTCATCCGGGCTAAGGTCTGCTTCATTTGATCAGCCGGCGGATCAAAATGCATGTCCCACATCAGCCGGTTTATTCCGGAGGAAAGATCATCCAAAGCAAACGTGGTCTTATGCTTGCCGGCGGCGCCGCTTATCTCTATTTCAACCGTGTTCTCAGGTTTATCTTTCAAATAAAAGTGGACGGCGGCTCCTTGTTCTGGATTCTCCCCCTGGAAATACAGGTTTCCCCGTCCGTATCCGCCTCTCCGCAGGCTGACCCATTTTGTGCCGGGCTGATCATTCTCGAATAGATAAAGCTCTTGGCTTTTTACATCATCAGTGAATTCCTGCAAGGGAGAAATGTCATCCAGAATCCAAATACCCCGGCCGTGTGTTCCGGCTATTAAATCATTATCTCTTGGATGAATAACCAGGTCATGAAACGCGACCGTCGGCATATTTATACTTAAATCAGTCCAGGTATTTCCCTGGTCCAAAGAAAAGTATACGGAAAACTCCGTTCCGGCAAAAAGGAGGTTTTCATTTTTCAAATCCTGACGGATCACATAAACCGGTTCGTCCTCCGGAATATTTCCGCTGATATTTGTCCAGGACTGCCCGAAATCATCGGTTTTAAATATATAAGGCTTAAACACATCGCTGCGATGGCCGTCGAAGGCGAGGAAACAGGATCCTTCATTGAATTGAGAGGCTTCCACCCGGCTGACCCAGATTTCCGCAGGAACATCGGGAACATTTTCCCGGACGTTTACCCAGGTTTTTCCTCCGTCTTTTGTCACTTGCACCTGGCCGTCATCGGTTCCCGCCCAAATGATATCCGGACGGAGTGGAGACTGTGTGATGGTTGTGATTGTGCAATGGGTTTCAGCTCCGGTCTGGTCCAGGGTCAGTCCGCCGGTCGGTTTATCATATTTATCCGGATTATTCGTGGTTAAGTCCGGACTGATGATCGTCCAATGGTCCCCGCGGTCAATGGATTTAAAAAGATGATTTCCTCCGAAAAACAATGTTTTAGTGTTATGGGGTGAAAGCAGAATGGGTGTGCTCCAGTTGAACCGGAAAGGAGAACGCCGACGGAACCGCATTTGATTATCTTCTTCTTCCTGGCTCTTCGTCTCCGGAGCAAATTCATCCCAATTGTATGTGTTTTCTCTTGTCGGACGAATACGGGTTGAATCCCTGGTTTCAACATCTATGCGAAATATATTGCCTCCCTGGCTTTCTCCATAAGCAATACGCCAGTTGGTGGGATCATTCTGGGTGTAAAACCCGTCTCCGCCGCCCAGGTTAAACCAATGATCGGTAAGGATGGCATCCGCCCGGCTCCGGCTGGGTCCCGCCCACGTGCCGTTGTCCTGGAGTCCGCCGTATACATAATAAGGGTCCCGCATATCCGCACTGACGGCATAGAATTGGGATACACAAAGATTGTCATAAAAAACCCAGCTCTTTCCGTGGTCATAGGTGATTGAGGCCCCGCCGTCCTGTCCCACATAAAACCGGTCTTTATTCGCTGGATCAAGCCACATCGTGTGGAAGTCGGGATGAAGGCCTTCGATATTCTTGAATGTTTTTCCGCCGTCTTCGGAATACTGCATGCTGGTCGCGAGATAATAAACCAGCTTATCATCAAAAGGATTGATATAGATATGGCTGTAATAAAAAGGACGGACATTGATCCGGTTCATATATTGCCAGGTCGCACCCCCGTCTTCGCTTCGGTAAATGCCGGTTCCCAGCTTTGTCATATCTTCATATTCCGGATTCGGTTTTTGCTCCCCGTTTTCCCGAATCATAGGACGCGGCTGATATCCATGCTCAACAACAGCCATAAGCACATCAGGAGTGCTGCGTGAAATTGCCAGTCCAATCCGTCCCTTATCGCCCTCAGGTAAACCTTCTGTTAATTCCGTCCAGCTCTCTCCCCCATCCATGGATTTAAATAGACCACTGTTGGGGCCGCCGGAATCAAACCGCCATGGGCGGCGCAGGCGCTGCCAAAAACTGACATACAGGATATCCGGATTTTCCGGATGCATGACCATGTCGATGGCCCCGGTTTTTCTATCATCAGGCAATCCGTTTGCCAGCTTTGTCCAGGTTTCGCCGCCGTCCGTGGTTTTAAATAATCCCCGGTCTCCGGAATATCCCCAGGTATGGCCTGCGGCTGCTGCAAAAACAATGTCCGGATTTTCCGGATGCAGCAGAATCCGGCCGATTGCATGGGTGGATTTAAGGCCCATATGAGTAAATGTCTTCCCCCCGTCTGTCGATTTATAGATACCGTCACCCCAGGCTATGCTGTTGCGGCAGCACTCTTCGCCGGTTCCAACCCAGATAATATCCGGGTTCTGCTGGCATAAAGCGATATCGCCGATGGATGCAGACCCATACTCATCAAAAATCGGCTCCCAAGTTGTTCCGGCGTTGGTGGATTTCCACACGCCTCCTGAAGCGCTCGCGACTAAAACATGGGTGAAATCATTGTCCAGGGCTTCGAAATCAGATATGCGCCCAACCATATTAGCCGGGCCGATATTGCGCCACTGATAATTTTTGATTAATTCTTTGCCTGTGTTCTGTGGAAAAATAAAACCGGTCAATATAATTAAAACCACCGGCATTAAAAGTAAGGTTGCCCTTTTCCTGTCATAAGAAATCATTCCTTATCTCCTTTCATTTGCGGCTGAACCGAAATAAAAATATAACGTATTTAGACGAAAAAAACGATCATTTCTTCCCTTCTTGGTGCGCTCGCATTCGATTTAGTAAAAAATAAAAAGTTAGAAGTGAAAAGTTATAAAGAGACTCCTCGCCTAATGCAATCCATTCACCATTCACTATTTACGAGACGAAGCAGTCTAAGGTCCTTCGCTTCGCTCAGGATGACATTGAATAAGTATAAGGTCGTCATTTTGCGTTTTGTATTTTGCGTTTTGCGTTTTGCATTTTGCGAATTCTATTTATTTCCTCAGCATATCAATCGCCTCTTGAGCTGCATCCTTCACCCAATTTCTATAAGATGGCTGCTGCATGGCTTCTTTTAAAAAAGACAGCTGCGACCGGTCTCCTGATTTTCCAATTGCGCGCAGGGCTTCGGCCTGAACCGCATAGCTGGTATCTGTTTCAAAACATTGCCGGAAGAAAGCAGCCAGGCTCTTATCCTTAAAATCTCCAAGTGCATCGATCGCAGCCATCCGAACTTGAGAACTCTCGTCTTGCCGGCTGATTATCCTGAAAAAATCAACCAGGCGGACGTCCTGAAACCCGCCCATTGCCTGTACGGCCGCCTTGCGCACCGCCCAGAAAGAATCATGGCCTGCAGCGTCTTTCAAACCGGAAACCGCAATTTCCCGGTCACCATACTCACTCAGTTCCCGGGCGGCCTGCATACGGCCAATGACATCATCATTTTCTAACTGATATAACAACTCGTTGAGAGATTTTTCAAAAAAACATTCTTTAAGAAGGGCATTTTTTGCATCAAACCTGACCAGCAGCGGTTCGGCCGGAGCAGCCAGAACAATTTCTTCATGCTGATTTTCAATCCAAATCTCTTCTGTTTTCTCTTCTGCAGCCGTCACAATTTTTATCGTGACCGGAAATCTGAAAACCGGAATCCCTCCAGACGTATCCTGTATCTGGTCCACTTGCATATGAATCTGTTTTTCTTCTGCATTCCATTCATACCCGATATCCAGAACCGGATGGCCCGGGCTGAATATCCATTGGTCAAAAAACCAATAGAGATTGCGGCCGGTCACATCTTTAACCGTTTTGATAAAATCATGGGTATCCACCGCCTCAAACTCATATATATGCAGAAAAGCGCTCAGGGTGCGGAAAAAAGCGTGATCACCCAGAATATCCCGCAGCATATGCAGGACAACCGCGGCTTTGGGATAGGAATGGGCATCAAATAAATCTTCCGGCCGGTCATAGTGATGACAGACAATGGGCCGCAGATAACGGTCCCGGGCCTCCCGGAGATAGGAATTCTTCTTGTTTAAGAGGTTGACCGCACCCTCTTCCTTCCCTTTTTCATGCTGATAATACAGATAATCGCAATAAGTGCCGAATCCTTCGTTCATCCATGCATGCGCCCAGGATCTGAGGGTGATCAAATCGCCCCACCATTGGTGGGCCAGCTCATGAGAGACAATCCCGATACTGGTGTAATCCTGCTCTGCTCGCTCATCATGCATAATGGCATGCGTCATGGCGGTAGCGGTGGTGCTCTCCGCCCCGCCGCCCATGGGAACGGAAACCTGGTCATATTTGCACCAGGGGTATTCATAATCGAAAATGTCATTGAAAAACGCCATCATATCCGGAGTTTGGCCATAGGTTCTGTCCACATAAGATTCATGCTGCGGATAGACCCAATAGTGCAGCGGCAGATCTTTATAGTGATCTTCGACCACAACATACGGGGCCGCCGCCATAAAAATCAAATACGTGGAATGCGGCAAGTCTTGGACCCAATGAAACGTAACTGTGCCTTCATCTTCATTCTCCATGACTTCGATCAGACGGCCGTTGGCGGCCACTTTGTTTCCGGAAGCAACCGTGGCGATAATTTCATGGGTGACTTTGTCATGAGGATAATCATAACAGGGAAACCAGTGACGGACACCATACGGCCATGAATCCGAGGCCACCATTTGCGGATGTTCATCGGTTTTATCAAAAAACCGCAATCCATCCTCAGGATCTTGGCCCTGATATGAAACCGTAAATGATAAATTTTCTCCATAGCCGTATTTCTTTCTCAAATCTACTCTGAGTTTCCCATTTACCTGTTCAAACGGCAGGGATTTTCCCCAATTATCCATAACAGATGTCACGGTAAATCCCACCGCATCCAGCTCACAGGAATCCAATCCGTCGGTGATGGATATAAGGCTAATCGTATTTTTTCCCTCAAACGCATGGCCTTCAATATCAATCCGTATCTGAATACGGTAGTGCTGCGCATCATATGTCCGGCTGCGCTCTGCCTGATAAGGCTTTTCACTAAAATCAATCCTCTGGGAAAAAAGCGGGATGGTTAATAATAGAAAAACAAGGCCTGTTCTCAAAGCTTTATTCATTGGTCTATTCCTCCACTCAATTTCGGTTCCTAATATAACTATGATTGACTGAAAAAATCAAATAGCGCAGCGAATGATCGGCCATGTCAAGAATTGTTCGCAATTTCGTTTAAATTCACCCACCGCAAACTCCT
>CAZDJZ010000039.1:0-14993 GCA_964505785.1 uncultured Eubacteriales bacterium
TTCGTGAAGGAAGCCGCACAGTCGGCGCCGGTACCGTGACGGAAGTCATCGAGTAGTTCCGGATGAGAGGACTAAACTGATAATGAGAGATATCGTTACCCTTCAGTGCACGGAATGCAAGCGGAGAAATTACACGACCACCCGGAATAAAAAGGTAAGCCGGGAAAAACTTGAGTTGAAAAAATACTGTAAATTTGATAGAAAACATACACTGCACAAGGAAGTCAAATAAAAACGATCGGCTTGGAATTTTGTCCAAAGGAAAAAATGCGGACAGGTGAGTAGCTCAACTGGCTAGAGCATCGGTCTCCAAAACCGAAGGTTGCGGGTTCGAGTCCTGCCTCACCTGCCATTTATCCTGGCAAAATACCCAAGGATACGGCGGGGAGGCCACAGGGAGCCCGGACGGTAGTTTTCATATATTATTTTCATATACAGGATAAAGAATGAGCCAAAAAACAAGATGGTATAATCGTATTATCCCTTTTCTCAGGGAAGTCAGGGCTGAGATGAAAAAAGTCACCTGGCCTTCAAGAAACGAGGTGTACAGCACGACGATCGTGGTCATTGTTGCGACCATTTTTTTCGGTTTTTATCTTTATTTTATGGATTTGATTTTTTCATACGTCGTAAAACAAATCCAAACATTCTTTTCATGAGATAAATCAAATGGATAAAAATTGGTACGTGGTTCACACATATTCCGGATTCGAGAAATTTGTCGCCGAATCTATTCAGCAGCGTGCACAAGAACTTAACATCCAGGATAAAATCGGAAAAATTATTATTCCTACAGAAGGGGTCGTGGAAATCAAAGACGGCAGAAAAGTGGTTTCAACCAAGCGGTCTTATCCGGGTTACATTCTGGTAGAAATGGAAATGACTGATGAAAACTGGCTGATGGTGAGGAATACGCCCAAAGTGACGGGATTTGTAGGATCCGGACAGAAGCCGATACCTTTGAACGAGAATGAAGTTGAACAGATCGTTGAACATATGGAGAGCACATCCGAAAAACCAAAACCCAAGCACACATTTGAAAAAGGGGAAGCGGTGCGGATTATTGATGGACCATTTTTCAATTTCAATGGTATCGTTGAAGAAGTCAATCACGAACGGGATACCCTGAAAGTTCTTGTGACTATCTTTGGGCGTTCAACCCCGGTTGAGTTAGAATTCTTACAGGTGGAGAAAATATAGGAGGAAAAATGGCCAAAAAAGAAGTGGTCGCTTTAATTAAACTGCAGATCGCCGCCGGCCAGGCCAGCCCCGCCCCTCCGGTGGGACCGGCGCTGGGCCAGCATAATGTCCCTATTATGGATTTTGTTCGCCAGTTCAATGATAAAACAAAAAGCATGGAAGCCGGAATGATTGTTCCCGTTGTGATTTCCGTTTTTAAAGACCGGAGTTTCAGTTTTGAAATCAAGTCTCCCCCGGCTGCTTACCTGCTGAAAAAAGCCGCTGGAATCGCGAAGGGTTCCGGAGAGCCAAACCGGGAAAAAGTGGGAAAAGTTACCCGAAAACAACTTGAGGAGATCGCGGAGATGAAACTCGAGGATTTAAACGCTTATGATGTGGATGCCGCGGTTAAAATTATTGAAGGCACTGCAAAAAACATGGGATTGGAGATCGTAAGTGGCTAAAAGAGGAAAGAAATATAGACTGTCAAGGGAAAAAATCACCAAGGACGAATATTCCTTGGAAGAAGCAGTCAGTCTGCTTAAAGAGGTCAGTTATACGGATTATGATGATTCGGTCGAAATCGCAATGAATCTGGGAGTGGACCCAAAGCATTCCGATCAAATGGTGCGAGGGACAATCGTGCTTCCCCACGGAACCGGCAAGAGCCAGACTGTCTGTGTAATCGCCGGCGGGGAGAAAGTCAAGGAGGCGGAAGCCGCAGGAGCCGATCATGTAGGTGGAGAAGATATCATAGAGAAAATTTCTCAAGGCTGGACGGATTTTGATGCCCTGATCGCCACCCCGGATATGATGAGAAATGTGGGGAAATTAGGCCGCATTTTGGGGCCGAAAGGGCTTATGCCGAATCCGAAATCAGGAACCGTTACCTTTGAAGTGGAAAAAGCCGTTAAGGAAATCAAAGCCGGCCGGGTTGAATACCGTGTCGATAAAAATGCAATCATTCATACCGCACTTGGGAAAATATCTTTTTCTGAGGATCAGTTGAAAGAAAACATTAAAGCTTTTATCCAAGCAATTCTGCAGGCTAAACCCCCTGCCGCAAAAGGTAAATATATTCAGTCCATTCATGTCTCCCCCTCACAGGGGCCGTCTATTCGGATTGCGGAAGGCATCTTTACAAAATAGGAGAAGATCTGTGAGTATCAACTTAGATAAGAAGAAAGAGATGGTCAAGGAACTGGAAGAGACCTTTAACAGTACAGAAGCTTTCTTTTTGCTGGATTATGTGAATATTCCTGTGAATAGAGCAATGGAACTCAGGGGTAAGCTGAGGGAAAAAGCCTGCTCTTTGAAAGTGATAAAAAACCGGTTGGCCATCCGTGCGATGGGAGAAAGATTTCCTGAAGAGATGAAGAACGACCTGAGAGGACCGACAGCTATTGCTTATACTCAGGATGATCCCGTCTCCTTGGCCCAGGTTTTAGATAAATTTTTAACTGACTATAAAATACTAAGTGTTAAAAGTGGTTTGGTTGAAGGGCGTTATATCGAGGAAAGTAAATTTAAACGCATAGCCAAACTGGAACCAAGGGAAGAATTACTGGCAAAACTGGGTTACCTTATGGCGTCTCCTCTCACGCGTTTTCTGCGGGCTTGGAAAGCGCCGATGCAAAGTTTTGGCAGTATGTTGAGTCAATTAAAATCTAAAAAATAGAGTCGGAGGAAAAAATGCCGAAAGCACAAACTAAAGAGGCTAGTGATACTAAAAAAACAAAGGATACGGCTTCTAAAGAAACCAAATTAACCAAGGAACAGTTTTTTGAACATTTAGACAACTTGACCGTTCTTGAACTTGCGGATTACATCGATGAATTTGAAGAAAGATATGGAGTGAGTGCTGCCGCTGCTGCGATGCCCTCGGCTGCCGCGATGCCTGCCGGCGGAGAAGCTGCTGAAGAAGAAGAAAAAAGTGAGTTCGATGTTGTATTGAAAGAGATCGGGGATAAGAAGATCAATGTGATCAAAACTGTGAGAGAAGTTACAAGTCTCGGGCTGAAAGAAGCCAAGGACGTTGTGGATAACGCTCCGAAACCGATTAAAGAAGGTGTTTCAAAGGAAGAAGCCGAAGAAATCAAGAAAAAATTTGAAGAGGTTGGGGCTGTTATCGAAATTACATGATTTTTTGATCCCAAAACAAACCCTTCTAAGAGGGCAAATATGCTTGATGAATTAAAAAATGTGAATCGAAAAAGGACCGATTTCTCTAAAATCACGAGGGCTTTCCCAATGCCGGATATGCTCGATATACAAAAGAAATCGTATGCTCAGTTTCTCCAAATGGATTTACTTCCGGAAGAAAGAGAGGATATCGGTCTTCAGGTGGCTTTTAAAGATATTTTCCCGATTTCAGACTTTAAAGAGACCACCCAGCTGGATTTTATCAGCTACTCTATCGGAGACTGGGAATGCAAGTGCGGGCGCTTAAAAGGTGTGGAAAATGCCCGCCGGAAATGTCAAAGCTGCGGCACTTTGCTTCCCAATGAGATAGAGCTGACAGAAAATGAAATTTGTCCCTACTGCCATGCGGAGAAAAACATTGATCTGCCGCTCTGTGAACATTGCGGGGACAGAGTCCGTCTTAAGATGAAATACAGCGCAATGGAGTGCATTCAGAAGGGCTATACGTATTCCATTCCCCTGCGCATAAAAGTGCGGCTGATATCCTGGGAGAAGGACCAGGAGACCAAGTCAAAACGGCTTAAACACATCAAGGAGCAGGAAGTCTATTTTGGTGACATTCCCTTAATGACGAACAAGGGCACTTTCATCTTTAATGGAATCGAGCGGATTATCGTCAGTCAGCTGCAGAGATCTCCGGGAGTTTTCTTTAGACCGGGTGAAGGAAAAGACTTTTTTATAGGGAAAATCATTCCTTACCGCGGCGCTTGGGTTGAGTTTGAGTACGATTCTAAAGGTGTTTTATTTGTACGTTTGGACAGGAAAAAGAAGTTCCAGATCAGCGTTTTTCTTAGAGCCCTGGGATTTGGATCAAACGAAGAGATTTTACGTCTTTTTTACAAAACCTACCGCATAACTCCAAAAGAAGGGAAAGTTTATTGGGATCTCAAGGAAAGTTTACTCGGGAAAACCATTACGGATGATATTCCTGATCCCCGGTCACCGGAAAAAACAATAGTCCCGGCCAAAAAGAAAATCACCAAAGAAATATATAAAAAACTTGCGGATGCCGGGGTGACTCAAGTTCCTCTTGCCAAAAAAGAGATGAAGCAGGCGTTTGCCGTTACGGAAGTTCCTGATGTCGTGAAATCAAATGAAGAAATCGGCGAAGGAAAACTTGAAAAATTAATCGACAAAGAAAAAGCTTTAGAGGTTTTTTTCCCCCTTGATGACCCGGGTGGAGAGATTATTTCCAAAACCCTGAAAAAAGATAACACAAAAGATACCAATCAGGCCTTGGGAGAGATCTACAAAAAACTTCGGCCAGGTGAACCCCACACTATGGAAAGCGCTCAAAACCTTTTCCGCAATTTGTTTTTCAATCCTCAAAAATACAACTTCTCGCGAATCGGCCGTTTAAAGATGAATATTAAATTGGGAATGGACCGGTCACTTGATGAGAAAACATTGACTCCGCTTGATTTTGTAGAAGTCATAAAATATCTTTTGCGCTTGAGAAGCGGAGAAGGGAGCGTGGATGATATTGATCATCTTGGGAACAGGCGGGTTCGATCGGTGGGGGAGCTGGTTGAAAATGCGTTTCGGATTGGATTAACCAGGATGGAACGGACCATTAAAGAGAAAATGACCGTGGCGACGGATTTGGCTTCGGCCATGCCTCAGGATCTCATTAATTCCAAACCTGTGATTGCCGCGTTGAAAGAGTTTTTCGGCAGTTCCCAGTTGTCTCAGTTTATGGACCAAATAAACAGTTTGGCTGAAGTAACCCATAAGCGCCGCTTGAGCGCTCTCGGCCCCGGCGGTTTAAGCCGGGAGCGGGCTGGTTTTGAAGTAAGGGATATCCAGTCTTCGCATTATGGGCGCATCTGTCCTATCGAAACACCTGAAGGTCCCAACATCGGGCTGATTTCCTCCTTAAGCTGTTTTGCCAGGGTGAATGAATTCGGATTTATTGAAACACCTTACCGCAGAGTTGAAAACGGCCGGATCATGGATTATTTCATGGTCCTTCACCCCGGAGATTCAGACTATGCGATCGGAGACACCATTGAAAAAGCCGAAATGGAAAAAAGCCTGGAAAAGATTAAGAAGAAAAAGAACGCTCACCTTCCGGTCATACAGCCCTATTGTTTTTATCTCACTGCTTGGGAAGAAGAAAAATACAATATCGCCCAGGCAAATGCACCGGTTGATGATAATGGAAATTTCACAAAGGATTTAATCAGTGCGAGACAGCGGGGTGATTTCAAATCAATTCCTAAAGACCAAATTGATTACATCGATGTGTCTCCCAAGCAATTGGTTTCTCTTTCCACAGCCCTTATTCCTTTTCTGGAGCATGACGACGCCAACCGGGCCCTAATGGGTTCAAATATGCAGCGGCAGGCCGTTCCCCTGCTGCGGCCGGAGGCTCCCCTGGTTGGAACCGGGATGGAACATCTTGTGGCCAAGGGCTCAGGTGATGTTATAACATGCCGGCGTTCCGGCGTGGTGGAATCCGTTGATGCAGAGCGCATTTTAGTGCGTGTAGATAAAGAGGGCAGTGACAGGGATTATGATGTCGGAACCGACCTTTATCTTTTGACTAAATTTTTGCGCAGCAACCAAAACACGGCTTTAAACCACCGCCCCATCGTTCGAAAAGGAGACCGCGTTATTAAGGGACAAATCCTTGTTGACAGTTCTTGTACGGATAAGGGAGAGCTTTCTTTAGGCAGAAACGCTTTGGTCGCTTTTATTCCCTGGAGAGGATACAATTTTGAAGATGCAATTATTGTCAGTGAAAAACTCATAAAGGAAGATATTTTCACATCCCTTCATGTGGTGGAAGAAACCATTGAAGCCCGGGACACAAAACTTGGTCCCGAAGAAATCACCCAGGATATTCCGAACGTTCCGGAAAATGTTCTCAGAAATCTGGATGAGAACGGTATTGTTCGCATCGGCGCCAAAGTCAAACCGGGAGATATTCTGGTAGGTAAAGTCGCTCCCAAGGGTGAGACCCAGCTTTCTCCAGAGGAAAAGCTGCTGAAAGCAATTTTTGGAGAAAAAGCCTTGGATGTCAAGGATGCGTCCTTGTACTGTTCGCCCGGAGTTGAAGGGACTGTCATAGATGTGAGAATTTTTTCCAGGCGGGGTTCGGATAAAAATACGCGTGCGCTGGCTATTGAAAAAGACGAAATAAAGAAGATGAAGCGCAACTTGGAAGATGAGATTCTTATTTTGGAAAATGAGAAGTGGGCCCAGGCACAGAATATCATCATGAACAAGGCTGTAAAAAGCGATGTGAAACTCCGCGATGTAAAGTTAAAAAAGGGACAAAAACTCACTCAGACAGTGCTCGATAAGCTGACCTTCAAGGATACCGGCAAAATTAAGCTGGATGAAGAAGTGCTTAAGAAAATTAAGGATATTGAGAAAAAAGTAAAACGACAGATCGAAGCATTGAAATCTGTGCAGAAAGAAAAAGAAGATGCCTTAAAGAAAGGGGATGAACTGTCACCCGGAGTTATCCAGAGCATAAAAGTGTATATCGCCATGAAGCGGAAAATGTCCGTAGGCGATAAAGTTTCAGGGCGTCATGGAAACAAAGGCATTATCGCCCGGATTGTTCCTGAAGAGGATATGCCGCGGCTGCCGGATGGGCGCACAATTGAAGTGGTATTGAATCCCCTCGGTGTTCCCTCCCGAATGAATGTCGGCCAGATTTTAGAAACCCATCTGGGATGGGCGGCAAAAGCTTTGGGCCTATGGATTTCAACACCTGTTTTTGACGGCATTTCTGAAAAAGAGATCAAGGAACTTCTTAAAAAAGCCGGTTTGCCTGAGTCAGGAAAAGTGCCGCTTTACGATGGTATTACCGGCGAGCTTCTGGATAATGAAGTGACCGTCGGATATATGTACATCATGAAACTCTATCATTTAGTCGAGGATAAAATACACGCCCGGTCAACCGGTCCCTATTCTCTCATAACCCAGCAGCCGCTTGGAGGAAAAGCCCAATTTGGAGGCCAGCGGTTTGGTGAAATGGAAGTATGGGCGCTGGAAGCCTATGGGGCAGCTTTTACCCTCCAGGAGCTGTTAACTGCAAAGTCGGATGATGTTGAAGGCCGCGCTAAGATATATGAGGCTATTGTCAAAGGAGATTTGGATTTTAGTCCTGGTCTTCCGGAATCAGTCAATGTTCTTATACGTGAGCTGCAGAGTTTATGCCTGGATTTCGAATTGGAAAAATCAGAAAAAGAAGAAGTACTGCCTTGGGGAATTGATGTGCCACAAATATTAAAAGGAGAGAAATAATGGATACAAGGCATCCTATGGGAGGAAAGCCGAAAATAGATTTCGACCAGGTCAGGATCGGGATCGCCTCTCCTGAAAAAATCTTAAGCTGGTCATGGGGAGAGGTGACCAAACCCGAAACGATTAATTATAGAACATTCAAACCGGAAAAAGACGGATTGTTTTGCGCCAAAATCTTCGGCCCAATAAATGATTATGAATGCTTATGCGGAAAATACAAACGCATGAAATACAGAGGAATTATTTGTGAACGCTGCGGTGTCGAAGTCACTCGTTCCAATGTGCGGCGGGAACGGATGGGCCATATCAAATTGGCTTCGCCGGTAGCGCATATCTGGTTTTTCAAGAGTACACCCAGCCGGATCGGATTGGTATTGGATATGACTATAAAAGATCTCGAAAAAGTCTTGTATTTCGAATCTTATATCGTCATCGATCCGGGGGAGACATCCTTAAAAGAAAAACAACTTTTAACGGAAGAAGAGCATAAAGACGCGCAGGGAAAATACGCTGATAAATTTACTGCTTCCATCGGAGCTGAAGCGATAAAAATCCTGCTGGAAAAAACCAATATAAACAAGGAGAGCGATCGTCTGCGGAAACTGATGAAAACCGAGACGTCTCAGCAGAGGAAATTGCGCAATGCAAAGCGCCTTCGTGTTTTCAAAGCATTGAAACAATCGGGTAATCATCCGGAATGGATGATATTATCGGTTGTTCCAGTTATTCCTCCGGATTTAAGGCCTCTTGTGCGTCTCGATGGCGGCCGGTTCGCCACATCTGACCTGAATGACCTTTACCGCCGGGTGATAAACCGGAATAACCGGCTGAAAAAATTAATAGAACTGAGAGCCCCGGAACTGATTATCCGGAATGAAAAGCGAATGCTTCAGGAAGCGGTGGATGCTTTATTCGATAATGGAAAACGGGGAAGAGTGCATCTTGGTCCAAACCGCAGGCCTTTGAAGTCATTAAGTGAAGCTCTGCGCGGGAAACAAGGGCGTTTCCGTCAGAACCTTCTTGGAAAGCGAGTCGATTACTCGGGACGGTCAGTTATTGTTGTGGGGCCGGAATTAAAGCTTCACCAATGCGGGCTGCCTAAGAAAATGGCCCTTGAACTCTTTAAACCGTTCATTTTCCATAAATTGGAAAAAGAGGGATTAGTTCCAAGTGTCAAAATCGCCAAGGAATGGCATGAGCAGGAAAGACCGGAGGTGTGGGACTTTTTGGAAGAAGTTGTGAAGGAACACCCCATTTTGTTAAACCGGGCACCGACGCTGCACCGCCTCGGCATCCAGGCCTTTCAGCCGAAATTGGTGGAAGGCAAAGCGATTCAAATCCATCCCCTGGTCTGTGCCGCTTTCAATGCGGATTTTGATGGAGACCAGATGGCGGTGCATGTCCCCCTTTCTGTTGAAGCCCAGATTGAATCCAGAACATTAATGCTGGCCAGCCGCAATATTCTTTCACCGTCTCATGGCCGGCCCCTTGCTATCCCGAGCCAGGATATGGTTTTGGGCGGTTATTACCTAACCTTGGAAAAGAAAAACCAAAAAGGGGAAGGACGCATCTTTTCTTGTGAAGTGGAAGCGATGCATGCCTTGGAGGCTGGTCAAATCAGTCTTCATGCCCGGATAAAAGTCAGGTATAAAGGGCCGTTCATGAACCTGGCAATTTTTTATGATGACCAGGCGGTTTTGAATTGTCCGGTCACTAACATTGATAATAAACTGATTGAAACCACCGCCGGACGCATGATTCTAAACAGCATTTTTCCGGAGGAAATTCCTTTTGTTAATTCTACTTTAAAAAAGAAAGGACTGCAGAGCCTGGTTTATTTTACATACCTAAAAGCCGGGCGCGAATCCACAGTAGAAGTTTTGGATCAACTCAAGGAACTGGGTTTTCTTTATGCGACAAAGGCCGGGTTCTCGTTAGGCATCGATGATTTTATCGTGCCGCATGAAAAAACGGAACTTGTTGACAAAGCTCAAAGGCAGGTCAGAAAAATTGATGATCTGTATCAGGAAGGCGTCATATCATCCCGGGAAAGATTCAACCGGGTCGTTGAAATATGGGGAACAGTTACAGATAAAGTTTCAGGTGCCATGATCGAAGAAATGCGGAAGTTGAGTTTGGAAGGAACTCAATTAAATCCGCTTTTTGTCATGGCCGATTCGGGATCCAGAGGAAATAAACAGCAGATCCGGCAATTAGCCGGGATGAGAGGCTTAATGAGTAAGCCTTCCGGAGAAATTATTGAAACCCCGATTATTTCCAACTTGAGAGAAGGATTGAACGTCCTGCAGTATTTTATTTCAACTCACGGTGCACGCAAAGGATTAGCGGATACCGCCCTTAAAACCGCTAATTCAGGATATTTGACGCGAAAATTAGTGGATGTTTCCCAAGAGGTTATTGTGGATGAACATGACTGCGGGACCTTAAAAGGTGAATTGATATCCGCTATTGTTGAAAACGGAGAGTTGATTGAGCCCTTTGTTGACCGGGTTGTGGGGCGGATTTCCTTGGAAAAAGTTGTTCATCCCGATACGGATGAGATTATTGTGGATATTAATCAGGAGCTTACAGAAAGAATTGCCAATCAATTAGAGGAACTGGGGATTGAACGAATAAAAATCCGGTCACTATTAACATGTGAAGCTAAAAAAGGAGTTTGTCAGCTTTGCTACGGACGGGATATGTCTACGGGAAATATGGTCGAATTGGGAGAAGCGGTTGGAGTGACAGCGGCTCAATCTATTGGGGAGCCGGGTACGCAATTGACCATGCGGACCTTCCACGTGGGTGGAATTGCTATGGGTGGTGCGGAAAAATCCAAGCTGGAAGCTAAAAACGACGGATTTGTTAAATTTAATAATCTGAAACATGTGACCAGCCATGAAGGCAATATCATTGTGGTCAACCGGAATGCGAATATTGCGCTGGTTGATGACCGGGGCCGTGAAATTGAACATTATCAAGTCCCTTACGGCGCCAAAGTTATGGTTAAAGACGGAGATGAAGTTAAGTCCCGCCAGGAATTTGCTGAATGGGATCCGTTCAATGCCTTTATTATAACGGAAGAGTCCGGACTGGTGGGATTTCACGATGTGGTTTTAGGTATCACAATGGAAGAAATCCAGGATGAATTCACCGGGTTGATTACCCAGGTTGTCACCGACCCCAAAGATGAAAAGATGCAGCCGCAGCTCCGGATTTTCAGCAAAACCAAAAAAGATGATAAAGGCCGTCCGGTTATATTGAGGAAATATTTTCTGCCTGCAGGAGCCAACCTGGAAGTCAAAGAAAATGATGAAGTCCATGCGGGCGAGGTCTTAGCTAAAATTCCGCGGGAACAAGCCCGGACAAAGGATATAACCGGAGGATTGCCTCGAGCGGAAGAACTGTTTGAAGCCCGAAAGCCGAAGCACCCTGCGGTTATTTCGGAAATCGACGGCATCGTTAAATATGGTGGCTTAGTGCGTGGAAACCGGAAGGTTATTGTTCATAATGAACGCGGGGGAGAAAAGGAATATTATGTTCCCAAAGAAGCACATCTTATCGCTGGTGAGAACGATAGAGTCAAGGCTGGAACACCGTTGATGGATGGTCCGGTCAATCCCCATGATATTTTAAGAGTACTGGGGGAAAAGGAACTTGCCGAATACCTTTTGCGAGAAGTTCAGGAAGTTTACCGGCTGCAGGGAGTCGACATCAATGACAAGCATATTGAAATCATTGTCAGGCAGATGCTTCGTTGGGTTAAAGTAGAGGAGGTCGGTGATACGGAATTCTTAGTGGATGAACAAGTGGATAAATTCATATTTCAGGAAGAAAATGTAAAGGTTATAAAATCTGGAGGGAAACCGGCAAAAGCGCGTCCATTGCTGCTGGGTATCACCAAGAGTGCACTAAGCACGGAAAGCTTTATCGCCGCTGCTTCCTTTCAGGAAACAACCCGGGTCCTGACTGAAGCAAGTTTGTATGGAAAAGTCGACTATTTGCAAAGACTTAAGGAAAATATCATTATGGGGCGGTTAATTCCCGCAGGAACGGGTTATAAGTTTTACCGGGATGTTGAACTGGTCGAAGAAAAGGAAGGGAAAAAAGAAGAAGAAATGGACCTTCCAATCAGCCGTTGAATTTAAGCTAAATATATTTAAAATCTTGACATAACAGTTTGGGTTTGTTATTATCCCCAAACACTTGTTTTGTTATATTAGACAAGACTATTTTAGCTTTCACATATTTGATAAAAGGAGCAATCCATTGCCTACTGTTAACCAATTAATTAGAAAAGGACGCTCAAAAAGAAAAGAGAAGAGCAAATCACCGGCACTGGAACGGTGCCCGCAGAAAAGAGGTGTTTGTACCAGAGTGTTTACAACGACCCCGAAGAAACCGAATTCAGCTATGCGGAAAGTAGCCAGGATCAGATTGACCAATAATATTGAAGTGACTGGATATATTCCAGGAGTAGGACACAACCTGCAGGAGCATTCGATAGTCTTGATCCGTGGCGGCAGAGTCAAGGACTTGCCCGGTGTCCGTTATCATGTGGTTAGAGGAACACTGGATTGCGAGGGCGTTCAAGACAGAGGTCAAGGCCGCTCGAAATACGGTGCAAAAAAACCGAAAGAGAAAAAGGCAGCCGGCGGATAAGGCAGGAGAAGAGACATGTCGAGAAAAAAGCAGGCAAAAAAAAGAGAAATCAGTCCTGATCAAGCGTACAACAGCACTCTGATAGCGAAGCTTATCAACGGTGTCATGATGGGTGGGAAAAAAAGCACGGCAGAAAAGATTGTTTACGGCGCGATGGAAGAAATGAAGAATAAAGCCAAAGAAGATCCTTTGAAAATCTGTGAAAAAGCCATTGATAATGTAAAACCGAAAATTGAAACGAAATCCCGCCGGGTGGGCGGAGCTACATACCAGGTTCCTATTGAGGTTCCGGTGAAAAGAGCGAATTCTCTGGCTATTCGTTGGCTTCTTCAATATGCCAAGGAAAGGCCCGGGAAAAGCATGGTGACAAAATTGACCGCTGAATTCCTTGATGCTTCCAATAACCGGGGAGGAGCGGTTAAGAAAAGAGAAGATGTCCACAGAATGGCGGAAGCTAACCGGGCTTTTGCCCATTATAAGTGGTAATTATTAGATTAAATTTAGGTGTAAAAGGTAGTCTGAAAGCGAAAATGGAGCTGAAAGTTGGAGAGAAAAGATCCAATAGACAAAATCAGAAATATCGGAATCATGGCTCATATCGATGCGGGCAAGACTACCACAACGGAGCGCATCCTGTTCTACACAGGCATAACCTACAAGATGGGGGAAGTCGATGAGGGTACTGCGGTTATGGACTGGATGGCTCAAGAGCAAGAGCGCGGAATAACCATAACCTCCGCTGCCACAACCTGCACTTGGAAAGAGTGCAAAATTAACATCATCGATACCCCCGGCCACGTTGATTTTACTGTTGAAGTCGAGCGTTCATTGAGAGTTCTCGATGGTGCGGTGGTGGTTTTATGTGGAGTGGGAGGGGTTGAGGCCCAATCCGAAACTGTTTGGCGACAGGCTGACAGATACCGCATACCACGCATTGTTTACATTAATAAAATGGATAGATTAGGTGTTGACCCGAAAAGAGCAATTGAACAGATGAAAAAAAGACTGGACGCAAATCCCGTATGTATTCAAATTCCGATTGGAAAAGAAGAGGATTTCCGGGGAATCATTGATTTGGTTCACATGAAGGAAATGAATTATACAGGAGATCTTCTCGAGTCTAAGTTTGAAGTGAATGACATTTCGGAAGGATTAAGCCAGGAAGCGGAGAATAAAAGAGTGGAAATGCTGGAGGCAATCAGTGAGTTTGATGACGGAATTATGGAGAAATATGTTGAAGGCAGAGACGTGACTCCTGATAACATCAAGGATGCATTACGCAAAGGAACGCTGGATCTGAAATGTGTTCCGGTTCTGTATGGATCATCTTTCAAGAATAAAGGAGTTCATCCTTTACTGGATGCAATTATTGATTACCTTCCTTCTCCGATCGAAGTCCCGCCGGTTAAAGGTCTCCATCCCCGGACACAAAAAGAGGAAATTCGCCTCCCTAGTGATGAAGAGCCTTTTGCGGCATTGGTTTTCAAAATCATGAATGATACATATATGGGTACCCTGGCATTCTTCCGGGTTTATTCCGGAAGGATGAAAGCCGGGTCAATGGTTTATAACGCATCCAGTGAAGAAGAAGAGCGTATTGCCCGGCTTTTGGAAATTCATTCCAACAAGCGAAAAGATGTTAAAGAGGTTTTTACTGGTGACATCGCGGCAATGCCGTCCACAAAAAACATGTCAACCGGAGACACTCTGTGTGTGAAAAATCATTCGATTATATTGGAAAACATCACATTTCCCGAACCGGTGGTCTCCTCGGTCGTGGAACCGAAATCACGGAGTGAACACATCAAATTATCCGAAGTTCTCCAAAAAATGGAAAAAGAGGATCCGACTTTTAAAGTGAAAACCGACCCCTCCACCGGCCAGACTCTGATTCAGGGAATGGGTGAGCTTCATTTGGATATTATTATGGATAGAATGGAGCGGGAATACGGCGTTAAAGCCAATCTGGGAAATCCCCAGGTTGCATATAAAGAAACCATCACTGATGCCGCCAAGGGAGAAGGAAAATATATCCGCCAAACCAGCGGCAAAAGCCATTACGGCCATTGTGTGATTGCAATTGAACCATATAATTCAGGGTTTAAATTTGTCAGTGAAATCAAAGAGGGAGTCATCCCAAAAGAATTTATTCCCCCTATAGAGGATGGAATCCTGGAGGCCATGGAAGTCGGAATTATTGCAGGATTTCCCGTGTCGAATATAAAAGCGAGGCTTTTAAACGGGTCTTTTCATGAAGAGGATTCATCTCCGGTTGCTTTTAAAATCGCTGCCTCCCATGCTTTCAAGGATGCCGCAAAAAAAGCGGCTCCAACTATATTGGAGCCGATTATGAATTTGGAAGTTATTGCGCCGGATGAATACCTGGGGGACATCGTGGGAGATTTGAATTCCCGGCGCGGCAAAGTTGTTGAAATGTCTTTCCGGGGAAATTCCCGTCTGATAACAGCTTTTGTGCCCCTTTCAGAGATGTTCGGGTATGCGGGCATTCTCAGAACTATGACACAGGGCAGAGGCATTTTTTCTATGGAATTTTATGAATACCAGCCGACGGCACCTTCAGTGAAGGAGGATATCGTCGCAAGATTTGAAGGAAAGATTTCTTATTAACCGAGACGATGAGGAGGTAAAGGAATGGCGAAGCAAAAGTTTGAGCGGAAGAAGCCGCA
>CAZDJZ010000040.1:0-14465 GCA_964505785.1 uncultured Eubacteriales bacterium
CGGAGCCTCTTATGTCATCCCCTGAGCCGCGGAGCGGCGACGGGGATCTTAGACGTCATCGCCCGAAAGAAACGAAACCGTTTCCCTGGGACGAGGCACTTTGGGATTCTTCGGGCTTCTGAGAAGCCCTCAGAATGACATAGGGTACACTTTGAGATTCCGACGTCGCTTCGTTCCGGGAATGACATGGGGGTGAGACGCCGGGGCGGGCTTTTTTTAAATCAAAAATCAAAAATCAAAAATCAAAAATAAACCAAAGCCGGATAAATGTCATATATCATTGTCGTTTTAAGTTTTATCTCAAATCTCAAATCTCAAATCTTAAAACCGCCTCAGAAGCCGGTTATTCTCTTTCATGGCATACCTATAACTGTAAACGCGAGCGCAGCGAGCAAGAACCCAAGCAACCCAAGTAACCCAAGTAACCCTAGTAACGCGAGCGAAGCGAGCCGACTGAACAGACCGAATAGACCGAACAGACCTAGATAGACCTAGACAGACTTAGACAGACTAAAAAAACGCAATGAACGCGATAAACGCAAGTAACGCGAGCACAGCGAGCCGGTCCATGCCCGGCTATTGGATGCCGCCGCTTTTGTGGATGGCTTTCCTTTTTCCCCTGACGAACAGGCTTCTAAGCGGCCCGTTTTTTTACCGGGTTAATGAATGGCTGTGGACGCATTTATTTCCGGAAGCCGGCCGAGCATCTTCTGATTTGTCCTATCTCATATTCCGGAAAACACTGCACCTGGCGGCATATGCTTTACTGGCTTATCTGCTGTTCCGGTTTTTTCGGGCGGGCTCGGGAAAACGGTGGAAAATATCCTGGGCGGCGGGTGCGGCCGGTGTTGGGCTGGCCTACGCCGGATTGGATGAAGGACTGCAGACACTTCGAATTCAACGCCAGGCGTCGTGGGAAGATTTTGCGATAGATGCAGCAGGGATTTTGCTGGCGCTGGGACTTATTCATATAAAAGCGGGAAAGACACATGAAACGGTTTTTTGATATTGCCGTCAGCGGCACCGGTCTGATCGGATCCTCTCCTTTATGGTTATTGTTCAGTATATTGATTTGGCTGGAAGACAGGGGCGCTGTATTTTACACACAGGAACGGGTCGGACGAGGGGGCCGGGTATTTAAAGCGCTTAAATTCCGGTCCATGATCATGGATGCTGAAAGCGAAGGCGTTCCGGTCCAGGCGGTTGAACATGATCCCAGGGTCACCCGGATTGGGCGCTTTCTCCGGGGGACGGCCATGGATGAATTGCCTCAGTTAATCAATATTTTCAAGGGTGACATGAGTTTTGTGGGCCCCCGTGCTTTGAGGCCCGAGGAAAAGGAAGTATCTGAAAACGAAAACCCCATACCGTTAAGAGATTTTCCCGGGTATGATGAACGCCATCAGGTTCGTCCCGGACTGACCGGCCTGGCGCAGGTCTATCTGCCCGCCGATGCCCCGAGGAGAGAAAAGTTTCGGTACGACCTGATTTATGTCAAAAAACGTACTTTTTTTCTTGATATGAAGCTCATATTCCTTTCCTTTTGGATCACATTCCGGGGCAAGTGGGAAAGCCGGGACCGGAAAGTATAAGGGTTGACACGTTTGAGTTATTCTATTATTTATTCAAGTTGAGAATTAACAAAATGATGAAGAAAATCCATGATGCCGTAATAATCGGAGCGGGTCCCAGCGGCTTGAATACAGCCCGCCTGCTGGCGTCAGCCGGCTTGGATGCTGTTGTATTGGAGAGAAAGAGTGAAATTGGAAGCAATATCGTGTGCACCGGGATCGTCGGGCATGATACTTTTTCACGTTTCGAGCTTTCTGGTGATTCCATAATAAACCAGATTCAGGAAGTAAATTTGTATTCTCCTCAGGATATGAAATTAAATTACCGTCACCCGGCTCCGTTTGCCTGTGTCCTCGACAGGAAAAAATTTGACCTGGATCTAGCCGGACAAGCCGCGGCCGCGGGTGCTTCAATATGGACGGAATGCGAAGTAAAAAAAATTGATATTGATCCCGGCGAGGTGGCCGTTTCTGCAAAATTGCCTGGTGTGCCGGACAAGCGTTATTATGGAAGGATGCTGGTAATGGCGACCGGCAATAATTTCCGGCTGCATAAATTCCTGCCTCTGGGGCAGCCGCGGGAATTTCTCCATGCGGTTCAGGTCGAGCTGAATACCTCCGAAGCAGGAGAGACCGAGGTGTGGGTAGGAAAGAATGTCGCTCCGGGCGGATTTGCCTGGTCGGTACCTGTGAACCAGTCGAGGGTTCGTGCCGGATTGTTTACCAAGGCATCGCCCGCACATTATATGGATCAATTCATTAATAAGCGGTTTCCGGCTGCAGCCGGAAATATGGAAAAAACGGCAAAGCGGAGTAAAACCATCGCGCAAGGAGTGATTTCCCCAACCTGCGGACACCGGGTGATTTCTGTCGGTGAGGCTGCCGCCCAGGTCAAAACCACCACGGGAGGAGGCATTTTCTATGGCCTGCTTTGTTCTGAAATTGCAGCGGATGTGATTATTCAAAATGCACCGGAAGACCGGTTTTCGGCAAGCGACCTGGCTCCTTATGAAAAAATGTGGAAAAAGGCGATCCATAAAGAATTGGCGGTTGGGTATTATACGCGAAAAATTTGTTCCCGCTTAAAAGACCGCGAAGTGGAGAAATTATTCCAAATCGCCCGGGACGACGGTGTTTTTCCCTTGGTCAGGGAGATGGCCCATTTTGACTGGCAGAAAGATATTATTCTGGCATTGGCCAAAAAAGCGACGGTCCGGTCTTTGCGTGTGCTGCCGCATTTATTTTCTTGAGTAAACACCCTGGAATGAAGGCGGGGAATATTATATAATCGCTGGAAAGATGGGCGGCTTGACTTGAATAGGTCAGGTTAAATAACAGGAATCAGTTATAAGGAGAATTGAGTGTGAAAAAATATGCTGATATTATCGCTGGATTAAGCATTTTATTTATAATATCTTTGCCTGTGTCATCGCAGGTCATATCCCAGGAATACCAGATCGGCCCCAAGGATCTGCTTGAAATCAGTGTTTTCGGCCTGGACGAATTAAATAAAACCGTTCGGGTCTCTGAGGATGGAAATATCACTCTCCCCCTTCTGGGAGAAATACAAGTGGAGGGGATGAATAAAACAGAAGTTGAGAACAAATTGAGGGACCTGTTGGCGGAAAAATATTTACAGGACCCCCAGGTTACGTTGTTTATTGTTGAATACCAAAGCAAAAGGGTTTCGGTGCTGGGAGCTGTTTCCAATCCCGGGCCTTATGAATTATTGGGGCGCCAAACACTGATGCAAATCATTGCGAAGGCCGGGGGTATGACAGAAGATGCCGGAGATCAAATCTTTGTTATACGCCAGCAGCCGGACAGTTCCAGCCGGTCCCTGAAAATTTCGATTAAAGATTTGGTAATGAAAGGGGATGCACGCTTGAATATTCCGCTGGAAGCAGGGGATATCGTAAACATCCCTGTCGATGAAACTATTCATGTTTATGTTTTTGGGCAGGTCAAAAATCCCGGAGCCCTGGAGGTTAAATCTTCCAACATTCCCACCCTGCTGAGAGCCATAGCTCAAGCCGGAGGGTTTGGAGAAAGAGCAGCGAAAAGCAGGGTCCTCATCAAGCGGAATGATGAGGAGGGAAATGAAGTCGAAATAAAAGTCAATGTCAAAGATATTATCAAAGGCAAAAGGGATGACGTTCAATTAATGGAAAATGATGTGGTTTTTATACCTGAATCGATATTTTAAAAACAAATCTCATTATATCGTGATAATTCAGGAGACTGAGGGTTAGGTGATAACATGAATCCTTCAAACACGCGGAAGGAAATAGATCTTTTGGATATTTGGAGAGTTGCGCTTAAGCGCAAATGGATTATTCTGGCATGTGCCGGAGTGATTGTTATCCTGGCAGCGCTTTATTCCTTCAGCAAGGTCCCGCTTTACCAAGCCAATGCCACCATATTAATCGAGAATCCTGCTTCAAGTATGCTTGATATTCAGGATGCTTTCCGGAATCCCACGTATACCGGATACGACTATACAGGTGTGTATTTCAATACGCAGCTCCGGCTCCTGACCAGCCGGACCCTGGCGGAAAAAGTGGCCCGCAAGCTGAATCTGGCGGAACGCCTGCAGGACGGGCGGGAGGACAGCAATCAAAAAAATATTTTCCGGATGTTTAAGGACTTCATCACCCTCCGCTGGATATTTTCCAAAGAGTCCTCCTCTGTTCAAGATGAATCTCCTCTGAATATTATGATGCCGGAAAAAAATCCTAATGAGATTTATGCCTTCCGGGTTTTAGGAGGCTTGAAAGTGCTGCCGGTTGAGGAAACCCGGCTTGTCCGTTTAGGATATGTGTCCTCAAACCCGGTTCTGGCTGCGGATATTGTAAATGGCGTTGCTGAAGAATTTATCAATTACTCGGTGGAAATGCGGTATGAAGTCACTCAGCAGACTTCGGAATTCCTAAGCGAACAGATAGCCCAGCTCCGCACCGAGCTTTCCGCTAAAGAACGGGAACTGCAGAAATACGGAGAAGAAAAAAAGCTTCTGTATTTGGATGATCAGGAAAGTTCGGTCGTATCGAAATTCGGCGATTTGGATTCCGCCTTTACGCAAGCCCAAATCGACCGCATACGGGCAGAAGCTTCTTACCGTGAACTGCGTGATATCTCTTTGGATTCCCTTCCTCAATATATCTCCAATCCGGTGATTCAGAATTTAAAAACAGAATACACACAATTGCTGTCTAGCTATGATGAAAAATTAAAGGTTTTCAAACCCAGCTATCCTGAGATGGTCGGAATGCGGGCAAGGCTGGAAAGTCTCGAAAGCCAAATCACTAATGAAATCAGCAAGGCCCGGGAGGCTGCTTTATCGGACTACAGGGCCGCGCTAAATAAAGAAAAATCTCTTTCCGAACTCCTGGAAACCCAAAGACAGGATGTTGTCAAGACAAACAATAACGCCATCCTTTATAACAGTTTGCGTATAGAAGTGGAAAACAAGCGAGCGTTGCTCAATTCTTTGGTTTCCCGTCAAAATGAAACATTGGTTTCAGCCAGATTACGGGGATTGAAATCATCCAATATCAAGATTATCGACAGGGCTTTGGTGCCCGGCGCTCCTTTTTCCCCCAATACCAGCCGCAACCTGGCCCTTGCGCTTCTTTTAGGCCTGTTTGTCGGAGCAGGGGCTGCATTTTTCATTGATTATTTAGACAATACAGTCAAGGGCCCGGAAGATGCCGACCGGATTGTCGATTTACCCTCCCTGGGAGTGATCCCTCTTATTTCCCTGGACGGTAAACGTAGAACCCAGGGTTATTCCGCCTATTCCTATTCTTATGGATCCGAAGAAAACAAGGAAACGCCTAAGATCAGACAATTTGAACTGATCAATCATTACTATCCCAAGTTATCCGTTTCCGAGGATTACCGGACGCTGCGGACTTCGATCATGTTTTCCCATGCCGATGAAGAGCCCCGGGCTATCGCGTTCTCCAGCGCTTTTCCGCAAGAAGGCAAAACGTCGACTCTCGTGAATACCGGGGTATCTTTCGCCCAGCTTGAGAAGAAAATCGTCCTGATTGATGCGGATATGCGCAAACCCCGCCTGCATAAAATATTCAATATTCGTAATTTGACGGGGTTGAGCAGCTACCTTACCGGGAAAGAGGGTACAGCCGAGATACTGCAGCAGTCAACCCTGGAAAACATCTGGGTGATTCCCAGCGGCCCTCATCCGCCTAATCCGGCTGAGCTTCTTGAATCAAAGCGGATGAAACAACTGGTGCGGGAATTGAAACAGCAGTTCGATTTTATTCTGCTGGATACACCTCCGGTTATGGCCGTGGTGGACGCGGTGATTGTTTCTGCTGCGGTTGATGGGACCGTCGTGGTTTTGAAGGTCAATAAAACGACGCGGAAAGCTTTGGCGGGAACTGTCCAGGCTCTAAATAAATCCAAAGCGGAGATCATTGGAATCGTTTACAATGAAATGGAAATGCGGGGGCGGGGGGCCTATTCTCCTTATCACAGCTATATGAATACTTATTATGAAGCCCCTTCCCAAAGTGACTGAGACCGCCAATGATCGATATCCATTCTCATATTCTTCCCGAACTTGACGACGGCGCCGCCGATATGGATACGGCTTTGGCCATGGCCCGTATTGCGGAGGAAGACGGTATAACCGGAATGATCGCTACGCCGCATGTTTTCAGGGAAAAGATTGCGGAAGATAACCTGCATCAGATCAAACCTGCGTTAGAAAGATTTAAAGAAGCTTTGCTGGAACAGGGAATACACTTGGAGATGTATCCGGGAGCTGAAGTTCATATATCCCATAACCTGACCCGGAAAATTCAGATTCACCGGCGGGAACTTGTGCTTAATCACGGGAGGTATGTATTTCTCGAATTTCCCCAGGCGCATGTTTTTGCCGGGGTCAAGAACTTGTTTTTTGATTTAATGACGGACGGCCTTATGCCGGTTATTGCGCATCCGGAAAGAAACCGGGTTTTCCGGCATAATCATAGATTGCTCTTTGAATTGATCGAAATGGGAGCGCTTGCGCAGATCAATCAGGGCAGTCTGTTTGGGCTGTACGGAGAAAGCGCCCAGGATGCAGCCCGATCATTTATTGAGATGAAATTTGTTCATTTTTTAGCGACCGATTCTCATAATACAAAAGCCAGTGCTCCCCGGCTGACCGGTGCTGTCCAGGAAGTGGAAATTCTTGCCGGAAAAGAGGAAGCCCGGGCTTTGGTGGAAGATAATCCCCGTGCGGTGATCGAGGATCAGGAAATTCCTTTTCATCCGCCGCCGGAAAATCCGGACCAAAAAAAGAAATCCTTTTTCATCAAGCTGCCTTTTATAAAAAGCAAGGGAAACCACAATTGAACCGCATTTATGAAAAGATTCTGGATTACGGGATACTGGGGCTTTTGATCTTCAGTCCGCTTCCGGCGGCATCCACTCCGGAATGGAGTATATTGGTCATCCAGGTTTGGGTGCTGATTTTGGCTGCAGTCTATGTGCTTATGGATTCGAAGCCGGCGCTGAATTCCCCGTTGAAAAAGATGACCGGAAAATTGAAAATATTTTTTGCCGGGTTTTTTGCGGTGTGGATGTTTCAAATGCTGCCTCTCCCGGTTTTTATTATTAAAATCATCAGCCCAAGTACAGCCGCTTTTCGGGAACAGTTTTCCGTAGGCTCCGAAAGCATGCAATTTATGACTCTGTCTCTCTCTCCACTGCAGACTTTCAGGGAGGGTATGGAGATTCTCGCCTATGTGGTTTTGGGTTTTCTTGTGATCATGACGGTCAACTCAGGCCGGAGATTCCGGCGGCTTATATATGTCCTTGCTGGAATGGGTGTCTTTCAAGCCTTGTATGGCATGTTTGAACTTTACCGGGATAATCCCCGTATCCTTTTTTATGAAAAGAATATAAACCTGGACGTGGTGACCGGAACTTTCGTCAGCCAGAATCATTTGACCGGATATTTTGAAATGGTTATTCCATTAACTGCCGGGCTTATTCTGGCACGGATGGATATATTTGCTCTGACCGGGAAAAAATTAAAGGACAGCCTGATCCATATTTCAAGTAAAGGAATGGCCGTTAACTTGATTTTGTCTGCGGCTGTCCTGGTGATGGCCGGAGGCCTCGTCTTAGCCAGGTCCCGCTCCGGGGCTTTTTCACTTGTGCTGATATTTATCCTTTTTGCAGGGATGTCCACCCTGGGTTTTGGAAAAACGCCATCAGGCCGTTGGCAGATAAAATGGGCTTTGCGGGTTTTATTTGCTTTGGTGGTGATTTTTGCTTTGTATGCCGGGATAGAAAGCACGATGCAGAGATTTTCACTCGAGACCCTTGCTCAGGAACAACGGCCTCAGTTTTGGTCCAATACCCTGGACATCATGGTGGATTTTCCATTATTCGGCACCGGGCTGGCCACATTTGCGTCGGTTTATCCCGCCTACGAGAATTTCGGCATTTACGGGCTGCTTCAGCATGCACATAATGATTATCTGGAGTATTTTTCCGGGCTGGGGCTGGTGGGTATGATTTTTTTCTTAGGAGGCATTCTATATATCGTTTTTTTCAGTGTATCCGAGTGGAGGAAACGCAGGAATGCATACATTAAAGGATTGGCCATGGGAGCGTTCATTTCCCTTATTGTTATCGGCGTGCACAGTTTTACAGACTTTAATCTGCATATTCCGGCTAATATGATCGTGTTTACCGTGATTTTGGCTCTGCTGCCCCGGATTGTTGAATACAAAAAATTTACTGAAACAGGGACATGAAGAACCGAACGGTGAGCAGGATAAAAAAAATTCTTTTATTAATGGGCATTTTGGTCTTGATTATAACCAATGCCGTTCTGTATTGGGGACAGCATCTATATTACAGAGCAGACCGGGAATCCAACGAGGCCCGGAAGATTCAGCTTCTGGAACAATCCGCCGGCCTTATTCCCTTTGATGCCGCGGTTTATTTTGAGTTGGGTACAACCTATTATGAAAGGGCTGCCCGCAATCTGAATGAGCCTCAGTATATGCATTACCTGGACGAGTCTATTCGGCATCTCCAGCGTTCTGTCCGGTTGAATCCGGGGGCTTACCAAACGCATTATGCCCTGGGCCGGGCTTTGTTGTACGTGAGTTACCTGGACCCGGAAAATCCTGATTTTTTTTCAGAATATTGGAAAGCGGCTCAGCTCACTACATTTGACAATGATCTTTATTTTGAAATCGGGAGAATTTTGTTTTCGCTTTGGCCCGAACTTGAGGATGCACAAAAAGCATTTACTCTGGAAATATTTAATAATGTCATTCAAACCAAAGATAACCAAAGATTGTGGCAGGTTTTACAAATATGGGCGGCTCATGTTGAAGACTATGATGTCATCGATTCCATTTTACCGGAAAAGCCGGGTGCATACCGGATGTATGCACGTTTTCTGGGAGAGCGTTCACTTTCCCTGGAAAAAAGACAGGTGAGGCTGGCTCAGGCTGAATATATGGAGTTCGAAGAGGCCAAACAACGGTTTTATGATGCCCAGGCGGATTTCCGGTTGTACAGGTTAAAACAGGCAAACAATAAATACAGGGAATCTCACAGGATGCTTGAGAAAATTCACTTCTTTCAGAATCTCCTGCCGGACAGCAGTTTTATCGATATGGCCGAATATGAGAATCTTTTTAAACTCAGCCTGTTGGGTATTATCCAAAGCTATGCCATGCAGCCGGATACACTGGAGAAGGTAAAAGAATATTTCGACCGTTATCTGGAAATCGAGACGGATCCGGCCACACTGGAACGGCTGGAAGAATTCTTTGCGGAAAGGGGTTGGCTGGAAGCAAGACCGGGTGGAGAAGACAATCCTCTGCGTTTGTATTACCGGATTAGTTTGGATTATGCTCAGAGCCGCTACCGGGAAATCGCCGGTTTAGCCCCCCAGGCGGATGAGATGGAATTCAGCTTCCAGGATAAATACAGGGATGAATTGACTGATATTTTCCGGATGATCGGAAATGCTTACCAAAACATCGATTTTATTTATGATGCGGCGGATTATTATCAAAAGGCGCTCCAAATGGATCCGGATAATTTAAAAACTCTTCTTAAGCTCAGAAACAGTCATCTGCGGTTTAATAATGAAGAAAAAATGGCGGAAGTAGATGAGCGGATCAATGCCGTCTTGATAGAAGAAGGAGAAGTGTTAGAGGATTTTAAATTAGAAAAAAACCGGGTGCGGGATTTTCCTCTCAAAATCAGGCCGGGCAAGGTCAATTTAAGGATTTCTGTTCAGCCGTCAATCGCGGCTTTTTCTCCGCTTTTATCCGTATTTCTAAACGGCAAGGTCATTCAAGAAGAATATGCAGATGTCTCCCCGTCTGATCCGTTCGTAATGATCCCCGTTTCCATCAGCTCAGTTCAGAATATTATACAGATAAAATCAGTCAACCAGGATGTTTTTATTGAAAAAATAATCATTGGTTATGAAAATGATTGAAAGTGTTATTCTGAGCGAGGCGGCCTTCTCGTCATTGCTAGCGGCCGCAGGCCGTGTGGCAGCCTTAGACGGCTTCGCTGAATGAAGCGGGACCGTCTTCTCGTGCAAGCTCCGTCTGAGATTCCCGTCACTGTGTTCCGGGAATGATATGCGGCCGAACCATCCGCGAAGCGAGCCGACTGAACAGACTTAGATGGACTAAAAAACGCATCGAATGCGAGCGCAGCGAGCGTAGATAACGATGCACCAAAAGAATTTTGCCGGCTGCAGCAATCTCGGACTATGAATAAGCCAGGCTCTAAGTCCTTGGAAAATAGGAAAATATACTCAAAAGGCTTGACTTTGTGCGGAAATGCAAGTATATTTTTTATTACCAGGGAGAAAGTATTTAAGGAGGATTCTTATGAATAGAGGTGCCTATCAAAAACTAATTGCTCTTGTGACCGTAGGAGCTGTGATGTTATTCTATACACCCAGTATTCTTACGGCCGAGGAAAGTGGTAACGGAGCCTTAAAAGGGACTGTTTTTTCCGCCGATGGGACCACACCGTTGCCGGATGCTGTCATCACCATTAAGAATATTGCAAACGAAACTTCATACACCAGCGGAAAGACGGATGATACCGGAAAATTTGAAATTCAGAATATGGTCAAAGGTATCTATGTGATGGGTGTCAAAACTTCCGAGGGTGAATTCAATGCTTCCAATCTGGTTGGGGTTCGTTCCGGAAAAACGGAAAATGTAACTCTTGCCCTGGAAACATTCGATGCCAAAACTCAGGAAGCTTCCCGAGAGATGCTTCAGGACCAAAGAAGAGACGGAGAATCTTTAATCGGCAAAGTAGAAAGTTATGATCCGGAGACCGGTATCGCCATGGTTTACATCATGAAGGGCTACCTTCAGAAAGATGACCGGATTCATAATCTCTATCCTCCCCAGGAAACATCTGAAACTGATTTCTACCAGAAAGTGGATGTTCTTCAATTTGAAGGACAAGCTGTTGAAAGAGCTTTTGCAGGACAGACAGTGGCCATTAAGATGAAGGAAACAGTTGTCCCCGGGGATTTGGTGTATGTGTCTTGTAAGCAGGGAATTCTTCCGTTATTCCTTTCTCCTTTAGGAATCGCGGCTATTCTTGCAGGAAGCGGAATTATTTACGGGTTTGTCGACCCGCTGGATGATCCGCCGACAGTTACCGGTTTTAAAAAGTAACCACACTTAATTTATCGAAATTATCCTTGATTTAAAAATCAGGGATAACTCTATTTAAAATAACCTGATCTCTTGCTTTAAAAAGCTGCTTCCAAACAGCGGCGGATTAGTATCCTCTGATTTTAGATCATGACAGCTAAAGAATTTGTGATTTTATGTGCCCGGAAAAGTCTATTCTCCGGCCAAAAAGAATTAATTCGAAAATCTCTGAATCAAGCCGCATCCTGGCCGGAGATATTACAGGTTGCCCGTTTGGAAAGAGTGGCCGAGCTTGTGTACTTGAATTTGAAACCTCACGCCGATGATATTCCCGCTTGGGTCATGCCCTCCTTAAAAAAGCAATATCTTTTTAATCTAAAGCGTAACCTAATCCTTCTGCATATTCTGAAACCTCTTTTGATTTCCATTTCAAATAAAAACATCCGTGCCATCCTCATTAAAGGTGTCCGCCTGGCATGGGACGTTTACCAGGATCCAGGGCTAAGGTCTTTTTTGGATGTTGATTTTTTTGTTGACCGCAATGACAGGAAAAAACTTCTGGTTGAGATGAAAGAATTAGGTTTTTTATTTCCGGATGAAATGGCTATGACCTCTTCTTCTGTCTGGAAAATGGAAGAGAATTTAACCTTCAGGCCGGTTTTTCAAAAGGATATATTGAAAATTGAAATTCATCACAGCTTGCCTGGTCTTCATCTTCCTCTGGTACAGGAGAACAGGGTTTGGGATGAATGCCGGGAAAAGAAGCTGAACGGCGCTCCAGCCCGGGTCCTTTCCTTGGAATATGAGCTGTGTGCCTTGTGTATGCATGCCCAGCAGCATTCTTATTCCCGGCTGATGTGGATTGTGGATATAGCCGAAATTTCGGCTCTCCCGCAATTGAATTGGGACAAAGTTTTTCGTATATGCCGAACTGAGAAAATTGAAGAAATTGTTTTTTTTACATTAAAATTAGTCAATAATTTTTGGGAACAGACGGTTCCGCCGAAAATTCTCGCCGGGTTTTCCGTTTCTCCCATGCGGATTAAGTTGATGCAGTGGCTGTGGCCGGCGGAGGATATCCGGTGCTGTTACCCAGTAATGGAATTTCCTATGCATGCGGCTACATTTTTCTCTGTTCTATCCCGAGGAAGTTTGCTTAGAATTTTTTTAGTGATAAAAAATTTTTTATTTCCTCCGCGCAGATGGGTGGCCTATTATTACAAAATACCCAAATTTTCATGGAAAATGATCCGGCATTACACCTGGCGTCTGACCTATCCGGTCGTATTACTCGCACGGCATTTCTTGAAGCTGGGCTGAACCTCCAACAGGCGAATAGCGGATGGCCTGCTGTGGCTGAATGCATTGAATTAAAAAACAAATGAACAATTCAGGAAAGATCCCGGCGATTCGGGTCGAATCTCTGCACAAAAGTTACCCGGTTATTAAAGGATACCGGGAACTGCTGATGCATCCTTTTCGTTCCGAACGGGTTTCCGCGCTTAAGGGCGTGGATTTGGAGGTTCAATCCGGAGAGTGCTTCTGCTTGATGGGGCCGAATGGCGCCGGAAAGACCACTTTAATCAAAATATTATCCACACTGGTTTATCCGGAAAGCGGTAAAGTATATGTGACAGGAGCGGACGTGCTCAAAAACCCGGCAAAGGTGAAGGAGACTATCGGTTATGCTCTGAATGAGGAAAGAAGTTTCTACTGGCGTCTGACCGGGCGGCATAATTTGGAGTTTTTTGCAGTATTGAATGATATAAACGGCAGCGAACGGGACCGGAAGATCAACAGCGTGTTGAAATTCACCGGATTGGAAAAGGCTGCAGACCGAAGGTTTAACACATATTCCTCAGGAATGCGGCAGATGATGGCCGTGGCCCGCGCTTTGTTGGCGGACCCGGAAGTTCTTTTTGTGGATGAACCGACGCGGAGCCTTGATCCGAAGGCCGCCCAAAAATTGCGGCGTTTTTTACGTGAAGAAATTGTGGATAAAGAAGGAAAAACGGTGTTTTGGGCGACACATGATTTATACGAGGCGGGGGAGTTTGCCCACCGGATCGGGATTTTAAGCGGCGGCCGCATTCATATTTCCGGAACTCTGGATGAGATAACAGGAAAAGGAGAGAGGACACTGCAGGAGGTCTATGAAAGGTATGCGTGACAGCAAATGTTATGCTGAGGAGCGCAGCGACGGCGGAATCTTAGATGTCTTTGGAGAAAAAATGTCTCAGTCGGCGAGGCAGTCTAAGATTGCTGCGCGGGGTCAGGTCGTTTTCAAATTGGTAAGTCAATAAGGGAAAATGAAGAAGATTCTAGCATTTTTGAAGCGGGATGTACTGGAGGCGGCCAGTTATAAATTTGCTTTTATGGTCTCCTTTGTGAGTATTTTTCTTTCATCGACCACGTTTTTCTTTATATCCAAACTTATATCCGGAAGCGGGCATGCGTCTTTAGATCCGTATGGAGGAGACTATTTCTCATTTGTCATTATAGGCATCGCTTTTTCCGGAATATTGGCCATGTTCCAGGAGGAGCTGCCCGGGGTCATACGTCAGGCCCAAATCAGCGGAACCCTGGAAGCGGTACTGGTTACGCGGGCATCAATTCCCACTATCCTAATGGGTTCTTCACTGTATTCTTTCTTGTTTTCCATCGTGACAACTGTATTTCATATTATTTTAGCCGTCATGGTTTTTGGGATGAAACTGGTAAAGATTCAATGGGCCGGTGCGATTTTGACTTTTTTTCTTACGGCTGTATGCTTCATGAGCATTGGGATTCTTTCGGCCTGCTTTATTCTGGTTTATAAAAAAGGAAATCCTTTTGGATGGGTATTCGGAAGCGTTTCCGGATTGATGGGAGGGGTCTTTTTTCCCATCGAGGTGCTCCCGGAATGGCTCCGGTGGATTTCTTATTTAATTCCCATCACATATACGTTGAAAGGGTTAAGGGCTAGTCTTCTGACAACGGCGAATTTTTCGGAAATCCTGCCGCATATTACCGTATTGCTGCTATTTTCGATTATTTTATTTCCTTTAAGTCTTTTTATGTTTCGTTTGGCTCTGCGTAAAGCGAAAAGAGACGGCAGTTTAACGCACTATTGATAGTCGCAAAACGTGAAACGTAAAACGCAAAACGCAAAACGTGAAACGCTTAAAACCTATAGTATTCGATTCGTAAATACAAATCAGTATAAACTGGA
>CAZDJZ010000041.1:0-13662 GCA_964505785.1 uncultured Eubacteriales bacterium
CTTCACTACGACGAGCTGCAAGCCGGAAGATGCGGTGAGATTCGGCCCGCCCGAAGGGTAAAAAATTGCGATTAAAATAAAAGTAAGAAAATAATAATCGTTTCACGTGAACTTAAAATAGAAATCATGAATATAGCATGCAAGGAAAGAATTCAAAAATATCGCAATTTTTTATGAATAAGCCAGGCTAGAGGCGGCGGCGGGTTAAGAGATAAAAAGCCGCCAGGCCGCGGAAAGGCCGGCAGAACTCCAAAGCTTGCTCCGTTTCTTCCGGGCTCATCCGGCTGCCGTCGCCCAAAACTTCGCCGGCGGCCTTTTGCACACCCAGATCACCGAAGGGCACCGCGTCCATGCGGCCCAGGCCCCGGACCAGGATGTAATCAGCGGACCAGCGGCCGAATCCGCGCAGCTTGGTTACGGCCTCGCGCACTCTGTCGTCCGGCATGGTCTTTAGCGCGTCCAGATCCAGCGTCCCCTCATCCACAGCCCGGGCAAAGCCCTGCACATATTCCGCTTTGCGTCCTGACAAGCCGCTCTTTTTAAGCTCCTCCAGAGAAGCCTTGGCCAGGTCTTCCGCCTGCGGAAAAACGGGCATTCCCCGGATGCTGCCGCCGAATTTATCAACGATCCGCTCCCGGATGCGGCGCGCCGCCTGCATGGAAATCTGCTGTTCGGTCACCGCAATCACACCCATCTGAAAAAGGGAGGCCGGCCGCATCGCTTTAAGCCCGTGCAGCTTGTCCGTGATCTTCTTTAAAGCCGGGTGGGCGGCGGCTTTTTCATAAAACGGCCGCAGGTCCAAACCGGTGTTTAAAATCCACTCCGCTTCCCGGCGCAGCTTGTCTTTGTTCCTAACGCCGTCCGCCTTTACTTCGAGCGGCCCGTTTTTCCGCTCCTGGCGGGCTTCCAAGACACGCGGCTGTCCGTCCAGCCGGACAGGCGTCCTGAATACAGTCAAATCTGCTTCCTTATCCGGAGAATACGAAGCCGCCGCCCGCAGACAGAGCTGCAGATCATACGGCCCGGTGGAGAGGATTTCTACGCGCATTCATTTTTCCTTTCCCCAATAGCGCTGCGTGAATGATATTGGCATCATTCTTTCGTTTCAATTGTATTATACATACGGTGGTCTTATGAAATAAATTACGATGTTATCCACACTCATAATTCATGAATTCTGATTGGGAAATTTTATTTCCTGCTTCCATTTGTTTAAAAAAATGGCAGACAATGCGATTGAACCTGTTAGGTTAAGAAAAACAACCCGGAGTTTTTTTAACTTACCTGAAGTCAATATAAATTTTTTTGCTTTAAAAACTTTGTAATTAAAAACACTCTTAAAAAAAATTAATTTATTTAGCCTAAATACTTGACATGTTTTTTTTTTGATAAAAAATTTATTATCCTGAATTATTCAGGTTAGCAAGAATAAATGCAGGGATGATGGTAGTCAAAAAAAAATACATAAATTTGCTTTTTGAAACTGTGCGAAAAACAGCATATTTAAGTCTTTCTCTTTTATTAGTTTTATTCAATTTATCCTGCAAAACAAATGAAGATTATCCATTAACTGATATAATCGAAAAAAATAATCCTGTCAGCATCATTGGAACTGAAACAGAAAATTTGAATGACACAGATACTCCTATCTATAAATTGATATCACATTATTATGTTGATGATAAAAATAACATTTATATTGGAGATGCCTATGGCCGCAAGATAGATAAATATGACAAAAACGGCAAATTTCTCCATTCAATCGGGGGGCCCGGGCAAGGCCCCGGGGAATTCAACGTGGTTCCTTTTTTTGCTGTAAGTAAAGAAGGAAAAATCGTATGTGCTTATAAAAAAATTCAACTCTTTGATCAAAAAGGGCATTATTTAAAATCATTTGATTTTGAAGAGCCATATGGAAGAAAACACGTTGTGAAAATAAAGATTGATAAAAAGAATAACGTATATTTTCTTTTTTACATCAGACCTTATGTCTACGAATTAGTAAAAACCGATTTATCATTTTCTAATTATCAGTTTATTCATAAAGACAAGAACCGTATTGATGATGAAAACAAAGTTGTTTCAGGATTAGCCGGATTCACTCCTGATTTTTGTATTGATTCAAATGGAGCTATTTATGTAACGGACACCGTCGATTACAAAATCTATAAATATTCAGGCCGAGGGGATTTATTGAATGCATTTGAAACAAGCTGCAAAAAGATAAAAATTGATAAAGACGACCTCATTTTTCCTACCTTTAAAGGAAATGAAATTCAACACTTGCCGCATTCTCTCCTTGACAATTTATATGGTCCTCATAAATACTTTCCTTCAATATTCGGAATTAATATTGAAGATGGAAAAATATTTATCTGGACATCTAAACAGGATAGTAAAAAACAATTTTTCATTGATATATACAATTTAAAATGGAATCTGACTCATAAAAGTGCTCTCGTAAACAATATAAAAAAGAACTACATACGAATTAAGAATGGAAAATTATATTCTCCAAATATCGACAGTCCTGATCTTGATTTCAAAAAACAACTGAGCAGATTCGCATATTTTAATGCACCTTATAAGTTATTAGTGTTTGATTTGCTGCTTTAGTATCTAAAAATCTGAATGATGCGCCGTCACCTGAAAACGTTCCATTTGTCCTTTCAATAAAATTCATGTTAATCACTGATAAAAAAAGAATTACGAAAATACCACTTTTTTTATGAATAGTTCAGGATTATACACACGATGGTCTTATGAAAAAAATTACGATGTTATTCAAATTCATAATTCATGAATTATGATTGACAAATCATGCAAAGTTTCTTATTATTTATTCAAAGGAAAGAAAAATGGCCATTCTGCAAGTTAGAGACATTGATGACAGAATATATGAGCATTTAAAAAGAACCGCCAAGCAGAACAGACGTTCTATCAGTCAAGAAGTCGTTCATATTATCGAAACCTACTTATCTGAATCGCATACGTTAAGAAAAAACAGCACCGAAGAGTTTTTGAAGCTCGCCGGAAGCTGGAAGGATGAAAGAACAGCGGAAGACATTATTATGGATATAAGAAAAAGCCGCACAGAAAACAAAAGGTTTGCAAAAGAGAATGTCTTATTTGATTGATACTGATATTCTTATCTATAGTTTAAAGAATGATCCCCACGTCACTCAAAAGTTTAAAGAGAATCTAAACATTCCCAAATCGATATCTGTTATCACCTATGGCGAACTTGTCTATGGTGCAAGAAAGTCTCAACATGTCGAAAAGAATCTTCCAGCTGTATACCGAGTCGCAGAGCTTTTCCCGGTTTTGGATATCAATAAATCAATTATGGATATTTTTGGTGAGATTAAGTGCAATCTGGAACGAAACGGCAAAATAATCCCGGATATGGATATTTTGATTGCAGCGACGGCTCTGACACATAATTTAACTCTGGTCACTAATAATACCAGACATTTTCAAAAAATACCGGCTTTGAAGATTGAAAACTGGAAAAGAAACTGAATTTCACTCGACAATCATACCTGCCTTCACATATAGTTAGCATTGAGAATCTGTCCACATTCATTTTCGAGAAAATCAGGCGATGGTTGATCACCATATCATTTTTTTATGAATGAACCATAATAGAAAAGGAGAAAGCATGACAAAAAAAATCAATATCATCGGTGCCGGCGTGGCCGGACTGTGCGCCGGCAGCTACCTGCAGATGAACGGATTCGAGACGGAAATCTTCGAGCTGAACACGCAGCCGGGCGGGATGATGTGCGCCTGGAAGCGGAATGACTATACCGTAGAGGGCTGCCTGCACTGGCTGGTGGGTTCCAGCCCGTCTCAAAAACTTTATCAGCTTTGGAGCGAACTGCTGGATATGGACAGCATCGATTTTTTCGACCCGGACGAATTCATGCGGGTGGAAGATGACGCAGGACGGGATATTCGGATGTTCACTCAAGTGGACCGCTTGGAGGAAGAACTGCTGGCCAAAGCTCCCGAAGACCGCGCGCTGATTCAGGATTTCACCAAAGCCGTGCGCAAGCTGAGTCATTTCGATATGAATCCCGCCAAAGCACCCGAAACATCTAATATGCTGGACGGCTTGAAAATGATGGTCCAAATTCTGCCTTATATGGGGATTTTCCGCAAATGGGGCAAACTGTCGCTGGCTGATGTCGCCGGCCGCTGCCGCAACCCTCTCTTAGCCAGGACCATCCATAACTTGTTCACACCGGAAACCGCTGCCATTTTCATCCTGTTTACCCTGGCTTGGATGGATAAAAAAGCCGCCGGCTATCCCATCGGCGGATCCTATAAATTGGCCCGGATGCTGGAAAAGAAATATCAGGACCTGGGCGGGCGGATTCATTACAATGCCCGGGTTGAAAAAATTTTGGTCGACAATGACAAGGCTAAAGGAATCAAGCTGGAAAATGGTGAAGAACACCCGGCGGATATCGTAATATCGGCCGCAGACGGGCACGCCACTATTTTTGATATGCTGGACGGGCGCTATGCGGATGACAAAATCAAAAAGCGTTATGAGGAGATGAAGGTCTTTCCCTCTTATCTCCAGGTATCCCTGGGAGTAAACCGGACATTCACCGATGAGCCGTCCGCGCTTATGTTTCCTCTTAAAAGGTCCCTCGTTGTTGATCAAGAATCCCGGCAAGATGACATCAGCACGCGCATTTTCAATTTCGACCCCACCCTGGCGCCGGAAGGAAAAACCCTGCTCACTGTGCTGCTGCCGACAACACATTATAAGCACTGGGAAGAACTGCGGTCCACCGATAAAGACCAATACAAAGCGGAAAAACAGCGAATCGCGGATGCTGTTATCGATGCTTTGGAGGAGCGTTTAGGGGGAATCAAAGACAAAATAGATATGACGGATGTATCCACGCCGGCCACCGTCATCCGCTATACCAATAACTGGAAGGGGAGCTTTGAAGGCTGGCAGATGACACCCGACGTCGGTTTTAAACGGATGTCCAAGACCCTGCCCGGGCTGAATGGTTTCTATCACATCGGCCAATGGGTGGAGCCGGGCGGCGGCGTGCCCACCGGGTTAACGTCCGGCCGCAATGTCACCCAGATTATCTGCAAAAAAGAGGGGAAGAAATTCACTGCGGGAAACCGTTGATTTTCACCATCTCTTAAAATAACATTGGTTTAAGAGGTAACATGATGAAAACCGGAATTATTTTTGTTTTGTTATGCCTGCTGCCGGCTGCGATTCTATCCCAGCAGGACAGGCCCCGCGCCAGGGAATTCGGCATAAATCCGGGCGTTTTCCCGCCCGGACATCTTAACACGATTACGGATGTGACCGGAGTCAAGGCCGGCCAGGTCACTTTAATCAAGAGCGATGATATCCGCACGGGTGTGACCGCCATCCTGCCCCATTCCGGCAATGTATTCCAGGACAAAGTGCCGGCCGCTTTTTATGCCGCCAATGGTTTCGGCAAACTGACCGGAACCACCCAGCTGGATGAACTGGGACGCCTGGAAACCCCGGTGGTGCTCACCAATACCCTAAGCGTGCCCACAGCTGCTGACGCAGTGATCGACTACATTCTTGGATTACCCGGCAATGAAAGCATCATGTCCGTCAATCCGGTTGTAGGAGAAACCAACGACGGATTTCTCAATGACATCCGGGCGCGGCATGTCAAAAAAGAACACGTGCTGGAAGCCATCCGGAACGCTGCCGGCGGACCGGTAGAAGAAGGTGCGGTCGGAGCCGGGACCGGTACTTCCTGCTACGGATTTAAAGGCGGCATCGGCACCGCCTCGCGCAAACTGCCGGAAAAGCTGGGCGGCTATACGGTCGGCGTTTTGGTCCAGACCAACCACGGCGGCGTCCTTATGATCGACGGGCTGCCCGCCGGCCGATTCCTTGAGCAGTATTCGTATAAACGTTTTCTTGACGAAAATGAAGAGGGCTCCTGCATGATAGTGGTGGCGACGGACGCCCCGCTTTTAAGCCGCAATCTCAAGCGCCTGGCCAAGCGGGCGCTTCTGGGCATCGCCCGCACCGGGGGCTATTATTCCAACGGCAGCGGTGATTACGCCGTCGCTTTCTCCACCGCGGAAGAGGTCCGCCAGCCGTACCGGGAAAAAAGCGCTACCGAACAATTCACTGTGCTGCGCAATGACCGCATGTCGCCGCTTTTTCTGGCCGCCGCCGAAGCAGCGGAAGAAGCCATCCTCAATTCCCTATTCAAAGCGGTGGATACCAAGGGCCGCAACGGGCATATGCAGACAGCTCTGCCCCTGGATAAAATCCGCGAACTCATAAAAAAGCATAATTATCAATAGAGCGGTCAATCCACTCCGGCTTTAATTGCGGTTGTTCCGCTTATGACTGCGAGTATGCCGCCCTGGCCAAGCATCTCCATATCAACCTCATCATAAATGATCAAAAAATCCTTCACAATTTCCCGGAAACAGCCGTCAGCATGGATGCATTTTTAGTTTCACCTTGAACGATTTAGCCTAATGATGAGACACAAGCCGGAAGATGCAGTAAGATTCGGCCCGCCTGAAAGGAAAAAAAGTGGTCGAAAAAAATTTTTAATCTTGCATATCATTAAAAATGAACCAATAATAATAGAATAAGATACAATAAATGATGAAAAGGACCCCATATGTCATTCTGAGGCCTGCGCCAGCAGGCCGTGAGGATCTTATGCTGCTGCGTCAGGTGAGGCGGTCTCGATTTATTATGCGAAGCAGTGATCTCCTGGGTTATTGACGGGCCGAGATTGCCGCAGATGTAGGATTGCAGGGACGAAATCGTGGCACTTCACTATGAGGAGACGCAAGCCGGCAGATGCGGTGAGATTCGGCCCGCCTGAAAGTTGAAATAATGGGGATTATAAATAAAATTTTTCCAAATTGCATAAAACAAAAAGTGATCGAAAAATTTTTAATCTTGCATATCATTAAAAATGAAACAATAATAATAAATATCCCCATTATTTCATCAATATCCCAGGAGGGGAGATGACACGACGATACGATGACAAACGAACCATCGGGATCCTCGGCGGCATGGGGCCGGAAGCCACCGCCCGCATGTTTGAGCTGATCATCAAAGCCACCGCCGCGGAAAAAGATCAGGACCACCCCAAAGTGATCATCTACTCCAATCCGGAAATCCCTCCCCGCACCGACGCCATTTTCCGTTCCGGGCCCAGCCCGGTTCCGTTGCTGATTGAAGGTTTCCAATCCCTCAAACGCGCCGGCGCGCACTTTATAGTCATGCCCTGCATCACCGCCCATCATTTTCTGGAAGAAGTAAGGCGGGAGATCGATTTTGACCTCATCGACCTGGTAGATGAGACCCGGGACTGCATTTGCGGTCTGTCTCCTGAAGTGCATAAAGTCGGCATTTTGGCCAGCACCGGCACCCTCCAGGCCGAAATCTTCGACCAGACTTTTGAGCGCGCCAAGCTGGAAATCATTACCCCAACGAAAAGAATACAGAAAAAAGTAATGAAAGCGATTTTCGGCTCCAAGGGGCTTAAAGCGGGGTTCACGCAGGGCGAGGCCAAAGCCTGGCTGGCAGACGCGGCCGGCGAGCTCATCCAAAAAGGAGCGGAAGTGATTGTCGGGGGCTGTACGGAAATTCCGCTCGCTTTACAAGATGAAGAACTGCCGGTACCGTTTATAGATCCCATGCATTGCGCGGCCGCCGCCGCGGTGCGCCACGCCGGGTATCCGGTCAGAGGAGAAGAAAAATAGGAGGACGAATATTCATGCAAAAAAACGCCAGACTTATCAAATGGAGCATCCTGATAATCATACCGGCCGCCGTATTCCTGCTGGTGGCGACCGGACCCAACCATTTATCCGATTCAGATGTCTTTCCGGTCTACCCCGAAGGATGCACCTCTATACTCGTCGGTAAAGAAGCCTCGGTAGACGGCTCGGTCATGACCACCCATACCGCCGACTGCGGCGTATGCGATTTTACCTTTCATTTTGTCCCGGCCGCCGACCATGAAAAAGGGGCTGAGCGCAAAATTTATCACATCAATCAGATCAAAACCTGGCCGCCGGAAACCGGAGGCAAATGGGTGAAAACCCTGGAGGAAGGGGACACCGGCAAGACCATCCCCCAGGTGCCCCATACCTTTTCCTATATTCATGGTGTGTTCGGCTACATGAACGAACACCAGCTGGCCATGGGTGAATCCACCATCGGGTGCCGCTCCAAAATGCGCAATCCCACTCCGGCTGCCACCTTTGACATCACCATGCTGACGCTCATCGCCATGGAGCGCTGCAAAACCGCCCGGGAAGCGATTAAACTCATGGGCAGACTGGCCGAAGAGCACGGTTACGGCTTTCATGACAGCGGCGAGATGCTGGCCGTAGCCGACGCGGAGGAAGCCTGGATTTTCGAGATCATGCCGGTCGGCCCGCTGTGGACACCGGAAAGCGGCAAACCGGGCGCGGTTTGGTGCGCGCAGCGCGTGCCCGACGATCATGTCAGCGTCTGCCCCAATGAATCGCGCATCGGCGAAATCGATATGGATGACAAAGAATATTTTCTGGCTTCCCCTAACGCCGTATCATACGCCGTTGAAAACGGATTCTACGACCCGGAAAGCGGCGAGCCTTTTAACTGGAAAAAAGCCTACTCCCCCACTGAAGGCAGCGCCGAAAGCACGCAGGGCCGGAGGGGCCGGCTGTGGCGCTTTTTTGACATGGCCGCGCCCTCACAGAATTTCAGCGCCGATACGCCCAATATGGATTTCCCCTTCTCGGTCAAACCGGATAAAAAGGTGTCCTTAAGCGATGTCATGGCCATGACCCGGGATAAGTATCAGGGGACCCGCTTCGATCCCGCGGACGGCCTGACCGGAGGCCCCTTCCAAAATCCCAACCTGTTCTGGGGCTTTAAGCACGGGGAGGACCGCTACAACGCCCCCCGCTGTATTTCCGTCCCCAATGTCGAATACACCACCATCACCGTTTGCCGCGACTGGCTGCCGGCGCCCATCGCCGGTATGGTGTGGCTGGCTTTCGGCGCCCAGGATACGTCCTGCTATATGCCGCTTTTCGCGGGCATGACCCGGATTCCCGAATCCTTCAGCATCGGCGACCACTGGGTGTTTGACAGGGATTCGGCCCGCTGGGCATTTGATTATGTGGATTACCATGTCCAGCCGGTCTATGACCATGCCATCAAGGAGGTGCAGGCCGCCCAGGAACGATGGGAACAGGGCGCTATGGATAAGCTGCCCGCTATTGAGGAAACCGCCGCCGATATCTACGCGGACGACCCGGCCAGGGCCCGGGAGTTTTTAACCGACTACGCGGTCAACTTCGCGGAAAATGTGATCAAGGCCTGGTGGGAGCTGGGCGATTCCCTGCTGGTTAAATACAACCACTTCCGCGTTTATGACTCGGAAAAACGCAATGCCGGCCGCCTGGATTATCCTGATTTCTGGAAAGAGGCCTTAGTCGAACGCGAGGACCTGGAACCCTCCGGAGCCGGCCGCTAGAAGATGATAAAGGAACGCCGATTTTCATCGAAGCGGACAATGTCCCCGGATCAAAAAAAACAAGTCCGCCATCGTATAGCAGAGCTTATAAAAAAGAAGTCCAATATCGCATTCGCCTATATCCACGGGTCATTCGCGGCGGATGGGGCTTTCCGGGATATCGATGTTTCGGTCTTTTTTATTGATAATTCCAGCTTGGATGAGGAAATAGAATTAGCCTCATTATTATCAAAAAAAATAAAAGCGGATGTGGATGTCACCCGTCTCAATCAGGCCCCCATTTATTTCCAGGCTTCTGTCATAACGAAAGGAAACCTTCTTTTCAGCCGGAATGATAATCTATGGACTGATTTTTTAGAAAAAACCGGCAGAAAATACCGGGAATACGCTCATTTCCGCAACCTTTACCTGGGTATTGAAGGGATGATTGATCATGTCTGACATCAATTTAGACAGAATAACAAAAAACAAAGCCGACATTTTAGACATCCAGCAGAAAATCCATGAGATCGTAGACAAGGATAAAAAATTATTTTTAAATGATGCAAGAAATCCATTAAGCCTGAAATATATGCTGATACAAGCCGTCGAAGCAATAACCGATTCCTGTCAGCATATATTAGCCAAGTCCTTTGGCGCACCATGTGTGGGTTATTCCGATTGTATAGATAAAGCTGAAAAAAAGAATATCATTTCTGCAGCTCTTGCCGAAAAGTTAAAAAAGCTGGTTAATTTGCGTAATGCACTGATTCATCGATACTGGATCATTGATGACGAGAAACTGCTGGAATTAACTAAAGACAACATCAAAGACCTCAAAGAATTCACAAACCAAATTGATAACTACATCTCTAACGAATTTCAGTCTGAATAAAAACAGCATCTTCCATAATAAGATGCTTTTCTTTTGACTATTTGTTTGAATGATTTGGCTCAGCAAGGCTCAGCAGATCAATTTTCAATTGACGTGCTCTTGAACTCTGAAACAACCAAGTTTAAATAGTCCTCGTTTTCAATCAGAAAATACAGACGTCTGTTCTGTGCTTTGGCGTATGTGTAGCTTTCAACTCCGTATCTAGCGGAACTGTCCCAGATCAGTTTCCCGGCCAGTTTTCCGTCCGGGTCAAAAATATCATGGACAATGCCGTCTTCTCTCTTTTCAAAGGCCCGCACGTATAAGTACCCCTCGTCATCAATAAAAAACGAATGAAAGGGCGGCGCCTAGCCATAGACACCCATCTCCGCTATGTTATTTCGACTCGGATCGATGGAGAAAACGGTATTTCCGCCATTTTGATATTCGGATTGCAAATTCCGGTTGAAAGCGGCCGCCGATTCCGATTCAATCCGGCCACTGATTCCGGTTGATTCCGGCCGCCTGGATTACCCCGATTTCTGGAAAGAGGCCTTAGTCGAACGCGAGGACCTGGAACCCTCCGGAGCCGGCCGTTAGAAGATGATAATGGAGCGCCGATTTTCATCGAAGCGGACAATGTCCCCGGATCAAAAAAACAAGTCTGATCAACGTCAAGAGAATCCAAGTATTATTGGTTCGCATCATTTTTATATATCCATTTGATTTTGTAAATGTTCATTTCCATAAAACCATCTTCATTATATCGATAACAATATAATTTGTTCTTGCTGACAGTCTGATATTTAACACCAAAAGATAAATCCGCCCACCGAAGATTTAGGCTCTTTCTTCCGATGAACACGCCCTCTGAGTTGAATATATCATAAATAAATTCTCCCCGGGTTGATCCCTTTTCGTAAGTCATGACAAAAAGCCGTCCTTGATCATCGACCATAAATAATTTTATTGGAGGCAAAGGATTTGGAATATATTCGTTTCTTTTTCCTGTCTCTTGATATTGAGGCCCCAAAATGGCCTTTTTTATCTCTAAAGAGGGGGATACAGGTTTGTAATCTTTTTGGATTTTTCTTATGAGGTTGCCATCAAGATCATAGATCAAAAACTCATAACCTCTTTCTTCATTTATAATATAAATGCGGTCATTTCTGACCCGCCACATGAAATAAGGCGCAAGTCTTTCATTCCGATAATGAAGTTTATAAACATCAAGATCTCTTATTTTTTTGAATTCAGGACTAAAAAGGGAAAGATTATATTGAGAATAAGTATTCGTTTTATATCCACTCCATCCCCCCCAAAATAAATAATTTCCGTTTTTTAATATATCGCCCTTTGTTACCCTTGTTTTGAATCTATTTTCTTTATATAAATGACCGTCCTCATCAAAAAGAACAATTTTCTTTCCACGATCTGATATATAAAACTTATTTCCTGATATTCCCGGCCATGTCGGCATTTCAAGTTCACCCGGTCCTTGTCCTTTTTGACCAAATGAGGTGATGAAATTTCCCTCACTGTCAAGTTTGTATATGAGATCCTTTTTGTTTTCCCAGCCGACAATGTATATATTTCCATTTGAATCCACAGTAAACTCACCCATTGACATCATTCCCCTGTCAACCAAATCTTTTCTTTCTTGGCTAATGGTCAATTCTTTTTCCAGGGCAAAGGTATAAGGCTCCCCGTTTATTTCATATGGTTCAATATGATTATGAATGACCTCAATTCCGTTCTCAATCCTTTTATCAATTTTTGTATTGTCCTTAGAACAAAATGATAACGCCAAGGCTGAGAAGCAAAGCACAAATATTTTTGTTAAATTTGTTAGTTTAGTAATAATCTGCATTTGGGCTATATTGATTTTCTTTTCATATAGTCTAAACGATTTTTTGTATATTCTATCTGTCTTTCGCTCACAAGGAAATCGAAGGCTTTTGGATTAGTTTCAAGTATTTCCAAATACAATTTTATATCTGATAGTAAATTATACTTCATATTATTGCAATAAGTTCTTTTTTGTAGCTTGTCAAGCCTTTTTTTCCTTTTAGCAGCAACATAACAGGCTTTACAAAGTCTAATTGCCCAACAATCTATGCAATCGACATCACATATCTCACAATATGCTTCTATAATTTTGAATATTTGATTAAGGTATAATCCAGTTTCAACATTTCCAATTGTTGTAAAATCTGTCATTTTTTCACAAATAAAAAAATCGCCTTTTGAATCCACAAATAATTTTTCCCATCCTGGAATACATGCGCCGTTTGGGCTGCAAGATCCTTTTATACTTTTAAAATTTCCCCGGTTATGTATTTTCCTTAGCCTTGCCAAAAATAACTTCTTCAGAAATGGGGAATAGTTCACATTTTTTTTTATCAGATTGTGTTTAAATTGACTTCTTAACTCTTTAATATATGATGAATCTAATGATCCAGGATTCTTTTTAATAAGTTCATTTAGATTTGACTCCCTTTTATTAACAAAAAATGGATTAGGTGAATATCCTTTCTCCTTGGATAAATTATCAAAAAAGTTTGCCTGGTCACTCAAATATGAATCTTGGACAATGGTTGTGTTGAATTTAATTAATTGAAATGGATATTTTTTATTTTCGATTATGGATATATTTTTAATTATTTTGTCGAATGTTCCTTTTCCGTTTGGAAACATTCTATATGCGTCATTTACATGATTAGGGCCATCTAAGCTAATCGTCAAAAAGAAATTATTTTTTTTCAAAAAATCAATTACGTTTTCCTTCAAAAGTGTTCCATTAGTTGTTATTGAATAATAACCACATCTGAATCTTTCAATATAACTTGCGCAATAGAGATCTTTTATTTCTCTCCCCCTGAAATCATCCCTCCTGTTTCTCCCACCATGACTTCCATCTTCTCATCCAGCTTATTGATAAAATCAGAAGAGCCTGAAAGATTCGCAACTTTTTCGACTTCTTCTGCAGATGCCTCAGGTTTACTGTTGTTAATTCTCACAATAATCTGACCTAATGGAAACGGTAAACTGAAATCCTACCCTAATGGAAATGAATAAAATTCTTTCGGAAGTCGAGCGAAAATAATGAGCGAGCATTTCCGAAAGAATTTTATTCATTTCCGTTTCCAGCCGTCCATTCAAGCATGGCTAAAAGCGAATCCTCCTGAACGATAAACTCCACTAGAGGCTTTTTCAAGATTCCAGTATGATTCTTACCAGTAGCCATCGTTTAAAAACTCTCCTTTCAAAAAT
>CAZDJZ010000042.1:0-13310 GCA_964505785.1 uncultured Eubacteriales bacterium
CACCATGGGGGTAGGAGTCATATAATATGCTCTCCGAAAAAACCGGGGCGGTTCATTCGACACCCTTGAGCACACTGTGGACGGCTTTAAGATTATTTTCATCACAAATGGTCGGATTTCTATATCTTCCAAAAGGCACATTGAATTCACCTTTGCTGTTCAAACGAAAAAGACCATTAAAGCAAGTTTTATTCAGAAACATTAAGTATTTTGTTCTATCAACCCACCTTGAATTTTGTTTTTTGTAATCAAAGTTTTTTTTCTGTTCATTATATAAACTTCGAATTTTATAATAGAATTCTTTTCTTTCTTCTTCATTCTTAGCTAAATATTCTTTTTCCAATTCCTTTAACAAATCAATGAGTTTTCTATAGGATGTTTGAATAACCTTAAAGGCCAGAATCAATTCTTTATTAATATCTATTAAAATGGATTCTTTAATTTCGTAATGATTTTTAAGATAGAAGAAAAATGCCCCACCCCCAACAAAAGGCTCACAATATCTTTCTATAACCCCGGTTTTCTTGAACTTGTCTGGAATTCTATTGCTTAATTCATCTAATAGTTGCGTTTTTCCCCCAGCCCATTTAAGGAAAGGTTTGGCTTTTTGATTGCTCAAAAATGATTCTTTATTCATTTCATCTATATTACCATTATCAAGAAATTTTTTTTAAGGCAATTTATGCTTCACCTAAAGAAATGGATCTAAATTACATTATATTTTGACAATATTTAAATTAGATAATAATATATCATTACCAAAAAGGGGAATAATTGATGGCGCAGATAATTCTTACCTATATCAACGTGATTCTTTGGGAAGTATACAAGTTTCATTCATTATGAGGAAAAGACACTTCATTTCAAAGCCATTATCAGGGGGAAGCAGATGGAAAAAATAATTAATTATTTCCATGATGAGAATTGGGAAATCGTTCATAAATTCAGAATCGATGAAAGACCAGGGAAATATAGAAATTATTCGTCGCTAGGACTGTCTCAACCAGCTGAAAAAATTCTTATTGATTATAGCAATGGTATTTATTTCCATCAGTGGCTAGCTATAAATGAATTTTTGAAAGGGAAAAATATATGCGTTTCAACAAGCACATCCTCTGGGAAGACTTTAATATTTAATATATGTGGAATCGAAGTCCTAAATAGAAACACTGAAGCAAAAATAATATCTATTTATCCTTTAAAAGCTTTGGGGACGGAACAAGAAGAAATTTGGAAGAGAGTAATAAAAAAGTCTGGACTTCCTTTTAAGGTGGGGAGAATCGATGGTTCTGTCGCCCAAATTGAAAGAGAAAAAATAATAAAAGATTCAAGCATTCTCATCATGACTCCAGATGTGATACATGCATGGCTATTATCAAAACTGTCAAATAGAGGAGTAATAGATTTTCTGACTAATATTTCATTGATAATTATTGACGAACTTCATACATATTCAGGTGTTTTTGGAAGTAATAGTGCATATCTTTATAGAAGATTGCAGCATCTTATCTCATGCGCAGATGGAAATTATCAAATTATTGCTGCCTCAGCCACAATAAAAAACCCATCCGATCATCTTGAAAAACTAACTGGAAAAGAATTTGCAATTATTGATGACAAAAATGAAACCTCTCCAAAGAAAAAAAATGAAATAATTCTAGTAAATCTTCCTCAAAAAAGTGATTTGCTGACTTCTATATCTAATTTAATGAGATTTTTGGTGAATGAAACAGCCTATCAATTTATAACTTTTGTGGATAGTAGAAAACAAACAGAATATATGGCAACAATTTCTTCGCGATTGAGTGAAAAAGAAAGTGAATTAGAATTCGAGAATTTTAACGGGGATTTTCTTAAAGATATGCCAATTAATCCATACAGATCAGGCTATGAAGAAATCGATCGAAACATGATCCAGAATAAATTAACCAAAGGCAATCTTAGAGGGGTAATAAGCACGAGTGCTTTGGAAATGGGAATAGATCTTCCCCATCTAAATCTAGGTATCTTAGTGGGAGTTCCTTACTCCTCAACCAGTTTTTATCAACGAATAGGAAGAATAGGCAGGCATAAAGACGGAATTATCATTATTGTTAATAATAACTCTATACAAACAGAATCTGTATTTAGAGAACCTGAACGTCTAATGGAGATTCCTCTATCTGAAAGCACTTTATATTTAGAAAATCCTCGTATCCAATACATTCATGCTCTTTGCTTAGCACGACAAGGTGGTGAAGATGAAACTATTAAAACATCGCTCGGATTAAACTCAGAAGAATTCTCAGCGTATAGCGCTTTCCCAAAAGAATTCATTGAATTATGTAATTCTGAAAGAATAGGAGAGATTTCCACTGAATATCAAACAATGAAAGCTCAAGCTGGAGAGGATCCAAATCATGTTTATCCTCTTCGAGATGTTGATATCCAATTCAAAGTAGAATGTAGAAGAGGGCCAAATTTACGTCAACTGGGTTCACTTAGTTTTGCCCAGGTTATGAGAGAAGCTTACCCCGGGGCAGTCTATTACTACCAAACCCAGTCTTTCCGAGTATTCCGGTTGAATACGTTCAAGAGATTAATAGAAGCTCGACCTGAAAAAAAATATACGACTAAGCCGAGCATGCTACCAACCTTGATTTTTCCTAATCTTTCAGAAGGAAATGTAGTCCGATCAAAAAAATTTGGAGATCTGAAAATCGTTGAATGCAATCTTCAAATTAGAGAATCAATAGTAGGGTTCACAGAAACGAGAGGAAGAAACGAACTATCCATTTCATATCCTTTAGAAAGAAGTAAAGGATTATATTTCGATATCCCAAGATTTACAAGAAACTATTTCACTTCAGGTATTATTATTGATCATCCAATTCTCACTGAAGATGTTAAAAGTAATATAATTGCAGAAATTATATCTGAAGCACTTTTCCTCGTTATCCCATTTGAACGCCAAGATATTAATTATGGTTGTGATAAACACCGAACAGAAAGGAAAGAATTTAAAAAAGGAAATAGGTTTATTTCAATATTTGACCAAACATATGGAAGCTTGAGATTGACAAGTCGGTTTTTTGATTTCAATATTATTAAAAAAGTGATTTCAACTGCTATCGAAATAGCAGAAAATGATCCTAGGTATGCTAATTATCAGGATGAAGTGGAAGTCATCAAAAAGTTAAAAAGCGATTTGGAAAAACCTGAAGAATCACTGAATATTTCTTATGAAGAAAATTTCACAGAAGATAATAATAATGCAAAAATTATTCTTCCAGAGTCAGTGGGATTAGATACAAGTGGGGGAAGAAACGAAGAATTTTTTGTTGAAGGAATTTTCTATTCTCCAAAATTTGGTCTTTCTTATAAAGGTCGTCATTTATCTGAAACTAGCAAGCGAATGACAACAAAAACTTGGAGAGGAAGTATTCCCATTATCATTATTCCTGTTTCTGCATTAGAGGAAATTCCTGGCGAAAGTAAAACCGGCCTTTATAATTTCGAAACAGGAGACATCTTAAAAAGTGATTCTCATTAAATCTCCTTCCTTGTCTTGTTTTCTTATACAACCGAAATATATTTAGTAAAATCGCTTTTGAAATTTGAATGTTCGCAACATCAGCGCTTAATCCGATTTCCTCTTAAATCATAATAAGCTCCAAAAGGCATTCCGTTTCTTTTAACATCAACCCCCCACTTGCACTCAACACACCCATATGATATTCCTTGTAACGAATTGTCAGAGATGATTCCCTTAATCTATACCAGGTAAAACAAAGGACTTTAGCAAAATGAAAAACGACCTGATCGCTTTATTTGATATGGACGGCACTCTTTTTGACTATGTCGGCTCCTTAAAGAAGGAGCTGCGGAAAATCGAGTCTCCTCAGGAACCCGACGTTCCTTTGAGATTCGAGGGTAATCCCGGATATGTGCAGAACCGGATCGATCTGATCACGGAGTCGGAGTCATTCTGGTCGGATATGCCGAAGCTTCAGCTGGGATGGGACATTCTACAGATTGCTGAAGAATTGGAGTATTATATTCATATCCTGACCCAGGGGCCTCGAAGCAAACCGGCCGCGTGGTCCGGGAAAAAGAAATGCATCGATAAACATTTCGGAGAAGATTTCAGCATCACCTTGACCAGGGATAAAGGGCTTGTGTACGGGACGGTTCTTGTTGAGGATTATCCCAAATACATCAAACGCTGGCTCAAGTGGAGAAAACGGGGCCTTGTCATCATGCCCGCGAATGAATTCAATGGCAGCTTGCGCCATCCCCAGGTTATCCGCTATGACGGCGGTAATCTCAAGGACGTCCGCGAAGCCATGCGGAAGAGAAAACAAGAGGTCCTGGAAAAAAAGGAGTCCGAATGGAAATAAAGATCAAAAACCTTCTATTGAATATGGAGCTGGGCCAGCTTCAGAGCCACCGGAATATGGGAGTCATCCCTCTGACTACAGCTCAAAGCAGCAGCCCGGAGTATGTGACCTTAAAGCAGGCTCTGGAAAAGAACTTCCTCACGATAAAGGAAATCTCAGAAAGCGGTTCCGTGCCGGAGCTTAAGGTGATAAACCATTCAGACGTCCCGGTGCTTCTTCTAGACGGGGAAGAGCTCTCCGGTGCCAAACAGAACCGGGTGCTCAACACCTCCATCCTGCTTAAGAAAAAGTCAGAGACGGTGATTCCGGTCAGCTGCACGGAGCAGGGACGATGGTCCTATGTCTCAGACCGGTTTGATGATTCGAATGTGGTGATGTCACCGAAAATCCGCAGGAAAAAGGCCCGATCGGTATCCGCATCGCTGCGGGAATCGCAAGAGTACCGCTCAGACCAGAGCGAGGTGTGGGGTGATATTAATCAGATGACCGCAGAGGCTGAGGTCGAATCAGCGACCGGTGCTATGAAAGATGTCTTCGAGAAAAGGGGCAGTGACCTGGAAAGCTATATAAAAGCGTTTAAATACCAGCCCGGGCAAAAGGGAATCCTGGTGTTTTTAGACGGAGAGCCCGCGGGCTTTGACATGGTCTCGCGGGATGCGGCGTATAAGGAGCTTCATCCCAAATTGGTGAAGAGTTATGCCATGGAAGCCGTTCTTTTAAAAAACAGGAAAGATGTGGCAAACGGCAGGAAAAAAGCCGAGGATTTTATCCGGCAGGTAACCGCATGTAAGGGCAGCAAGTATGAATCCGCAGGAAGCGGATGGGACCACCGCTTTGAAGGGGATGAGATTGTGGGCTCGGCTCTTGTTTACGGCAAGAATGTCATCCACGCTGCTTTTTTCAAGATGACCGAAGAGGACAAAGCAGGGTCTATGTCCAGCCTGGGGCGAAGGAAGAGGTTTAGGACATGATAACATTGGGTAAAATTTTATCATGAGGCAATATAATACGTTAATTTATTGTCGTCCTGAGGAGCATAGCGACAAAGGATCTAAGACAGCGCTTGCACGAGAAGACGATTACGCTTCATTCAGCGAAAAAGTCTAAGATCCTCACGGCCTGCCGGCGCAGGCCTCAGGATGACATTGATTCAATCAAGGTCGTCCCTACACTGCGACGAGCTGCAAGCCGGAAGATGCGGTGAGATCCGGCCCGCGCAATTTTTTTATAAATAATTCAGGCTAATAAACAGTTACCAACCAATATCTACCATGATTTTTCCATATATCTTGTATCCCTTGCTTGCATAAGATGTGAAGTCTGTCCTTTCCACCGGTTCGAGATTAATGATGCCAGAATGCTTTTCACTTTTGTTTTCTAAAGTTATCTGGCTGATTACATCACCCATACTCAGTGTATCGGTCACATGGTCAAGTTCTAAATAAAAGGCTTCGATGGTTTTCATTTCATCCTTACTTACAAACTCAATAATATAGTTAGTCTTATTCTTTACGTTAATCTGTTCCGCATGAATGATAGTTGACGGCTCATAAACTGGACAGAACTCTTTAGGGTAGTCTTTTGGAATGCTCTTACTGTCACTTCTTTCCGTATCTTGTGTATCAGCTTGTTGGGCAGAAGTCTCTTCTATCTTTTCTGTTTCCGCAGGCCCAGTGGATACTTTTTCAACTTTATCATCAGAACTACCGCCACACCCGGCAAGTACAAGAGAAAAGAAAGCTAAAGCTAAAAATGCACTAATCACTTTAAATTTTTTGTTCATATACGGTCTCCTCCTCTAAATTTTTAAGTTTTATCTAAATTCTACGCCAACTATAAAAATCCTCAAAAAGAATCTCTGCGTTCATTAAAAACCAGCAGACTGCCTGCCTTAACACTTTGGGTGCTTTAGGTCCATTGCTTTACACCTCACCTTTCTGCTGGCCATACATTTTTATTCAGGCATAAAGAAAGTTGTTTGGCTACCCTGATTAATCAGATTCTGCCATAATTAAATTATTATTTTCCAATGATAGACCCCAAGATTTTTCTTTTCCAGATTCTTTTTTACTTCTTTTCTCCATTCTTTTTCATTCAAAGCTGAGTACTCCTTTAATCTCTTGCCTATATGTCAAATGTGAAGGCCTGAACCTTTTTTTTTTATATTAATTATACACATTTTTTTTGGTGTTACCATTGTTTTGTTGCCAGTGTACAATCTTATTCGCAACTTTGCTTTATAAAATGAGCCCTTTTCGGTCATAAAAAGGGAGCCCCTTTCGTTATCCATGTAATGTGCCCATTCGAATTGTGTGACCATGCTATTAAGGCTGCCGGATTCCTCAGCATAACAGCATTTCATTCGCAAAATAAATTCATAAAGATTCGAGCCATTCAAAGAGCCTCTGGTCGACTGTTAAGAGGCGCATAATTTCACGCACCTTTTTCTATGATGAAACCCGAATCAAAATGAGATCGCGGATCATCCGGCACCTAAGAGCGCCGAAATTCAGCCAAAGATCAGCACTTACCCCCATCCGGCAAATAACGGGAATTTTAATTGTCGCTAAGTCCGGGATTCAAGAAAAAGAATTAATGCGGCATCCTCTTATTTGACAATAAATGAAAAAAAAGCGTAAGATTTAAATAGGGCTGGGGTACTCAAAAATTAAGGCTGCTGCGGATAAAAGGTGCGGAGTATTCATCTGTAATGCGTCTTTTTTGTGAATTCATCATGAGCATAACACACCGTGAAAAATTGCATTGAAAATCCGAACGGAAGCACAAGCCAGGCCTGAAGCCCCCGATTAAAAGGCTTAAACACTATTTTCTAAATAAAGAGGTTGAAAAATGGAAAAAAACGAAAATCAAAAAACCTCGGAGTCCCTGGAATCTTTTATTGCCTTTTTGGAAGAACAGCAAACGATAGGAACAGCCCGCAAATTCACTGATTACTGTATCTCTGAACTAAAAAAGCGGCGGGATACCCAGGCTGAGTTTGATGAAGAGCTCTTCCAGGATGCGGTGAAATTTGTTTTAAGAAAACTGGGTGCTTTGGAAACGGAAGATCTGCAATGATTATTAAATATCTAAAAGCTGAAAACATAATGAAATATTCTCATTTGGAGATCAGGGACCTTCCGGATAAGGGGCTGATCGGGATCAGCGGGCTTAATGAATCCGGGAAAACCACGATCGGGGAAATCATTTGTTTTTGTTTGTACGGCCGGACGTATTCTCTGAAAAAAGATGAGGCGGCCAGAATCATCAAGTGGGATGAACCCAGGGGAATGGTGCAGCTGGATTTTTCAATCAACGGGGATACCTACCAGGTGATAAGATACGTCGATGATGAGGGCAATCACGGCGCCCGGCTCAGTAAAGTGGAAGAGGAAACCATTATTTTGGCTAAAGGAGCCGAACGGGTTAATGAGCAGATTTTTGACATTTCAGGAATAGGTTATGAGGAGTTTATCGAATCCATCTATTTGGCCCAGCGTGAAGCAATGACTCCTTATCCCCACAGCGATATCATCAAAAGGATGGCCGGGACGAATACGCTGGAATCTGTATATGAACAAATCCTAAAATCCAGGGAAAAACAGGAGAACGAATGGGAGGAGACCCGGGAGAGGATCCAAAACACCGGCCAGAATCTGGAAGACCTCCATTTTGAGGAAAAAAGGCTGGAGGAACTTAACGATTCCCACAAGGCGGCGAAGGAGAAGCACGCGAAGGTCCAGGAAAACCTCAAGGATTTTGAATCCGCTTTGGACCAATATGATGAAAATTGGCCGAAGATCGAAACACTCAAAAAAAGATTCAAGGGGTTTCTTTTTCCTGCCATTCTTTTTCTCATTCTCGGAGCGGCGGTCTGGGCTTCCTGGGCATTGATCTATTCCTTTCCCTCGGTGGATTTTTCTCAAAGGCTGAGGCTCTTTTATTCATCCTGGGTCCCCGGATGGGGGGAATACCGGATTCTTTTGCCGGCCGCCTTTGTGATAACAGGGATATTTCTCATTTTTCTTATTGCGGATATCATTGTTTTCGCCAAGAAAAAAAGGCGGGAAAAGGAATCCAAAGCTTTAGCCGATTGCCTGGAAGTGATTTATAACGATTATCAGGCCTCACGGAAAGACACGGCTTCCGGGGGAGAAGAAAAGGCTCCTCCGCAAGATATTCAAAAAGCGGTGTCTTTGATAGACAAAATAAAGTCCCTGGAGGTGACGCCGGCTCAAGTGAAAAAGCCCGCACGCGACGTGTTTTCTTATTTGGATTGGGCTGTCCGGGAGGGTGAAGCCCATCTCTCCGAGATTGAAAGTGAAATGGAAGAGGAAAAGAGAAAACAGCAGAGGGTGAATGAACTGCGGGCTATCAAAGATGATCTCGGAGCGAAAGAAGAGAGTCAGAAAAAACGTCTTGAAATCCAAAAAACAGCCCTTGATCTTCTGCAGGGAGCCATTCATTATCTGTCCAAAAATTTCAACCGGGAAATCATTCGCCTGGCGGGAAAAACACTGCCTTTGTTTACCGAGGGGCGCTACAGCCATATTCAGATTGATGAAAATTTTTCCGTCAAAATTTTCTCCAGCGACAAACATGATTTCATGCATTTCGATGAAGCTTCCAGCGGCACCAGGCAGCAAATCATGCTGGCTTTGAGATTGGCTTTTTCTCATGAGCTTGTGGACAAAGCAAAGGGCAAGATCCAGTTTATTTTCCTGGATGAACCTTTTGCTTTTTTCGATGATGCCCGTATCAAGGGGGCCTTGAAAGCTCTGCCCGATTTCAGTAAAAAAGTCAGGCAAATTTGGATCGCTTCCCAGGATTTTCCCGAAGATTTATTTGGATTCCACCTGAAGTGCCATCGGGATGAAGAAGAGCTTGTGGTCAAAGCCCAATAGGTGAGATTGACTCAAGCGGGCTCGGTCGCGCATGTCCGCATCGCTTCCATTTTAGTAATTAACAGTAATTCACCTGTCCTCTGACAACAGTTCAAAGCCGCGGCCCGGAGTATGTGACCTTAAAGAACGCCTTGGAAAAAAACTTCCTCACGATAAAGGAAATTTCAGAAAGCGGCTCCGTGCCTGAGCTTATGGTGATCAACCATTCAGAGATCCCGGTGCTGCTTCTGGACGGGGAAGAGCTCTCCGGAGCCAAACAGAACCGGGTGCTCAACACCTCCATCCTGCTTAAGAAAAAGTCAGAGACGGTGATTCCGGTCAGCTGCACGGAGCAGGGACGATGGTCCTATGTCTCAGACCGGTTTGATGATTCGGATGTGGTGATGTCACCGAAGATCCGCATGAAGCGGATAGGACCACCGGTTTGAAGGGGATGAGATCGTTGGCTCGGCTCTTGTTTACGGCAAGAATGTCATCCACGCCGCTTTTTTCAAGATGACCGAAGAGGACAAAGCAGGATCTATGTCCAGCCTGGGGCGGAGGAAGAGGTTCAGGAGATGATAATCGACACAAATTTTAACTTTTACTCCGATGCAAAAGGCGGTGATCCTGACATGACCAGCCCGACACTTCGAAGATACCATAAGATATTATGGAGCAAGCCTTTGCCGAACGGCCGCATCTTTGAATTACATGATGATAGAAAAGGCGTTTATTTATATCATAAGTCAGAACTCGGGGAATTCTATTTGGGCAGCGACGCTATAACCCACTCGTATAAACATCATATCCATAAGAAGTGGCTTACAGAACAGATTCCAGACGAAGTCAATGAACTTTTCGACGCAGGTTCCACCATTGGAGCTTATATTGTTTTCCCAAATGACAGAATTGACGGCAAACATACCATCAATCAAGCACGCGGAGTCAATAGGTTGATCGATGACAGATTCGACTTGACACTAGAATGTATCCGTCTCTATTATTCTGGTCAAAAAAGTCCGCTTTATACCACTTTATTGAGATATAAAAAATACTTCGATTTGTTTGACGATTTTATGGGCTACATTCATTTCTTTTTATTGGATGATTTGATTGATGAAAATAATAAGATCAAATTTTATTTGCCTTTTGACGGCTTCAAAACCTCTCCGGCATTTTCCGATGTTGACCAATATAGATTGTACAAAGAAGGGGTAATGAATTTTGTTGAGTCAAGAAACAGGCGGATAGAAGATTATCTAAAAGAAAAGAAGGCTGAGGATGATGTTGGCGCATAATGGTTGCATCGAGAGGGGCTAGGGATGTTGCGGCGGTCCGGTGCCAGCTCCTCCCCAATTTCCCCTTTCGTCATCCCTTACTGTTTAAATTCCTGAATCTGTCTATGCTTATTCATTCGTATCATTTTCACTCCCGCAGCGTTTTCTTTATACCCTACATGAGCTTCACCCGAATGGGATTTCCGCTTACCATAATGGTGGGATTTCTGTTTACCGTTTCCAACCCCATGACTCTTTAGGCGGGAAGACGCCTCGTGATATCTATTTTGGAATCGAAACCATCCGGGAGGCCGGATTCGGACAAAGGGTTTGATATGTATCGCAAAGAGATCACGGCTTATATCGGCTCTCACGGGCTCGTATTTTTGACATGGGAAATGAATTTATGAAATCATTAACAGCAGGTCCAAATTCCACCTTAAAGAAGGGCATTTCCTGTCCAAACATTGGGGAGGGGCTCAGACATATCGACACCGGTAAACTGCGACAGCTGCAATATGGCTCGAAACCGCCGGTCAATATCCATTATCAGGTGAAATTTATCACAGGCTGCAGAGAGGGTCAATTTAAAAAAACCGAATAATTTTTTCGTGTTATTTGGGGTCTTTCCTGTTATTCGGGGTCAAACATGCCGATCACATTGATATCACGGCAATAAACATGATTTCGGGGCTTTTTCAGGCCTTAATCAGTCCTTCCCGGGGCCGGAAAGGGCCGGTTGGCTTCTCCCGCAGATGCCTGTTATTTTAATAAACCGGCATTTTGGAGGGCGGAAATGCTCAATTAAGGCCCTATTTCATGCATCATAAAGCGGGATTCTTTTTGTTTAGAGTTGTTTCCGTGGGTCTGACCCTGCTTTAAAGCAGTGCTTCAATGTATATATATACTTGCATTTACTTACATGCTTTGTTATGCTCTAACCATCAGGAATAACAGAGGAGACATCGAAATGGAAACAAACGAAAAAAACATTACCTTTAGAATAAATCCCGGTTTAAAGAAACTTGTCGAAGCAATCGCTCAGGAAGAAAGGCGCACTTTAAGCAGCCAATTAAGGGTGATCTTAGAAGAATGGATGAAAATGAAAAAAGAACTTCATCCCCAATTTCTAAAGGATATCGAGGAGTCGGTTAAATCTGGAAAACCGGAACCGGTTTGGAAAGGATAGGATTTTGACCGAATCCAAATCCTACGTCCAGCTTGCTTATCCAAAATATAACAAAATAAAAAAGAAACTGCCTTCTCTATTGATAAAATCGATAAATAAAGCAGAAAATGAAGTCGCAAAAAACCCATCCATTGGAACTCAAAAACATGGCGATTTAAAAGGAATCTATGTGTACAAATTCAAACCTATTGATCAGGAATTATTATTAGCTTATGAGGTTCATCGTGAAAAGAGGGAAGTTATTTTTATCGCTATCGGGGGGCATGAAAATTTTTACCGTGATTTAAAGCAATATTTAAAATAAGATAGAAACAAACCACTTGTAAGAAGAGTTAGCCCGACTTTACGACTTATGGATCCATAAATTTGCAAATTATTGATAGGATAGCCTTTAAATATAATGAGGTGTATTACCCAGCTGTAACTATGTTGAGTTATACTAATCTGCAGTCTGGCCAAATAAAGTCTTGTGTTTTCAATTACTTCATTTTTTTGCTTTCTCTGAGGATTTTTTCTTAGACGGCAATTTTTGGCCTTGAAAAACAATTTTAAAGCTTACACGGTTAATTGTATGCTGGGGCTGGATGAACATTCCTTAGAAACGCTTTTTGAGGGTAAAATGGGGCTTCTAATGAATTTTAAACAGTGAAAGGCAAAACAAATATATTGAATCTAATCAAGATATGACGTCCGGACCACGGGATTGATGAGGAGCTTAAGCCGTTCTTTGAAACCTGCGGCCATCATTCCGTGTATGTGGATGCGAGGCCGGAGTAAAATACAAATATATTTGTTTTTCATGTTTGTGAACTCATAGTGCCCATTTATGGGTACTGCTAGTTCATATATAAAGAAAAGCACTACTCACTCCAGCGGGCCTGCCCTTTACAGCGAATGCCCTGCAAAATTGCGAACCAGTCTGCTATAGATTATAATGAATATTACAGAATTAGTGCGAGGGAGCTTAATCAGATGCCCGAAAAAAAATTTTACATAGCTAAAATGTGCTTTTTTATTCCTCTGGAAAAATTAAGAAGCACCCCGAAAGTTGAGTTTGACATTATCCCGATAATCGATGAGCTTGGCTCTATTGACCGGGTTAAGCATGAGGTTGGAGCATACAGCCCCAGCCGGCCGGATTCGGATGAAAAGCCCTGGTATATGCATCCCAATCAGGAAGATAACTTGATCGTTTTTCATGGCAAAAGATTTGTCTATTTATATACCTGTTAATTCTCACAATAATCTGACCTAATTTTATTACAATAATCTACATAAAAAAATGGCCTGTTTCATCCGCGGACCAGTCACTTTTCACTTTCCGCTGAACAGCTCTTAATCCATCAGATCATCTCCGTGGATGCGATACGTACATGTTCGGCGGAGACGACGCTGCATTTTTCTTTGGCTGCGGCGATGAGAGCGCCTCTGGCGAGGTTATTGGCGCGTCTGAGCAGACCTCCTGAGCCCTGATGGATGGCGAAGACGGCCTCATCGGCAAAGAGCGGGGCACTGACGCCGGCGATTTGGAGATGATGCTTGAGATATCCGGCCATATCTTCCGGTTTGAGGCTTTCGA
>CAZDJZ010000043.1:0-12951 GCA_964505785.1 uncultured Eubacteriales bacterium
AGGAGTTTGCGGTGGGTGAATTTAAACGAAATTGCGAACAATTCTTGACATGGCCCTATCTAAGCCTGCTTTAATTATATCCGGCTTTGGTTTGTTTTTGATTATTAATTTTAGATTTCTCTTTACTCTTTGCCCTTTACTCTTTACTAAACGACGCAGTTTGAGATCCTTCTGGGACTATGGCGCCCTCAGGATGTTAGAAGAGTTGTCATTTTTAAGGCTAAACAAATTAGAAATAATTGTTATAATAAATATTGAATGTATTTGGCATGATTTTTGGAAACAAATAGAGTAAGGAGGTACTAATATGCGTTTGCTTGGAAAGGAAGAACTGAAAGCTTTAATGGAACGGACCGGTGATTATTGTATTTCGTTGTATATGCCGACGATAAAGGCAGGAAGAGAAACCCGGATGAATGCCATAAGGTTAAAAAATCTTATAGCTGATGTAGAAAAACAGCTGGACGAATCAGGGTTGAGTCAAAAAGAGATAATGAAAATATTGGAGCCGGCACAGGATCTTCAGAAGAACAGTGTTTTTTGGCAGCATCAAAGTGAGGGCTTGGCTGTTTTTTTAACCCCGGATAATTTTAATTACTACCGCCTTCCTCTTAAGTTTAACGAAGAAGTGATCATAAATGAGCGGTTTTATCTGAAACCGCTCTTGCCGCTTTTTAGCGGCGATGGCCGATTTTATGTCCTGGCTTTAAGTCAGAAAAATATCCGGCTGCTTCAGGCATCCCGTTACAGCGTCAGTGATCTGCCCCTGGAAGACGTACCGACCAGCATGGAAGAGGCTTTGGGATATGATAACTTGGAGCATCAATCGCAGTTTCATGTCGCCAGCCGAACCGGCAAGCAGCGGGGTGATTTGATGTTTCACGGCCACGGCGGGGGAGAGGATAATTCCAAGGAAGACATTCAACGCTATTTCCAGAGAGTGGATCAAGGGCTGCGGGATATTTTATCCGGAGAAAATGCACCTTTGATATTAGCCGGAGTGGAATACTTGCTTCCTTTATATAAAAAGGCCAATTCATATGTCAATCTTCTTGAGGAGGCTGCAATCGGCAATCCGGATGAATTGACATCCGAAGCTCTTCATGAGGAAGCCTGGGAGGTGGTTGAGCCCTATTTTAAGCAGGAGCAGGAAAAAGCAGAGAAACAATTCCAGGATTTATTTCACACCGGACAAACATCCCAGGACATTAAAAAGATCCTTCCGGCCGCCCATTTTGGAAAGGTGGGTTTGCTTTTTCTTGATGTCGACGATCAAAAGTGGGGTTCATTTGATCCGGAAAAAAGCTTGGTAAAGATTGAAGAAGAGAGACAGCCCGGTTTGGAAGAATTGATCGATTTGGCGGCGGTTAAGACTTTGGCCACTGGGGGAACAGTTTATGCTGCGAAAAAAAATGACATGCCGGTAAAGTCTTCGGTTGCAGCTTTATTCCGCTGGACGTGAATTCCATAAACGCGAGAATACGGATACGGAAAGGATAATAACTCTTCACCTGGAATCATTTGATTTGCCATTTTCACCGGGGTGGAATATAGTAGGCCTGCGGAGCAGGCCTTGGCAACCTTAGACGCCTAGATCCTTAAGAACGAAGCTGTCTAAGTTCCTCACGTCGCTTTGCTCCTCAGGACCTTGCCCGGATGGTAAAAAAATTGCGATTAATATAAAAATTTGAAAATGAAAAGCCGTCTAGTTGATCTTTAAGTAGAGACCATGTTAATCGCTAATAAAAAACAGATTGCAAAAAATCGAAATATTTTCATGAATTATACATATGTATACACACTCGGAACAATGAAAATGAATCTACATGTCATCCCCAGGCCGCGGCAGCGGCCGTGGGGATCTTAGAGTGTTTCGCTGAAAGAATCTGTTTCGTCTCTTCTGGAGGCGATACAGCACAAGATCCCTGCGTGCGGCTTCGCCGCCCTCAGGATGACATGGGGTGGTAATAGTTCAGGCTGATTAACCATATGGTTTAGCAGGAGACCCTAATATGAGTGCGAAACGAAAAGAAAAAATTCTGGTAGTGGATGATGAAAAAAATATCCGGAATTCCCTCAAAATGATTTTTGAATATGAAGGATATGCATTTTTGGAAGCGGAAAACGGAGAAAGAGCTTTAGAGGTTATTGATGAAAATGTCGGCATCGATCTTATCCTTCTTGATGTCAAGCTCCCCGGAATGGATGGATTGGAGATTTTAAAGGAACTCCGCAGCAAGCCGTTTTCACCTGAAGTCATCATGATTTCCGGCCATGGGACCGTACAGACCGCAGTAGAAGCCACTAAATTAGGAGCATTCGATTTTTTAGAAAAACCACTTCACCGCGAACGTGTTCTTTTAAGTGTACGCAATGCGCTAAGCCGAAAACAACTTGTCCAAGAGAATAAAAACCTGCGGAAAAAAACGGAAAAAAGGTACCGGTTGATCGGGAATTCTCCTTTAATGAAAAAGCTTTGGGATGAGATCAAAAAGATCGCGCCCACTAATACCACAGTCATGATCTACGGGGAAAGCGGAACCGGTAAGGAGCTCATAGCCCGTGCGATTCATTCCCAGAGTCATAGATCTAAAGATGCCTTTATCCAGGTTAACTGTGCCGCTATTCCGGAGGAGTTGATAGAGAGTGAATTATTCGGACATGTTAGAGGTGCTTTTACCGGTGCGACGGAAAAAAAACCGGGAAAATTTGAATTAGCGAACGGCGGAACGATTTTTTTGGATGAAATTGCGGATATGAGTTTGAAAACTCAGGCGAAAGTGCTTCGGGTCCTTGAAGAAGGAGAAGTTCAGAAAGTCGGATCCACGAAAATAGATAAAGTCGATGTCCGGGTGATCGCGGCCACCAATAAAGATCTCAAGAAGGAAATATCCGATAATAATTTCAGAGAGGATTTATATTTCCGGTTGAATGTGGTCCCGCTCTATTCTCCTCCATTGCGGGAAAAACCTGAAGACATTCCTCTTCTGGTCGAATACTTTACGAATATGTTTGTTATGGACAACAATTTTAAGAAGAAAAATTTTTCCGGTTTTGCTCTGGATGCAATGAAGAAGTATCCCTGGAAAGGCAATGTCAGGGAATTGAAGAATGTGGTTGAGAGATTGATTGTTATGTGCGAGAAAGATACAATAGATGTGAAAGATCTCCCAGAACAGATAAGGGGAGAAAATATAATTTTTTTACCCGATGCCGATCAGGTTAAAAATTTGAAAGAGTTCCGGGAATTCGCGGAGAAACAATATATTTTATCACGGTTGGAAGAGAATGAATGGAATATTTCCCAGACCGCGCGTGATATTGACACCCCCCGGAGCAATCTTTATAAAAAGTTAGATCAGTATGGAATCAAAATAACGTCCGGAGTGGGCGAGGTGGTTGCTCCTTCCGCTGAGGAAGGGGAGGAAAGTCCGGACTCCACAGGGCAGGATGGTCGCTAACAGCGACTCCGGGCAACCGGAGGAAAGTGCCGCAGAAAACAAACCGCCTGCACAATCATCTGCAGGTAAGGGTGAAATGGTGAGGTAAGAGCTCACCGCTTTGAGGGTGACTTCAAAGGCATGGCAAACCCCATCCGGAGCAAGGCCAAATTGGTCCTGATGAGACGGCTCGTCTCAGGGGGCGGGTAGGCCGCTAAGCTTTGCTTCGGCAAAGCGGAGATAAATAACCACCCCCGCGTAAGCGGGAACAGAATTCGGCTTATGACCCACTCCGGACTTTTGACCTATTCAGAAAAACGGCCTCTTTTCATTATTTTAATCTTATCGCCGTTTTCCTGAATAGGTCAAAAATCATACATATACATCAATCTTTTTTTTTAAAAATTATCTCTTCACTCTTTACTAAACCGGGGGACCGATCTCACCGCATCTGCTTTGTTACAGCGGGCTCGCGGTGAAGAACCACAGCTTCGTCCGCTGTGCCTCGCATTTGCGGCAATCTCGGCCCATGAATTGACCCAAAGTATCCAGCCGAATCTCACCGCATTTATCGCGCTGCAGCGTATTCGACTGAGGCATTCATCTTTGAATTATCTATGCCCTTTCGAATACTCTAAACATGCATTGCAAACTTTTTAGGTTGTGTGCATTTTCGGGGGAAGTCTATTAGGGGAAGTCCAGGTTTATTTTTGAGATTTGAGATTTAAGATTTGCGGTTTTTTTGCGCTTCTCGAATAATAGCTTTGGCCATGGCGGGAAACAGAACGGAGTGAAAAGGTTTCGAAAAATACCAGTACATGCGGCCGCATAATCCCCGGGGAATGAAATGCGCAAGAATAGTCAGGTATTCTTTATCGATTTGGAATTCCAGCCAGGCTTTTCCCGGCACTCTCATCTGGCTGTAGAGCAAAAGTCTTTGATTAGAGACCAAATCCGCAACCTTCCAGAAATCCAGACTGTCACCGATTCTTAATCGCTGGTGATTCCTGCGGCCCCGGCTTAAACCAGGGCCTCCTGATAAAACATCAATAAAACCCCGGAGTTTCCATAACCAGTTATGCCGGAACCAGCCGGTCTTTCCTCCTATTTTGGAAACAGTCGCAAAGACATCTTGGGAAGAAGCAGGAGCATAAGGTTTGCGAATAGAATCCTGGAAAACAGGCGAGCCGGGAGGTTTATGATATTTGATGTCACATTCCTGCTGACTGCTGCTGTCGCACCAGCGGCTGATAACTTGCTCTTCCGCAATCTCTGTCATCGCTTCTTTTACGGCTTGTCTATAGGCGAGGGGGCTGATTTCGGGAAATAGTTTTGATGCCTTATCATTTTGAACCAAAGTTTTCGTTTTCATTCCATTAACGAGATTTTTTGCCACTTTATAATTTGATGGCGTGATAAGAAGCAGCCAGTACGAAGACAGTTTTGGTGAAAAAAAGGGAACAGGTATAATCCAGCGCTTAAGTCCTATCACGGATGCCGCAGATGAAAGCATATCACCAAAACTCATGGGATCAGAACCGATATCTATAATATGCGATTCCATTGTCCGGAGTTCCGTGCCCGCTTCCAGATAGTCGAGAACATTCTGAATTCCTATTGGCTGAGTCAGTGTTCGGACCCATGCGGGTGTGATCATGACCGGCAGTTTTTCAACCAGGTTCCGGATGATTTCAAAACTGGCGCTGCCGGATCCGATAATTACACCTGCACGGAACCATAATGTCTGAATTTTATCAGGTTGGGAGCTGAGAATTTCACCGGTTTCAATCCGGCTTTTAAGATGACGGCTGGCTGTGATCTTGTTCCCCAGTCCGCCTAAATAGATGATCCGTTTAACTCCGGCATGAATAGAGGCGTTTAAAAAATTTTGTGCGCTTTTCCGGTCAAACTCCGGAAACCGGTTTCCGGCACCCAAGGAATGGATCAGGTAATATGCCGTGTGGATCCCATCCAAGGCCCGGTCAAGACTGGCGGGATCAAAAGTGCTGCCTTCATAAATTTCAATCCGGCTGTTTTCGTATTCAGGAAGTTTATTCCGGTTTCTGACGAATAATCGCAGGGAAAGGTCTTTTTTTCCGGATAACCGGGCAGTCAAACGTCTGCCGATATAACCGGTGGCTCCTGAGATGAGTATTTTCATTTAAAAATTGATAACCATCCCTACTGAATAGAAGTTAATCCAAGCGAAGTTATAAACTTCATCCACATCAGCTCCGCCTTCCACAACCCTGTATCCGGCTTTGAAATCAACATGAGGTCCGCCGCGTATCAGCAGTCCCAAGAAAACATCTTCCGCCCGGCCCTGCCCCCCGGGTGATGCCAAGGCATCGCCTTCCAGTAAGATTCGAACTGCAGGGAACGCGGCATATTCAATCCGGAAATTCAAAAGCGGGACAAATCCCACATTCGTTTTGGAGGAAAATTTATCAGGTGATTCTACACGGATTTCCGCATCCCGGATTTTTGCTGTGAAACCGATTCCGACAATCCATTTTTTCGACCGCACAAAATCATACCGGTATGTGGCCCGGTACGAGTTAAATGTAAAAAAGCCGTTGACCTGAGTTTGAGCTGAGAATTGTTCTTCATTAAAAAAGATGCTGTCGGGAAGGACTCCCTCCGCTCTTAATGTCAGAGGAGCCGCAAAAATCGATATGGTATGCCGGCTCCCCAAAGTTACTCCGGCCCGTATACGGAAAAATTCTTTGTTTTGGATGTCCAAGTCTTCGGAAAGAGAGAAGAGTGTACCGGACGCATTGGGAATACGGACATCATTGTAGCCGCTGGTAACAAGTCCTGTTTCTAAATCAAAAAACCAGTCTGCAGATTTCAGCGGCGAAATAATAATGAATAGAGCAAAACCGGACAAAACTGTTTTCATCAACAGGTTTTTCATGTGGTAACCTCCAAAAAAAAATAATTTTTATCTAACCTGAATTATTCACGGGCCGAGATTGCCGCAAATGCGAGGCGCAGGGCATGAAGCTGTGGTACTTCACCGCGAATGCCCTGCAACAAAGCAGATGCGGTGAGAGTCGGCCCGCCCAAAGGGTAAAAAAATTGCGATTATAATATAAATGTGCAAATGAAAAACTTTCCATTTGAACTTTCAATAAAAATCATATTAATCGCTGATAAGAAAAAGAATTGCAAAAAACATAGCTTTTTTTTATGAATAGTTTAGGTTAATCTAATCTATTACTAAGAAAATAACAAGTCGTTGTCATCCTGAGGAGCAAAGCGACGTAAGGATCTTGTGCTGACTCGCTGCTTCTTTACCCTTTACCGCACATTCGGCTTAGCATCACCCTTCATGCGTCAACCAAGCTTTACGTCCGGCTTTGCCGGGTTCCCCTCCTTCAGGCCGTCATTCAAAAGGATAAATTTTCAAAGTTGTTTCGGCCGGACTCAAAAATCGCTTGGAATGGAGAGGTTTAGGTCAATCAAACAAAATCCAGGGTCAGAGGAGATGAAAGGACATGACAGCTTGTTTAATGAAAAGGACCATATTTGCAGGAAAAAGTCCCAGTTGGAGCACTGCGTAGAGACAAATAAAAAGGACTAAAAACAGCGCTGGATTTTCAACAAATATTTCCAGCTTTTGTACCGGTTCCCGCATATACATATAGACAATAACGCGAAGATAATAATAGACGGAGATTAAACTTGCGAGGATACCGATGATGACCAGTGGAATCATGTCTTCGCGGACGGCTGCAGAAAAAATATAAAATTTTGCCAGAAATCCTCCGGTGGGAGGAAATCCGGCCAGGGAAAAAAGAAAGACAGACAGAGTAGCTCCGATCCAGGGATACTTGAATCCAATTCCTGCATATTGGTCAAGTTCAAGATACTCCTCTCCCTTACGGCTGAGTGCTGTTACCGCAGCAAATGCACCAATATTCATGAATAAATAGACAGCAAAATAGAATAAGAGGCTGAAATTATCTTTGGCCAGCAGCGCAATCAAAATATAACCGGCATGGGCAATGCTGGAATAAGCCAGCATGCGCTTGATGTTTTTTTGTTTGATCGCCAGGATATTCCCGAATACCATCGTTAAAGCCGCCATTGCCCAGAGTGAATTCCGGAATGCTGCTGAATACAAGGGCGAATCCCAATAGAATGTAAAAATAACGACCAAAACGGAAAATCCTGCGGCTTTGGGAATAACGGAGAAAAAAGCGGTAACCGGAGTCGGGGATCCCTGATAAACGTCCGGAGTCCACATATGGAAAGGAACCAGCGCGATCTTAAACCCGAATCCTACCATAACCATCCCCAAACCTATCTGGGCGGTAAGCGCCGGACCGGCTTGCAGCTCATTCAGGATGGAAAAAACGGCTGTGGACTTAGCGGCTCCAAATAATAGTGCGATCCCATATATAAGAAATGCGGATGCGAAACTTCCTAAAAGAAAGTATTTAAGCGCGGCTTCTCCTGATTTTGGATTTTCCCTCTGCAATCCGGCCAAGGCATAACTGGACATGGAAAGAACTTCCAATCCCAGGAAGATAATCAGAAGGTCATGGGATGCAGCCATAATAAGCCCGCCGGTTAACGCAAATAATAACAGGGCGTAATATTCACCGAAGTTCATATTCAAATGATCAATGTACTTCATGGAGATAAGCACCACTAGGAAAGTGGTGATGAGCATAATCATGGAAAAAAACAGGGACACTTGGCCTAAAACCAAATGTCCGTTAAAAAAGGTGTAATCTTTTCCCCAGGATAAGATACAGAAAACCATACTGACGATCAGAAATAAAATTCCGGTAAAGGCCAGATGGTTCTTGTTTTTCCGGGGGAAAAACACTTCAAGCAAAATGATAAGAAGAGATCCTGCTGTCAGGCTGATTATCGGGACTGTAGCCAATATATTATTCATTGGATTCGGCACTATGCTCATTTAATATTGAATGAATTCCGGTTTTTTCCGGAATTTTATCCTGTACAAAAACAGACTGGCGGTTTTCAACCTGGTTGATAATGAATTCAACCGAAGCTTCCATCTTTTTTAAAAAAGGACGGGGATACATGCCCATCAGGAAAATCAAAATCAAGATGGGAACGAAATATCCTAATTCTCTTTTATTCAAGTCACTGAATCCCTTTACATACTCATGAGTAACAGGACCCTGCATGACCCGTTGAAACATCCACAGAAGGTAGGCGGCTCCCAGGATAATAGTGGTGACACCCAAAACAGCCATAAGTTGACTGGTCTGAAATATTCCGAATAAGCAAAGAACTTCCCCTACGAAACCGTTTAAACCGGGGAGCCCGACGGAAGACAGGATGCAGATAAGGAAAACAGCTGCAAATACCGGCATCCGGCGGCTGACACCACCGTAGTCTTTGATCAAACGAGTATGGGCACGCTGGTAAAGGATGCCGACACAGAGAAACAAGGCACCTGTGCTCAATCCATGATTCAGCATTTGATAGACAGCCCCTTCCAATGAGTCCAGGTTCATGGCGAAAACCGCCAGCATGATCAAACCCATATGACTAACGCTGGAATAAGCTACCAGGGATTTAACGTCTTTTTGAATCAAGGCCATTAAAGCTCCGTATATGATTCCGATAACACTAAGAATCATGAGGAGCGGAATAAATTTTTCTGCTGCATCGGGAAAAAGGGGCAGTCCAAAGCGTAAAAATCCGTATGTTCCCATTTTAAGCAGCACTCCGGCAAGGATGACCGAACCGGCTGTAGGCGCTTCTACGTGAGCATCCGGAAGCCAGGTGTGAAATGGAAACATCGGGACTTTGATGGCGAAAGCCAGCCCGAAGGCAAGAAAGAGCCAGGTCTGCATGCCCGGGGGCAATATGATTTTATAGAAGTCGAAAATATTAAGAGAAAAAACTCCGGTCGTTTTATAATAAATCGAATAAAGGAAAATAATGGCAACCAGCATCAGCAGGCTGCCGAACATGGTGAACAAAACAAACTTGATAGTGGCGTATATGCGGCGCTTTCCTCCCCAGATGCCGATCAAAAAATACATGGGAATAAGCATGGCTTCCCAGAAGATATAAAAGAGAAACAGATTTAGGGAAACAAACACCCCGATGATGCCGCACTGCAGCATCAGCATAAACATATGATATTCCTTGACATGCTTTTCGATAGAGGTCCAGGATGAGAGGATGATGATTGGCATAAGGAAATTTGTCAGCAATACCAGAAGCAAGCTGATGCCGTCCATTCCCACATGATATTCCAGCCCGAATCCCAGCCATTGAGCTTTCTCTGTAAACTGAGGGGCGGAAATTCCGTTTTCAAAGCGGAAAAAAAGGAAAAGGGACAAAATAAAATTGATCAGGGTGATACCCAATGCCAGATACCGAACCAGGTGGCGTTCATCCCGTCGAATAAACAGAAAAAGAACCGCTCCCAGCAGCGGAAGAAAAGTCACTATTGATACAATTGGTATATTCATGATTTAAAAAAGGAGATATCCTAAAAGAATAATCACTCCTAATAGAAATGCAAGTGCATAGTCCTTAAGCCAGCCGGTCTGAAGCCTGCTGAACCATTTTGATAATAATCCCGTGGTATCCGCGGCACCGTTGACAGCCCCGTCAATAACCTTGGTGTCAAAATGATCATAAACCCAATCGGAGCCTCTAAGGATGGGCTTGATAATAACAGCATCATAAATTTCATCCATATAGTATTTATTGTATAGAAGCCGGTAAAGCCAGGGGAAACGGTGGATCAGAGTATGGGGAAGGGATGGTTTCCGGATATAAAACAAGTAAGCAATGAAAATTCCCAGCAGGGCGACAACAGTGGAGATCAAAATCAGCAGCCATTCCGTGCCGATTCCGAGATGGGCCTCATGACCTGCATGCATAACCGGATTCAGGAAATCAAAAAACAAATTGGCCCTTTCACCGACCACTAGAGGAAGCCCCGCATATCCTGCTGCAACGGAAAAAAATGCCAGCACTATCAGGGGAGTTGTCATAACCGGAGGTGATTCATGGAGGTGGGCTTTTGCTTCCGGGTCCAATCGTTCTTCGCCGTGGAAAGTAAGGAATATTAAGCGGAACATATAGAAAGCCGTAAGAACCGCTCCTGAAATTCCTAAAAACCATACCAAATACCGGCCTTGCGCGAAAGCCTGAGTCAAAATGGCGTCTTTTGAGAAAAAGCCGGAAAAAAACGGCACACCGGCTATGGCGATCGCACCGATAAGAAATACAGGATAGGTTCGGGGAAGATATTTCCGCAGTCCTCCCATTTTCCGCATGTCCAGCTCCCCCGACAAGGCATGCATCACACTTCCTGCAGCCAAGAACAGGAGGCTTTTAAAAAAAGCATGAGTGAACAGATGAAAAACACCGGCGGCATATGCTCCCACGCCGCATCCGATAAACATGTATCCTATCTGGGAAATGGTGGAATAGGCCAGAACCCGCTTGATATCGTTTTGGGTCAGGGCCATAGTGGCGGCATAAACAGCGGTCACAGCTCCGACGACGGCTATGACATAGGATGCAGTCAGGGTTAGGCCGTAAAGCGGATTCATACGGGCCACCATATAGACTCCGGCTGTCACCATGGTTGCCGCGTGAATAAGAGCACTCACCGGAGTCGGGCCCTCCATCGCATCCGGCAGCCAGACATACAAAGGAATCTGGGCGGATTTGCCCGTAGCGCCTATGAACAGAAGCAGACCGATGAGCGTGGCCAGTCCGGTGGTGATCTCTCCGCTTTCCGCCATTTGGGTGATATGGGAAAATTGCGTGCTTCCCAAATAGGTGAAAATAAATAGAATTCCCAGTAAAAATCCGGCATCGCCGACCCGGTTGACAAGAAACGCTTTTTTGCCGGCATCAGCAGCGGAATGTTTTTCAAACCAGAATCCGATCAAAAGATAAGAACAAAGGCCGACACCTTCCCACCCCACAAACATCAAAACCAGATTATCAGCCATAACCAAAATGAGCATGGCGAAAGTGAAAAGATTCATATAAGTGAAAAAACGGCTGTAACTCCGGTCTTCAGCCATGTACCCTATGGAATAAACATGAATAAGAAATCCGACCCCGGTGACCACAAGGGTCATAATGGACGTCAACGGATCCAGCTGAAATGCAAAATCAGCATGGAAGCGTCCGGCTTCTATCCAGGAAAATAAATGTTTGGTTACAGGAATCTGTTCATGCGGAAGCTTCAGAAGCCCGAAAAAAGAAATCAGAGATATAATAAAAGACAGCAAGACCGCGCTGCAAGCCTGGTAGGAAATATATTTTTTGGAAAGACGGCTGCCGAAGACAGCCAAAATGAAGGTGCTCAATGCCGGGATAAACGGAATCAGCCAGAATATATTCGTCATGTCATCCCTTCATTAATTCCATATCTTCGCTTTTGATGGTTTTGCGCTGACGGTAAACCAGAAGGATTATCGCTAATCCGATGGCCGCTTCCGCTGCCGCTACCGTTATGATAAAAAAAACAACCACTTGTCCGTCAATGGAAGATAACGCCCGCGAAAACGCGATAAACGCTAAATTAGCGGCATTCAGCATTACTTCAATCGACATGAATTGAGTAATGAGGTCTCTTCTGAACAAAAAACCAATTACGCCGAGAGCAAATAACACCGCGCTCAAAATTAAAAAATAACTTGTTGGTATCATTTTTTATCCGTCTTTTTCACTAAAACAATCGCTCCCACCATTGCTCCAATGATAAGAACGGATGTGATTTCAAAGGGGTAAAGATATTTTGTGAATAGAATTTCCCCCATAGCCGCCGGGTTTCCGATGTTTTCCTGCACCAGCGGGGCTGCAGGAAAAAAAGCGGATTTCAAGGCGATAAACAATTCCACCGCCAACACGATTCCGACGACGGCAGCAGGGATGCGGATCCATCTTTTTTTCTCAGGGGAAAGACCCTCTCGTATATCAATCATCATGATGACGAAAACAAACAGCACCATGATGGCGCCGGCATAGATGATGATCTGGATGACGGCGATAAAAGGGGCCTGCATAAGACCGAAAAGACCGGCTGTTCCGGCCAAGACAAGAATCAGAAACAAAGCAGAATAAGCCGGGTTTTTACTGAGAATCATCGCCATGACCGACGCGATGCATATGAAGCTGAGAAGAAAAAATAAAAAATGGGTCATTTTTTGGAGTCATTATATTTTTTGCATTCAGGTGATGTCAAGCAAATATTTTGCTTTTTTTTTGAATAACCTGAATTATTCACACAAACTTCGCCACTCTTTCTGTATACAATGCGTTTTCGGTCCATTTAGGTTCGTCTAAGTCCTTCTAAGTCTATATAGGTCTGTTCAGTCTGTTCAGTCTATTCGGTCTATTCAATCCATTCACCATTCAGTTTAAAAGAGTTTTGCGAAGAAAATATATTTTGACTTATACGGCCTTTTTGTTATAATAGACAGCGTGTTGCGGGGTAGAGCAGTCTGGTAGCTCGTCGGGCTCATAACCCGGAGGTCGCTGG
>CAZDJZ010000044.1:0-11141 GCA_964505785.1 uncultured Eubacteriales bacterium
GCCGACGAGACTCGAACTCGCGACCTCCGGCGTGACAGGCCGGCGTTCTAACCATGCTGAACTACGACCCCGCCTAAAGGGGTTTGAACTGTCTAAATATTAGCTTTAAATTGCTTATATGTCAACTGTTAATATGTTTCTTTAACCTGCTACCAGCGATACGTTATTTCATATTCATAGGTGCGGATCTGATTATGAGACTGAAGATTGAAACAAACAGCATCAAAATAAACCCGCTGACCCGGCTCAATATTCCCGGAATTGGCCGGATACCCTTTGGCTGTATCAATGACATTTGTTTTATCCGCATCTGAATAACAAGTGATTTCCACCTCAACCTCATAAGCCGCTTTATCCCCGATATTTTTGACATATCCTTCAAACTGGGGAAAGCCGTCTGTTGAATAAGTTTCCAGGAGATCACCATCAAGTATAAGCTCGGCTTCCCCCTTATCGCCGGTTTCACATCCTGCTCCGGAAATCATGAAAATGGCAAAACAAACAACCGCTGTTTTAAAGTTAATTCTCATCCTTTTCCCTCTAAATGATTATTTTTTTCTTTGCTCTTAGATGCATGTATTATACACCCTTTCATTAACCTGAACTATTACTTAGCCTGGATTATTCACGGGAATCTCGGCCCGTGAGTAATTCAGGTTAAATAAATATATATTTATTAAGTCAGGCCATTATGATTATAAATTTATTTATGAATAATAAGTGTGCTGATTGTGATATAGTTCAAATTAATCATTGCCCTCTTTCTTGGATTTTGATAAAAATCAGTAAGACTTAAGTAAGATGGTACCGGTTCATCCGCGAAGCAGCAAAAGATCCTTACGTCGCTTCGCTTCTCTGGATGACAAGGTGTGTCAGGTCAGATTAAAAGAGGAGGAAGAAATGAATAAAATATTTGCCCGCATCATTTTCATTTGTATCGTAATTATATCGGTTTCTCTTTGGGCACAACCCGTCGAGGATGGGGAAGAAAACTGGGCCGTCACCCATCACTCCATTGAAATCGACGGAGAAACCATTCCTTATACCGCTACGGCCGGAACACTGCCGCTTGTATCAAAGGAAGAAACAAAGGGCCATGTATACTTTACGGCCTACACCCGGGACGATGTCAATGATTTATCCCAGCGGCCTGTAACGTTCGCTTTCAACGGAGGCCCTGGTTCCTCCTCCATATGGCTGCATATGGGGGCTTTGGGACCAAAAAAAGTGCAGATGCGTGAGGACGGATTGGAACCGGTTTATCCCTTTCAGCTGGCCGACAATCCTTATTCCATCCTGGATATAACCGATCTGGTCATGATCGATCCGGTTTCAACCGGATTCAGCCGGGCAGCGGCAGGAGAAAGTCCAAACCAATTCCACGGATACCAGGAAGATGTGGAATCCGCAGGAGAGTTTATCCGTCTGTATATCACAAGGTTTGACCGCTGGTCCTCCCCGAAATATATCCTGGGCGAAAGTTACGGGACCATCCGGGCCTCAGGCCTGGCCGGTCAGCTTCAGGGACGGAGCCTGGGCATGTATCTTGACGGTGTTATTCTGGTTTCGGCTGTGCTGAATTCTTTGACCAAGGATTTTGCTCCCGGGAATGACCTGCCTTACATCTTTTTTCTGCCCGGTTATACGGCTGCGGCCTGGTATCATAAAAAACTTCCCGCTGAGCTTCTGAACAAACCCCTGGAGGACGTGCTGGATGAATCCGAAGCCTTTGCCCTGGGTGACTTAAGCGATGCTCTTTTCCAGGGAAATAAAATTTCCCAAGACGAAAAAAACCGCACCATTCAGAAACTTGCCCGCTATACAGGCTTATCTCCAGCTTACATTGAGCAGTCCAATCTCCGTGTCAATCTCTACCGCTTTGTCAAGGAACTGCTGCGGAGCGAACATAAAGTCATCGGCCGTTTGGACAGCCGCTTTACTAATATCGAATCGGATGCCGCCGGCGAACATTTTGAATTCGACCCCTCAAGCACGGCTATCACCGGAGCCTTCGCCGCCCTGTTTAACGATTATGTCCGAACGGAGCTGCAATACGGAAATGAAAAGATTTACGCTATCTCCGGACAGGTCAGGCCATGGAGTTACGGCGAAGGAAATGCGCGTACCCAATTTTCCAATTCCATTGAAGTTTTGCGCCGGGCGATGAGTCAAAACCAGCACTTGCGGATTTTTGTCGCAAACGGTTATTATGACTTTGCCACCCCCTATTTTGCCACGGAATACGCCGTTTCTCACCTGGGATTAAACGCTGAATTCGCTGACCGGATAGAAATGCAGTATTATAAAGCCGGCCATATGATGTATATTCGAAAAGAATCGCATGAAAAATTGAAAAATGATTTGAAAAATTTTTATAAGTAAAAAATGAAATACTCCATATTGAGCAAAAACATTATTGCCGTTGTGATCATTGGGATACTAACATTTCCCAGCTGCTCGCCGGACCCGGACAAAAAAGCCAATGATTTGTACTTAGAAGCTTCACGCATTATCCAGACCATCAAACGCTCCGAGCTGACTTACACGGAAACATACGCCAAGTATCAAGAGGCTAAAGAAAAGATCGAGCATCTATTGACGAAATATCCATCTTCTTATTTAGCTTACAACCTGAGAGCGGAAGAGACAGCCATCGTCGGGTTAACCTTGGAAGAATTCAGGCAGGCGGAAAAATCATTGAAGCGGAAGGCCGCAGCCGAAAAAGATCCGATTTTGTGTGCTCTCCTGATTGCAGAAGCAATCAAGGATAATGCCGCCCGAATTATGGCTATGACCGCCATTGCAGAGAATCAGGCAGCAGCCGGTCAAAAAGAAAAGGCGATTGCGCTGCTTTCCCGTGTTTTTGAAGATTCCAAGGAGCTGGAAAATTCCAGTTCTAAGGCCAGAGCGTTAACCGAGATTGCACGGGCTTATTTTAAATTGGGGCGAATGGAAGATGCTGAACGCCGGCTTGGCCTGGCACTGAAATCAGCCGCCGCGATTTCAGCCGCAGAGGAATTAGCCGTTACCGCGGCCGCGTACGCGGAATTCGGATTCTTTTCTCAAGCTGCGGACGTCGCGGCCACCATAAAAGATGATTACGCCCGAGTCAAAGCATTAGCCGATATTGCCGGTGAATATGGGAAAAACGGCAAACATCAGGATGCCGGGAATTTGTTGAGCCAGGCTCTGCAGATAACACAGGCCATTCAAGGAAATATCCAATCATGGAGTTTGGCGGAAATCGCGGTGGGCTTCGCTAAAACGGAAGAATTCAATAAAGCGCTCGATACGGCCGCTGCCATTAGAGACAGTAACGCCCTGGCGTGGACCCTGGCTGAATTATCCGGTATTTCAGCTGCGGCTGATGAAGATACCAACCGGAATGAAGAACTCATGCAAAAGGCACTGGAAAGCCTTGATCCTTCTGAAGATTCCCCGCAAAATGCTTGGGCGCGGGCGGAAATCGCTGCTGAATACGCTGCTGCAGACCAATTTACCAAAGCTCTTGACCTGACAAAATCTATAACCCATGACTATTCAAAGAACTGGGCCTTAGCCGCTATAGCCGGACAACTCGCCCAGGCCGGCAAATATACCTGGGCCCTGGAAATCTCTGCCGGTATAAATGATCCGTATTTTCAGAGCCGGGCTCTCGCTGCAATAGGGCAGCATGGCGGCAATAAAGAGGAATTTCCCGGGAAAAAAGATATCCGGATCCTCACCGATATATGCCGCCGCATATAACTTTGGGATCAACCTCGGCGGCAGATCAAAGTTATTTCAAATCCCGCCATGCACCGGCCTCTGTATTTCAAGGCATGCAGCCATCTGATCATAAAAGGATGGTTTTCCGCCCATAACACAATCGATGGCGAAAAACGGGCGTTTCTGAAAACATGCTTCAATTTTGGAAGCGGAAAAACAGTTTTAAAATCTGCAAATCCATGCTGCCGCAGCAATGGAATCATTTCAGTATAGGATGATTCATTAAGGTGGGCACCCTGAGCTGGAACGCGGCCGGTGCGGGAATAATCCACAATTTGCGTAACATCATTGGGGCCAAAAAATTTATGGGGCATATTAATAATAAAAATTCCATCCGGTGCTAGGACAGACCGTACGGAATTGAGAAGTAAACCCAAATCAGCCGGCGCGATATGTTCCAGCACCTGATCAGAAAAAACAACATCATAGGAATGATTCAATTTAAACTGAATCACATTGGATGAAATGAACTCGATACCAGGGGGCTGCTTTTCAGGCGGAGGAATCGCTACATCAATCCCTGTTAAGCGCTTGTGTTTGATACGCGCATCCAACGCAGATAAAAAGTGACCTTCACCGCATCCAATATCTAAAATGGATTTATGTTCCAATTCCCTGCGGAAAAGACGAACTGTCTTGCCCTTAGAATTTCTGTTTTTGTCAATTTTTGCTTTTCGATATATAGAATACACGGTTTGATAGAGCTCACGGTACATGTCCAAACGTTTTGAAAATGATGTCTCCTGAAGAATAGCTTTATGGAATTTTTTCTCCAGTGTGAACGCCTCAATCAAAAAACGCGAAGGAATCCCCGTCAGCTTCGCAAATTTTTCCGCATCCGGATAATCAGTTTTCGTCATAAGGGCTTTGCTTCACACTGACCACACGTGTACCCGCGGCTAAGTCACCGATCCGGGTCTTCTCCTTTGTCATCACAATCAAAATCACGCCCAGAATATTGAGAGCGGGCAAACCATCGACAATACGTAATATGTTTCTTATGAATCCTCTGCGTACCCCCGGCTTCTCCCCTCCACTTGTCTTGACCCTAAGACCAACAATATATTTGCCCAAAGTGGCACCCGCCAATCCTTCGAGGAACACAAAATATCCAAACATGATGATCAAAAAACCAATGCAAAGCGGATCGGTTATAAACAGCCCCTGATTCCAGCGGTGATCAGCGGACTGCATAAGCCAAACTCCCTTGACCAGCCGCGTCAAAGGAAAAAATAAGGCACAGAATACAAGAAGATCAATAAACAAAGCCAGAAATCGCGGCCAAAGGCCGGCGTATTTTCTTTTTTCCACCATAATTATTCGTCCTTAAAAAAACCTTAATCATTCTTTCTCATAAAGTTTTGCAGTCTTCCGCCTCTAATTATACGAAATCAAGCCGCCCCTTGCACTTTTCATATGCCGCAAGTAATATAAATTTAGGGAATGCATCACATTGTCATCCTGAGAAGTGCCTCCTCTTCATTGCGAGCGGCCGCAGGCCGCGTGGCAATCTTAAAATGCCTCGCCGAATGAAACGAGACCGTTTCCCCCTGAAAGCGCCGTCTAAGATTCCGACGCCGCTTCGCTCCTTGGAATGGCATGTGCGATCTTTTCATTGTTCCGGCTATAGTATTGGCATGATGAATTCATAATATAAGGGAGAATGGCCTTGTTCAAAAATTTTAAAAACCTATATTGGCTAAAAGGCATCCGGGGAGCCAATATATATTTACTCACCACATCCGGTGAATTAACACTGATTGATGCAGGGCTCAAAGGACAGGCCGATAAAATCCTATCTGAAATTCAAGATTTGGGATTTGAACCGGACCAGCTGCGGAATATCATCCTCACACATGCCCATTCCGATCATGCCGGCAGCGCGAAAGAACTGGCGGAAAAAACCTCCGCCCGGATTTTTGCCCATCAAGAGGAAATTCCCTTTCTGGAAAAAACAAAACCTTTACCGGCCGCATCCGGATTAGGAGCTTTATTCAGCTGGCTGGAGAGAAGGATTCTGCCCGCAGTCCCGCCTGTTTCGGTAAATAAGGGGTTGGCGGATGAAGAAACCATTGCTGTTTTAGGCGGCCTGCAGGTCATTCACACGCCCGGTCATACTCCCGGGGCCATCTGTCTTTACCAGCCGGAGCAGAAAATTCTTTTCTGCGGCGATACGCTTTTTAATCAAAATCCGGCCACCGGCCGGAAAGGACTGAGGCTGCCGATCAAGGCTTTTACTTCAGATAGGGAGGCCGCCCGGAAATCTATTGAAAAGCTCGCAGAATTTTCTATTAATACCATTTTTTTCGGACACGGAGATCCTATAATGGAAAACGGATCAGGTCATATAAAGGAACTGTTAACAAAAACATCTTATTGACTGGAGAAGTAAAGCGGAGGGGTGATGACAATTGATTTAAAAAAAGAACAGCAAAATTCTTTAAAAAGACCGCGCTATAAATATTCTTTGGCCGCAAAAATATTTTTTACGGCGATCAATGTGTTTACAGGGAAAAAGGTTTCTCCGGCGAAGGCCAAGCTGATTGAGATTTTAGCCAGTATTCCCTACCGGGCGTGGGAAATCCGGCAATACGGCCGCCTGACCCGGCGATATAAAAATCAAGAGCTGGTGAAAAAATCCTGCGACATCATACAATGGAGCCGGGAAGCTCAGGACAATGAGTACCTGCACCTGCAGGTCATCAACGAAAAAATGAAAGAGGATGGATTGAAGGATCCTTGGTATTTGTTTCCGGTTTTCCCCTTTTTCATGGTCGGTTTTTATATTTTTTTGACCCGCCTGATGGCGCTTATCCATATCCGCAGAGCCTTCCTCTTTAATGCGGAATTTGAAGACCACGCTGAGCATGAATACGCCGCTTTTGTCGAAGAGCATCCCGAATTGGAAAATCAACCGGTCAAGAGTGAAAAAGTTAAAAAATACGCAGACCTTTCAAATTGGGCGGATGTTTTCCGGCGGATCGGACTGGATGAACGCGACCACATGAATCACAGTTTTGTGCTGAGCGGACGGCCGGAAAATGTGGTAAAATATTCTGGAATGCCTTGATAAAAGGAGGAAATATGAACAAACAGATTTTGATTTACAGCCTGCTTTTTGCTTTGATTTCAGCACCTGCCTGCCAGGAAAAAATGGAAGGCCCGGATGCATCACACATCACCTACCCGGACACAATAAAAGTTGATCAGGCGGATGATTATTTCGGCACTGAAGTTGAGGATCCTTACCGATGGCTGGAAGATGACAATGCCGAAGATGTGAAAGCCTGGGTGCAGGCCCAAAATGAAGTCACATTCAATTATCTCGAACAAATTCCCTACCGGGATGACATCAAAAACCGGCTGATGGAATTATATAATTACCCTAAATACTCTTCTCCCTTTAAGGCCGGAGAGTACTACTTTTTTTATAAAAACGACGGCCTTCAGAACCAGTCGGTTATCTATATTCAAAAAGGCCTGGACGGCGAGCCGGAAGTCTTCATCGATCCCAACCAGCTGTCACCGGACGGAACTATCCGGATCAATATCGCCGGAATTTCCAACAGTGATAAGTACGTCACGATTATGCGCTCTGAAGCCGGATCCGACTGGCAGGAAATCAGGATTATGGAGATCGCAACCAAAAAAGAACTGGATGACCGCATTCAGTGGGTTAAGTTCAGCGGAACGTCCTGGTATAAAGACGGCTTTTTCTACAACCGATATCAGGAACCGTCGGAGGAAGATAAATTAAAGGCACAGAACCGCGACATGAAGGTCTATTACCATAAACTGGGGGAACCTCAGGATAAAGATACGCTGATTTATGAAGACCCGGAGAATCCCCTGCGCACATTCAGCGCCTATGCCACCGAAGACGAGCGGTATCTGTTTCTTATTGTCTCTGAAGGGACAAGCGGTAATGAGCTGTATTATAAGGACCTCAGGAACCCGGACATGGAATTCGCACCGCTTGTCACCGGATTCGATAATGACACTTATCCCGTGGATAATATCGATAATCACATCCTGCTCTACACCAATATCGATGCTCCAAATTATCAAGTCGTCCGGATCGATCCGGAAAACCCAGCCAAAGAAAACTGGAAAACCGTCATCCCGCAGAAGGATGAAGTACTGAATACAGCGAATACGGGCGGCGGCTATCTTTTCTGCAGCTATTTGAAAGACGCGCACACACAAGTCTTTCAGCACCAAATGGACGGAACTCTGGTCCGGGAGATTGATTTTCCGGCCCTGGGCTCAGCCGGCGGATTCAGTGCGGATAAGGAAGATGATATCCTTTTTTATACCTTTACTTCCTTTACATATCCCTCCACTATTTATAAGTACAACATAGACGACGGAACTTCAGACGTCTTCCGCCGGTCCGAAGTTAAATTTACATCGGAAGACTATGTGACCAAACAGGTATTTTATCCCAGTAAAGACGGAACAAAAATCCCAATGTTTATTGTCCATAAAAAGGGCCTGGAATTAAACAGTGATAATCCGGCTCTGCTGTATGGATACGGGGGATTCAACGCCAGCATGACGCCGTCTTTTAACGCCTTGAGGGTCTTCCTTCTAGAAAACGGAGCCGTGTATGCCATGGCTAATTTGCGCGGCGGCGGAGAATACGGGGAGGAATGGCATAAAGCCGGTATGCTCCTCAATAAGCAGAATGTGTTTGATGATTTTATCTCGGCCGGAGAATATTTGATTAAAGAAAACTACACCTCTTCGGATAAACTGGCGATTTCCGGGGCCTCCAACGGGGGGCTTTTGGTCGGAGCCGCCATGACCCAGAGACCGGACCTTTTCCAGGTGGCCCTGCCGGCTGTTGGTGTCATGGACATGCTGCGCTACCATAAGTTTACTATAGGCTGGGCCTGGGCCGTGGAATACGGCAGCAGCGAGGATGAGGAGCATTTCGAGAACCTGTACAGCTATTCACCCCTGCATAATATCGAAGAAGGCGTCGCCTATCCCGCCACCCTGGTAACGACGGCCGACCATGACGACCGGGTTGTCCCGGCTCATTCCTTCAAATTCATCGCCACACTGCAGGAAAAACACGCCGGTAACGCGCCTGTGCTTATCCGGATCGAAACCCGTTCCGGTCACGGATCTTCCAATACCACGAAAATGATCGAAGAGCTGGCAGACGAATACGCCTTCATGTTTTACAACATGGGAGTCGATATCAGGTAGGATATATTCAGGGCTGCGCTAAATCTTCCTCAATCGACGCGTGTTGAAGTTTATCATCAAAACAAGAAAATACCGGTGTCAGGCCTGACTGATCCTTGAGAATTATCGCGGAAGCAAGATGAACAGCATCAAATCCCCGCAGGGCATGTTTTTCAGCCAAAGATCCTGCTAATTTGATGAGAGTTGGACTCGTATTTATTTGAAAAAAAATATCCCAGCTTTTATTAAATAATGAAACCAGCCTTTTGTATTCCTTATGCGGAACAGCATCCTCGCGAAATTTTCTCGCAAAGGCAGCCCGGCATTCGGCATAAGCAATAATGGATGTCCCCGCCGCCCCGGCACTATTCACCAGGCTGCCGACTTCATCAGATCCAGGCTCTTCTACAAACAGCTTAACCAGGCTGCTGGTGTCTAAATAGAGAATCACCTTATCTTCTATCCTCCAACACGATATCGGAAACTTTTTTACCTTTAATATGAATTCGTTTATCCACATCCTTTGGCTTTTTCCCGGACCATTCAACTATCCCTTTGGCCTTGAGCTGGATAATTTTCTTCTCCTCTTCCAGGGATTCATAAGGGACAATCATGGCTATCTCTTTCTTTCTATCTGTGACAATAATTTTTTCTCCGGATTCCCGGGTTTTTTTTAAATATTTACTGAGATTTTCTTTTAGTTCCCGTATCCCGACTTTTTTCATACTATAATCTCAAAAAATGTGACTACATTATGAATTATGTTGCCACAAAAGTCAAGGGACAACATCGCTTATTTATGACGAAGCAGTTTTCATTCACCGGCGGCGGTTATCTGGCAGTGACTCTGGTAAGATACATCACCGTGGATACCGAGGAATACTTTATAGGAGGCGGGCTGCTCTCCCGCATAAGCGGACATTTTTTCTTCAATCCAAACGCCGAATATATTTTTGTGGATAATTTCACATACATGACCTTTAATCTGGATTTTCATTACGATTTCTATACTCAAAGTGCCCTGTTTTTTTGGCTGGGTTCAGGATGAGGCATCCTTTATACAGACCCGGGCGAAGGCGCTGACAGTGATGTGGATTTGGCTGCCAACTTGATCGTCGGCCCGGGAATCAACACAATCAGCGGATTGACTCCATACATGCAGGGGAAGTACATCACATCGGATGCCGGAGAGTTTGTGGTGGGGGTGGGATTGAGATTTTAACGTCTTTCCACTGTTTTAATGTATGTACCACGCTGGATGGAGTCCTGAAGCTCCATCCCGTTTAATATCGCTATTTTTTCCAGTTCGGCTCGCGGTGTTCCCAGCGACCTCAGAACTTGATGTCCTCCTGTTAAAAAAAGCTCTTTGCAAAATCCCGGGAAAGGCTGCAGAATCTTATTTTTCTCTGAGTTTATTGATATCTTCCTTGATTTCTTCGATGCTCTGTTCTATTTCATTTTTTGCTTTTTTCCAGGCTTCACCGCTTTTGTCCTGGAGTTCGGCGACATCTTGTTCCAAATTGTCGATTTGATTTTCAAGATCACTGATTCGCTGCTCCCATTCTTTTTCCGCTTCTTCTTGTTCCGGCATCTTCGCCTGCAAGCCTCTTAATTCTTTCCGCAGATCCTCAACTCCGCTCTTAACCTGCGCATATATCTCTTCCGCTCTTTCTTCAGTCCAATCAGCAGCGGACTGCAGCGCCTTTTGGGTATCCTCCCTGACCTCTTCCATATTGGTTTCATTTTCACCGCCGCAGGAATTAATTAACCCCATTCCTCCCATGGCAAGACAAACAACACCAAAAAAAACCAGCCATCTTTTCATTTTTTTACCTCCATCCTTTATCCGTTTTAAATTGAAGTCCGTGACAAATACAAAAAACATGGGTTTCATCTTGAGGCCGGCCAATTGGCCCTTATGGCCTTTAGCCGCATCGAGGTCATCTTCGGTTTCTTTTCCCCATTTTTCCCGAGCCCTTCCTTTGAGCTCATTCCATTTTCCTTCAATCATATCTCAATTCATATTTATTCTCATTTTTCTAATTTGACCTGGTCACTTGGCCATGCGGACGTAAACATATGAAAAGCAAAAACGGTGCCATCTGCTGATTTCTTAACCTGGATTATTCACGGGTCGAGATTGCCGCAGATGCGAGGCGCAGGGTATGAAGCTGTGG
>CAZDJZ010000045.1:0-10125 GCA_964505785.1 uncultured Eubacteriales bacterium
ACGCCGGCCTGTCACGCCGGAGGTCGCGAGTTCGAGTCTCGTCGGCCCCGCCAGATATTGCCTGTCTCATATAATCACTTAATCACTGCTTTTTTTAAGCTTCTCTTCCTGAAGAATCTCCCACCAGGGCTCTGCCGGGCCTTTTCTCCGGACATTCGTGGCACAGTGGACTTCGCCGCCCCACATGTGGTAGGTTCCGGCTTCCAGGAAATGAGGGATAAGCGGCAGATCTTTGAGAAGCCGGCGCATTTCTTCCTCCAGCAGGTCCGTCCCTTCCGCCACCGGGCCTTTGGGGGCGGCAATGAAGATATGCCCATTCAATAGGGCGGAATTGACCATGTTCGGGACAATGGCGGCCCCGTTTTTGTTAAACAGGCAGGGAACCCGGATGAAATCCTCTTCATTTAATCCCAGTTCCGCTTTGAACAGGCCGATGTTCGGTTCAATCCGGTCTTTCTGAAGGGCTTTGTTCCAATCCAAAAGCTCGCGATTCCTGAAGAGAGAGGAGACCGTGATTTTTTCCTTTTCGTAAGGAGCAAACATCTGGTGATCGCCAAGGCCCTCATCCATCCATCTCTCCAGGAGAGCTATCATGGAGGATGTATCCACCACCAAAACTTTAAAAGGGCGCTCAGGGGAATCTGAAGGGACAAAGCTGACCACCTCGTCCACATGCTTGATGAGCAGCCAGCCGGTATCCAGGCGGATCAAAGGGGCCTGGACTTTCTGTGCTTCCAGCATCGCAACAATTTTTGGATTTAACGAGGCCTCTTCCGGTCCCTCCGGATTGAATCCGTAAAAGATACGGCCGCAGGGATATTCGGGAACAGGCGGGGTCACTTCAAGATTCCCGTACCAGTCCAGCCACCCGTTTCCGCCTCTTCCGCCGGCATAGGCTTGCCTGAACTCGCTGACCTGCAGCCACCCGAAGTCAGGCCCCAGCAACTCGTTTTTTGGGTACTCATCAAGGGAGCGATTTCGATTGGCCTTAAGCACGACATTCATTCTCTGACCAGGGATTTCAGAATATCCGATTTCCATGGTGTCCTGAAACCAGATATCGTAGGGACCGTAAGGGTCGCCGGACGGCAGCACGGCCAGTTCAGCCCCGGCTTGGGGGACAAGCCGGCGGAGGCTTTCGAGAAAGGCGTCATTTCTGCCCGGGAACCCCCGAACATAAAGCGTTTTTCCCGGTTGGAGGTTGGAGAGAAGCATAAACGGCGCTGCTTTTAAAAGGACGGAATCCGTTTGCGTTTCGCCCCCGGGCGGAGTGATGGCCATGGTCACGATTGTCTCTCCATTCCAGTCTGCATTCGCATAAGAGTTGGCTTCTATCCTCAATTCCAGATCGCTTTGTCTCAAGTCAGCCGGATCAAGTACGGCTTCTCCGGGAGGAAAAAGAGAAGCATATTTACCTTCCCGGTTTTTATAAAAGAGGCGGATGCGGGATCGAGAGCCTTCGTCGACTGAGACCGCAATCCGGGCGTTTTCATTTAGATTGGGCATTTGTTTTATCCGGATAGCGGCCAGGTCCTTGAGATCATCCGGGCCGTTGACCGCATCATCGGCATAGTCCGGCTTCCGGGTGTTTAAATCGCTGTCGTTATTGTTGAAAAAAAGCGCTCCCCTTTCCATTGTCCAGCTGTTTTTTCCGGGACCATCCATCTGGAAATTGATCAGGCCGTCCCCGTCGGTATCGGCCGTGATTTCCAGCTCAGCCCGGGATCCGCATCCGGTGCTGAGAATTATCAGGGCCGGAAGCATTATCCCTGCAAAGAAAGATGTGGTTTTTGTGGTTTGTATGGACATGAGGACCTCCGCTCAGATTCCGGCCTCGCTCTCCTCCCCTTCGGAGAGGATCCTTGCCCGCTCGGCCTCCATATGGCCGGCGATGACATGATTCATATTCTTTGCGGCCATTCATGATGAGACTTTCATCGTTTCTGGTGTTTTATATTCATGATTGATTCATGATTTTTGAGGCTGCAAATGAACCTGTTAAAATGGCGGTGGGAATTCCCGCCGGGCTGTAAGTCCATTGGCCGGCCTGGAAGACATGCGGGATAGGCGTTTTGACGGACGAGGCAATTTTCAGCAGATTATGGACCACGGGAATGCCCGTTTCATTGGACCATCCCACAATGGCGCCCTCCGAGCTGCCGACAACATTCTGAATCGTCAGCGGTGTGGATGAGAATTGAAGAATCACTTTGTCCTTTAAGTTTGGATAAATAGACTGGCTTAAAGTGTCCAGCATCCGGTTTTCGACTTCGGTTTTAAATGTGTCATACCATCCGGCGTCCTGCACTTTTTTGATCAAATCATATTCAAACAAGAGGCTGATGATCAGTCCGGTTTTGCCTTCAGGCGCCAGGGAAGCTTGGCGGAGAGCCGGGATTGAAATTTCATATGTGTTTAACCGGCAGAATGTATCCACCCATCGAAGGATGTCTCTCTTGGTCAGGTTATCAAAATTTTGCAGCAGGGATTGGAGTTCGGAGCGGTGCGTATTCCCCAGGCCTTTTTTGGAGGGGGTGTAAAAGAAATGTTCGCTGCAAATGGATTTGAATGTCTCCGGGGGCTCATCCGCGCCGATAAACAAGGTGAAAATCGAATCTTCCCCGTGTTTTGACAGGTACATATCTTTTTTTTGTTCAATTTTCCTGACTGTTTTAGGCAGCATATTTTTTGTATTCAGGCGCCGGTATAAGGTTGTTAAATCCGAGCACCAAATGAGCCGGTCATACTCATATGAATTCCCTTTGCTGTCGATGACTTTTTTTTCGAATGGGACGACTTCCGTTATTTCCGTTTCACATTGGATCTGACCGCCCCAATCGGTGATCTTCCGCTTCATAGCTTCGGGCAATGAACGGGTTCCGTCCTTGGGGTATACATAATCGAGATAAACATAAAAATATCCCAAGGCAAAGAAATAGGGAGTCTTCTTAAAGAAATGCTGGCTTATAATGTCGATGAGGGATTGATGGGAGGATAATTCAGCCAAAACATCCTCAACCGGTTCCTGCATGCGGTTAATTCGCATCATTGTATATAAGAATTTAGGCAGCCATGGAAGCAATTCCTGCAGGAGAAAATTTTTGTCTTCTTTTAAGTTTTTAAAATTGGGATTGTCAATCCCGTATAACACCGCCGTATGTTTAAGAACCCTTTTTATTTTCGCAATAATTTTTTCGATATCCCTGGTACTTTCCGGATAGAATTTCTCCAGCATGTGCTTATAATCATCTAAATTGTTTTTTGATGTGACGGTGAGTACCTCATCTTCCATTCCAATAGAAACGGTATTGGGGAGCAGCTCAAGGTCAAGGTCCAGCTGCCTGACCATCGGCTTGATGATGCCGGAATTGATAAGTGCGCGTGCCCCTGAATCAAATACAAAGCCTTCCCGCTCAAAAGAATTGAGCAGTCCCCCGCACCGGCTGTTTTTTTCCAGCAACAGCACTTCGTATCCCTCCCGGGATAAGTAGGCGGCGGCTGTTAATCCGGACATCCCCGCCCCGACAATCACCACGCGCTGGTCTGCTGTCTTCATTTAAGTCTCCCCAATTCGATACTCAATGTCCAGAGTTTGTCCGCTGTTTCCATATCCAGCGCATGGGGCGCCGGCTTTTCTATGGTGGTGAGATTGAAAAATTTCCCGCTGACTCCTTCAATTTCTTTGGATACGCCTAGATAATACAGGGCAACCGCGGAAATCATGGGATCCCGGGCGTAGGGATTGATGAATTTATGCTTGTAAAACCGGTAAAGAGAACCGTTATTTTCCCCCAAATTTGTTTTAACATTGCCCGGGTGCATGGCATTGATCGTTGACGAGCTGCCAGAAAAATATTCTTTAAATTTATACATGGCAAGAATCTGCGCGGTTTTAGCCGAGCCGTATCCGCGTAATCCCGTATAATGATGGTTATCCCAGCGCAGGTCATCCAAGTGAATACCTGAAAGGGCAAAGCGGTGTCCTTCAGAATTCACATGAATGATCCGCATTCCTCCCTGGGTTTTGGCTTTGTCTTTAAGGATATAATTGATGATAAAATGGCCGAGATGATTCACCTGAAAGACAAGTTCCAGGCCATCTTCCGTGAATTGCCTGGTGGTGGAAAAGACGCCTGCATTGTGGATAAGAACATCAATATCCTTATCCAGATCCAGGAGTTCCTGCCCGATTTTATGGGCGTCATCTAAACGGGAATAATCGGCAATCTTATACGTGCATTCCACGCCGTATTCCCGGCTTATTTCCCGGCAAAGGTTTTTGGATTTATCTTCATTTCTATTGACAATCAGAAGATTCGCGCCGTGGGAGGCGTATTCTCTTGCCGTCAAGTATCCTATTCCGGATGTTGCGCCTGTAATAACGACAAACCGCTCTTCAAAATCATCGGTGCATTCTTTCGGATCAGCCCGGTTATTCCGCCGCATATCTTTGACATCAGACCATTCCCATTGTTTTAAATATTTATTCACGTTATTACCCGAATTTTTTCTTCATAAATTTTCTGTATCCTTTACCAAACCGCGGTATATTATCGAAAATATCTCCCCATAGATCAAAATAATCGCGCTGCTCAATGATCTTGCCGTCGTCATTTAATGTGATGCGGCTTGTGCCGTAAAGCGAGGATTTAGGATATTTTTTAAACCGCAGTATCATTTCCCATTCCATAAAGATGATATTCCCGTCCATTGTCTTATGGTGGATGATGAATTCAAGATCTTTTGACCGTTCTGTCAACCGTTCGGTCATGGCGGTAAATTTTTTTATGCCGCGGATTTCCTGGATGGAATCACGGAAGGTTATGTCTTGGTGATAATAAGGGAGAATATGAGACCAGTCAGGTTTGCCGTCTGTTTTATATATTCGTGTCCAAAGTTCGGCGAACTGTTCGATGTTTTTGATTCTTTTACTCATATCGCTCACTTATGTTCCATAGCCTAACCTGAATTATTCATAAAAAAATTGCGATGTTTTTGCAAGTTCTTTTTTATCAGCGATTAACATGATTTTTATTGAAAGTTCAAATTGAAAGATTTTCATTTGCACATTTATATTATAATCGCAATTTTTTTACCCTTCGCGCGGGCCGAATCTCACCGCATCTTTCGGTTTGCAGCTCGTCGTAGTGAAGTACCACGACTTCCTCGCCGCAAACCAAAATCTGCGTCAATCTCGACCCGTGAATAATCAAGGTTAGAAAAAAATGAAAAATAGTTATCAGCTTTTATAACTTCACAATTATTGTTGAGCGATGACCGGGATGTCAAGCAAAAAATGTGCAAAAAAGCACGAATTAATAAAAAAGACGGCGAGCTAAAATAATTTTGATTCAGTTCAAATAGAGAGAGTAACCGTATACCGGGCTATTTCTTTTCCTGCTTTTGTTCACTTCTTGCACCGGGTTTATCTTCGATCTGGACGGTACTGGCCTGCAGACCTTTTTGTCCCATTTCTTCGGTAAAACGAACCCCGGTCCCTATTTCCAAACGGTCAAAATCATTATGTAAAACACTATTACGGTGAAAAAATATTTCCCGGTCTCCTATTGTCCGCAGAAATCCGCAGCCTTCGTCTGGAAAAAGTTTGGATACTACAGCCCCTGCCTGCTGCTGGGGATGGGTTTTGGTTTCTCCTCTTTGTTTATCTATAAGTTTTTTCACTCGCCGCCGGGTGGAATTGAACACATTTCGAATAACTGCCGGCAGGTCTTCATGCATTTTGCCTTCCCCGGGCTTATGAACGACCACGATTTGCGGATTGCCGGGGGCCTCAATTTCCAGCCTCACCCGGTAAGGGCTTCCAGTGCGGGGATGTTTATGCGGTTTTTCCACGGCCAGACTGCCTCCGATGAGATTGTCATGGATTTTTTCAAGTTTATTGGTTTCATCTTCGATCAGACCAAGCAGGTTATCGTTTCTCTCCACATTCCGGAATGTCACTTCTAATGGTTTTTGCATAAAGAGCCTCCTTTTCAAATATGTTCCAGAAAAAAAATATGCAAATATAATGCCAAGTTGCTTATTTTACTGAAATCAGAGGTAATCGAAAAAGAGCGGAAGAAAATAAGGCAATTTAAACAACTTCGGACGTCTTTTTATTCCGGAAATGTCCACTTTGATACAACATTTCAACGTATGGCCGGATTAAACGACAGAACTAAAGTAAAAGAGAAGGGGTTGCTGGCTGTAGAATCAGCAAAAGGGGGTTATTGGAGGGGGTCTCGTCCAGCCAGCGCAACGAGATTTTCTGTATTCTATCAGAAAGCCTCATTGCGTACATCACCTTTACCGGTGATTTTTTTATTCTAAAAGAGTAATCTTTTCACAGGTTGACAATTTTTACCCGGCTTATCTATAATAGCATTGTCCGGGGGCGAAATGGTCTCGACGGAGATAATGAGACTGAGGTGCATGTCGAGGTTCCATCCTCCCCTCGTTAAACCAGGATGGACCTAATAAGTGCAGAACCTATGCAATTAGCTGCCTAAAATAGGCATGCCGTTCTTCAGGATGCTTTCCTGCGGTACCTGAAGAGCGCCGATCAGCAGGATAGCGATCCGGGTTGGTTTCGAGCCCGGAAAGCGAAATCATATCGAAATTGGTTTCAGGGAGTCTTTCCTCTTCAGAATCCCTGGAATGAGAACAAGGAAGAGGATAAGCATGTAGATGCCTCTTGTTGAATATCTCCGGACGCGGGTTCGATTCCCGCCGCCTCCACCATCTTTACTTAATTTTATATTAGCTGAGACAAAAAATGCGAAAAGGGATTGGAATCTTATTATATGCATGTATCGCGGTTTTCTTGTTTTCTCAGGCAATGCCGTTAATGGAGATATCCATTGAAGACCTCTCCGGCCATGCCCGCATTGCTATTGAATCATCCGGCCAATTGAGTTATTCCGTTGAGAAAAACGGGGAATATCTAATGGTTCGCATTCGTTCGGAAAGGCCATTCCGGATACGGAAGCAATCCTTTGCCAGTGATTATGTGGTGTCCATAGGATGGACCCGGGGAACGGATCAATATGTACTGAATATCCAAATGGGCCGGTCTGATTTTAACTTTGACCATTCCTACACAAGGAATCCGTCCCGCTTGGTAATCGATGCCGGCTGGAGTGATTCCGCCCAATGGGGGAATCAACCGGGTATTAATGAGGCTGCCGATCGACCGGGTTCGGACAACGTTGAACCCGTTGCAGGCTCTTCCTCACGTACGCGGGCCGGCCAGGGAAATTTGAGAACGATTATCATCGATCCCGGTCATGGTGGATTGGAGGTTGGCGCCAGGGGTGCTTTCGGAACGCAAGAGAAAAATGTGACCCTGGATATTGCGCTTAAATTAAAGGAAGTTATTGAAAGAAATCTGGCTTACCGCGTGGTTATGACCCGGGAAGAAGACCAGGATGTTTCTTTGGATAAACGGGCATCCATTGCTAATAATAATCAAGCGTATGTTTTCATCTCCATCCATGCCAATGGCTTTCCCAGAAGATCCGCCCATGGATCGGAGTCCTATTTTCTCAGTTTGAATGCGACGGACGAGGAAGCCCGGCGCATTGCTTATTTGGAAAACAATTCATCGGAAATGGAGCAGATTGAAGGAATAGACAATGAAGATGACATTAAAATGATTCTTTGGGATATGGCCCAGTCAGCCTATCTTCAGCAAAGCAGTGATTTGGCCGAGCGAATTCAGGAAGAGCTCAACGCCCTCCTCGGCACTAAGAACCGGGGCATCAAGCAAGCTCCTTTTAAAGTCCTGACCGGGGTGGCCTGCCCTGCGGTTCTGGTGGAAGTTGCGTTCATTTCCAACCCGGAAGAAGAAAAAAAGCTAGTGGATGATGAATTCCAAATGAATGTCGCCAGAGCCATTTACCGGGGCATCGTCGATTTTCTCAATTCCTACTCCGGACAGTGAGTGATCATGGAAACCAAACAAGCAGCTGTTTTAGCCGGACTTTTTGTTATTTTTATCGTGCTGCTGATCGTGTTTTTCAGCGGAGGCGGAGAAAAAATTCAGGAGCCGCAGTCCCAAAAAACATCAGAGCCGGAGGAAACGCAAGCAGAACCCAGGGAAACCCGGATTGTGAAATTATTCTTTTTGTCCGAAAGAGATAACCGCCTCCATCCTGAAGAGCGTACGATTTGGGCGGATATATCTGATATTTTTCAAGCCCGTCAAACCATGCAGGAGCTGTTATCCGGACCCGATAAAGAGGGGCTGTCTCCTTTTCCTGAAGGGACGAAACTGCGCGAAATCTATATTACAAAACAAGGGATCGCCTATGTTGATTTTTCCAGAGAACTGGGGAATGAGCATCCATCAGGTTCAGCGGCTGAGACAGCCACTGTCTTTTCCATCGTTAACACGCTTACTTCTAATTTTGATTCCATCAAACGGGTTTTTATTCTTATCAATGGAGCCGAGAGAGAGACCCTGGCCGGGCATATTGACTTGCGGAGGCCGCTGCTGCCGCGGTTTGACCTGATCACTGAAAATTAATTAACGTATCTCTATGAAAAAACTTCTCCGTGTCGCCATAGTCGGGTTTCCCAATGTGGGGAAGTCCACTCTTTTCAATCGCCTTCTGAACACAAAGAAATCCTTGGTCCATTCCCTCCCAGGCATGACCCGGGATGCGGTTTCATCCATATGTGTGATTGAGGATAAGCCATGCATCCTTACGGATACCGGCGGGTTTTTCCAGGATGCGGACGATCCGTTTTCCGGCTTAGTAAGAGAAAAAGTATGGGAAGTGTCCCGGGAAGCGGATATTTTATTATTTATTTTGGATTACCATAAAGGACTGCTCCCCGCCGAGCAGGCGCTCTTTTTTTCTTTGCGAAAGCTTAACAAACCCATCATTGTTGTGGTGAATAAAGTTGATTCTAAAGAAGCGGAAGCTAAATTGGGAGATTTTTACCGGCTTGGGCATGAATCCGTCATTCCCATATCAGCGGAACATAAGCGGGACCTTGATGTGTTGGAAAAAAAGATATACGACATGCTTCCGGAAAATATCCCTGAGGAAGAAACACAGGTTCTGAAAATTGCCGTCATCGGCCGCATAAATGTCGGGAAATCTTCCCTGGTCAACCTGTTATCGGGACGGAGCCAACAGATTGTGAGTGAACTGCCCGGGACCACCCGCGACAGCGTGGATACTTTTATTCGCCGCAATCAGCGGACTTATTGCCTGGTGGACACAGCGGGTATTCGTAAATTAAGCCGGACCAGAGATAAACGGGAGAAAGCCGGAATTATCAAGGCCAAAAAAGACATCCGGCGGGCTGATGTTATCATTCAGATTATGGACGCCACTCAATTTCCTACGCGTCAGGATTTGGCTATCGCCCATTTAGCCCATGAATCAGGGAAACCTTTGATTCTGGCTTTGAACAAATGGGATCTGATCCCGGAAAAAGAAAAAAATTATAATGATTTCCGCGCTTGGATCGCCGCTAGAATGGAATTTGTTTCTTATGCCCCTTTAATATTCATTTCCGCAGTAATTGGGAAAAGAGTCGGGAAATTATTGGATATTGCGGAGGATATCTATCAGAAAGCCGCCAACAAGGTTCCAACGTCCAAGCTGAACGAATTTCTTGCATGGGTTAACCAGCGGCATCCCCCCATTAACCGAAAAGGGGAGCCATTGAAAATCCGGTATATGGTGCAGAAGGATGTTCTGCCGCCGACGTTTCTTTTATTTACACATTCCCAGAGCTCCATGGCTCCGGCATATGAAAAGCACTTAACCCGGATTATCCGGGATAATTTTGATTTTCTGGGGTCGCCTGTCCGGGTCAGGCTGAGGCGGAGTTGAATTAACCTGGATAATTAGTTTGAAAATGATCCGCCAGGGTCATCCTGAGGCCTGCGGATGCAGGCCGTAAGGATTTTAGACTGCTTCGCTTAATGAAACGGTTCCGTCTCTCCAGAAGAAGGCGTTTAAGATTCCGCCGCCGCTGAGCTCCCCGGCCCGTGAATAATCCAGGTTAATATCCAAAGATCGCTTGTTTAATGATTTAAAAAGGGAATAACCTGTAGCAGCAACGTGATAATTTCCGGTTTTAGCAAAGTAAAAATTTCCGGTTAAT
>CAZDJZ010000046.1:0-9411 GCA_964505785.1 uncultured Eubacteriales bacterium
ACAGCTCGCACGACGGAAGATCGACCGGCTGCTGACCGAGGCCGGATGGGTGTTGCAGGATCGCGACGAATTCGACCGCACCGCGGCGCCGGGCGTCGCCGTCCGCGTATTGGATTATCGCATCCAATCCTTCCCGTGAAATCGTTTTATTTTCTTTCCCCAATCCGCGTTTTTCATCCTCAAGGGCATTTTTGGCAATGGTTTGCAGGATATCCTCATCCAGGGCTTTCAGCTCCAAAACCCGTGTCCGGGATAAAAGCGGAGCAATGATTTCAAAGGAAGGATTTTCCGTGGTGGATCCAAACAGCAATATATCGCCCTTCTCCACATAAGGAAGAAAAGCGGCTTGCTGTGCTTTGTTGAAACGATGGATTTCATCAATAAAAATAATGGTGGGCTGACCGTAAAGCCGTTTATGTTTTTCCGCCCTTTCCATCACATTTTTTATTTCCTTAACACTGGAAAGGACAGCGCTGAAAAATTGAAAGGGATAATCAAAAAGATTAGCCAGGATATACCCCAGGGTGGTTTTTCCCGAGCCGGGAGGACCCCAGAAAATCAAGGAAATCAGCTTTTTTGTTTCCAAAAGCCGCGTAAGTATCTTTCCTTTTCCGATCAGATGGGTTTGCCCCCTGAATTCTTCCAAGGTCTTGGGGCGCATTCTTTCAGCCAGGGGAGTCTGTTCGGAACGGTTCTGTTTTTCTGAATTCATCTTCTTTAGAAATTATAACAGAATTCCCCTTTATTACGAATCCTGGAGCCGCAAAGCAGGACGCTCCTATCCCGATATTGACGGGCATGATTTTCCATGTTAATGTTAGCTTGACCAGGTTGATAAGTATTATCAGTTATTCCGGGCTGCGGGAAAAATTGGAAGATCAATAGACTATGGCTGAACGAAAAACAAGAGAAAAATTGGTTTACTCCCTTGCTGAAATCAGCCGTCTTGCAAATATCACTCCAAAAACAGTCGAAATTTGGGAAAGAGAATTATTTTTCCTCAATTCCGGACACACAAGCAAGGACCAAAAAATATTCCGGAAACGAGATCTCGATATTATAATCCGCCTGAAAGAATTACTGGATAATGAAGGGATGACTCTGGCTGGTGCCAAACGAAAAATCGAAAGAGAATTCAAGATAAAAGGAGCTGAACCTGTCCATCCCGACCGGCTGAAAAAACTCCTATTCCAGGTCAAGGAACAATTAGCCGAAATCGCCAGCCGCCTGGAGAAGTGACAGCGAAACCGTCATCCTGAGGCCAGCGGCAGCATACATGTGTCATCCCCAGGCCGCGTCCAGCGGCCGTGGGGATCTTAGAGTGCTTCGGCAAACCTGCACACGTTCATCCATTCAATCTAAGTCTGTCTATGTCTATTCGGTCAGTTCAGACTATTCAGTAAGGACAGTGCATCCTTGTTCGTTTTAATCTGCTTCGATTTTTTTCTAAGTTTTAAGATTTGAGATAAACAGGATGACAAAGGGAAGAGCGATGCAGCTTGAGATCATTTGCTTTGCTCCTCAGGATGACTGACTATTCCGTTTCATGGTTTTAAGCGTTTTTCGTTTTGCGGTTTACCCAATAATCTATGATTGTAATTTCATGTGATTTTGCTATAATAATGACCATCTTTATCGGGACGTGGCGCAGCCTGGTAGCGCACACGCTTGGGGTGCGTGGGGTCGGCGGTTCAAATCCGCCCGTCCCGATTTCCTTTTTTTTTGTCTCCTGCCCCTAAAGCTGTATTTTGAAAATAAAACTTGCTTGATTTTTTCTCCTGAGATTTGATGAAACTTAGACGATAACAAACCTGGATTATTCACGAACCGAGATTTCCGCAGATATGAAGCACAGGGGAGATAATGGCTTTCGGATCGACAAGCAATAACTTCACCCATGATCCGGCGGTTCATCGGGGTGTGCTGCGTTAAGGCATCAAAAGAAGCTGGAAAGAAATTTATTGCGGAAAGCTGAAAATTATTGATATACTTCTGCGTTAAATATTTTATTAGAGGGAGAAGGTCATCATCATGAAAAAAGCCGTATTAATTTTTGGTGTTTTTTTAGCCGTTATTATGTGTATGGGCAGCGTGCAAGACGATCCAGCGGACAAACTCATAGGCAAATGGTCAGTAGCCGATAAATTCGGAAAAGGCAAGGGAGAAGCGGAATTTAAAGCTGACAACACCTATATTTTAACCGAAATTCATCCGGACGGCACCGGAGTGACACATAAAGGCCAATACAAACTCGACATTTCGAATGAACCTTACGCCATCGACCTCTGTGTCGGTGAGTGCGGTGTTCCAGGGTCAGAATGGACCACGACCTTTGGGATATTACGATTCATCTCAGACAATGAAGCCGAAATTCATTTCGATCCCAGCGGCCAGAGACCAGCATCATTTGATAATACAGAAGAAGCAAACATTCATCATTTAACACGGAAGATAGAGTAAAAACAGTCAAGTCATTCTGATTTCAGCCGGGATACGATCGTCCGGTTCTGGGGATTGCAGATATTTTTTCCCTCAGGCGTGTACATATAATCGATGCGGTTTTGATAGAATTCCGTGATCCGTGGCCGCACCATCTTCATAGTGGAATTAAGGAACCGGTTTTCCTCCGTAAAACCTTCACCGAGAACACCGATCGCAGTGGGCAGCCAGCGCTGCGGGAACATATCCTCTTTTTCTCCTCCCGGTTTAAAACCAGCAATTTCCTCCTCCATTCTTTTCAAAACAGCATCCTGACCTTCCTTGGAGTTTAATTGAACACCCTTAGAATCGGCCCAATGCTTGATTTCTGCGGTATTTGACACCAGGAGAGCTGTCGTGTATGGAGACTGGTCATTATACAGCATAATCTGTTCAATAAAAGGAGAATGTTCCGTCAGAGCTTCCTCTATGGCTTCCGGACTGTACTTTTCTCCGTCATTGCCGATAAGCAGGCTTTTTTCCCGTCCTAAAACATAGAGGAACCCGTCCTCATCCATATAGCCGAGGTCTCCGGTGTGGAGCCACCCATCCCGAAGGGTTTCCGAAGTGGCTTTTTCATTATGCCAATAACCCGCCATCACGTTTTCCCCGCGCACACAGATTTCACCTTTTTCACCCAGCGGCTGTTCTTTTTCATCCTCATCCAGAATGCGGACTTCCATCCCCGCTGCTATAACACCTGAGGTTCCAAGCTTATGATTTTCTTTGGAATTGGAAGATATAACCGGGGCCGCTTCGGTTAAGCCGTAACCTTGGAACATAGGCATACCTATTGCGTAGAAAAATCTTTGCATTTCGATATCCAAAAGGGCGCCGCCGCCGATAAAAAACTTCATCCGTCCACCGAAATTTTCTCGTATTTTTTTGAAAATCAATGTGTCATAAAGCGACAGCACCGGTTTTTTCATCCGGTCCCATCCCTGACCCTTATTCCATCCTTCCCGGTTATATTGATAGGCGGTCCTGAGTGCCCGCTGAAAAAGGCCATCCACTTTAGGTCCTTTCTGTCTGACTCCGTTTTCAATATTCCTGCGGAAGCTTTTAGCCAAAGCCGGAACACTTAATAAAAGCGTCGGTTTGATTTCTTTGATATTGACGGGAATATGGCGGAGTGTCTCCATCGGTGTTTTCCCCGGCTGCACAGCAGCCAGACTGGCACCGTTTCTCATCATGGTATAAATACCGCAGGTATGGGCAAAAGCGTGGTCCCAGGGCAGAATTAGAAGAGTGACATCATTTTCATCACATTTAACCAGGGAATTTGATTGCTCCACATTGGCCGTATAATTCCGGTGGGTCAGAATAATACCTTTAGGGTCAGCCGTCGTCCCGGATGTATAACAAAGATTGGCGTAATCGGATTCTTTCAAGGTAGACCAGCGGCTTTCAAAGGTCTCTCGAGCGGCACGAAGGTAATCCTCTCCCCTGGATAAAATCTCATCCCGGAAAATTTCATCCGCATCCAGAGAGTCCGGTTTATCCAGAAAGATGATCATCTCCAAATCCGCCAGGTCTTTTTTGACGTCGCGCAGCTTATTTGCCTGGGATCCGGATACAATTGCCATCTTGCAGCCCGAATGTGCCAATCTGAAAGTTAGATCACGCAGTTCATTGACTTTAACCGAAATCGGCACATTGACAGCCCCGGCATAGAGGATGCCCAGTTCGCTCATTACCCAGTCATTGCGTCCTTCCGAAATCAGAGCCACCCGGTCCCCTTTTTCAATGCCCAGGCTCATCAATCCTGCGGCAAAAGGATAGACCAGATCCCGCAACCCGGAATAAGTCAGCCCTTCATACTTGTCACTCTTTTTTTCCCAAAGATAGACATTGTCCCCGTACCTGGCGACACTGTCTTCAAACATTTGAGGAATCGTTCGTTCTTTCACAGTTTACTCCTTCCCGGCGATCCCGCCCAGGTCAATAACATCAGGTGGTTTTAAGAGGCCACTGAAAGAATTTTTTTTGCCCACTCCGCCGCGCGTTCAACCTCTCCCTGCTTCAGGGGGCCCTTTGTTCCTTGGACAATGAAGCCTTCCGGCGGAAGTATCATCTTGCATCCTTTTCTTTTCAGCTTGCCGGCAATGGTTTCAGCTGCATATCCGAATATTTTGACAAACCACCTCAGTGCGGCCGAATGTGTATTATCAATGGAAATCCGGGTATCGAAAGCCGCGGCTTTAACGCCTTTTAAAGCGCCTCGGGGGATATTGTCTAAAAATGTTTTAATATCCTGCGTGGGCCTGGCTTTTTGAGTGGGCGAGCCGGCCACCAAAATATCTAATCCCGTCAATTGTTCCAGCTTCACATCTCCGGACCGGTAAATAGAAACGTCCTGGCTTTCCGCCAGGGCTTCGGCAATCTTTTCGGCTATTACCTTGGTGTTATTGAAATGTGAATCGTATACGACTAATATTTTCATGTTTGTTTCCTTTATTCTATTTTAGTCTTTTTCTAATTATATCCAAATTTATTTATATTGAAATTATTTTAAATTTTTTCAAGCAGATTTTTAATAATAAGGGAGGAAATGACAAGATGCGCCGCAATAATTCATTTGCCTAATCACATGAGTCCTGATACCTTAAAATAAGTCATGCCGAAGATCAAGCCGTTTGAAAAATATGCCGGAGAATATGAGAATTGGTTTGAGCGGAACCGGGACCTATATAGAGCCGAGCTTAAGGCCGTTTGGGAACTTATGCCTCACTTTGATAAAGGCTTGGAAATCGGCGTAGGAACAGGGCGGTTTGCCGCTCCATTAAATATCAAGTTTGGGGTGGAGCCGTCTCCCAAAATGGCGGAAAAAGCGGAGCAAAGAGGAATTGAAGTATCCCAGGGCATAGCGGAAAACCTTCCCTTTTCAGACGAAGAATTCGATTTAGTTCTGATGGTGACCACGATATGTTTTGTCGATGATATTCCCCAATCCTTATCAGAAGCTCACCGTGTTCTGAAACAAGACGGATATGTTCTATTAGGATTTATCGACAAAGACAGTGAACTGGGACAAAAATATCAGAACAAGCGCCAAAAAAGCCGTTTTTACCGGCAGGCGGTTTTCGTATCCACAGCTGAGATGCTGGACCTTCTGCAAAAAGCCGGCTTTAAAACGCATCAAACCCGGCAGGTCCTTATTCCAGGAGAGCCGTCCGATGCCGTTCATGCCGGATTCGGGAAGGGTTCATTTGTTGTTATCAGAAGTACAAAAACATAATGTGAGGACACATGAAAGACGAAAAAACCAACAGGCTGATCCATGAAAAGAGCCCTTATCTCCTGCAGCATGCCTATAATCCAGTGAACTGGTATCCCTGGGGAGACGAAGCGTTTGAAGCCGCCCGTAAACAGGATAAGCCGGTTTTTTTATCCATCGGATATTCCACATGCCACTGGTGTCATGTCATGGAGCAAGAGTCATTCGAAGATCCGGAAGCCGCGGCTTTGATCAATCAGGTCTTTATTCCGGTTAAAGTGGACCGGGAGGAGCGGCCGGATCTGGACAACTATTTCATGACCATCTGCCAGATGATGACCGGCCGCGGCGGTTGGCCTATGACGATCTTTTTAACCCCGGATAAAACACCTTTTTTCGCCGCCACCTACCTTCCCAAAATCAGCCGCTTCGGACAGACCGGGTTGATGGAATTGATTCCAAAAATTCAAGATATCTGGACACAGAGGCGAAATGATGTCCTTCAATCCGGCCGGCAGATTATAGAGGCCATACAGCCGCCGGACAGGCCGGATATGGAAGAGGACCTGCAGTCAGGAATACTGGACCGCGCTTTTCAGGCATTAGCTGCAAGCTTTGATGCCGAATATGGCGGATTCGGGGGCGCTCCCAAATTTCCAACTCCGCATAATATCGGTTTTCTGCTGCGGTACGGGAGCCGGAAGAATGAGGACCGGGCCCGGTCGATGGCCGATTCAACCTGCCGCCGGATGCAGGCCGGGGGAATCTTCGACCATATCGGTTACGGATTTCACCGATATTCTACGGATGCCCGCTGGATACTGCCTCACTTTGAGAAAATGCTTTATGACCAGGCCTTATTGACGATGGCTTATTTGGAAACATTCCAAATGACTCAGGCCTACCGTCACCGTAAAACCGCCGAGGATATCTGCGCATATGTGCTGCGGGATATGACATCACCCGAAGGCGGATTTTACTCCGCCGAAGACGCCGACAGTGAGGGCCGGGAAGGCCGGTTTTACACCTGGACCTGGCAGGAACTGGAAAATGCCCTGTCTTCCGAAGAAATGGATTTTCTAATCAGGGCCTATCCCCTGGCCCGGGACGGGAATTTCATCCCGGAGGCCGGCGAGGAAAACCGGGAGGAAAACCTTCTTTATCTGAACCGGACGGCGGCGGATACGGCCGCCCGCCTCGGTCTGGAAGAAAGGGAATTCGATCAGCGGTTTGAGCCCATTCGAATGAAGCTCTTCCGCATCCGGGAAAAACGCCCGCGGCCGCTGCGGGATGATAAAATTCTGACCGATTGGAACGGGCTGATGATCGCCGCGCTGGCGAAAGCGGGCCGGGTTCTGGACCGCTCCGATTATCTGGATGCCGCCGCAAAGGCCGCCGCATTTATTTGGGACAAGCTCCGGAAACCGGATAATGAACTGCTTCACCGCTATCGCGACGGGGAAGCCGCCATATCCGGCTTTCTGGATGATTATGCCTTTTTCATCTGGGGACTGCTCGAACTTTATGCATCCACTTGGGAGCCGGATTATCTGGAAAAAGCATCCCGCCTCAATCATATCATGCTTGATAAGTTATGGGATGAACACACCGGCTCTTTGGCTTTCTCGGAGCCCCGGCCTGATTTTCCTGGTTTGGACCGGAAGAGCTATCATGACGGCGCTGTGCCCTCCGGTCAATCCGCGGCCATGCTGAATCTTCTGCGGCTGGGACGGATCACGGGAAATCCGGGACTGGAGACCAAAGCCGCCCGGATTGCCCGGGCCGCTTCCCCGGATGTCCGGCGTTTTCCCACCGGCTTCAGTTTCCTTTTACAGGCGCTGGATTTCGCCCTCAGCCCCTCTCGCGAAGTCATCATCACCGGAGATCCCGGTGCCGTCGATACCCGGAAACTGGCGCAGACCCTGCACCGCGCCTTTATTCCACATGCCGCTGTTATTTATGTTCCGCCCGGCAAAAAAGCCGAAAAGATCAATAAACTGGCGCCCTTCACCAAAGACTACCCGCCGGAAGGCCGGGCCGCCGCCTATGTTTGCACAAACTATTCCTGTCAGCGTCCGGTTCATAACCCGGAAGAAATGCTGGCTCTGCTTTCGGCTGCAGGACAATGAGGCACGCTTGAATTATATTATGGAGAGAAATGTCTTATCTGTCGAGGCAGCCTAAGATTCCCGTCACATCATTCCGGGAATGACATGGGGTGATTACATTTTCGGGTTTCCGCAGGGCCGCATTTGTGTTAAAATCCTTTTTTAAAAAAAAGACTGGAATGACTATGAAGCCACTTATACTTCTGACTAACGACGATGGATTTTTTGCCGAAGGTATTCAAATTCTCGAAAAATCGGTTTCTGATTTGGGCGATGTTTATATCATAGCCCCTGACCGGGAACGCAGCGCCACCTCCCTTGCCTTGACGCTCCATCATCCTCTTAGAGTCAAACCTGCATCAGAAAAAGTTTATGCGGTCGATGGAACCCCTGCTGACTGCATTTACTTGGCGCTGCAAAAACTTCTCCCCCGCAAACCCGACCTTATTTTATCAGGAATCAATCCGGGTCCTAACCTTGGGCAGCAAGATATTTCTTATTCCGGGACTGTCGCCGGGGCCGTTCAGGGAACCTTTCTCCAGATCACTTCGGTCGCCCTCTCCTGCTTGCCGGATAAGGACGGTACCTGTCACTTTGATATGGCCTCCCGTTTTGCCAAAAGCCTGGCCAAGCGTTTATTAAAAAATAAGCTGCCCCAGGGTATTAGTCTGAATATCAATATTCCTCCGCCCCCTATAAAAGGAATAAAAACAGCTAAACTGGGGGAAAAACGCTATAATCCTGAAATTGTTGTCAAAAAAGATCCCAGGCAGCGGGATTACTACTGGATCGGAACCGGTCACCCGAAAGCTATGGGGGACAAGAACAGTGATGTCCGCATCATCGAAGAAGGATACATCACGGTCACACCACTCCACCGCGACCTGACAGACTATAACTGGCTCACTTCGTCCGGCCTCGATTCCTATCTGAACGGATTGCAAGATGAAATGGCTTAGACGCCTCTACGATTGGGTGCTGCACTGGGCGGAAACGCCTTATGGGCCGGCCGCTTTATTTTTACTGGCATTTGCGGAAAGTTCTTTCTTCCCCATTCCTCCGGACCCGCTCTTAATCGCCATGTGTTTAGGAAAAATCAAAAAGTCCTGGCGGTTTGCTTTCATCACATCTATCGCATCCGTGCTCGGCGGCATGCTCGGGTATGGCATCGGGCTGGGTCTTTGGGAATCGGTGGATACCTTCTTTTTCAAATACATCCCCGGATTTTCTCCCGAGGCGTTTCAAAATGTGCTGGCACATTATCAGGCCAGCGGTTTCTGGTATGTTTTTATGGCCGGGTTCACACCTATTCCATATAAAATATTCACTATCGCTTCTGGTGTATTCCAGCTCAACTTTTTCTTATTTGTCCTCGCCTCCTCCATAAGCCGGTCATTGCGTTTCTTCGCTATCGCTGGATTATTTAGAAAATTCGGACCGGGGATCAAAGAATTTATTGACAAGTATTTTAATATTCTGGCGGTATTGTTCTTTGTCCTGCTGGTGGGCGGATTCCTGGTCATCCGGCATATTTTTTAAATCAAACCGCAAACCGTAAAACGCGAAACGCAAAATGACGACCTTATCTAATTCAATGTCATCCTGAGC
>CAZDJZ010000047.1:0-6123 GCA_964505785.1 uncultured Eubacteriales bacterium
ACGAGACAAAGCAGTCTAAGGTCCTTCGCTTCGCTCAGGATGACATTGAATAAGTATAGGTCGTCATTTTGCGTTTTGCGTTTTCCGGTGCTTCAGCATGACTTTGACAATAAAAATAAATATATCCGGCAGCCGGGACGAATAAAAGCAGGTCAACACCGAAAAAAGCTGCCGTTGATTCGAAAAAACTGCGGGCGGTCAGAAAGCCGACGATCAGAACGGATTCAATTAAAACCATATCTCTTTCCAATTGTCCTGAGCGGATCCGCTTTAAAATCCGGTTTTTCAACAACACATACCAAATACTGACAACAGCCGCAGTAAAAAAAAACAGTCCGATAATTCCTCCATGCATCATGGCATGCACATAAGAATTATGAATGTGCTGAGAATCCAAAAGAATGCGGTCCGAATGAAATCCCCATCCCAAAAAAGGTGATTGTTTAATTCGAGCAAAAGCCTGCTGCCATGTCATCTCTCTTCCGGTAAGATTTACCAACTGATTCAAACTCTCTTCAGCACGGATTCTGTATCCCACGACATAGAGAATGTAGGACAAAACTGGAATTAATAAAAGTAATTGCCACCGTAATCCCAGCATATGCACCAGCAGGATCCCTGCCACACCCAAACCCAGCAATGCCGTGCGGGACTGGCTCTGAATCAAGAGGAATAGTGCCAAAGCAGCCGGGATAAGCCAGACAAACCGTTTCAGATCCCTCTTCAGGATGATCCTGACAATGGAAATGATCAAAATAATCAGGGCGAACCGGCCTGCGCCATTGGCGCGTATTTGACCAATTCCAAAGGGCAGTTCATAAAACATCATTCGATAAGGACCGGAAATACCATGGCTTATCGCGGGAGGAAGTAAGCTCAAAAAAACCACACCGCATAAGATATAATTAACATTGATCACATGCTTTAAAACATCCAGAGCTTTTTCTTTCTGCACCACGAACCAGGTTAAAAGAACTGGAGAAAGATAAACCCCGCCCCAATAGAGCGCAGTCTGTTTTTGAGGGGAGAAAAAGGAAACAGCCATCCCGACAAAGGCATAATAAAAAAAAAGACCGGCGGGATTAGTAAGGGTCGGAACTTTTACACGAGCCAGCAGCATGAAAATTACGACTATGTACAGGGCTAATACCGGCAAAAATGCCCGCAACCCCTGAAACATCGCCAAAGGATTTAAGAACATTCCACTGGTCACATTGTAAATCCCGGAGAACATCCCTCCCCAAATCATCAGCCAGAGTATTATGATCATCCTACTATTTTTATTTTATATAAGGTTTGTAAATCGTGAGTCGTGAATCGTCGGCTTTGGTTTATTTTTGATTTTTGATTTTTGAGATAACAAAGCATCTTGATATATGCGCTCCATCCTCTCTCCCAGCCGGTCCCAAACATAATATTCAAGCACACGTTCCCGGGCGGCTTTCCCCATCTTCAGCCGCCGCTCCTCATCCCGGTAAAGCAGATCCAAGGCCCGGGCCAGGCTATCCGCCGATTTCGCTGGCTCACCTGCTTTGACCTTAATTCCCCATTTACGGTCGATATGAAAGCCTGTTCCAGCCACATCCAAACCGACAACCGGGCGGCCCCGCGCCATGGCTTCAACGATAACCGCCCCTCCTCCGTCCCGGAAACTGGGAAAAATAAAGACGTCACAGCGCCGCATTTTTTTCAGCAATTCACTCCGCTTCATCCAAGGGATAATTTTAACCTTTTCTTCAACTCCAAAATCATGAATCAAGTTTTCCAAGGCCTTTTGTTCCGGGCCTTCTCCTATTATTTCAAATTCAGCCCCAGGATTTTTTTGTGCAAAAATATGAAAGGCGGAAACAGCTAAAGCAAATCCCTTCAATCTGTGCAAGCGCCCGGCCGTCATGATCCGGAACGGCCTCTTCATACCCCGCTTCCTCGGCGCCGGGCCGACGTCCTCCTTGGACATACCATTGACAGGAAAATAAATCACCTTTTCCCGGTACTTTTTGGGGATTTTTTCCCGTGTTTCCCGGTTACAAACCAAAATCGCTCCAGCTCGTTTGGCGCAACGCCGCCGGGTCCACAAGCGGCGCCCCACCCACTGGGCGGCCTCCCTCCCGAATTCGGATAGTTTTCCTCCCAGGGTATATTCGCTTTTCAGCGGCTTCGGTGTTTTTTGTCCGCCTCCAACCGGTCCCCAGATGAAAGGCACCGGCAAAAAGGCGCCGATAAAACTGGGGATCCAATCATTTCCGAATGTGATGTGATGAGCGGCATCAAAGTGAATTTGCTTATGAAGATTGCGCGCAACTCTCCAGGCCTTTATCTGCCATAAATAATAATAAATCCTCTGGGCGAATTCGATTTTATACATCAATCGCATCCACCGGGGAAGGTTAATGAAGCGGATAAATGTGCCCTGCATCATGCCTTCAGATAAGGCTTCCACCACTGCGTCCCGGTTATAGGAATGAGTGATCACCCATACTTCATGCCTGCGGTTAATTTGTTCGGTCAGATTCCATCCAACCAGGTCTTCACCAGGATGCAGCTGCAGAGAACCGCTCGGATTGAAGGCATAAGCGGATATCAAAATTTTTTTTCGTTTCATTTTATGTAACCCGCGTCATTGTGAGCGGCCGAAGGATGCACAAGCCAATAATACGTTATCCTCAGGGCTGCGGCAGGCAGCCCCGTATGTTATCCCCAGGGCTTTGCCGGCCATTAATATGTCATCCCCAGGGCTGCGCCGGCCATTAATATGTCATCCCCAGGGCTGCGCCGGCAGCCCGTGGGGATCTTAGACTGCATCGCTTAACGAATATCGATACCGTCTCGTCATGCAATCGCCGTCTGATATTCCCTCCGCTCAGGGAATGACATGTTTTATCAGGGCTGGAGCGGCAAGCAACGCCGCCGCCAGCCCTAAAACCAGGGTTGAATTCATTTTCGGCAGGCTACCGCCGGTGGCTATTTTACCAGAAATTTGTAATTTAAAGGAAAAATTCAATTCAATATCTGAAGATTTACTTTAAGGAGGGGAATTTCCACACTGAAATCCTAACCCTTTCCTCCTTTCGTTTTCCGCCCATATTATCCATCTCTTTTATATGGAATAAAATAACCAATTCAGATGAAAATGGGGGTGATATTGGCGCTCGTTTCTTCACCCTTTGAGAGGATGAAACGAATCATCCTTTTGCTCGCTGCGCTCGCGTTCATCGCGTTCTTTTAGTCTGTCTAGGTCTTTCTAGGTCTTTCTAAGTCTGTCTAGGTCGGTCTAGGTCTATTCGGTCTGTTCGGTCTGCTTGCTTCGCTCGCGTTCGCAGCGTCCGTCCCTATGTCATTCCCGGAGCGAAGCGACGGGAATCTTAGAGTGCATCGTTTCTTGGAATCGGGGCCGTCTCATTCGGCGAAGCAGTCTAAGGTCCTTATGGCCGGCTTCGCCGCCCTCAGAATGACAGGCATGGAAGTTTAGCGGTTTGCGTTATCCGGTGAAAAAATACTTGACATTTACGTCCACTGCACTACTATAGGAGTGTTAAAGGAGTGCTTTAAGAGTGCCATAGGAGGAATCATGAAAAAAACTTTTTTGACTGGAATGGTTATTGCTGTCATTTTTTCCGCATGCAGTTCTGATTCCATCCAACAACCGGATGAAGTGACTTTGACTCTCGGCGCCTACACGGTGCCCAGGGAAGTATATGAAAAGGAAATCATTCCCGCCTTTCAAAAGATGTGGATGGAAAAGACCGGACAATCCATCAAGATTCAGCAATCATATATCGCTTCCGGCGCCCAATCCCGGGCCATTGAGCAAGGATTTGAGGCGGATATAGCCGCCTTATCCCTTGAGGAAGATATTGATCGCCTGCGCAAATGCGGTTTGATCACCCATGACTGGAAACAAAAAACCGGGGGCGGATATGTCACCCGCTCCCTTGTTGTTGTCGCTTACCGGGAAGGGAACCCTAAAAACCTAAAAGACTGGGAAGACCTGGCCCGAAAGAATGTTGACGTTCTCTATCCAAGCCCGAAAACTTCCGGCGGCGCCATGTGGGATATCATCTCAATTTACGGTGCCGGTTTGAAAATGAGCGAAGCCCGCGAGGGTTCGGCAAACCCGTTTTATGCCCGGAAACTTTTGAAATCCGTGCAAAAAAATGTCCGGGCGATGGCAAAATCAGGCCGGGCATCAGTGACCGCTTTTGAAAATGGTATCGGAGATGCCCTGGTCACATATGAAAATGAAATTTTTCTCCGCCGCCTTCAAGGCCGGAACATCCCCTTTTTTATTCCAAAGGCTACGGTCCTAATTGAAAATCCTATTGCCGTTATTGATGCCTATGTGGATAAACACGGGACACGGTCTGCGGCTGAAGCGTTTGTTGATTTTACTCTCAATCAGTGGTCCCAGAAAACGTTTATGCGGTATGGTTTCAGGCCCGTGATCGATGTTGTCAAAGATGAAGATAACTCCTCCCGTTTCCCTCAACCCGAATTTCTTTTTAACGCCGGCTATTTGGGCGGCTGGGATGTTATTCGCAAATCCATTTTTGGTCCTGAAGGGGTCTGGACAATAATCATGGAGGAACTTGGCCGTGAATAAAGGCGACATCTCCGCGCCCAGCTTAAAGAATTGGGCTATATTGAGTGAAGAGTGAAGTAAGTGAAGAGTAAAGAGTGAAGAGAAATTAAAAATGGTCAAAACGAATCATCATGAGGAACGCACCCCCCTATGTCATCCCCGAGCCGCGGAGCGGCGATGGAGATCTTAGACGGCTTCGCCGAATGAATCAACCCTATTTTATTCAGACAAGGCCGCTTGGGATCCTTCGTCGCTGCACTCCTCAGGATGACATATGTTGGCACTCTGGGAATGACATGGACGGAAAAAACGACCAATTAGTGATGAAAATTAAGATAGATTGCGTTTTTTACAAACGATTAGGTTTTTGAATGGCCGCGGCAGGCACCCGTGCCCGTCACGTTCATGCAGCCGGTTGCAGATTGCTCCGGGCCGTTTCCATATTGAGCCTTGCAATCCCCGAGCACCCACTCGTTGGATTTTCCCCGGGTCACGACGGTTAATTCAGGCTTATTCCACCGTTTTTTCATTTTACCCTCACTCATTCTACCTTGGCATTTGATATAGTGTATTATTGAACATTCCTATCCATTTTGTCAATAATATTTAAAGAAAAACCTTTACTCTTTGATACAGTTTGCGGACAGGAAGGGTTAGCCAAGGCAGTATGCCGGTATAACTGAACAAAGCGATCAATTTGTTTCCCGCACCGGTCACTCCCAGAAAAACCGATTTCCCTTTTCTTTCGACCCGCACAACTTTTCCCAGTATATTTTTTCCTGAGATCCAGCCGTCATCTTTTACCAAATTATCTCCCCGAGTAAGAAAAAATCTCCTTTGCTTTAAAACCACTCTATGAACAAACATTGTTCCTGTTTGGGATAATACAAAAGCAATAATATCTCCGGTTCCGATCTCATGGTTTCCTTCCGGATATATAGCAATAACATCGCCTCCCCTAATAAAAGGCATCATGCTGCCTCCACGCACTCGAAACCTGAAAGCTTTCCCGCTCTTCAGGGTACTTCGGATTAAATCAATCAGTTCTTCACTCGCCGGTCCGGCTGTTTTTTTCACAATAGTCCTCAAGCCTGTTAAATCCAATCATATAAGGAAACCTGACCATTCTCAAGTACAATCGCGCTCCGCCGGTCTTTCCAAGTCTATCTAAGTCTGTCTAGGTCTGTTCGGTCTATTCGGTCTGTTCAGTCGGCTCGCTTCGCTCGCGTTACTAGGGTTACTTGGGTTACTTGGGTTGCTTGGGTTCTTGCTCGCTGCGCTCGCGTTTACAGTTATAGGTATGCCATGAAAGAGAATAACCGGCTTCTGAGGCGGTTTTAAGATTTGAGATTTGAGATTTGAGATAAAACTTAAAACGACAATGATATATGACATTTATCCGGCTTTGGTTTATTTTTGATTTTTGATTTTTGATTTTTGATTTAAAAAAAGCCCGCCCCGGCGTCTCACCCGCATGTCATTCCCGAAGCGAAGCGACGTCTGAATCTCAAAGTGAACCCTATGTCATTCTGAGGGCTTCACAG
>CAZDJZ010000048.1:0-5758 GCA_964505785.1 uncultured Eubacteriales bacterium
GTTTACGATGGCTCACTTTATAAATCAAAGTTGCGAACAAGATTGTACACTAGCTTAGATAGTCCTTTATAAACTAAAAAGAACGCTAAGAACACAAAAAAAGCAACGAGCTCAATGAACGCGAGCTCAGCAAGCTCAGCTTTTTTCTTCCATTTTGCAAAACAATGCCTTGCCATACGGGACTTATAACCGCTTCTCTCGATTCTTGTCAGAAAATTGTCATTGGTGTAATATGAGCTTAAATGTGGAAACCCTTGCTTCTCTTTTTTCTGGTCGTTCTGACTGGGACGATTGGATACTCCATCATTGAAGACTTGAATATCCTGGATTCACTGTATATGACCATTATTACAATTTCACTGTTGGATTCCGGGAAATGAAACAACCGCTCTCAGCAGCCGGTCAGATTTTTACCATTTTCATTATACTCAGCGGCGTAGGCACAGCCATTGTTGGCTTCACCAAACTCACGGAAATCGCTTTTGGGGGCGGGTTTTACGCATCCTGGCGGAGAAGAGCTATGCAAAAAAAACTGGAAAGTATTAGAGACCATTTTATTATTTGCGGCCACGGCCGGATGGGCCGGATTGTCAGGGAGCAGCTTGAATCCGAAAAACTCCCCTTCGTGATTATTGATATTGATCCCAAAAAAATCGAGGATCTCATTCAAAGCCAGCATTGTCTCTACATTCAGGGAGACTCAGGTCAAGAAGAGATTTTAAACAAAGCCGGAATAAAACGCGCGCGCGCTTTGGCCGCTCTGCTGCCGGATGACGCCGATAACCTTTACTTGACATTCACCTCCAAATTATTAAATCCATCTCTGTTTGTTTTGGCTAAAGCACTGGATGAAGAAGGAGAAAAGAAGATCCTGCAAATCGGTGCCAACAAAGTCGTAAGCCCTTATAAGCTGAGTGCACTTAAAATCGCTCAGGGGCTTATCCGTCCCGCGTTAGTGGATTTCATGGACCTTATCATCCGCAGGCAGGAATTATCTTTGATCATGGAACAATTGATCGTTAAAAGGGATTCCAAAATTTCCGGCCGTTCTTTGACGGAATGCCAACTCCGCAGCCGGGCGAATGTTATTGTTGTCGCGATCAAGAAACCCGGGGAGGATATCGTATTCAATCCTCAGCCCAATGTTAATATCGAGGCGGGGGATACACTTTTAGTTATGGGTAACTTAACTGATATTCAGCAGTTTGAAAAAACCTATATTCGGAAAGAAAATGATAAGCAAGCACCTTAAATTATTAACCGGATTCCTTTTTCTTATGTTGCCCCTCTGTGTCTTTGCATCTGAGGAAAAGGAAGAAAACAGCCGCTATTTCCAATTGGATAACGGACTCAAGGTGTTTCTCTCCGAAAAATCCGGCCTTCCCCTCGTCAATATCGTTCTGGCTTTTAACGTAGGTTCAAAAAACGAAACCGATCAAACCAATGGATTGGTGCATATCTTAGAGCATTCGCTTTTGTTTTTTGGTTCTGAAACCAGAACAGCGGAAACCATTCGCCGGGATATCCGCCGGCATGGAGCCTATTTTAACGCACATACAGGCCGAGACCTGGCCGTATTTGAGTTGTCACTCCCTTCTGAATATGCAGAATTCGGACTGCAGCACCTTCAAGACACTATTTTCCATCTCATGCTGACTCAAACCACCCTAAATAAAGAAAAAGATATTATTTTGGAAGAGATCAATCAAGCCGCGGATGATCCGTTCCGGACGGCCATGGCCTTGATTCATCAAAACATTTTCCCGGGACATCCCTATCAGCGGCCCATTATCGGCAAAGAGGACATAATCGCCGGCGCCACCGTCAGCCAAATACAGGAATTTTATCAGAAGTATTTTGTTTGCTCGAATGCAGCCCTGGCGGTTGTGGGCGAATTTTCATTGCCGGACATGGAAAATCTGGTAAAAAAAACTTTAGGGCTGGAGCCAAAGATTGATTTTTCCGGCCCTCAATTTGAAATGGCATCTCCACTTGAAAAAAATGTAGAAATCGAAAAGACCATGGATATTCAGCAAGCTTATCTTGCTTTCGGGCTGCCGGCTCCGGATTACAATCATGAAGACCAATACCTTGTGGATCTGCTTGTTGAAATATTCGGCCGCGGCGTTAATCCTCTGCTTTATCATCCGTTGGTAGAGCGCCGTATCTACCCGCAATCACTTCGCATCGGATACTCCGCATATCGTTATGGCGGGATTATGACTATCTATTTAGGATTGGAAAAGGATCATCTCAATATCACCGAAAGTCTTCTCCAGCGATATTTCAACACAGCATCGAAACTGAACTACTCAAAAGAAGATTATATGGGTCAGGCTTCCTTTTATGCTTTTGATTTTCTTGAAAGCGCTAAAAACCGCATCCAATATGCGACCGAAACAGGACAGGAAACAGGATTGAGGATGGCTTTCTCTTTAGCCCGCTACATGCTGATGAACGAATCCGGGGAAAGAGGAAATTATCTGGAAAGCATCCGCAAAACTAATTCCACAGAGATCCGCAGCGCTGCCGGGCATTATTTCAGCCAGGGCAAACAAGTGATTGTCCGCATTGCCCCGCAAGAAAAGGAGACACCTTGAGAAAAGCCGTATGCTTCTGCTTAGGTCTTTTGCTGGCCGCTTTATTGATTTTCCCCGCCTTAAGTCAGGATCAATCACCGCCCAAAACCGATCCTGCAAAAAAAGAACGGCTGGCAACAGGCATTCCATTGATATATCTTCAGGACACCGCTTCCAATATTACTGTACTGCAATTTTCCATTGCCGGCGGCCAATTCGCCGAACCCCTGGATAAATCCGGGCTGGCTTACCTCGCCACCCGGTTGACTTTAGTGCTTCCGGACAGGTCCAAGACGCAAACTATCATGGACCTGGCAACCCAGCTTTTGATGACCAGTTATCCGGACTATACCATGGTTTCTATGGCCTGCCTCTCCCAAAATTTAGAAGAATCTTTAAAAGTCCTGTCTGAAATTATGCAGGATCCCCTTATCTCTGGGATTCGTATCAGTAATAATAGAGAACAGATGGAACGGCAAATAAAAAGTGTTCAGGATGATTCAGAAAATATAATCCATCAGACGGCTGTCAATCTGCTTTACCCGGGAAGCCGATATGCCCGTTCCATCTATGGAAACGAAGAATCCCTCAAGGCCATAAAGAAAAAGGTCATCCGGCAGTTTTTCACTCAATACTTTCGGCCCAGCAACATGACGGCTGTGGTCTGTTCAGATCTCAAAATGGATACCATAGTTGAATTATTGAATGAATATTTCACAAAATTCCCCGCTGGAGAACCGCCTTCCCGCCCTGAATTTATTCTGCCGGAAATTCAACATCGGTCTGAATTTATCAAAAGGGACACACGTCAAACCCTCATAGGACTGGCTTACCGGCTTCCGCCGATGAATGCCCATAATTTTGCTTGTGCCCATATGATGGAAAATGTATTGGGTAAAGGAATCGGTTCCAAACTTTGGCCTCTGCGTGAAGAAAAAAAACTTGCTTATAACATTAACGCCCGTGCGGATTATTTTCGCGAAGGCGGTGTGATGGAAGTTTATCTTGAGACCGAAACCGGAAAAAAAGAAAGGGCTCAAGCTGAATTAAACAAACTCATGGCACAAGTATTTTCAGAAGGAATCCCTGAAGAGGAGTGGACCAGCGTCCAAAACTATGCCCGCGCTGCCTTTCTCAGAGAGAATGAAACCAAAATGCAAAGGGTGCAAACCATTTCTTTTTTAGAGATGACTAACCTCGATTACACTTTTTTTTACACTCTTCTCGATGAAATGAAAAATATTTCCCGCGATGAATTCAATGCTTTCCTGCACAAAATCCTCACGCCGGACAGAGCTGTCTCGATAATCATCGGGCCGGAAGTATCAAATTAAATCCATGCCGCTTTCCATCCGGTTTGCCCAGCGCTGATATTTTATCAGCCGCTCCATCAGCTTTTTGTTTCCTCTGTCGGCGTCATATTCAAGAATCCCGTTTATTCGGGGAATGATATCCACTAAATCATCAGAGGAGGAAAAAACACCTTTAATTCTTCGGAAAACCATATTGTCATACGCAGGATCAATGGTTTTCCAGGTTTCAAGGGCCTGATGAAACATCTCGTCTTCCCAGTACAGGGAACCAAGGGCATAAAGACCCTGCATTTTTTCACGGCCGCCCTTGGCAATGATGGTTTCATATATCAGTCTCTCCTGAAAACTGTATTCAAACAGGATATCATCCAGATCCTGGTATCCCTTTTTGTTAAGCTCCATCCTGAGTTCTTCATATATCTTTTTAATAATATACGCCTTGACTCTCTTATTATACACATCCGTTTTATAATAGGTTTGCCCGGAAACACGTCTGGCTTCTTCATATGCATCAAAAAGATACTGGATCGCTCTCTTTTCAAAATTTATATGTGAAGCCAGCGTAAATAAAAATTCAACAGCTGTTTTGGAATCCGGGTGCGACAAGAAATATCCATGAAAAATTTCATCCAGAGGCCGGTTAAAATAAATCTGTTCAATAAAGCCGAAAGCGCCGGCTATAGGATGATAAACAATGACCAGGTTCGCCAGATTATTATGAATGAATTCGTGCGTCAGCTGCGGCAGGCCACCTTTGTCAGGATCATATTTCAGCAGGTATTTTTCCACAAAAAAATCGAGCTGCCGGGTTTCATTGAATGTCATCAATCCGTCTAAAATATCCCCGATGCGCTGATCATTTATCCGAAGAACTTCTTTCCCTCCGGATTTAAGGGATTCCGAACGCTGCGGCGGCAGATGGGAAGGAGCTGTATCTTTTATTAGTACAAATCTCGTATCCCTGAACAACCGGGGGCGGATCAAATTGTGATCAATCTCATCCTCTGATTCCGGTGCCGCATTGTCTTCCAGATTAATCAAAGGAAATCCGCTTACAATATAAAACAACTCAGGCCCATGGGCCAAAATGGCCTCGTAGGGTGATGGGCGAAAATAATAATCTGTAGGAATATATTTTAATCCGGATTCAGATTCGATAATCACTTTGCCGCCCTGAATGGTTACATTTTCCCGTTCCAGCTCTTCCCAGCGTTTGAGACGTTTCAGGGTCTCCTGTTCGGCCTTAGGCAGCGTCTCAAATTGAAGTCCGCCGTTTTCCGGTGCGTTTGTGCCGGGAAAGACCTTATCTCCGCCTCCCAATGCAACTCCGCCCGCGCGCAGAGATTTCAGGATTGATTCAACGGAAGCATTACCCCCGCTGTCAGAATAATCTCCCTTGGCAATAACACGGAAAAGCTGCTTATAGAATTCAACCTTTTCCTTGTGAGTCAAATCCAGACCCAGCAGGCCTTTGCCCCCCATCTTTTTAAAAGCCTCATCCATATTATCAAATACGGAATTCATATCCATTTCAGTACTGGCTTCCCGGTATGCCTGCATAAACGCATCCATATCTTCAGAAACATTAAACTCACGTTCAGGCAGTGTTCTTTGAGTTAAAACCAGAATAAACACCAAGCAAACATGAACCAGCATGGATAAACGTACACTCTGGATAAATTGACCTTTGCGTGTTGGTTCTTTGGCAGACTCACCGCATTTATTGAAAAGGACGTTTTCCTTATAGGCCATCCATCACTCCCGGATATTATTATTACAACATCTTCGCTTAAGATGCAATCCTTAATATCTTGTACCAGCAACGTGATAATGTCCGGTTTTAGCAAAATGAAAATGTCCGGTTTA
>CAZDJZ010000049.1:0-2467 GCA_964505785.1 uncultured Eubacteriales bacterium
TGATCAACGTCAAGATAAAATTCCCTTCAACGACATTTAAAATTCCCGTTTTTCCATATAACAGCGGTTCCGAAGAATCGGTCCAAAATACGAGCCTTTCAGAAGCTTCAGAATCGCCTTTTGTCTTCTCAGCCATGGTCATGCCTTTTTAATTTTTGCCGCTTCCATTCGATAACTGGGAAGATTCATCTCCAGGATAATGCTGTGATGAACCAAGCGGTCAACAGCGGCGGCGGTGGTCATGGGATCCTTAAAGATGGTTTCCCATTTGGAAAAAGGAAGATTAGAGGTGACCATAACGCTGCCGCGTTCGTAGCGGTAGTTCAAAAGAGTAAAGAGGACTTCCATTTCCTCGCGGCTCTGCTGGACATATCCGAAATCATCGATAATAACCGCATCAAAACGCCCGAGATTTTTTAGATGCTTGTTTAGCTCCAGTTGCTGTTTGGCCGCGAGGAGTTCCTGAACCAAAAGCGAGCAGGTGGTATAAAGAACTCTGCGGTTTTTTCGGATAAGCTCAAGCCCGACAGCGCAGAGAAGGTGGGTTTTGCCACTGCCCGGATTCCCGAAGGCCAAAACATTTTCCCTTCTGTCCACAAAGGATCCATCCAGGAGGGCCTTTACCTGATGCTGGAGCTTCGGCGGGAGCCGCTTGAGGTTAAAATTATCAAGATTTTTCTCCTGCGGAAGTTTAGAGGCTTTTAGCAGCCGGGCGATGCGGTTATTATATCGGACCTCGCATTCCCGGAGCAGAAGCTCTAACAGGTAATCTTTATACGGCATATTTTCTTGTTCGGCCGTTCGGGTGAGTTCTCCGTAGTAACCGCGTATTCCTGAGAGGCGGAGGGTTTTCAGATGTGTCCGCAGTTCTTCATCAAGGCCGGTCATAACTGAACTCACTATCCCGTGTATCTTTCAAAAGTCCGTCATAATCGCTGAGAGCGGGTTCTTTGACATCCACATCATTCGGCAGGGCAAAAGAACCGGTGTCTTTAAGAAGCGTCTTAACCGCCTCAAAATTGATCGGTTTGTTTTTCATAAAGAGCGTGCGTAATGCGTCATCGACACCTTTTTCACTTTCCCGTGCGGCAAGATGGAGTATGTTCAAGTACTCTCTGCTTGCCCGCGCAGGTTTTGCGGCGGATAAAGCATCATAAGCCATGCGGAACCGGATCGTGGGGAAAAGGTCTTCTTTGTATCGATAATTTTCAAACGCTCCCGGTTTCCGGACCAGGCTGTCGATGATATGCCGGTATTGAATATGGTGATGCCCTCTGCCCCGAAGCCGGGGGATACGGTCTATCTTCTTCTGCGCATAATAGACTTCAAAATAGTCCGCATACAGCTTCACTTTAACGGTTTCTCCCCTCAAGCGGCTGTGGAGCGAATACGTGTTTTTGGCCACCCGGATGGTGCTGGCGGGTCCGACTCTCACTCGGAGGACGCGAAAATCATCCAGTCTTTTCTGCGGAAGCCGTCTTAAAACTTTCACCTCTTCCTCCAGACGTTCTCTTCGGCCCGCATTGAGCTGGGTCCATAATTTCCTCAGGAATCTCTCATATTCTTTTCTGCTGGAAAAATCCCGGCTGCCCCGTAAAATCAAGGCCTGCTCCACCGCTTTTTTAAACCGGTTATGGCTCTGCTCCACGTCGCCGTTTTCATGGGCTTTCCCCCCTTGAGTTTTATACCCGGTTATTCCGTAATGATCCAGCAGCATCCGGTATCCTTGCGTAAATTCCTCCGGATTGCAGTCTTTATGCACGGCTGCGGACAGCCGGTCGGTGCGGTGTCTTTTGGGCACACCGCCTAAAGTCCACAAGGCATCCTGCAATCCGGCACTAAGGCTTTCAAAGCTTTCGGAAAAACAAATCGATCCCGTCTCCCAATTGGAATAAGTTAAAACAAAATGATAGATCAGATGATCAAAGGGCTGTCCCGCAATCGTTATGCCTAAGGAGTTCATGCTGGTAAAATCCGATTCGCTTAAGTCCCCGGGGAAATGCCTCTGCGGAAAATAAACTTCTTTTCCCGGGCCTTCGCACACACGCCAGCGCTTCACCTTCCGCTGAAAAGTCCTCAGCTGCCCATCCGCAAACCGTCCCGGATACTGCCGCTGAAAATGTTCAAATAAACTCTTGGCCTCAAGCCTCGGATTCATCTCTAAAAATCCTTCCGCTTCAATCCAGATGTCAGCAAACGGATCTTTTCTTGTCTCCCAGGTATGCGGCTTTTTTATTTGGCTCGGCAGACGTCCTATACGGAGGTATTTCCTCGCTGTCTTCTCGTCCATGCCGGCCTTGGCCGCCGCTGCGGATTTTGTTTTCTCCGTCATGTTCAATTTCATTAATCTCCTCACTTGTTGATCTGTTACCATCCGGGCCTCCTTGGTCCGGATAGTGTACTATCTCCCATTTAAAAACGGGAATTTCAAAAGTCACCAAGCGGGATTTTTAATTGTCGCTCATCA
>CAZDJZ010000050.1:0-1864 GCA_964505785.1 uncultured Eubacteriales bacterium
CGAGGCACTTTGGGATTCTTCGGGCTTCTGTGAAGCCCTCAGAATGACATAGGGTACACTTTGAGATTCAGACGTCGCTTCGTTCCGGGAATGACAGGTGTGTGCTTCGGGAATGACATGCGGGTGAGACGCCGGGGCGGGCTTTTTTAAATCAAAAATCAAAAATCAAAAATCAAAAATAAACCAAAGCCGGATAAAGGAAAAGAAGGACTTCAATAAATTGAATGGATGCTCAGACCGAATAGACCGAACAGACCGAATAGACTGAACAGACCTAGATAGACTTAGACAGACCTAGATGGACTTAGATAGACCTAGACAGACCTAAAAAGGGAAATGAGGATGAAAGTATATATTCACACTATGTATTATCTTCCTGAATTCGGGAGCGCTCCGATTTTAATGGAAGAGCTGGCATCTTACTTAAGTGATCGGGGGCATGATGTTGAGGTGATCACGACGATTCCCCGCCCTCCTCAGCATAGGGAATATAAAGGGATGCTTTTTGCAACCCAGAGGGAAAATGGAGCCATGATCCGGCGCTACCGGACTAATTTTACGATTCATCATATCGGCCGGCTTATAGCCTGGACGGTATATACGGGTTGGTCCTATGTAAATCTCCTGCGAAGAGTAAAGCCGGGGGATGTCCTTTTTCTTCGGCTGCCGCCTTTGCAGCTTGGGTGGATCGGCCGGCGGGCACGGGCGAAAAACAAGGCAGGTGTTCTTTTAAGCGTACAGGATATCCATCCGGACTTGTCGATTGAATCCGGGCTGCTGAGAAAGACCTGGGCGATCGATCTTGCCCAAAAATTTGAAAAATGGATTTACCGGCAAGCCGATTCCATTGCGGTTATCAGTGAAGGATTCCGGCAGAATTTGCTGGAAAAAAAGGTGAATCCAGGTAAACTGCATATTGTCCCCAATTGGGTGGATACCGATTTTCTTAAACCCCTCCCCAGGGACAATTATATTGCACGCCGTTTTGGGTTCCAAAAAAAATTTACGGTCATGTATTCCGGTACCATTTCGCTAAGCAGTTATGTGACATTAAAAAGAGTCATTGAAGCAGCAGCGCGGCTCAAAGAGGATAAAAATTTTTTACTGGCGATAATCGGGGAGGGGATGAAAAAACCGGATTTGGTGGATAAGGCTAAAGAGCTGGGTATGACAAATGTAAAATTTCTGCCTTTTCAGCCTTACGACCAGCTGCCGGCGATGCTGGCTTCAGCAGACGTGCTCCTGGTTCCCCTTGACCGCAGCAAAACCCAGTTGTCGGTTCCATCCAAGCTCTATAACTATATGTCAGCGGGCCGGGCAGTGCTTGGCTTGACTGATAATGATTCGGAAGTGGCCCGGATTTTACAGGAAGCGGGCGGAGGCTGGAATGTTGACCCGGATGATATCAAGGGAATAAAAACGGCCTTTCAAAACCTGCAGCGGAATGCGGAAAAATGCCGGGAAATGGGAGAAAACGCGCGGAGGTATATTGAGAAATACTACAGCAAGGATGCGGTGCTTGGACAATACGAAGAATTGATGTTGGAGATGTCGCGAAACGCGAAACGTGAAACGCAAAACGCGAAACGCGAAACGCAAAACGCAAAATGACGACCTTAACTTATTCAATGTCATCCTGAGCGAAGCGAAGGACCTTAGACTGCTTTGTCTCGTAAATCGTGAATCGTAAATCGTAAATCGTGAATGGTGAATGGTGAATTCGGAAAATGCAAAACGCGAAACGCAAAACGCTTAAAACCTGTAGTATTCGATTCGTAAATACAAATCAGTGTAAACTTGAGTGTGCGAATATTTGGAGCCGGTGAATTCGCAAAACGCGAAACGCAAAACGCAAAACGCAAAA